>DAINRU010000013.1:0-53724 GCA_036741695.1 Vulcanimicrobiota bacterium
CAATCAGAAAATAAAAGGTGTATACATAAGCCACAGCACCTATGATGTGGAAAAACAACGGGGCGCCTCTCGTGCCATAATTCCAGAACACAGCAAACGCTACCGCGAGACAGCTTCCCGGTATGGCCAACCAGTCCGACTTCCGCAGTTGTAGACCGCCACGTGGTTGAGCGCTCCAGAGCAGCTTCTCGCCGTCGGTCACATAGCGGTCGAATATTGGCTTGTCGCTATCAAGCACAGTCTTGGCTCTGAATGAATGTCGAGACCGCGTGGTTGAAGAACTCGGGGTTGTCCACGTTGGGTAGGTGACCGGCGTGAGGTACCACGGTCACCTGCGATGGTTCGCGTAACGAATACGCGATCTCCGCGCTGCGTTCGTAGGGCGCGATCGCATCATCGCGCTCGCCCCACATGACAAGCGTGGGTACGGCGATGCGCGGAAGAAGATCCCGGTAATCTCCCGTCCATGTCACCCGCGTGGCAGCTTTATAGACCTCAAGCGGGATCGAGGCCATGCCCGCACGCACGAACTCGACGTGTTCCGAAGAGGCGTCTGGGCGAAGCACGCCCGGCGCCCGCGAGCGGGCGAACTCCTCGATGCCGAGCGCGTCGAGCGTGCGGACGCGCTCGTCGATCGACTCCGCCCCGCCGGGATAGAAGGCAAAGGTATCGACCAGGATCAGCGAGCGAACGCGTTCCGAAGCCTGTGCGTAGCATTCAAGCGCGACCACGCCGCCGAGCGAGCAGCCGCACAGATGGGCGGACGCGAGCCCGCAGGCATCGAGCACGGCGAAGAGGTCGCGCGCAAACGCGGAGCGCGAAATGGCTTGAGCAGCGTTCGCGCCGCGAGCGAGCGACGCAGCGGGCGGCACATCAGATCGGCCATAGCCGCGATAGTCGATCGCGATGCAGCGCAAGGACGGAGCGAGCGCGAGCATCTGACGGCGCCATATCTCGGCGGTCGAACCGACGCCATGTAAGAAAACGACGGGCGGGCCCGAGCCGGCGTGGGAATAGGCGATGCGCAGCCCGTCAGAAGTCGCAAACGAGATGCCATGCATGCGCGACTAAAATTCGCGCGACCACCTAAGACGCCTGCGCTGCAAAGGGGCCACGTTTGGCAATCGGCGAAGGCACGGCATCATGATGACGCACGAGGCACAAGACCAGGCGTCGCTTTTCGACGCTGTCTACGCAGCCTATAAGGAATTCATCAACCCGCCGCTGGCCAGGTTCATGAAGATCGCCGGGGCCGGCGTGGAGATGGAATCGCGCGGCTGCAAGGTCTACGATCATACCGGCAAGGCCTACCTCGATTTCTGCGGCGGCTACGGTGTGTTCACCCTGGGCTACATGCATCCACGCGTCGTCGCGGCAGTCCGCGAGCAGCTCGACCACATGGCGCTATCCTCGCGCGTCCTCTTCAACGCCAAGACCGCCGCGCTCGCCAAGGCCCTCGCCGATCTGGCACCGGGCGATCTCAAGATCACGTTTTTCTCCAATAGCGGCACGGAAGCGGTGGAAGCGGCGCTCAAACTGGCGCGCCTGTCCACCAAGCGCAAGCACATCGTCTCCACCTTCAACGGCTATCACGGCAAGACCATGGGGAGCCTCACGGCCACCGGCCGCGACGTCTTCAAAGAGAAGTTCGAGCCGCTCGTCCCTGAGTTCGAACATGTGCCGTTCGGTGACTTAAGCGCGCTCGATCAGGCGCTGAACGGCGCGGCTGCGTTCATCGTGGAACCGGTCCAGTGCGAAGGCGGCGTCATCCTCCCACCCGACGGGTATCTGCGCGGCGCGCGCGAGCTGTGCACCAAGCACGGCGCGCTGTTCATCGCCGACGAAGTGCAGACAGGTCTTGGACGCACAGGGTATCTGTGGGGCGTCGACGCCGAAAAGGTCGTGCCCGATATCATGACGGTCGCCAAAGGTCTCTCGGGCGGCGTCATCCCCATCGGCGCCACGATCGCCCGCCACGACGTGTGGATGCGTGCGTTCGGCGACTCGCCGCTCTTGCACACGTCGACGTTCGGCGGCAATCCGCTGGCCTGCACCGCAGGCCTCGCCGCGCTCGACGTGCTTGTCGACGAACGGCTCGTCGAGAAATCGCGGACGCAAGGTGCGTATCTGCTCGAGCAAGCCCGCAAGTTGCAAGCGCGCTTCCCAGAGGTCATCGACTCGGTGCGCGGACGGGGCCTCGTGGTCGGGCTCGAGCTGCGACACGAGGGCTACGGCGGCGTCATCATCCCCGAATCGCTGCGGTTGGGCCTCACCGCCGCGTACACGCTCAACCAGCAGCGCGTGATCCGCCTCGAGCCGCCGCTGATCGTCACACGCGCAGAGATCGACGAAGCGATGGCGATCCTGGCACAGGCCGTGGCCAAAGCCAAAGACAAGTTGGGAGCGCTGTCCGCCTGATGCCGTATGTCGAGACGTCCATCGAGATCAGGGCACCGCGACGCACGATCTACGAACTGGCCAAGGACATGGAGCACTATTCCGACTTCATGCCCGACGTCGAGTATGTGAAGATCCTCAAGAGAGACGGCAACACCACGACGACGCGCTGGAAGACGCTCGTGGAAGAGGCCCCCATCGAGTGGACCGAAGTCGACGTGTTCGACGACGTCAACACGCGCATCGACTATCGCCTCATCGAAGGCGATCTCGATAAATTCGAAGGCGCCTGGACGTTCGACGAAAGTGACGGCGTCACGAAGGTCGTGCTGGGCGTTGATTACGATTTCGGCGTGCCGACGCTGGCCGAGCTCATCGGACCGATTCTGCAGAAGAAGGTCGAAGAGAACTCAGCTATGATGCTGCAGGCGCTCAAAGACCGCTGCGAAGCCCACCAAAAGTAACAGCCCGGCCGGGCCGCCTGCCAGGACAGCCATCGCCTTCCTGCGAAATCAACGATTTCCCGGACCCCTATACATCCGAGGTACTTGGTGCGTAAGTTCGGTTTCATCATCCACCCCCTGTCCTACGACGACGTCCTCCGCTACGAGCCTAAGGCCGCCGGCAAAGGCCTGCCGCTCATCCGCAAGATCCTCGAATGGCTGCCGCAGTACGTGGTCTCCGAGATCACAGGCGTGCGCAGCGCGACGACGGGCGAGGAGATCGTAGGCTACTTCATCGGCGTGCCGCTCTTGCCCGATCAGTTCCTGGAGCTGCCGCGCGGCGAAGTCATGGCGCGCATCATCAAGGGCGCCAATCTCGCCGCCGAACTGGGCTGCGGCATCGTCGGACTGGGCGGCTTCACGGCCGTCGTCGGCGACGGCGGGCCGACGATCGCTGAGAACTGCCCGATCGCCGTCACCTCGGGCAATTCGTACACCATCGCCGCCGCCATGCAGAGCCTGTTCCGCGGCGCGCGCGAGTTGGACGTCGATGTGCCGAATGCGACGGCCGTCGTCGTCGGGGCGACCGGCAGCATCGGATCGGCCTGCGCGCAGATCCTCGCCAACAAAGTCTCCCACGTGACCCTCGCCGCGCGCAACGCGACGCGGCTCGCCAAACTCACCCATGCCATGCAGCCGCACGTCCACGCCAAACTCGGCTGGACGATTGACATCGCCGAAGCGGTGCAGCACGCGGACCTCGTGCTCACCGCCACTGCCGCCCTCTCAAACGTGATCGAGCCAGAGGATCTCAAACCCGGCGCAGTCGTCTGCGAAGTGTCGCTGCCGCACGACGTCTCACGGCGGGTCGCGACCGAACGCGACGACGTGCTCGTGACCGAGGGTGGCAACATCCGCGTCCCCGGCGACGTCGACTTCCATTTCGATTTCGGCCTCCCGCCTAAAACGTCGCTCGCCTGCATGGCCGAGACGATGATCCTGACGCTGGAGAACCGGATGGTTGATTATTCGCTCGGCCGCGGCGTCAATCTCGAGAAGGTGCTCGAGATCGAACGTCTGGCCGACAAGCACGGTTTCGAGGTCGCCGGTATGCGGGCGTTCGACAAGGAAGTCACGCCGGACATGATCGCACGGACGCGGGAACGTGCGCGAACAGCGCGCCTGCAGGCGCTCCCCGCCGGCGTCGCCCTTTTATGAAGAGAATCGTCTCCGTCAGCTTGGGATCGTCGACGCGCGATCATCAGGTCGAAGTCGAATGGCTAGGCGAACGGCTGGACATCCGGCGCATCGGTTTTGACGGATCGCTCGACCGCGCGATTGCAGCGCTGCGCGAGCTCGATGGCACGGTGGACGCGATCGGCCTGGGCGGCATCGACGTCTATCTCTACGCCGGCAAACACCGCTTCGCGTTGCGCGACGGCCTGCGCATGCTCGAAGCAGTGCATACAACGCCGGTGGTCGACGGCAGCGGGCTCAAGAACACGCTCGAGCGCGAGACCATCGCCTACTTGCAAAAACAGGGGATCGTCGACTTTCGCGGGTTGCCCGTGCTCATGGTGAGCGCGCTCGACCGCTTCGGCATGGCGCAAGCGCTCGTCGCCGCCGGCGCCGACGTCACGTTCGGCGACTTCATCTTCGCTCTGGGTCTGGATAAGCCGGTCACAACCTTGCCCGAATTCGAGGCGCTGGCTGAACGCTATCTACCCGACGCGTGCAAGCTGCCATTCCAATTCTTCTATCCGACCGGCAAGAAGCAAGAGCGGCCGCCCGAACCGAAGTTCCCGCAGTACTACCAAGCGGCGCGCCTCATCGCCGGCGACTTCCACTTCATCCGCCAGAACATGCCCGACGACCTGAGCGGCAAGACCATCATCACCAACACGGTGACGGTGCAGAACGTGGACGAACTGCGCAGCCGCCATCTGGCGCGTCTGGTGACGACCACGCCCAATCTGGGCGGGCGCTCGTTCGGCACCAACGTCATGGAAGCCGCGCTCCTGGCGATCTTGGGCAAACGCTGGGAAGACGTCAGCGACGACGATTACCGCGCGCTGCTCGCCCGGCTTGATTTCCGACCGTACGTGCACGACCTCGTCGCGCACGCCACCACCTAAGAAGGGGACCCCATGACCGAAAAAGAGACCGTCGTCACCGAAGAAGGTCTGCGCAAGCTCGAGGGCGAGCTCGAGGAACTGAAAACCGTTCACCGCAAAGAGGTGAACGACCGCATCCGCCAGGCCAAAGAGTTCGGCGACATCTCGGAAAACGCCGAGTACGAGGACGCCAAGCAAGAGCAGGCGTTCATCGAAGGCCGCATTATGAAGCTCGAAGCGATGATCCGCAACGCCAAGATCATCCATGAGGGCGAAGGTGGGGCCGACGAGGTCCACCTGGGCAGCACCGTGAAGCTAAAAAATCTCAACACCGGCTCCGAGAACGAATACACCATCGTGGGCAGCGCCGAGAGCGATCCGCCCAACGCCAAGATCTCCAACGAATCGCCGATCGGCAAAGCCGTGGTCGGTGCCAAACCCGGGCAGACCGTCGTCGCGACCGCCCCATCGGGAGAGATACAGCTCAGGATCTTGAGCATACGGGCAAATCGCAGAGGCGGCTCTAAAGCACGAAGCAAGTGACCTCGGACGGCGATACAGGCGCCACCGAGGCCGAACTTATCCGCGCGCGGCGCGCCAAACTCGACGAGCTGCGCAAGGCCGGTCGCGATCCATTCGCACTGACCACATTCGAGCGCAGCCATCGAATCGTCGACGTGCGCCTGGCGTTCGATGGGATCGCCGTCGGCGAGCACGCTGGCGCGACGGTGACCGTCGCCGGCAGGTTGCAACCGATCCGGCGCATGGGCAAAAAGAGCGCCTTCGTCGATATCGCCGACCAGTCGGCGCGCATCCAACTCCACGTCAACGCCGAGACCATGGGTGAAGGCTTCGAGGTCGTCGACTTGCTCGACCGCGGGGACCTCGTCGGGGCGTGTGGCGAGCCTTTCCGCACGAAGAAAGGCGAGCTCACGATCGCGGTCAAGGAACTCGTGGTCTTGGCGAAATCACTGCGTCCGCTGCCTGAGAAATGGCATGGCCTGGTGGATCCCGAGGCGCGTTACCGGCGACGCTATCTCGACCTCATGGTCAACCGGCCGGTGCTCGACACGATGCTCGCCCGCAGCCAGGTCATCGCCGCCCTGCGGCGCTATCTCGACGACAAGGGCTTCGTCGAGGTCGAGACACCCACGCTGCTCACGGTAGCGGGCGGAGCCAACGCGCGCCCGTTCATCACGCATTCGCACGCGCTCGACATCCCATTGCAGCTGCGCATCGCGACCGAGCTCAACCTCAAGCGTTGCATCGTGGGCGGCATCGAGAAGGTCTATGAGGTCGGCCGCACGTTTCGCAACGAGGGCATCGACCGCACGCATAATCCCGAGTTCACCATGCTCGAGCTGTATGAAGCCTATACGGACGTCGAGGGCATCCTCACGCTCAGCGAGGGCATGGTGCTGGCCGCGGCCAGAGCCGCGGGCGTGGGCGACAAGCACGAATACGCTGGCAAAGACATATCGTTCGCGGCGCCGTTCGCGAGATTGCCGTATCTCGAGGCGATGGCGCGGTGGGGCGGCTTCTCGCGCGATGATGTCCTTGACGAGCACAAGGCCCGCGCCGCCGCCAAACGCCTCAAGCTTGCGATCGAAGCGGGGTCGAGCCATGGCCACGTCATCGATAAGCTGTTCGCGGCGACGGTCGAGCCGCATCTCGTCAACCCCACCTTCATCACGGATCAGCCGGTGTTGCTGTCTCCGCTCGCCAAGCGCAAGCGCGACGATCCGCAGCTCGTCGAACGATTCGAGCTCTTCATCTCGAACATGGAGGTCGCCAACGCGTTCTCCGAGCTCAACGATCCCGACGATCAGCGTGAGCGTTTTATGACCCAAGCGCGCGAACGTGCCGCGGGGGACGCAGAAGCGCCCGAACCGGACTGGGACTACGTGCACGCGCTCGAGTACGGCATGCCGCCCACCGGGGGCATCGGCGTCGGCCTGGACCGCCTTATCATGATCCTGACAAATCAGGACTCGATCCGCGACGTGCTGCTCTTCCCGTTGCAAAAGCCCGAATAACGCTCGTTTCCCGGGTACTTAGGCGTCCCTGCCCTACTCAAATATAGGTACTCCCCCCTCGCGCAAATGCGTGGAATCCCGGAATCTCTGGCTCCCCCTTTTGGGCTACTCTTGGCCCGTGAGTCGCCATCTGGCGCCCACACCAATGATAAGGAGCCAAAACCATGCATCGCGACAGAACCATCAACCATACCATGATCGCCGCACTGGCCGCTCTGGTGGCCGTGGTCGGCACGGTCTCCAGCGCCCTGGCTTATGAAACGGGCTACGGCCCGGTGCAGCTTGTGACAGCGCAGACGATCGACGATCCCCCGGGACCCTGCTCGAGCAAAGATACCGCCGCTGGTATCAATCTTGCAGTGTCGCCCCAGTACCCGGAGATCGCTCTCCAAGAGGGCCTCGAAGGTTTCTCAACGGTCACCTTCACCATGGCACTCGACGGCAGCGTCTCCAACGTGAAGCTCGCCGGCACGTCAGGCAACCGCTTCTTCGATCAGGCGGCGGTCGACGCGGTGAAGAGCTCTCACTTCACGCCGGAAGTGCACAACTGCTCGAAGATAGCGGGAATCTACGGAATCCCGGTCGTCTTCTCTCAAGCCAGTGCCCCCGACTGGCCGAACATCGTGGTTGGCAGCGGGGCCGGTACAGGCGGGCACATCCGCATCAAGTGACACGCTGAAAAACGAGGACGCTACGATCTATGAAACCACTTGCAAACGCCAGCGCTGCGACTCTCCAACGTTCATACACACTAGGGGTCCGAATAGCGCTGGCGGCTTGCTCCAAGAAAGGCAGGAATGATATGGATTCTCCGCAGGAACAACGCATGATCCTGGAAGCTCATAGGGCGGCATGGCGCACAAACCTCACCGCATGGTTGGCGGACGACGAGATCCACTTGGATGAGCGCCCCATCCCGCACGAATTACTGCTCGATATCCCGGTCGACGACATCCCCGTCACGTATCCGAACTAGGCGCGAGGGGCCGGAGCCAACACCCTCGCGCCAGCCTCCGTCCGACCACCATGCCGCATCACCCGCGGCATTTTTGTTGACATCCCGGCTGCAAAGAACTCGCATGGCCGTAGTTGAAGGTCGCCTCGATGACATTCGGACGAACGCTCGCGCTCGTGCTCGAGTACGATGGATCTGCCTATCACGGGTTTCAGCGGCAGGATAGCCTGCCATCGATTGCCGAGCAGGTCGAAACGGCGCTTGGGACGTTGTTTGGAGAACCGATCACCATCGCTGCTGCCGGCCGTACCGACGCAGGCGTGCACGCCACGGGTCAAGTGGTGAGCTGCACGACAGCCTGCGTCATGCCGCTGCGGCGCATAGCAGTCGCCGCAAGCGCGCTGCTGCGATCGCATGACATCGCCGTGCTGCGCGCCGTGGAACGACCCGATGGATTCTCGGCGCGGCGCGATGCTCGCGCGCGGACGTATCGTTACCGCATTCTCAACCGCGTGGCGCCGTCGCCACTCTTCGCCCACCGGGCGTTCCACGTGAGCGCGAAGCTGGACATCGACGCGATGCGCGCCGCCGCGGCCCACTTGGTCGGCCAGCACGATTTCGCCGCGTTTTGCGCGAGGGAATCGCGGGCCGCGAGCACCCGGCGCAGCATACGATCGATCGATCTCGAGCGCAATGGTGATTTCCTCGACATCGTCATCAGCGCGGACTCATTCGTCCACAATATGGTGAGGATCATCGCCGGAACGCTCATCGAGGTTGGGCGCGGTCGACGCGCCGCGGACGACGTGCAGGACGTGCTGGCGTCAGGCGCACGCGAGCGCGCCGGCTTCACGGCGCCCGCCCACGGCCTGTATCTCGAACGCGTGGAATACGCCGATCCCGTGTAGCGGTGACGGCGTCGCGTTTGACCCGTGTTTCTTAGTCCAGCAGGAACGAGATCTTCGCGTTGATGCGATACTGCGTGATCTTGTTGCGCTCGACCTTGGCCTCGAATTCCTTGACGTAAATCGAGCGGATGTTCTTGATGGTCTTCGACGCTTTCTTGAGCGCCTCGTTCGCTGCGTCTTCCCAGCTCTTGGGCGATTCTGCAAGAACTTCAATGATTTTGACGACATCTGCCATGTCTGCAACTCCTCAAGAAAATTAGGCGCTTGCTGCTTAGACGCCGGTGGGGAACGTCTCGGGGACTTCGCCTCTCTCCCAGGCGACGCTGCGCTCCAGCGGTTCCACCGCACGCGTGTGGTCGATATGGATGAGCGCATCGAATTGCCGCGCAGGCCGCGCCTGCATGTAGTGGCTCGCGAGCTCTGTCTGCGGCCGGTAGACGACGCCGATGGCCCGTTCGAGAAACGATCCGACGAGGACGCGCCTGCTCTCGCCAGATCGCAGCGACAGCAGGAATGCCGCTTGGCCGACGTCGTGCAGCAGCCCTTCGATGCTCTCTGGTCGCGCCGGCCGGACGGCCCGGCGCTCGGCAGGCGCGTGCCAATCCCGCGCCGCGGTCACAGTGCCCGCGTAGGTCGTGAACCCGACCAACACGCAGTTGGTGCCGTAGCTCTCGCGGCAGAGCTGACCGATGTTCACCTCGCGACGGTCGAGCATGTCGGTCGCGCGCGCATCACCGACATGCGAGTTGTGAGCCCAGACGACCACCTTCGCCGGCTGTCCGGCAGCGCCGAGATGGCGGCTGAGATCGTCGAGCGTGTGCGCCATGTGCCGGTCGCGGACGCTCCACGAGGACACCTGCGGGTCGAACATGGTCCGGTAGTACTGCTCGGCGCTCGCCACGACATTGGCGTTCTGTGCTGCGCAGAACGCATCTTCGCTGTCTGCGTTCGCACGTCGGTATTGAGCTGCCACGCGCCGGCGCATGTCGGTGAGCACCGTGATGACGTCCTCTTCGCAGGACGCCACCCCGTGCTGTTGCACGGCGCGGGCATATGCCTGCTCGTCCGGGCCGAAATAATCGAAGCAGGCGTAGTGCTCGCGAGCACGTTGCGCGGCGGCAGGGTCGTGGCGCCCGAGGTATTTGATGACCGCGTCGGCCGACGCGAACAGACTGTAGACGTCGAGACCGTAGAAACCGACCTTGGGCGCGCCGCTTGCCCGATCGTCGTTGAACGAACGTAACCAGCCCACGAAGTCGAGCACGTCCGCGTTGCGCCACATCCAGGTCGGGAAGCGCTCGAAACCGCGCAGGGCTTCCTCTGCATCGCCATCGTCGCCCAGCCCGCGCACGTACCGGTTCACGCGGTAAGCGTCCGGCCAATCGCCCTCGATGGCGACGGCCGAGAAGCCTTTCTCCTCGATGAGTCGCCGGGTGATCCGCACGCGCTCTCGGTAGAACTCGTGCGTCCCATGCGACCCTTCGCCCAGCAACACGAACTGTGCGTCGCCCACCTGTTCGAGGAGTGAATCGTAGTCATGCGGTTCGCCGTGCAACGGCCGCGCTTCGCGCCCGAGCAGTCGCAGGATGTCGGCGCGCGCCTCCAAGCGCTTCATTCGCCCTCCTCTGGTTCTTCTGGTGCGTGTGTGGCGGCGTACTGCGTCCAAGCCGAGGCAAGCAGGGCTCGAACCTCGTCGTCGCTTACTTGGGCGAAGTCGTCGTACCATTGCCCGACGGCGTAGAAATCCTCCGGCATCAACAGGCAGACGACTTCATCGGCGACGCCGGTCAACGACCGGCATGCTTCGCGCGATGCGACGGGGACCGCGACGACGATCTGGCGCGGCTGCAACGTCCGTAACGCACGCACGGCCGCGTGCATGCTCGCGCCCGTGGCTAGACCGTCGTCGACAAGAATGACGGTCTTTGCCGCAGGAGTTGGCGGCGAGCGGTGGTCGCGATACTCGCGCTCGCGGCGAGCGAGCTCGGCGGCTTCGCGGGCCACGACCGAATCGATGAGATCGCGCGGCACGACCTCAATGAGCCGCTGATCGAAGACGGTGATGCCTCCAGACGCGATCGCCCCCATGGCCAGCTCTTCATGTCCAGGCAACCCGAGCTTGCGCACCACGAACACGTCAAGCGGCGCCTGGAGCGCGCGCGCGACTTCGAAGGCCACCGGGATGCCGCCGCGCGGCAGGCCCAACACGAGCAGGTCGGAATCGTGTGCGTGGTGGGTCAATCGCGCGGCTAGCGCGCGCCCAGCTTCGGCTCGATCCTTGAATCCTCTGCTCGTCAGCATGATCGTATCGTATGCCCCAGATGCATCAGGGTCGTGAACTTTGGATGAAGCGCCCCACTCCCCGATGGGACGCTTGAATGCAGCAAACCGCACATCTCCGGGGTTTTGTCCCACAAACGCTTGACGGGTCTGGCTTGGGTTCGGTAGAATGCTAGTTCGTAGCCACCTCTTGACTCCTTTTGCTGTAAACCAAGGAATCATGACCACAACGCTTCTTTCAAAGAACGGCGTGAAGCGCACCTGGTATGTCGCCGATGCCGATGGGAAGACCCTCGGCCGGTTTGCGACCCGGATCGCCGCCGTGCTCATGGGCAAGCATAAGCCCGACTATACGCCCCACGCCGATACGGGCGATTTCGTCGTCGTCACGAACGCCGCGAAGATCCATCTCAGCGGCAAGAAGTGGGCGAAAAAAGAATACATCCGCCACTCGCAGTTCCCCGGTGGCCTGCGCACCCGTACGGCAGCGCAGGTGCACGCTGAGAATCCGACGCGCATCGTCGAGAGCGCGATCAAGGGGATGTTGCCCACCAACAAGCTGCGGGCTAGTCGCATGAAGCGGCTGCGCATCTTCGCCGGAACCGAACACGGGCACGAAGCGCAAAAGCCCAAGACACTGACGGGGATATAAATGACCACGACCACAGGCTCAAATCTTTCCGCCACCGGGCGGCGCAAGCGCGCTGTCACCCGCGTGCGCATGGCGCTCGGACAGGGTGAGATCAAGATCAACGGCCGGCCGATCGACGCGTACCTCGGCCGCGCATCGCTGCTCCAGGTCGTGCGCCAGCCGCTCGAACTGACAAACAGCACGGAGCGTTTCAACATCGCCATCACCGCTCACGGCGGCGGTCTCTCCGGCCAAGCAGGCGCCATCCGTCACGGCATCGCCCGCGCGCTCGTGCGCATGGACGAAAGCCTGCGCCCGGTGTTGCGCAAAGCCGGCTTTCTGACCCGCGACCCGCGCGAGAAAGAATCCAAAAAGTACGGACGCAAGCGCGCCCGCAAACGATTCCAGTTCAGCAAGCGATAATAGTAAGGGCGGCCAGCCGGCCGCCCTTCGAATGTAGCGGGAGAGCTTTAGGAGCTTGAGTCGAGTAAGGCTCTGCCCCTCGCGGTCAGCGTCACGATCGACTCGTTGACAGATCCGTCGCTCTCACGCCGCACAAGACCGTCGATCAGCGCATCTTCCCAGACAGCGTCACGTGGGCAGGTCGTGCGCCATGCCTCCATCGTCTCCGCATATGTCCGGGTCCGGCTCGACACCCACGCCAAGAACTCGCGGAGTTGTGGGCTAGGCCGTTTGACCGGTTGTTCTTTCATCTTACCGCGATGATCGTCACTTACGTTTGTCGGCATACATCGCGGCGTCGGCCCGCGCGATGAGATCGGTCTTCTTGGCGCCGTCGCGCGGATAGACGGCGATGCCCGCCGAGATGGCGATGGGGATGGGCAAGAAGCCCGATCCGGCCTGTTCGTCGATCTTGCGGCGTACGCGGTCGAGCAGCAGCTGAGCGCCATGCTCGTCCGACTGCGGCAGGATGACCAAAAACTCGTCGCCGCCGTAGCGGCCGGCGATGTCGGTCGCTCGCAGGCTTTGGTGCAAGACGGTCGCCATGAAGCGCAGCACCTCATCGCCTGACTGGTGGCCATAGTTGTCGTTGAACGCCTTGAAGTTGTCGAGGTCGAACAGGACGACAGCAAGCGGCTGTGCGGTGCGTTCGCTGCGCAAGAGCTCCTGCTCGAGGCGGCCGTGCAGGTAGCGGTGGTTGAAAAGGCCGGTCAGCGAATCCTCATTCGCCCGCTCGCGCGCCCGCCCGTAAAGACGCGCGTTGCGCACGCCCAGCGCGAGCTGGGTGGCGACGGTCTCGACCACACCGAGCTGCTCCTGGCTGAAGCTGCGCGGCTCGCTGGTCTGCCCCACGATGAGCGTCCCCAGGATCTGGCCTTCCGAGGCGATGGCCCCGACAGCGCAACCCCGCAGGCCGAGCTCCAGCACTTCCTGGCGGTTGCCATCAAAACGAGTGTCGTTCGCCGCATCGACGCTCTCGAAGGCCTGGCGCTGGTGCAGCAGGCGAAGAACCGCCGAGTCGCTCTTCACAGGGAAGTGGGCCCCGACGGCTGCGGCGGAACCGGAGCTCCAGTAATCCGCGACGACCTCAGACTCGCTGTGCTCTTCATTATAAAGGCTGATGACGCAGCGCTCGACGTGTAAACCTTGCGCGATCTTCTCGGCCGCAGTGGCGAGCATACGGTTGAGATTGAGGGTGGAATTGACCGCGGCGCCCACCGCGCCAAGCAACTTGAGCTCGTCCTGGCGCCGTTCGAGATAGCGCGAGTATTCCTCAGCCTGAGCGCGCGCTGCCTCGAGCGAGGCGAGCCGCTGCGTGGCCACACCGTACTGCCGGGCATTGGACATGGCGACGGCGATCTGATCGGCGACGGCTGCGAGCACCCGACGGTCGCGTGTCTGGAATGCTTCGGTCTTCAGGCTCTCCACACTGAGCACGCCCAAGACTTCGTTCTCGACGGTGAGCGGGTACGCGATGAACGAGCGCACGTCTGGCGCGCCGCTCAAGTAGCGCGGCTCGGTCGAGACGTCCGGCACATGGATCACCTCGCCGCTCGACGCCACGAGACCGACGAGACTGCGGTCGAGCGGCAGCTGGGTGCCCACCGCGCCCTCGCCGTATCCCAGCGCCGCCCGCACGCGAAGATGCGGCGGATCGCTGTCGACGGAGAGGATGGTCAGATGGCTATAGCCGAGCTTTTCGCGAAGGGTGTCGAGCACGCCGCGGTAATCTGTTTGCAGGCTGGCGGCCAGCGCACGGCCGACCCGCGTGACCAGATCGAGATCCTGGATGCGCTCGGCGAGCGACTGGGCCGCCTGTGCGCGATGCATCGACGCGGCGACCTGGTCGGCGAAGACCTGGGCCAGATGCGTCTCGCCCGGCGAGAGGCGCACGATGCTCTGGCGCCCGTGCAGGGCTAGGCTGCCGACAAGCTTGCCGCGATAGACGAGCGGGATGAAGAAGACGTTGCGGATGCCTTCCCCGGCGACGAGCTCGGGCTGCCCGAGCGAATCGATCTGGTCGGGCCCGATGAAGCGCTCCTTAGGCGGATCGCCGTAGAGCGCTCGCAGCATGGCGCCTGACAGGCGCCGCTTCTTGCGGTACTCTTCGGAGAGCCCAAACGTCGCCGCGAGCGGGTAATCGCCATGTTCGTCTTCCAGCGCGATCGATGCCGCGTCTGCATGGAAGATGGAGGCTGCCTCAACCACGACGGCCGCCATGATCCGCTCGAGCTGGTTCTCCGAGCTCGTGAGGAGCGCGACGCGGTGCAGCATGGTCAGCTCCGCCATGCGCCGGCGTTCTTCGCGCAGCACGCCCGCATTTTGGATGGCGGTGGCGGCTTGCTCTGCGACCTCGAGCAAGAACTCGACGTGATGCTGGCTGTAGGCGTTCGGCCGCTTCGACTGCGCCGACATCACCCCGATGATGCGTTCGCCTAGCCGCATCGGCACCATGAGCACGGAACCGGCGCTCGAGCCCTGCCCCTCGGGGGCTCCGTACATGTCGGCCCACTCGACGAGCGCTGGCCGTCCGCTTGCATGCACTTGCGAAGCGAGGCCTTCGCGCCCAGGCAGCGCATCGGAATGGAAGCGCACACCCGACTCGATGGCATATTCGGTGCGCAGCTCTCGGACATCGCCGCTCTCGAGCGCGACGTAGAAGGAGGGCGCGTCCATATGGCGCGAGACTTCTTCGTGGATTGCGGTGAAGAGCTGCTCGAGGTCAAGCTCCCCAGCGAAGCGCGCAGCGCTGTCGAGCAGCGCGGCCATGCGGTCGGCGCGATCGAGCGCGTTCTCGTTGCGCCGCGCGAGGTCGAGCACAACGGAGGCGACGCGCGCGAACGCGGTCGGCGTGAGCTCGCCTGCGGCGGACAGATGCCGCGACCAGCGATACGCGCATAAGATCAACCCGAGTGGGTGGCGTTGCGTGCTCGCGCGCAGCACGAGCGCCGAGATGGCGGCGAGGTTGTCGAGCGCGGCTTTGAGAGGGCCGGTCATGACGCGCGTGTCGTCGATGGCCAAGACGTCGGACTCGGCTGGGAAAATGCCGGCGAAGGCAGGTCCGGGGAGCGCCTCGCCAGTTGCGGGGTGGTCGCTGTCGCTTGCCAGCGCCGCGCTCACGTAGGCATCGGCGTGCTCGTCGTAGATGTAGACCTCGCACGCATTGCATCCCAAAAGACCTAAGGCCGCCGTCGCGAGCGTGTTCGCGGCGTCACGGCGGGAACCGCGCAACGGCCCAGCCTCTAGTGGGGCCGGCGAGGACTCATCGCCCACCGTCTGCTTCGCCATGTTCAGCCGTGGATGACGTAGACCGGGGTGAGGCCGGCCTTGCCTTTGATGCGCGCGAGACGGCGCGTCGCGGCAAAACGGCCGCGGACGCGTTCGTAGGTCTTCTCGTCGGCGAGGATCTGGTTCGGCTGTGCGATCTGCTGTAGACGGGATGCCAAGTTGACTGCGTCTCCAATGACGGTGTATTCGAGCCGGCGCTCTGACCCGATATGCCCGGCCACCACGTCGCCGGTCGCGAGCCCGATGCTCACGGCCAGCGGCCAGCTGACCCCGGGCTGCTCGTTGAGCGCGCGTACCTGCTCGAGGATCTGCCCGGCGGTGAGGACCGCGCGCATCGCATCGTCCTCGCCCGGCCGCGGCGCTCCGAAGACCGCCATCACGCCGTCGCCGTAGAACTTGTCGAGCAGGCCGGCGTTCGCGAACACCACGTTGACCACCGGCGCTAAGTACCGGTTCAGCAACTCCACCACTTGTTCCGGCATGAGGCGTTCTGAGAGTTCGGTGAAACCCCGGATATCGGCGAATAGCATGGTGGCGGTTTGTCGCGTTCCGCCTAGGACGATTTGCTCAGGGTCCTTCATGAGCGAGCTGACCACGTGCGGAGCCAGGTAGCGCTCGAAGGACCGGGCGATGCGCTCGCTCTTCTGGGCCTGGGCTTGATTTTCGGCCTCAAGGGCGCGGCTCTCGGTCAGGTCGTTGATGACCGCAGCGGTGCTGTCGAGGCCCGGCAGCGACCCGCGGATGCGGAAGAACGTGATCTGCAGGAGGAACGGGCCACGCACGAAGTGGTTGCCCGGGATCTCGACCTGCATATGAGCATCCGGGTCGGCTTTGTGCTGATCGAGGAGTGCGGTGAAGCCCGGAAGCCAGGTATCGAGGATGCGCGAGCTCCTACCCTGCACGGTGGAGCCGGACAGGCCGAACGTCATTTCCGCGGCGCGATTGAACTGCGTGATCGTGTCTTTGTCGTCGAAGATGATCACACCTGATGCGATCGACTCGAGCACCTCATCATTTTGTGACTTGATGGTCGACAGCTCGTGGAAGCTGCGGCTGAGGTCCTCGTAGAGGCGAGCGTTGTCGATGGCGACCGCTGCCTGGTCGGCGATGGTGGCGAGCAGGTCGGGGTCGTGCGCGAGCACGGTCTCGGTCGTCACCCGCGAGTCGACGTAGATGACGCCGATGATCCCATCTTTGCTGCGGATGGGGACGCAGATGATGGAACGGATGTGCAGCGAGCGCACGCTGGGCGCCATGTTGACGTCGGGATCGTTCTGGGCGTCGGTCGTGGCGACCGGTTGGCCGTCGCGGAACACGCGCTCGAGAATGGATCGGCTCACGGCGAACTCGGGCTGGCGCAGGATGCCGGCATCCAGGTTCGCAGCGGCGGAGAATTCGCGTACGCCCCCGCTCGGATCGCGCACGACGACGAGACCACGCTCTGCACCGGTCGCATCGACCGCCAGATCGATGACGAGTTGGAGGAGCGCGGGCAGTTCGCGCACCGCATTGATCGCTTTGCCGATACGAACAAGGACGTCGGCGCGCCGGCGCTGCCGGTCGAGATCAGATTCCAGCCGCTGCGCGCGGGCGGCGGCGACCCGGGCCTCGAGTTCGCGAGCCTGCACGTCGCGGCGCGCGTCGCCGAGCAATGCGAGCAGTTTCTCGACGCCGCGGGTGTTGGGTGCAGGCCGCTCGACCAGGTTGCGAGCGTCGTCCAGAGCCTCGTCGAGCCGCGAGGCGATGCGGTTCCACGGGTCGTCTCGGCGTTCGCGTTTGTTCACATCTAGAGTATCGGCATAAGTGTGACCGCGGCCGCGAATTTGACGCCAAAAGACGATACGAGGGCGCCCGTGCGGTCGGTTGTGCGTTCGATGGCCACGCAGCGGTCAGCGCATGGCCACATCGCGGCGCTACTATGCGCCGCGTATGAGCGACCAGGGTTTAGACTACATCGAGGCGGGGATGCGCTTTGCCAGGACCCGTGCAGCCGTTCTGGCTGATGACGTCGCGAACGCGCGTACGCCCGGCTTTGTGCCGCGCGACGCGGCGCGCGCGCCGGGAGATGTCCGAAGCGGTCAGCCGTTTTCGGCTGTCTTGCAGGAGGTCCAGACGAGCGGGGCTGTGGGCGTGCTGGAGTTCGCCATGACCGCCCAAGCAAAGAACGCGGTGACGTACCGAGCGCTCGCCGATCAGGAACATGCCATGTTGCGCGAGCTTCGCACCGTCGCCGAGGAGGCGCGCCGCTGACGTGGCTGACGTCTACGAGATCGCTGCCAGCGGCATGGCGGCACAGCGCGTGCAGATGGATCTCATCGCCGAGAATCTCGCCAATGCGGGCGTCGTGCGCGCCGACGGCAGCGTGTTCCGTCCCAAGACCGCAGTCATGGAGACCGCAGCGCCATTCGAACCTGTCTTGCGCGACGCGATCTTGGGACCAGATCTCCGGTTCAGTTCGCCCAACAATGAGGGGCCGGCCCTCGCCTTCAGCTTTGACGCAGCGGATGCTGCCCAACCGGGCGGAGTTGCGATCGCCGGCATCACCGAAAGCCGGCGCGAGCCGCAGTATCGCTACGCACCCGACAACCCATTCGCAGCCAAGACCGGAGCACATAAAGGATACGTGGCGCAGCCCGAGGTCGACCCTATCGGGCAAATGATCGCCCTCGTGGCCTCGGGGAGAGCGTACGATGCGGACGTCAGCATGCTCCAGGCGGCTAAGCAGATGGATCTCGACGCAGCCGACATCGACCGTGCATGACGGGCGTCATGCGCATTGACGCGATCGCACCGCTGCCTGCCACGGGGCCTGCGCTATTGACCGGGCCCGCGGCGTCGACCTTCACCGATGCCATGGGATCGGCGGCCGATGCGCTGTCGGGCGCGCTCACTCGCGCGGACGCCCTCGCCGCAGGCGTCGCAGCCGGGAAGACGGACATCGCCGAGGCCGCAATCGCACGCGCCAAGGCGGACGTCATGCTCGAGGTGGCGGCGATCGCCGCGTCACGCATCAGTGGTGCGATCGCGACACTCATGCAGACCCAAGTCTGAACGATGCTCGCCAATCTCCCGCCGGCGTTGCCGCAGGTCGTACGACGCTGCGCTGCCTGGCTGGAACCACGCAAAGCATTGGTCGCGGCCGTCAGCGCAGGTGTCGTGCTCGTCGTGGCGCTCGCCTTCGCCAGCTCGAAGATGAACACGCAAGCGCCGCTGTTCAGCACGCCTTTGCATCCCAGCCAAGCTGCTGAGGTCGAGCGTGCGCTGACGATATGGAACGAATCGTTCTCGACCGATCAACAGCACGCACAGATATTCGTGAGCGCCAACCACCGGCGCGATGTGTTGCTGCGCTTGACGCTCGCGGGTCTGCCGCATCGCTACGTGCCGACGACGGCTGACGTCCTCGACCAACCACCGAATGCGTTTGTGCCGCAGACCGTCATCGACGACCGGCGACGGGCCGGCATCGAGGGCGATCTCGTCGCCGGTCTGCGGCGCATCAACGGCGTAGCCGACGCGAGCATCGTCATCGCGCCTGCGGTCGACGACCCGCTCAGCGACGCGCGCGCGCCGGCGAGCGCGAGCGTGCAGCTCGTCATGCAGTCGGGCGGGCAGCTCTCGGGCACGGCGGTGAGCGGCATCAAGCGCTTCGTCGCTGCGAGCTATCCGGGGCTCGCCGCCGAACGCGTCGTCGTGGTCGACGGGACGGGCGCCACCGTGGGCGTGCAGGCCATGGCCGATCGTGCGTCGTCGCGCGAGGCGCGTCTGCAGGCTTCGATCCAATCCGCACTCGACGCCGTGTTCGGGATTGGCGCAGCGGTCGTCCGCGTGAGCGTGCGCAGTTCAGGCGAGGAGCGCAGCCAGCAGAGCACCCGCGTGACGCCGCATGGCCTGCTGGAGTCGGACAGCGGTAAGGAGCAAGGAGCCGACGGCGGCAAGCATTTCGAAAATGTGCGCGACCGTCAGCGCTACGCCTACGATACTATCGTCGAATCCCGCGCCGCGCACGCCGACGCCATCGCGCATGTCGCCGTCGCGGTCTTCCTCGACGCCCGGAAGGTGGGCCTCGAGCAGTCCACGCTCGTCA
Organism: Vulcanimicrobiota bacterium; assembly: GCA_036741695.1. GTDB lineage: Bacteria > Vulcanimicrobiota > Vulcanimicrobiia > Eremiobacterales > Eremiobacteraceae > JAFANK01. The sequence continues at coordinate 19,602 of DAINRU010000013.1, forward strand.
CCGATCTGGTCCGCGCTGCAGCCGGCGCTGAACTCGCGAGTGGTGATGACGTCGTCGTGCGAACGCTCCCATTCCGGGAGCAAGAAGCCGTCCCCGGACAAACGCCATGGGTGAGACTGCACCGCATCGTGGCTACGGGGCTTGTGCTTGTCGGGCTTGGAATGCTCGGCGTGGCGGCGCTGCGTTCGCACGTCGCCTCACGGTCGGGAGCGGACGCAGCCGCGGTCGTCGCCGTGCGAGAAACACTGCAGCGCGAGCTTCCGCACACCGTCGCGTACGTGCTCAGCTCGATGCCGCCACGCGTGCGTGATCAAGTGCTTCGCGAGTACCCAGTCGATCAGCGCGAACGCATCCTCCGCCACATGAACGGACGAGCGCATGGGTGACAGCGACTTCGTCCCCTTTGTGCCTCGCAGAGCGAGCCATGCGAGCGACGAGCCGCCTGCCCGCGAGCAAGCCATGGAAGACAATGGCCTGGGCGAACCAGTTGAGGTAGAACACGAAAGGGCTTCGTCCGATGCGCCACGCGCGAGCGATGACACCGTCGACGACGAGATCCGACGTGATACGGTAGCGCACGATAGTATGAGCGAGCCGTCCTCGGCGATGACCGATGCGGCGCTCACCTCGGCGGTCGTCCAATCTGTCGCCGCCGAGGCATGCGATCACAGCCTCGCCATCCGCAACGAGGCGATCAGGCTGGCGGCGATCGCCTGCGGACGCGCACTGCGGCACGCGGTGATGCTCCACCCGGCGATCATCGCACGTTTCGTCGACGACGCGATTGAGGCTGCCGGCTACCCGGCGCATGCCCGCATTCGCGTCCACGCTGATTCAGTGGCAGCCATCACGGCGCCCGACCACGACCGGATCGCGGACGATCGTCTGAGTCCCGGCGACGTCACGGTCGAATGCGACGGTACGAGCGTCGGTGCGACCCTGCTCGAGCGCGCGAGCCTGCTGGTCAGCGCCGCCGCAGGATGACGCCGGCGCGCCCGGCTCCTCTGCCGCTCTCCTCGAGATTGTGCGATGGCTGGGTGAGGAAGGGCCGGGTGACCGCATGCAGTTCCGGCTCGCTCACCGTCCGCATGTGCGGCGTCGCCGCCGGTAGCGTCATAGAAATCGGCGCTGGCGATGACAGGCTCTGTGCTGAGGTGTGCAACCTCAGCGGTTGGGATGCGACCTGCGTTCCGCTCGGCGCGATGCAGCAGGTGACGGTGGGAGCGCGGGCCAGCTCGACCCGGGCGGTGCTGGGCGCCTATTGCGGCGCGAGCATGCTTGGACAGTGCGTCGATGCATGGGGACGGTGCGCGGCGACGGGTGACTGCGTCGTCCAAGCGCCTCGGGCCGGCCCAATCCCGCTCGAAGAACGGCGTCCGGTCAGCCGGGTGCTTGCGACCGGCATCCCCGCCATCGATGCGCTGTGCACGCTCGGGGTGGGTCAGCGAGTCGCGCTCTTCTCAGGAGCGGGCGTGGGCAAGTCGACCTTGCTGCGTCAGATCGCCGAACGCACGCAGCTGGACGCGCACGTCGTCGCGCTCATCGGCGAGCGCGGACGAGAAGCCGCCGAGACCGTGGCTCGCCTGCGCGAAAGTCCCATCTGGCAGAAGACGACGGTCGTGTGCGCCACGGCAGAGGCATCGCCGCGCGAGCGCTTCGCAGCGGCGCGGACGGCCATCGCACAAGCCGAATGGCTGTGCGAGCGCGGAGACGACGTGCTGCTCACCATGGATTCGCTCACTCGCGTGGCCAACGCATGGCGCGAGCTTGCGCTAGCTGCCGGCGAAGCGCCGGCGCATCGCGGACACCCAGCATCGATGATCGGCACGCTCGCGCGCATGGTAGAGCGCGCCGGTGCACGCCGTCGTGGCAGCATCACCGGCATCTTCTCGGTCTTGGTGGATGGCGATGACCCCTTCGAGCCTGTGACCGACGCCGTCCGTGGACTGCTCGACGGCCATATCGTCCTGTCGCGCCGACTCGCAGACGCGGGATGCTTCCCGCCCATCGACGTGCTGCGCAGCTCGAGCCGCCTCATGAACGCCCTGGCGAGCGGCGAGCATCTGCGCGATGCCGCGCTCGTCCGCAAGGCGATGGCCACGCTCGAACGGGCAGAAGACCTCTTCGCCATCGGCGCGTACAAGCCGGGCGGCGATCCCTTGCTCGATGCCGCCGTCGGCGTGCGCGAACGGCTCGACGAGTTCATCTTCTTCGGCGACCAGGCCGATGGGGATCCCATCGCCCGGCTTCGCGAACTCGCGGCCGGCCTACGCGAGCGCGCGGAGGTCCGCTCGGCCTAGGTTACGAAATGGTTGCGGTTACGTTTAGGTTGCGCTATAATGGGATCGATGAAGCAGGTCACCGTTTCCACGCCGGCGCGCAGCGTCCGCGACATCGATGAGATCCGCCAGGTGTTCGGCCTAACCGAAACCGCCTTCGCGCGCCTTTTCCGCGTCTCGCGCCAGGCCGTCGAGAAGTGGCGCCGCCATGGCGTGCCGGCAGGTCGCAGCGCGGACCTCGACCGGATGCTCGAGATCGCGCGCGTCTTCGGGCAGCGCCTCATCGAATCGCGCATCCCGCAGATCGTCCGCACGCCCGCCGCCGGCTTGGGAGAGCGGACTGTGCTTGAAGTGCTCGAGACGCAAGGCGCAGAGCCCATCTACCGCTACCTGCACAAGCTCTATTCGTACGCAGGCGCGTGACGCAGTTCCGTCACGTCGCGCGCCACGGCCGTTATTACCGTGTGTGCGATCCACACTGGGCCGACTGCATGGACACCTCGTTCTCGAAAATGCATGGCGGTCGCTGGAACTCAAGCGGCGAGTTCGGCGTGCTGTATCTGTGCCGCACCCTCGCGGTCGCCGCGGCCAATGCACGGGCGAACTTTGCCTTTGAAATCCACTCCTTGTACGATCTCAAGTCGGAGTTCCGGCCGGTGCTCTTGGAGATGACGATTCCCGCAACGCCGGAGCGCACGTTCGTCGACGCCGTGACGGATGCGGGGTGTGCAGCGCTCGGCCTGCCTGAGACGTATCCGCTCGCGCGAGACGGAAAGCTCGTGTCGCATGCCGCCTGCCGCAAGATCGGCAGCAGCGCATATCGGAGCGCCGAGCGGGGCATCGCCTGCCGATCGGCGGCCGAAGCCACACACGGGACGTGGCCCGGCGAGGAGCTAGCGCTCTTCGACCGCAGCGCCGGTATCGCGCGCCGCGGCAAGCGCCGCGCGTTTACCGACTGGTATCCGGCTGCCCGTTAGCACGTTCTTCGCCGCTGGGTCGCACGATGCAGCGGAACCCGAGATGGCTCATCCCGGTGTCGATCATCTGCGGCGACCGCGCGGCTGGCCGGAAGCGCAGGCAGTAGTTGGGCGCGCACAGGTGCGACCCGCCTTTGAGCACTTTGCGCGGGATACGGATGTTGGGCTGACAGGTGTCGTAACTGTCCTCAGCTTGAGCGCGCGGGCTCATGCCGCTGCAACAGTGCGCGTCGGCTCCGGCGGTCACATGATGATCGCGATACCAATCGCTCGTCCATTCCCAGACGTTGCCGGCCATGTCGTAGAGCCCGAAGCCGTTAGGAGCAAACGATCCGACCGGTGACGTCCGCTCGAATCCGTCTCTGGCCAGATTCTGCCACGGGAACTCGCCCTGCCAGGTGTTGGCCGCCGGTATTCCGCCCGGCTCCATGTCGTTGCCCCAACAGTAGACGGCGCCATCGAGACCGCCACGCGCGGCGAATTCCCATTCCGCCTCGGTCGGCAACTGCTTGCCCGCCCAAGCCGCATATGCCTCGGCATCTTCGTAGGCGATGTGCACGACAGGATTGGCAGGTCGCGTCTCGATGTCGCTCGCAGGACCCTCCGGCCTTCGCCAGTACGCGCCATGGACGTACTCCCACCACTGCGACCAGTCTTTGAGGTTGACTGGCCCAGCCGTTGGCCGAAAGACGAGCGCGCCCGGCACGAGTGCCTCGGGTGCCGCGCCGGGGAAGTCGGCCGGGTCCAGGTCGCGCTCGGCGATCGTGCGATAGCCAGTCGCCTCTACGAATCGCGCGTAGTCGCTGTTCGTCACTTCGTGCGCATCCATCCAGAGGCCGCCGACCGTCTCCTCATGTACCGGACGCTCTTCGGGATAAAAGCTATGCGAGCCCATACGGAAAGTCCCACCCGGGATCCATCGCATGTCGCGCAGTCGTGGGTCGAGCCGTTCGTCAATCATAAGACCGGCGTGTTCGGCATGGGCACGCCGGTCACTTGCAACCTAGATGGGCTAAGCGGGTGCGTGATACATGGCCTACAGCGCCCTTCAGGGAGGAAGAACCCAATGAACGTCGACCCGACCGCAACACAGGCTATCTTCAATCAAGTACCCGCCTACGGCACGATCGGGGTGTGGCCGGGCGATGATGAAGAGGATGAAAGCCCAGCGACCACCCCCACCGGCCCCACCTCGGCAAGCTCGCTGTCCTCGATCGAGAAGCAGTTCGCAGGGATCATCAAAGATCTCAGTCACGCCTTGACCAGCCTCGAGCGTCAGCTCTCCGTCGCCCTCAAACAGCTTGCGGTCACAGACGCGAAGGCGCCGCGCAAGGCCGGCGATTGCCCAAAGCCTAGTGCTCCTAAACAACCGCAATTCAATCGGTACGGCAAGATCATCACCGATGCTGCACGCCGGCATGAGGTGGATCCGCTGCTCGTCGGCGCCGTCATCCGCCACGAGTCTGGCTTTGCACCTACCGCCCTGTCAAAGACGGGTGCGATGGGTCTCGTGCAGCTCATGCCCGAAACCGCCAAATCGTTAGGGGTGGATAACGCCTTCGATCCCAAGCAAAACGTCGAAGGCGGGACGACGCTCTTGCGCCAGCTGCTCGATCGCTACCATGGTCAGGTCGATCTTGCTCTGGCGGCCTACAACGCAGGCCCCGGAGCGGTTGACAAATACGGCGGCATCCCGCCTTTCGCCGAGACCCAAGCGTACGTGCGCAACGTCATGGAGACCTATCGCGAATCGGCGCTCGCGACGTAATCGAACAACCTCAGCGGAAGCGTCGGCCCTGGGAGAACGTCACAACAGCAAGCGGAATGGCTGTGACGCGCGCAGAACGCGGCCGCGCCATGCGAACGCACGTCTTTGGGCGGCTGAAACGGCAAGTCCCGGTGATCGGCCAGGGCACGTGGCAGATGCACGACCGAGGCGCGCGAGCGAAGCACGCGGCGGCCGCGTTGCGCCTCGGTATCGAGCTCGGCCTCACACACATCGACACGGCGGAGATGTACGGGGAAGGCCGCGCTGAGGAGATCGTGGCCGATGCGATCGCTGGCCTGGCGCGCGAGACGCTGTTCATCGTCTCCAAGGTTCTGCCTCAGAACGCGAGCTACGACGGCACGATACGCGCGTGCGAGCGCTCGTTGCTGCGCCTCGGCATCGACTATCTCGACGTGTATCTCTTGCACTGGCGTGGCAGCCACCCCCTCGAGGCGACGATGAGCGCGATGGAACGGCTCGTCGATGAAGACAAGATACGTGCGCTTGGCGTCAGCAATTTCGATGTCGCGGATCTAGAGGAAGCGCGCGCGGCGCTGCACCGCCACCCGATCGCTTGCAACCAGGTGCTCTATCACTTGAGCGAGCGGCACGTAGAGCACGCCGTGCTCCCGTATTGCCAGGCCCATGATATCGCGCTCGTGGCGTATAGCCCGCTCGGTCAAGGTGATTTCCCGAGCAACCGTTCCGCGGGAGGCCGCGTCCTCGCGGACGTCGCCGCGCGCCATGACGCGACGCCCAGCCAAGTAGCGCTCGCGTTTCTCACGCATCAGCCCGGCACGTTTACCATCCCCAAAGCCGAGCGGGAGGATCACGTGCGCGACAACGCCGCCGCTGGGGACGTCAAACTCTCGGCAGTCGATGTGGCGGCGATCGACGCCGCATTTCCCCTCGGCCCGCGTGGCGGAGAACTGCCGGTGAATTAGAGCCCGCCGTGCAGGCCCGCCGCTCTCGGGCCCCGTATTATTATCGAGAATGATTCTCGATAAGACACGGGCTCTCGTGGCCATCCTCCTCACGCTCGCGATGGCCGCCTGCAATCACGCCCCTGCCGGCGCCCCCAGCCCATCGCCCTCGGGCGTTCTCGTCGTGGTCGCCACGACCTCGACGTTGGCCGCGCTCGTACGCACGGTGGCTGACGACACTATCAGCGTGCACGCGCTCGTGCCCATCGGCGTCTCGCCAGAGACCTACGAGCCCACGCCGCGCGACCTCATCGAGCTCAGCCACGCCGCGCTTGTGGTGGAGAACGGCGCCGGACTGGAGAGCTGGCTCGACAAGCTCATCACGAGTTCGGCGACGCACGCGCGCGTCGTGGCGTTGAGCGATGCCATCACAGGTTCTGCTGGGGGCGCGAACGGCTCGCAGCTGACCGTCAATCCACATTTCTGGCTCGATCCCAATTACGCCGAGCTCTACGTCGCCAAGATCGCACACGAGCTCGCGCAGATCGATCCCGCGAACGCGGCGCTCTACCGCGCGAACGCTGCGGCGGAGATCAACCGGCTCTCCGTGCTCGATACGTGGACACGCCGCCGCATCGCGACCATTCCGCAAGATCGGCGCGCGATGATAGCCCAGCACGACGCGTGGTATTACTTCGACAAGCGCTACGGCATTCGAGACGTCGGCGTCATCGAGACGTCGCCGGGCAAGGAACCGTCGGCCGGCGAGCTCGCCGCCCTCATCGCCACAGCCAAAGCGAACAACGTCCACGCCATCTTCGCAGAACCCGAGTTCTCGCCCAAACTCGCACAGCAGCTCGCCGAAGGGGCGAACATCAAGACCGTGACCGACCTGTACGACGACTCACTGGGAACAACGCCGCAGCTCAGCAGCTATGAGGGCATGATGCACCACAACGTCGACACGATCGTGGAGGCGCTCGGATCGTGAGCGCCCCGCACGACCACGACCACACCCACATCTCGCCCACCGCGGTCGCCCATCCCGTCGGCCACGCGCAGCTCGTCGCACCGGCGATCCCGCATCTCCACGGTCACGAGGGGCACGATCGGCTGCGCCGGGCGCATACCGCCGCGGCCGGCACCGCCATTTCGGTGGCTGGGGTCTGCGCGGGATATTTCGGGCGTGACGTGCTGGACGAGGTCTCCTTCCAGGTGGCGCAGGGAGAATTTGTCGGCATCATCGGACCAAACGGCTCGGGCAAGTCGACGCTGCTCAAGGTCATCGCGGGCCTGTTGCCTGTCCAGTGCGGCTCGGTGCACGTCTTCGGGGAGCTCCCTAGCCCAAGCGTGCGCCACCTCATCGGCTACGTGCCGCAGAGCGAGTCGGTCAACTGGTCCTTCCCCGTGACCGTCACCGACGTCGTGATGATGGGGACGTATGGAAGTCTGGGATTCGGCCGCAGGCCGGGTGCGCTCGAGCGCGAGGCCACTGAGCGGGCGATCGATCAGGTGGGGATGAGCGCCTTTGCGAACGCCCAGATCGGCCAGCTGTCGGGTGGCCAGCAACAACGCGTCTTCGTGGCACGCGCGCTCGTGCAACATCCCAAACTCATGCTGCTCGACGAGCCGATCTCCGGCGTCGATGCGACCACGCAACATGCGATCTTCACGCTGCTGGAGGATCTGCAACGGGGCGGCACCACGATCGTCGCCACCACGCACGATCTGTCGTGCGTGGCAGAGTGGTTCGACCGCGTTCTGTGCCTCAACCACAGCGTCGTCGCCTACGGACCTCCGGAGAAGGTGCTCACGCGTGAGACGCTCTCGGCCACATTCGGCAGCCACCTGCTGCTTGGTGCTGGACACGGCGACTGACGATGGAGCTGCTCAGCGCACCGCTGCAGAACGACTTCATGATCCGGGCGCTCATCGCCGCGACCCTCATCGGGCTGACGTGTTCGGTGGTCGGCGTCTACGTCGTGCTGCGCAACATGTCGTTCATCGGTGACGGGCTGGCGCACGCGTCGTTCGCAGGTATCGTCATCGCGTATCTGTTCAAGTTCGATCTCTATCTCGGCGGCCTCATCTTCACCATCCTCACCGCGCTTGGCATCGGCGCGGTCAGCAAGAAATCCGAAGTGTCTCTCGACACGACCATCGGCGTGTTCTTCACCGCTGCATTCGCGCTCGGCATCGCCCTCATGTCCCGCGTGCGCACCTACGTCGTCGATCTGCAGGATTTTCTGTTCGGCAACATCCTCGCGATCGACCGCACCGATATCATCATCATCGCGGTCCTGGCGCTAGCGGTGCTCGCGGTCGTCATGGTCCTGTACAAAGAGCTGCTCTACGCGTCGTTCGACCCGGTCTCAGCGGCCGCCAGCGGACTCCCCGTCGACGCGCTCTCCTACGTGCTGCTCGTCATGCTCGCGGTCACGATCATCGTCTCGCTCCAAGCGGCGGGCATCATCCTCGTCGCCGCGCTGCTCGTCACGCCCGCGGCGTGCGCCTATCAGCTCACCAACCGCTTCGCGCCGATGATGCTCATCTCGGCCTTGGTCGGCATCGGCTCGGGGATCGTCGGGCTCTACCTCTCCTACTATCTCAACATCGCGTCGGGCGCGACCATCGTGCTCGTGGCCACGGCCTGCTTCTTCTTGGCGATGGCGCTGTCTCCCAAGCGCCGCTCGCTGCTCAGCGCCCTGTTGGAAGCGCGCCGCACGGAAGTGAGAGCGCGATGAAGCTTCGCCCGCACGCCGACGAACGCACCTGGACCAGCGCGTTCGGCGCCACGCCGCACCGGCTCACGAGTCAGCGACGCCTCATCTTGCAACAGCTCGCCGGCACGAAGAAATACGTCACGGCGAAAGAACTGCACGAGCGGCTCTCACGCGTCAAACCGCACATCGGTCTGGCCACTGTCTATCGCACGCTCGAGACATTGCGCGAGCTCGGGCTCGTCGCCACCGTCGCGCAGGCGCGCGGTGAGGCCGCATATCTCTACTGCGGACGGGGCCATCATCATCACGCGGTCTGCACTCGGTGCGGCCGGGTGGATGACGTGCCGTGCCGTTCGCTGCCAACCTTCGAAAAGATGTTGTCGAGCGCGCTGCGCTTCCAGCTGACCGAGCACCAGCTCGAGTTCTACGGCGTGTGCGCGCGCTGCTCGTAGCCGCCGGGCTGGCGCTCATCGCCGCGCCGCTCGGGGTCACCTCCTCCAGCGCCGCCACGATCAACGGCTCCCCCAAGACCGGCGACTCGGTCACCCAGACGGAGCTGCTCGGCTACCTCTTCGTCGCGCCGCAGCGCGGTGATTGGCTGCGCTACCGGGTCTCGATCGATGCCAACACCGTGCTCGAGAAGACCGTCGGTTTTGGCGCAGAGCAGCTCGGCGATTCGCAGCACGCCTATTTCGAGACGCAGACGCAGACGTCGGGCCTCATCGCGTCACCGGTCGAGAGCAGTACGGTCGCAGGCGGCAATCTCGTCTGGAAGATGTATGTTGACGCCCCGGATTTCGACGACCCGACCCGGCTCTACAGCTTCGTCGCCGGCATCATCAAGATCGGCGACGCGGTCTTCCGCCTCGGCGGCGGGCCAGGCCAGCCTATCCCTCCTGCGTATCACCAATCGCTGCAGGCGCTCGTGCTCTACGGCACGCTGCCGCTGCCGGACAACCGCACCGGTGTGGTGAGCGCGTCGACCCCGCAAGACCTCGAGGTCAATGGCGTGACGGTCCATACCGTGCACACGACTGTCGACTTTGCCGCTCATGATATCGGTCTGGCGACCGGACTGCCGAAGGCGCACGTTGAAATGTGGCAGACGTCAGACGTGCCGCTCGGCGTCGTCAGAGTACGCTCGACGACGAACGGTCATGTCTACAGCGTCGATCTGACCGACTATGGCCGGGGCTCCTACCGCTCGGTCATCACCGAGAAGCTCGACGACGTTCCATACTTTCCGGGGTAATAGGATGCCAAACGACAAGCGCACACGCAAAGCGACAGCACCCAAGCCCGCTGCAAACCAAGGGGTATTGCATCTGTGGCCGGCGTTCGTCGCTGTGCTGCTCGTGGCGGGCGCCATCTGGCTGCTCGTCACGCACATGCGCACGAGCAGCGCCCCCACACCCGAGCCAAGCGTGCTGGCGAGCGAGCATTACCCGTCGCAAGGCCATCAGGGCCACATGCCGGGCGACGCCAAACGATATGCGAATTTCCGCTACAGTTCCGATCCGCCGACCTCGGGCTTCCACCTCGAAAAATTCCCACCCGCATTCGTCAACGCGGAGCCGCTGCCGAAGTACGTGCAAGTGCATATGCTCGAGCATGGCAACATCGTGCTGCAGTACAACTGCATATGCCCCGAGACGGTCAATGCGCTCGCCGAGATCGCGAACGAATTCGACTCCCGCCTCATCCCAGCCGGAGTGACCTCGCCGACCACGGAGCAAGTCCAGCAGGCCCTGGAGAACGGGCTCGGGGTCGTCGTGGCGCCCTATCCGAGCATGAAGCACACGATCGCGCTGACCGCCTGGACGCGCCTTGCGACGATGGACACGGTGAACAAGGCCGATATCATATCCTTCATCAACCGTTGGCAGCGCGACGACAACAACCTCAGCCAGTAGACATTAGCTTGAAGCGACGGATCTTTGAAGCAACGGACCTTCAGGTCCGTTAACGTCGGTCCACAAGGGCTTGCCCCGCAGGCGAGCCGAAACTAGCGTCATGTTGAACGCAGCGGCGGTCAAACATCGCCTCGCCCTCCTCGTGCTCGTCACAGCCGTCGTCGCCGGTTGCGCGAACAGCCGTCCCACGGCCTCGCCCTCGGCATCGTCATCCCCCGCGCCGCCCTCGGCTGCACCCGCGAGCTCGCCGGCCGGGCCTGCCTTTTTGGGCACGAGCTATCCGTCGCAAGGTCACACGCACCTCACACCCGGCGAACCTGACGATTTCATCTACAATTCCAACCCGCCGACCTCTGGGCCGCACCGCGAGATCTTCAACAACGCGTTCTTGAGCGCGACCTCCCTGCCGTCATACGTCCAGGTCCATCTGCTCGAGCATGGCAATGTCTTGTTGCAATACAGCTGCATCTGTCCGGACGTCGCCGCGGCGCTCGGCCAGATAGCGATGCAGTACGACAAGCTGGCCATGCCATCAGGCGAACTGCAACCCAGCACGGCCGAGGTGCAGAACGCGGAAGAGCAGGGTCGTGCGGTCATCGTCGCGCCCTATCCGCACATGAAATCACGCATCGCGGTGAGCGCCTGGACGCACCTCGGCACGCTGTCGGCCGTCGATAAACAGAAGATCGAGTCGTTCATCAACGCGCATCTGGGAAATCCAACCGAGTAGGACTAGAGCTCTGTGACCTCGCCGTCGTCGCTGCAATAGTCGACGCGCATCACCCACAGCGGCGTGAGTTTGCGCTCGCGCAGCCAGGCCGCTGCCGCGTTCGCGTCAGTGGCGTCGAACTCGACGAGCAGCTGTTCTGAGATCTGCCCCGCGAGGATGCGCCGCGCACCGCCCGCCGCAAAAACGCTGCGGCACAGCGCCGCAAAGGCCGGTTTGGGCAAGCAGCCGAGCGCATGCAGCGACAGGTAGCGTGCCACAGGCTCTACCCGCCGGCGCGCCGGATCGCATTCATCAGCACGCTTTGTGAAACCTCACCGCTGCTCGCGTAGACGATCGTGCCATGTTTATCGACGACGAAGATCGTCGGGAATCCGTTGAGGCCGAACTTCTTGGCCACGACGAGATCGGTGTCGAGCAGGCTCGGCCACGTGACGCCATACGTGCTCTCGAACGTGTCGACGTCAGCTTGGTTCTCAGGGACGAGATTGTCCGGGGTGGAGTTGGCCGCATACGGGGATCCCGTGACCGACACCATGGCGAGTCTTGATTCGGGCACCTGCGCGCGGATGGCGCGCAGCACTTTCGTCATGCGCTGGCAATGCGGGCACCAGGTGGCGAAGATCTCCAGCAGATATGGCGTGCCGGCGAGCGACGATGAGGAGAAGGCCCCGATCTTGCTGGGCAACTGGAAGGCCGGCGCGCGCGTTCCCGCCGTGAGTTGCGGCGGCAGATCCGGTGCGCCCGTTGCGACAGCCGAGCCAGGGACCGCGCGATTGCCGTGCAGAACGGCATAGATGATGATGATGACGACGAGGAGCACGCCGATCGCGCCCGCGATCAGCGTCATATGATTGAGCGGCGAGGCGGGAGCCGGCGCTTGCTGACCTTGTCCGGCGTTCTTGGACCTCGCGCTCATGTCGTGCCCCTCCTCGTCCGTATCGCGCTCGGCGCGCTGTTCGTCATCGCCGGCAGCTTGAAGATCGCCCATCCGGCAGACCTCGCGGCAGCCATCACCGCCTATCGCCTGGGTCTTCCTCCCCAGGTGGTTGCCGCAATGGCGGTCGCACTCCCGCCGCTCGAGATATTGCTCGGAGTGTATCTCATCGCAGGGCTATTACTGCCGCTCGTGTCTGGCGTGGCCGTCGCCATTCTCGCGCTCTTCACCGGCATCGTCGCCTCAGCCGTCATCCGCGGTCTGTCCGCCCCATGCGGCTGCTTCGGACCGGCCGACAATGCGCCCGCCACGTGGATCACCGTGCTGCGCGACCTGAGCTTCTTGCTGCCCGCCGTCTACCTCGCCTGGTGGTCAAGAACCCGCCTGCGTTAAAATGATGAGACACGGCTCCCGCTACGATGATCGCCACGTGGACGATCATCGTAGCCTTGAGCCGTTGTTCTTGGATACTTCCCCTGAAGCTGAATTAGAACTTCACGCCGAGCCCAAGATAGGGGCCGGCATGTGTTTCGTTCGAAGGCGACGCTTGTTTGAAGGTGAACCGGTCGCCGCTAAACCCGGCATACGTGTAGAATGGCGTATCTCCAAACTCGTAGTTGATACCGAGGTCGTATTTGTAGATCTGGTATGCGGTGGTGAGGTTAAGGCCCGCATTTGGACCCGTCGGCACGGTGTACTGACCCCGAGCGTTCGGGTAGTAGAAGAAGGAGGCGAACCAGCCAAGGCCGCCGGTGAAGTCGGGCAGCTTCTCAAGGCCGATGCCGCCACCGGTCACTGAGGGGTCACCGTAATTGTTCGAACCCTGGATATATCCCACGCCCACGTAGACGTGCGGTTTGGCGATCTGGTACTCGAGCCGTCCGTCCAGCGTCGACTGCCGCCCGAGGAACTGCGGGACCGTCGCCGTGCCGCCGTCGATCGTATTGAATGTCGTGAACGGATTGCCGTTCGCCGGCGCATTGTTTGCCGACACGAACTGGTTCTGCCGCCAGTCGACTTTGACGGCGAATTTGGCGAGCAGGTATGCGCCGGATGCAACGTAGTTGGCGCCCTTGTACGCAGCGCCTGAGCCGCCGGCAGAGTAGTCATTGTACACACTCGCCAGGGCATAGCCGCCCTCGACATAGGCGCGGTAGCCCGGCGTCGGCGTCGGCGTCGGCACGGGCGTCGGCGCAGGTGTGGGTGGCGGTGGCGGTGGCGTCGGAACAGGCGTGGGCGGGATATAGCGCACCACTGCCACGTGCTGCTCGGGCACCCATTGGACGTATGCGCCCAGCGCCTCAGAGATCACCCGGATAGGAACCAGGAGCACGCCTTTGTACATGATGGGCGGCACGTCAAGCGGACGTGACTCGCCGTTGATGACGACTTCATTCTTTCCAAGCGTCACCTCGACATCGGATCCAGGCTTGGTCGCCCTGACGGATTTGGCCGACCCATCATAGGACACCGTCGCGCCCATCTGCTCGAACATGCTGCGAACAGGCACCATGAGCGTGCCGTTCTTGACGAGCGCTGCTAACACGCGGCCTTGACGGAGTGCGTCGGGGTTAGCGTACACATGGTGATCGTTGAAGAGGATCGGGACCTCGCCGGATGGCGGGCTGCCGAAGTCCATTGGCGGCAGCGCGGGCGCCATCTGCTGCGCTGCTGGTGCAGGCGTGCTGGACATCACGGGTGCCGGCATCGTCGTTGCCATCATCGTGGGCGTCGGGCTGGGCGACGGGTCAGCCAAGCTTGGCGCAATCCCCGCAACGAGACATACTGCCGTCGCGAAGACGGCGAGAGAGAGATGCTTCAAGGTAAGCTCCTCCTGCAGGATAGCCAGAGCACTATCCGGATTGGCGATTCTCGCGACGGCGCCCATCAGATGATCGGCGCCGTCAGCTTGAGGATGATCGACCGGCCTTGCGCGTACTGCGTGGAGTTGAAACCGTTATCCAGCTTGATGGGATAGATGTTGTTGAGCAGGTTGTTCGCATCGACTTCCCAACCGACCATGCCCTTCGAAGCGGGTTGTCCGTAGTCCACGTTGAGCTCCCAGTGCACGGGAAGCCGCCCTGCTCCGTTTTCGAATTGCACGGGGAAGCCGGTGCCGTAGAGCGCCTGGAACGTGGCGTAGCGGCCGCTCGGCCTCAGGTTCCAGGTGTACGCGGTGTTGATGGTGACGGTTTGGTCGTGATCCTCGACTGCCCACGAGTTCGCGCCCTGGAGAGCGGCTGGGGAGAAGAGGAAGGTGCCGCCGGAGATGCCATACGCTTGGCTCAAGCTCTCGCCGAACGAGACGAAGTAGTTGTTCCCGGTCTCGGGGGCGCGCCCACGAACGCTGACCTCCACGCCCTGGGCTTGGCCATAGGCGGAATTGAACTCGGTGAAGAGCGGCGTACCGCCGATCTGCGTTGTGTCGAGAACGTTCACCACATTGCGCGACCATAGCGTGACGTAGCCGCTCGTCAAGGGTGAGAACGTATGCTCGAGACCCCCTTCGTAGATCGAATCTGTCTCGGGCTTGAGGTCGTAGACCGGCAACTGGGTGGTCGAGCCGCCCCCGAGAATCACCGCACTGCGGCGCACGTCTTCGAGCTGCGGTGCGGCATACAGTCGCCCATACCAGAAATGCAGGATGTCTTTGGAGTCGGCCTGGAGGTTGGCCTCGATGCGCGGGCTGATCTGATGACCGCTGGTGAAGCCGGTGGAGTGGTCGTAGCGCAATCCGCCGTTGACACTGAGAATCGGTGTCACTTGCCACTTATCCTGGGCGTAGAGTCCGAAATTGGAGCCGCGCTGCGCGTAGTTGTCGTAGAAGGGCGGCGCAAGCAACTGGGTGACGGGATCGATGTAGAGCGTAGTGAACTGGCTCGCAGCGTTCTCGACGTCCATCTGCAAGCCGGTCTTGAAGCTATTCCTATCGTCGCTTCGGAAGAACGCAGTCGCCAGCCCAAGGAAGTTGCCTTGGCGATTCTGATAGATGGACGACTGCGAAGCACCTTGCAGGTCCGCAGCCGGGTCGTTGAGGTACTGGATCTTCCCCGAGCTGTACCACGGGGAGATCTCAAAATAGCCCTGACCATCTTTGCTCAGTTCGTTGAACGTGAGGTTGGTGAACCTGACGTACTCCTTCTGCACGTCGTCGGTGCCGGGGATCGACCAGTTGGCGTCATTCGGATCGTTTTTGTCCGTATTGATGGGGATCTGGAAAGCCGCGTACTGGGTCGCGTAATCGAACGCTAACGTGCTGCGGCTGCCCGGCGAGAAGATCAGGCGTGCGAAGCCATCGTTTTGATTCGAGTTGTCATTTTGGGGGACCGGGGTGGGTGGGTCTAGCCCAAACCCCGTGCGCAAGAAGTTCCCACCGAAAAAGGCTCGGAAATCGCCGCTGCCCACGCTTTGATTGAATGAAGCTCCGGCCGTTCCGTACGATCCACCGGAGAGCGACACCGTTCCGAAATCACCGCCGCTGATGTCCGTCGCCCGTCGCGTGCTCACGTCGACGACCGCACCTTGACGCTGACCGCCGAATTCCGCAGGCATGGACCCGGTGAAGACCTCGAGGGCGTTGATGTCGCGCGGATCGATGATCTCCGAGAAATAGGAGCCTGTGGTCTGCGGCGTCGGTACGCCGTCGATCTCATAGGTGACGCCGTGAAAGCCGCGCGACACGGGTTCGTTGTAGGAGAACGGCACGATTCCGGGGACCGTCTCCACGACCTTGGCCAGCGACTGATTATCCGGCAGCGTATCGATGGTGCGTTGCGAGATGACGCCGACGCTGACGGGCTGCCCCGAGACGGTGCTCGTGCCCGTAACCCGGACGGTACCGATCGTTTTTGGCCCTAAGTGAAAGCTCACCGTGATGACGTTTCCGGTTGAGACCGTGACATAATTGGTCTGCGGATCATATCCATCGGCCGTGACCGTCACCGCATACGTGTCGAAGGCCACGCGGGGGAAACTGAAGTGTCCGGCGGGGTCCGTTCTCGTCGTCATCGCCGCCGAATCCTCGGCCTTGAGCACCACGGTCGCTCCCGAAACCGGATTGTTCGCGGTATTGACCACGACACCGGACACAGCACCATACACGTCGGCTCGGGCTGTCGCCGTCGACAGCAAACACAGGGATGCTCCTAAGATGAATGCCGCGATTCTCGATCGCATGGGTGTCCTCCAAAAGCGCAAAAGCAAAAAGGCTTAAGGCCGATCCGACAAGCGAGGCTTGTCGTGCCTAAGCGGAGATTGCGAAGGCTTGCGGAGGAGGGCGGTTGGCGAGGCCGAGAGCGAGGAGGGGCGGCTTGCTACCCGATGCCCAGAGACTGACCTGCGGTCGAGCTACGGGTTTAGCCGTTTCACGCAAAGACGTGCGGCGCAGGAATGTGGCGATCGCGCCCATGATGCTGCGCGTCTTCACGCAAACGAACCGCGAGACGCGGTACAGCACAAACGCGAAGACCAAACCCACGAGTATGTGGACGAGCGCCGCCGTCTCGTGGCCGGGTCCAAAGATAGCGGCGAGGCCGCCGTTGAATCTCGACCAACGCTGTTCGAGGAGCTCGATGCCGATGAAGGCACAGAATTGGGCGCCGACGAGAGCGACGGCAGCGCGCATAAACCCCATCCGCACGATCCCATCGAGCGCAGGCACGAGGCAATCTGCATCTGCTCCGGCTCGCATGGCGCAACGCACGAGACGCCACGCGATGAGGGCGAGCACGATGACGAACAGCGCGGCGGCTGCCTCGATCACGAAGTTCTGCGCAGAGTGGACATAATTCGCGCGGCCGTCCCCGAACAGCCGCATGCTCTCCAGCCACAGCTCGAGCGTGTGCGCGCAAGCCGAGGAAGCAAGGGCGGCGGCTGCGATGAGGGGCCAGGCCAGTATATAGGAAGGTCGCATCTGTCTAAAGGGTGTTTTCGGCAAGCTCGAGGCCTTCCATGCCTCCGTTCAGGGCATTTTCAGGCACGTGCGCGCTACGTTGGACCAGGAGGGTCCGGGGGCTATTGAGAATCATTATCAATAAGCGGCCGCGATGAGCATCACCTTTCCGCATCGTGTGAATGGGAGCCCATCTTGACCCGACGAACGAAAATGCCGATAATCTCACTAGAAGAACGATGACAACGACACCATCCGTCCCAAACCTGCGTATCTTTTATCTGCTCCTGATCGGAGTGGGTAGCCTGCTGGCGCATTTGGCCACCGAGTTCGCGGCGATGGGCACGGATGCCGATGCCGTGCTCTTCAGCCCACGCCACTGGTATCTCGGCTTGGCCGTCGTCGTCGGCACGATCGCATTCATCGTACGCGGGCGCGCTCTGATTCGTCATGCACAAGGCCAGCGCGATCTGAAGCGCATCTTGAGCATTGGACTTGATGGTCTACCGTTGCACGCAAAGGGGGCACGCTACTACGCGCTGACCGCCGGGCTGCAACTGGGGATCGGCGCTCTGACGCAGATCGGCGAAGGTTGCCCGTTCTGCAGCCACGACGTGATCGCCGGGCTGCTGGGCGCGCTGCTCACCGTGGTGTTGCTCGCTGTCCTCACGCACGCGCTCCGGGCCCGGTTGCCGAACATCGTCTGCGCCCTCGTCGGTCACCTCACTCGGGAAACCGAGCTTCAGGCGCCCACTTTCGTCCGCCCACGTCTGGGCGGCGCGCCGGCAAGTCTTGGAGTTTGGTTCCCGCTTCTCTTCAACCGGCCGCCTCCGTATCTCCAGCCACACTACGCATCAGCCTAAGGCTGATGCCGGCCCGCGCACATTAGCGGGATCCTTACAGCTGGAGTATTTCTATGAGGCGCATAACGCCATTTGTTATGCTGCTCATCTGCATCGCGCAGATGGCAGCTCTGTCTTCACCCGCACGAGCGGCTAGCACGTTCCTATCCGGAACGGTCACGGCCGACGGCAAGCCCGTGCACGGCGCACAGGTCGTCGCCGTCGGCAACAACCTCAGCCAAGCGACGGTGACGGACGCTCAAGGACGGTTCACGTTCTCGAACCTCTCGCAGGGTACGTACGTCGTCACCGCCACTGCGAGCGTTGGAACAGCGTCGCTGCGCGTCGAGCTCGCGACCGTCGGGGCGGATATCGCACTACACTTGAGCCCCAAGAACCTGGGCACGGTCAAAGTGCAGGGGTCGGCGCCGGCTCGACAAGGAGGCACAGACGTCGCCATCGGGCCACAGCAGCTTGCCAAATCGCCGTCGTCAGGCAGCTTTCCACAGCTGCTCATCCAACTGCCTGGGGCTGCACGAGGCGCCAACGGGGTCGTCCATATCAACGGCGATCACGGCGACATCAACTACATCGTCGACGGCATCTCGATCCCGCAAGAGCTTAATCGCGATATCGGCAGCGAGTTCAACCCCAACGACGTCTCCTTCATCGACGTGTTGCAAGGCGCATACCCGGCCCAGTACGGCGGCAAGTTCGCCTCGGTCCTCAACATCAACACGCGGACGAGTTTCGGCAGCGCGCCCAACCTCAGCGGAGCACTGTACGCGGGCAGCTATGGCCTGCTCGACGGGTCGCTCGGGTATGAGAGCCCGGTAGGCGTCGGATCGCTCGTCACCGCTTTTCGTGGCGTGGTCAGCGATCGCTCGCTCGATCCGCCGAATCCGGATTCACCGCACAACCAAGGGAGCAACACTAACGAATTCGTGCGCTACACGGTGCCGACGCGCGGCGACAATTACATCAACTTCGTCCTGTCGAATTCGAACCAGACCTTTCAAATACCGAACGACGTCGACAACGGAGAACCCGCGATGACCGATGACAACGAGTACCAAGCCGACTTGTTCAGCTCGGTCTCGTTCCGCCACAGCATCGGCAGTCGCGGATCGATCGCACTGAACCTGGGCTACAAGAACTCGCACATCCAAGACTTCGGCGACCCGGTCAACGACTGGATCTATGGCGAAGCGCTCAATGTCGAAGCACCTCCCTACGGCAACGGCGGGACTACGACCGATTGCGCGACCGCCTACACGCCCGGGACTATCAACACGGCCTATCTGCCCACAACCTGCGGCTACTCGCTGTTCAGCGATCGCACTGCCAAAGACTACATCGCTAACCTCGACGACACGCTGCAAAGCGGCCCCCACGTCGTCCGCTGGGGAGCGTCGTATGACGTCACTAACGTGACCAAACTTTATAACATCATCCTCCAACCGGGGAACTTTCTCGCACCCGTCTTCGCGCCATCGACGCCGAACGCAAGCTACGCGGTGGTCGACAACGCGCCCAATGACGCCGACACCGAATCAGCCTATCTCCAGGACAGCTGGAGCATGGGCCGCACGTGGGAGCTCGACTACGGGCTGCGCAACGACAGCTTCCAGGTCAGGTCGACCGAGTTCGATCAAGGCTTCACCATGTTCAGTCCGCGGCTCAAACTGACTCGCATCTTCAGCCCGCGCGCGAGCATCTACGCATTCTACGGCCGGTTCTTCACGCCGTTCTCGTTCGAGAACGTATCACCGAGCGCGGCCTACCTCCTCAACCTGCCCATCCAGCCGACACTGGCCCAGTTCGACCTCAAGCCACAGCGCGATTCGGACTACGAGATCGGCGGCCACCTGCCGCTGGGCGCGGGCAACCTCGGCCTGCGGATCATGCAGAAGAACGCGACGGATCTTATCGACGATACCCAGATCGGCGTCACCGCGTTGCACCAGGACATCAACTATCAGCTCGGTCGCATCGCCACGCAGACAGCCTTCTATCAACAGCAGCTCTTCAACAACCAGAGCAGCCTTTACGTTACGGCCAACCACACGTATTCAGAGAACAAAGGCTGCGAGACCCAGCTGCTGGCGCCATGCTTCGGCTCGCCAACCAACTGGACACCCGCCGACCACGAACAACGTTGGGGCTCCACTGCCGGGGTCTTGCTCAACAACGCGCGCGGCGGCTGGTTCTCACTCGACGGCGAGTATGGCAGCGGTCTCTCCTCGGCCGCCTGTCCTCCCACCGTGCCCGGTTACTGCAAGTATACCCCGCACACCATCTTCAACGTCGAAGATGGCGTCGCGCTGGGCGGGCAGACCCGGCTTGTCGGACGCATCACAAACCTGCTCAACGACAATTTCTTCATCACCTACATCAACGCCCAAGGCAACCACTACTACACGCGGCGTACCATCAACGTGGGCCTCGAGTTCGGACCCCAGTCCTTCTCAGGGTTTTAGCCCAAGGTCGCTGAACGGTGGCGGCGATGGTTGAAACATTGTCGCCAGCGCCGAGGTATCGAGCTGGCGAGCACGTCGCTCTTTTCCTGCCCTGCTACTGCGACGTGCTCTTCCCTCATGTTGGCAAGGCGATGGTCGCGCTCTTCGAGCGCCTGGGTGTGCCCCTGGACTACCCGGTGGAGCAGACGTGCTGCGGCCAGCCCGCATTCAACGCCGGGCGCTGGGACGAAGCCGGCGAGCTCGGTGCGCATTTCGCCCGGGTCTTCGACCGCTTTGACTGGATCGTCGTCCCCTCCGGATCGTGCGGGGCTATGGCGCGCACGTTCTATCCGTACATGGATCCACTATCGCCGGCCGCCCAGACGGGCGCGCGCGTCTACGACCTGGCCACATTCTTAGTGGACGTGCTCGGGCTGACAGACGTCGGCGCCCGCTTCACAGCGCGGGTGACGTACCATGATGGATGCCATGGACGGCGCGAGCTTCATGCGAGCGCCGCAGCGATCTCGTTGTTGCAGGCTGTCCGCGACCTCGAGTACGTCGAGCTGCCCCAGATCGAAGAGTGCTGCGGTTTCGGCGGCACCTTTGCGGTGAAATATCCGGAACTGTCGGTCTCCATGGGCGAGGCCAAGGCACAAGCGATCGCGCAGACCGGCGCTCAGGTGGTCGCCTCGGGGGATTCGAGCTGTCTGATGCACATCGAAGGATTGATCCGCAGCTCGGCGCCCGCGACCTCGCTGCGCTTCCTCCACCTCGCCGAGATCTTGGCGGCGGACTGACCAGCATGCGATCGGGTTTTGACTCAGGCTCAGTGTCACGCGGCTTTCGCAAGCCCGCTGCGGCGCCCGTGCTCACGACGACCCTGCAACGCTCGGTTGAGTCGGCGCATGCGGCGCGCGAGCAGATCGAATGGGAGATGCTGCGCAGCGCAGCCCACGACATCAAAGCCTACGCCATCGAGAACCTCGACCGCTTGCTCGTCGAGTTCGAAACGCAGTTCACCGCGCGCGGCGGCACGGTGTTGTGGGCGCCCACCGCCAGCGACGGCATCGCGCACCTGCTCGACATCTGCCGCCGTCATGGCGCCACAGCGGTGGTCAAGGGCAAGTCGATGGTCTCAGAAGAGCTGGCCGTCAACGAGCATCTTGCCGCAGCGGGCATCGACGCGGTCGAGACGGATCTCGGCGAATATATCGTGCAGCTGGCGGGCCAGCGACCGTCGCACATCGTCGGGCCGGCGCTGCATCTTTCGCGCCAAGACGTGGGGCGCATCTTCGCCGAAAAGCTGGGCACCGCGTACACGGAAGATCCCGAAGCGCTGATGTCGGAGGCGCGGACGAGGCTGCGCACCCGCTATCTGCAGGCTCAGGTCGGGATGACGGGAGTGAATTTCGCCGTCGCTGAGACCGGTACCATCGCCGTCATCGAGAACGAAGGCAATGGCGGACTCTCCTCGTCGGTGCCGCCGGTGCACGTCTTCTTGATGGGCATCGAGAAGATCATCCCGCGGCTCGCCGACCTGCCCGTGTTCTTGCAGATACTGGCTCGCTCTGCCACCGGTCAGAAGATCGAGGTCTACACGCATCACTTCCTCGGGGCCGAAGCCGGCAAGACCGTGTACTGTATCATCGTCGACGCGAATCGCACGAAACTGCTGGCCGATCCCAAGACGCGCCAGTCGCTCTACTGCATCCGCTGCGGCGCCTGTCTCAACATCTGCCCGGTCTACCGGCGCGCGGGCGGCTTCGCCTATGGCGGTGCGTATGCGGGCCCGATCGGTGCCGTCATCACGCCACGCCTCGTGGGTCTCGAGCAGGCTGGGGAGCTGCCATTCGTTTCGACGTTGTGCGGTGCGTGCCAAGACGAATGCCCGGTGAAGATCGATCTCCCGCATCAACTGGTCTACATGCGCCACAAGTCTGTGGAGCAGGGCGGCACGAGCGGCGGCATCGCCGACCGCGGCATCGGGATCTGGGCACGTGGCATGCGCGACCTTGCATCCTACCGGCGTGCCGTGGTGTGGCTGCGGCGCGCGGCAGCTGTGGGGCGGCGCATCGGCTGGTATCCGGGCGTGCTCGGTGCGTGGACGAAGAGCCGCACGCTGCCGCGACCGCCGAGCGAGAGCTTCAAAGAGTGGTGGGAAAGGCGACGATGAGCGACGCTCGAGCGCGCGTGCTGTCCTCGGTCAGCCAGGCGCTGGCTGACGTGCGTGGCCGGACGCGCGAGCTTCCGCCTGTGACCGTGATCCCAGCCTCAGCCGTCCACGCGCCTGACCTCGTCAGCCAATTCAGCGCGGAACTGAAAGCGCTCAGCGGCGATGCGCTGGTCGTGCGCGATCGCGCCGAATGTGCAGAGGCGCTGGCGTCGTACTTACGCGGGCGCGGCGTGCGCAGCGTCGCCGTCCAGTCGCGCCCGCTGGCGCAGGGCGTCGCGGCGCTGCTCGAGGGCTTCGAGGTCGCGTCTGCCGTCGGGCACGATCCGAAGGAGCTGGAGCGCTTCGATTGTGCCGTGCTCGAAGCACAATCTTTGCTCGCCGACACGGGGTCGGCCATCGTGGTGCTCGACAATACTGCTGACCGCGTCTTGCCGTACTTGCCACGCACATGCGCGATCGTCGCCACGAGCGCGTCGCTGCACGCCGTCATGAGCGCGCAGGCGCTCGCCTGCATCTGGGACGCCGCCAATGCAGGCGCACGGGGCGAGGCGCTCATCGTTGCCGGGCCGAGCCGCAGTGCAGACATCGAAAAGACGCTTGTGCTCGGGGCGCACGGCCCGCAAGCGCTTGCGGTCTTCATCATAGAAAATGCCTAAAGCTAAGCGTCCATCGCGACCGAGCGGCGGGTCGACGCATAGACCCAGATGAAGACGGCGAGCAGCGAGCATACAAGGATAGCGCTCGCAGTCAACTCGGGCACGATCGGCCTCCACCCAAGCTGCTGAGCCAATTCATACAGAGCCACGCCGACAGCGAGCAGCGCCACCGATGCGATCCACACGCGCATGGGCTGCGGCAGGTGGCCGGTATGCTGCGCGATGAGCCTGTGGACCAAGACCGAGTCAAGCGTGTCCGTGCAGACCATGCCGAGGCAGAACATCGAACCGATGACGAGCGCGCCCATGATGTCGGAGCCGAAAGCTAGCACGTAGGCCGCGACCTGACTGGACGTCTCGAAGCCGAAGCCGAAAAGCAGGCCGACTGGAATCGCAATCCAAGGTGACGAACTCGCGCGCAAAAACGCAGGGATGAGACGGGTCTTCACGCCGATCGGCGCTTCGCCCGTGCCCTGCCTTAGCTGCCACAGATTCAGCGCAGCGACGAGCAGCAGCACGAAGATGGAGATCCACGTGCCGATCGATTCGACGAGGTGCGAGTGCGCGGCGAAGCGGCTGCCGAGATAGCCGACGAGAAGCGCGATGGCCAGCACCATGAGCGTATGCCCGCCGGCGAAGAAAGTTCCGACGAAACGCGCGAGTCGCGGAGAGCGCCCGATCGAGTTACGGGTGAGATTGTCGATGGCGGCAAGATGGTCGGGATCTGCGCCGTGGCGCAAGCCGAGCACGAAGACGGTGAATGCGCTGGTCGTCAGCATGACGCCTTAGTGTGCGCTCGCGCCTACTTCGTCACCTTCAACGCACGGCCGTCGTGCTCGCGTTCGAGCAATCTGCGCTTGCGGGCGGCGCCCCACCGGTAGCCGCCCGTGCCGCCCGCACTTGGAACGACGCGGTGACATGGGATGACGAGCGCGAGCCGGTTCGAGGCGCAGGCCCGAGCAACCGCTCGTGCTGCACCGGGCCGGCCCATGGATGAGGCGACTTGCGCGTACGTCCGCGTCTGTCCACGAGGAATGGCGGCCAGCGCCTTCCATACCGCTCGGGTGAATGCGGTCGCTTGGACGTCCGTGGCCAGCTCCGAGAGCGGTGCGCCGCGCTCGATGTGACGCACGATGGCGGCAACCGTTGGTGCGAGCGCCGTGTCGTCGCGATGCAGGTCGGCGGCGCTGTACTCGTGACGGAGTCCGCGCTCGAGCGCTGCATCTGACGCGCCCAGGCTCACAGCGCAGATGCCACGCTGGGTGGCGGCGACGAGGAGTTTTCCCAAGCTTGTCTCGACGATCGTGAATGCGACGCTCGTGCCGCGACCCTGCTTGCGGTAATCTGATGGCGTCATCCCCATGAGCGCGGTACCGCGTTCGTACAGGCGGCTGCTCGACCCATAGCCTGCTGCATACAGCGCGCTCGTCACCGACTCGCCCTCGCGCAGCCGGTGCTTCAGCCGCTCGATGCGGCGCAGATCCGAATAGGCCTTCGGCGTCATGCCGATCGCGGCGCGGAACCGGCGCGCCAGATGCTGCGGGCTCAGTCCGAAGCGTGTAGAAAGCTCGCCAAGGCTCGGCGAATCATCGTGCCGAGCATCGATGTAGCGGCAGATGCGTTGCATCATGTCGGTCGATTCCGGCAGCGATTCGGGCTGGCAACGCCGGCAGGCGCGAAAGCCGGCCTCGCGTGCCTGGTCCGGCGTGGGGAAGAACGCGATGCGGTCGCGCCGCGGCCGACGCGATGCGCACGACGGACGGCAGAAGATACCGGTCGACGTCACCGCATAGACGAAGGCTCCGTCGGCTCGTCGATCGCGCGCCATCACTGCGGCCAGGCGCCGGTCGGCGTCGGGGTAGGGGATTGTCTGCATCGCGTGCATGGTTGTATTGTGCGGCATGCCTTTATGTATGTCTATCCGAATCTGAATGCCAAAACCTCTCGCATTGAGCAACGGACCTTTAGGACTGTTCTGGAATGTAGCAACAGAGCTCCAAACCCGCGACTGAAGCAACGGACCTTTAGGTCCGTTCGGGAGACGCGATGTACGACGACATCGTTGTAGGTCTGGGTGGTATGGGCAGCGCTGCGGCCGCCCATCTCGCCGCGCGTGGCAGGCACGTGCTAGGCCTGGAGCAGTTCACGCCGGCCCACGATCGCGGATCGTCGCACGGCTACTCGCGCATCATCCGTCAGGCATACTACGAAGACCCGGCGTACGTTCCGCTCATCCTGCGTGCCTACGAACTGTGGGCGAATCTAGAGAAGTCCAGCGACGAGCCGTTGTACCTGCGCACCGGCGGGCTTATGGTCGGCAAGGAGGACAGCGAACTCGTCCAGGGTTCGCTGCGCAGCGCACGCGAGCACGGCCTCAAGCACGAGCTGCTCGACGCCAAAGAAATCATGCGCCGCTACCCGGCGACAGCGCCGCGTGATAACGATGTCGCGCTCTTCGAACTGCCAGCGGGCATCTTGTTCCCAGAAGCATGCGTCACGGCGCATCTCAAACTCGCGACAACGCTCGGCGCAGAGCTTCGCTTCACGACGGAAGTTATGTCATGGCAGGAGACGCCGAACGGCGTCTCGGTCTCGACCGCGAATGGCGAGCGCTTTGAGGCGCAACGCCTTGTGCTCTGTGCGGGGGCATGGCTGCAGCAGGTCGCCGCAGACCTCGACCTTCCCTTACGCGTCGAACGTAATGTTATGCACTGGTTCCAGCCGAAATCGCATCCGGAACTCTTTGGTCCCGGACGCCTGCCGGTCTATATCCTGGACCGCCAGCAGCGCTTCATGATGTACGGGTTCCCCGATGTCGGCGGCGCCGGTCTGAAGGCCGCATTCCATCACTCCGAGATCTATACCACGCCGCAAGAACTCGATCGCACGGTCGCCCCAGCCGAGATCGAAGCGGTCAGCAGCGCGCTGGCGGAGTGGTTGCCCGCCGGCGTCGGCAATCATCTCGCCTCGGTGGTCTGTATGTACACACTGACGCCCGATCTGCATTTCGTGATCGGTCTGCATCCCCACGCGCCGAACGTCGTCATCGCCGGCGGATTCTCTGGGCATGGCTTCAAGTTTTGCAGCGTCGTCGGTGAGGTGCTTGCCGATCTCGCGATCGACGGCACCACGCGTCATCCGATTGAGCTCTTCTCGCCGATGCGATTCAGCGGGCGCTAGTCTCGTCACTATAATAAAGAAGAGCCCGGCGTCTGCCGGGCTCTTCGTCTGTCGCGTCTGTCAGCGGTTAGTATGCACGCTGCTTCTGGAAGCAATCGCGGCAGTAGACAGGCTTGTCGCCGCGCGGCTGGAACGGCACTTCGGCCGGGCCTCCGCAGCTGCTGCACGTGGTGCTGAACATCTGGCGCTGGCCGCCGCCGAAGCCGCCGCCTCCACGCCGATCGCCACCACCACCGCCTGATGCACGGCTGGCCTTGCGGGCAGCCCGGCAGTCGGGGCAACGGTTGGGCTTGTTCTGGAAGCCTTTTTGTGCGTAGAATTCCTGCTCGCCGGCAGTGAATGTGAATTGTGCGCCGCAATCGACGCACGAAAGTAGTTGGTCGGTATACACGTGTGGTTTAACTCCTCTGCGCTTCCCAGCGGCTTACGGCCGTTCTCTTTCGTCAGCGCTTGCTCTAGGTGGTAACGGTTTCGGATTATGGGGTGCTGACGATCGCGGAGAGGAGATTGGTTACCAATTTCGACTTCCAGGCAATACGTTTTCCGCCACAGACCAAAACCAACCGCAATCATATCACCCTCCAGCCCAATAAAGCAAGGCGCGGGGCTCGATATGCCGCGGCCGCGGAACGAGAAATGGCACCCAAAAGGGCTATTGGGGACGTTTTCGGCGCAGGCGGGTCCGATTTGCGGGATGAGGAGCGCGGCGACTAATAGCGCGTCAGCGTTGGATCGACGTCGTCGATCCAGCCGCGGATGCCCCCGATCAGGTTGCGCACCCGGCGAAATCCGGCATCGCGCAACAGCTGCGCTGCCTGCGCGCTGCGTGCGCCGGAGCGGCAATAGACGACGATGTCCTGGTCCTTGGGCAAGTCGTCGAGGCGTTTCCCGAGGTCGCCGAGAGGGATCTCAAACGTGTTGACGAGCGTGGCGATCTCGCGCTCGACCGGCTCGCGCACGTCGAGCAGCGCGACGTGGTCACCGGCATCGAGTCTGGCACGCAGGGTCCGCGGCGTGATGTCGAGCGCGCTATCAGCACCGCGCCGCGCGTCATCTGGCAATGCATCGCACGACACGTCCTCATCCCGCACCTGCGTGATCGACGGGTTCGTGCCGCATATGGGGCAGGCGGGGTCTTTGACGATCGAGAGCGTCGCGAAACGCATCTCGAGCGCATCGAAGATCAACAGTCGGCCGACAAGCGACTCCCCGACACCGATGATCAGTTTGATCGTCTCGGTGGCTTGGATAAGCCCGACGATGCCGGGCAGAACGCCGAGCACGCCGCCATCGGCGCATGAGGGCACGGCACCCGGAGGCGGCGGTTGCGGGAATAAGCAGCGATAGCACGGTCCAAGGCGTGCGTCAAAGACTGAGGCTTGGCCTTCGAAGCGATACACCGATCCGTACACATTGGGCTTGCCCGCCAGAACGCACGCGTCGTTGACCAAAAAGCGGGTGGCGAAATTGTCGGTGCCATCAACGATGACGTCATAGTCGGAGACGAGAGCGAGCACCCTCGAAGCGTCCAGCCGGAATGGATACTTGACGACCTCGACGTGCGGGTTGAGATCCGCGATGCGCGCAGCTGCGCTCTCAACTTTCGGAACACCGAGCGATGCGCTGCCGTGGATGACCTGTCGTTGCAGGTTCGTCTCATCGACGACGTCGTCATCGACAAGGCCTAGCCTGCCAACGCCCGCCGCCGCCAGATATAACCCAAGCGGTGAACCCAGCCCGCCGGCGCCGATGAGCAGTGCCGACGCTCCTTTGAGCTTGCGCTGACCGGCGAGGCCGACCTCAGGCAAGACGAGGTGGCGGCTGTAGCGCCCGAGCTCCTCGCGAGATAGGTCAGTGTGTTTGAGGACGTCCATGTCCAGCATGGTTCGACGTCCGCGGAGCGGTCGACTCCTGCGGCCGACCACGCTGGGGCAAGCTATTGCGCCGGCGCGACCTCCTTAAGACCGCTCCAGTTCAGTCTTGATCGATGGCGAGAGCCGGTTCTCCACGATCTTGTAGACAAGCGCCGCAATCACGCCGCCGACGAGCGGCGCTACGATGAAGAGCCACAATTGCGACAGTGCCCAATCGCCTGCATAGATCGCTGACGCGATGCTGCGCGCCGGGTTGATCGACGCGTTGTCGATTGGGATGGCGACGTAGTGACCGACCACCAGTGCCAAGCCGATCGGTATGCCTGCGAAACCGGCAGGCGCGGCCACAGACGTTGAGCCCAACACCGTGAGCACAAGGACGAATGTCACCATGATCTCGGCGACAAACACCGCCGCCATGCTGAAGCCCGCGGGCGAATGATCGCCGAAGCCGTTCGAGGCCGCGACGGCAGAGCTGTGCACCATGTCTGGCGTTGGAGAGCCCATCATAATGAGAGCCAAAAAGCCAAATCCGGAAATGCCACCCAACACCTGAGCGATCCAATAGGGAAAGACATCCGAAGCCTTCATGCGGCCCGAAAGCGCAGCACCGATCGTGACGGCGGGGTTGATGTGGCAGCCGGATATCGGACCGATCACGTACACGAGCGCGAGCAAGGTCAGACCGAACGCGAGACCGATCCCGAGCGCTCCGATCGACTTACCGTCGAAGATCGCGCTTCCAAGCCCCACGAAGACGAGCAACAGCGTGCCGATGAATTCCGCCAGATACTTGTTCATAGGTTCTCCTCAGGCTGACTCAACACTGCAAAGTAAGAGTGGCAAACGAAGCTAAAGCTCCGTCGCTTCATATACCGTTCCAGGCAATGGCGATTAGGTTCTGTGACGAGACATTCCTCGCATGGCTGACAGGGCAGCGCCTCAGCCGCTCGATAACATGAGACCGCATGAGCGACGACCAGCGACAGGACACAGCCGACCCGCGCCACGCAGGCCGCACGAACGACAAGGAGATGCCCATCCGCCAAGCGGGCATGGAGATGTCAAAGCCGGGCTTACCCGACCTGCGCAAGCGCAAACACTCTGTGACCCTGCCGGACGAGGACGATGCGCAGACGCAGAGCTAGAAAAAACGAACCTCAAGGTCCGTTGCTGCGAGTGCGTGCCGGTTTGCTAGATGCGCGTCTGCGCAGACGGCGGGCGCTCCATGATCATCTCGTTGCTCGCTTCAAAACCCATCGATTCGTAGATCGCGCGAGCATTGGCAGCTGAGTGCAAACGAACGGCGCGGCAGCCCGTCTGCCAGAGCCAATCGACACAGGCTTGGGTGACCGCGCGCGCGAGCCCCCGGCGCCGGTAGCCCGGCTTGACGAAGACGCCGGCGACGTAGCCGACGCGCCGGTTGATGCAGATCTCACTCGGGTAACCATCGAGCAAGAAGCCGGCAGCGCTCGCCACGACGACGTCTGCGTCGCACGCGAAAAACCAGCGCAATTCGCCAGCCGCGAAGCGCCGGCTGAAATAGGCGACCGAGCGTTCCTTCCAGTCCGGGGTCAGGTCCGCGTCGGGCATGTTGAGCTCGCGCCGCATGGACACCCAGAACTCGCTTGCAATGTCGAACTCGTTCGGCTCCGCTGCTCGGATCGTGATCGAGCTCTTGGACATGCTTCCTCCGTGACATTTCGCGCCAGGGTACGCATCTACGCACCGCCGAACTATCCGTGCGACATTCCTTTCCATTCACCACTATTCATTGGAGCACGCATGGCCACCGTCGTTGAACAGCGCCAGACATTCCAGAACGAGCCCATCCGCAGCTTCCAGTCGCCGCACGAGCGGTCGGCCATGGAGACTGCGATCGCGCGCATCCGCGCCGACCGCAAAGACTACGATCTCATCATCGGCGGCAAGCGGGTGAGCTCCGAGAAGCAGTTCGTGTCGATCAACCCCGCGCATCCCGCTGAAGTCATCGGCCGGGCGCAGTCGGCGACCGTCGAGCAGGCACGTGAAGCGATCGCCGCCGCGCAGCGCGCGTTTCCGGGGTGGTCGCGCGTCGCGGCCGAGGAGCGGGCACGCCTGCTGTTCGCGGCGGCCGACGCGGTGCGCGCACGGCGCGACGAGTTCGATGCGTTGCTCGTGCTCGAAGTCGGCAAGAGCTGGCCCGAGGCCGATGGCGATGTCGCCGAGGGCATAGACTTCCTCGAGTTCTACGGCCGCGAGATGCTGCGCTATGCCAAGCGCCGTCCGCTCACCCCGATCGCGGGCGAAGACAACGAAATGCACTACATCCCGATGGGCGTCGGGGTGGTCATCCCGCCCTGGAACTTCGCGTTCGCGATCATGGTGGGCATGACGTCGGCGGCCATCGTCACCGGTAACACCGTCGTGCTCAAACCATCGAGCGACTCGCCGGTCATCGCAGCGCGTTTCGTCGAGCTGCTCGAATCGTGCGGTATGCCGCCAGGCGTGGTCAACCTCATCACAGGCTCGGGCGGCGCCATCGGCGATGCGCTGGTAAGCGACCCTCGAGTGCGCTTCATCTCGTTCACCGGCAGCAAAGAAGTCGGTCTGCGCATCAATCGCCTTGCGGCAGACGTGCATCCCGGTCAGCACTGGATCAAGCGGGTCGTCGCGGAGATGGGCGGCAAGGACGGCATCGTCGTGGCCGCCGATGCCGACGTCGCCGCCGCCGTGGAAGGCGTGGCCTCCGCCGCGTTCGGCTTTCAAGGGCAGAAGTGTTCCGCATGCTCGCGTGCCATCATCGAAGCGCCTATCTATGACGATTTCGTGCGCCGGCTCGCCGAGCGGGTCGACCGCATCACTGTCGGCGATCCGGTGGATCCCAACAACTTCATGGGTCCGGTCATCAACGAGCGTTCGCGCGACAAGATCGAAAGCTACATCAAGATCGGCAAGAGCGAAGGGACCTTGCTCACCGGCGGCGAGCGCGTCTCGGACGAGGGTTACTTCCTCGAACCGACGGTGATCAGCGACGTCGCTCCCACCGCGACCATCGCTCAAGAAGAGATCTTCGGCCCGGTGCTCGCCGTCATCAAGGCGAAGGATTACGACGACGCGCTCGCCATCGCCAACAACACGGAGTTCGGTCTGACCGGCAGCGTGTACTCAAGCGACCGTCGCAAGCTCGAGCGTGCGCGCGACGAGTTCTACGTCGGCAACCTCTATCTCAACCGCAAGTGCACGGGCGCGATGGTCGGCGTGCACCCATTTGGCGGCTTCAACATGTCAGGCACTGATTCCAAAGCAGGCGGGCCTGACTATCTGCTGCTCTTCATATTGGCCAAGTCGGTCTCAGAGAAGGTTGGCTAGCAGCGCCCCGCAGCAGAGGTCCGTCCTCGAGCCGGCGGTCGACCCCCGCGCCCGGAGCATCGCAGCACTTTCCCTGCTGATCGCGGTGGCGGTTATCTATGCGATGCTCGGCGCCGTCGGTTTTCTGCCGCTCCCCTCATCGCTCGAATCCGTGATGAGAGGGGCAGGGAATCCGGGTCACATGCGAGCGGTAGTGTCGGGGTACTATTGGGGGGGCTCCTTCCCTCCAGGGATGAGCGCGGCAAGACATGGGTACCTCTTGTCGAGCAGACCGAAATATCACCCAAGCCCGGTGGCAGTCTTCGTCGCGCCGCGACAGGCCGACATCCGCGACGGAAGAGTCGTCGTGGTCATCGATACCAGCCGGGGTCTAGGAACGCCAGATTCACCGTATCCGGTGCGCACGCTGGCCGGCTACGGTCAGTTCGTGGCCGCGATTGTCGTCGGCACCCTGATCGCGCTTGGCCTCGCGTTTTGGGTGGCTGGAACGGTCGTAGGGCTCGCGCGCAGGCGCGCTTAGTATTCCCGGAACCAGACCTGCAAGCCGTTGCAGATCCCATAGGTGATGATCTCTTGTTCGAGATCACGCAGCCATTGCCGCGAGGGCAGGGTGCTGCGTTCCCATGAGACGGTCACGCCGCTCAGCAAGGGGGTGACCCGGAATCCGACGCTGGCCGAGGCAAGCTCGGTCGCGGCGCCGATGAGCTGGCTCACAGCGGCGGCCCACTCCCGCGAACGGGCGATGGGATCGGCGACAGGCATCGAGATGACACCTGATCCGTTCATCCGAGGCGTGGGCTGGGTCGGACGCTCTTCCTTACGCTTTTTCAGTATAGGCATGGCACCGTCTCATCGCAACGCATATAGCCATAAGATTTTCACATCATATACGATTTTGCCCCGGATGGATGTCACAGTCTTTTCGAAGCGGGTCTAGCGACGTCACAAGTTGGGCGCAGCGCCTCAATGCCGCCGGCCCTGCGAGCAGCTTAGCGCTGCACGGGCTCGATGATGAACGTCGGGATCGCCTGGCCGCCGCGCGAGACGTTGATCACCGCCTCTTGGGAGAGCCGCGTCAAGACGCCGCCGAGCGAACCGCGAAATATGTAGAGACCGCAATCCTCGATAAGCGTGCGCACTGCCGCACCACGCTCCGGCGCCCCGGCCTCGAACACCGGGTAGGCGCCCAAGACCGGCTCGACGCGTTCTTGCACGACGTAGTCGCCGGCATCTGCCGCATCGAGCGCGGACCGCCATTGGGCATCGTCAGACTCCCAGCCCAGCGTGACGTTCTCGCCGCCATGCGCGTCGTTGGGTTTGAGCGCAACGCGTGCGCGCGTCGCCTCCAGCTCCACACGATCGGCGGATCGATAGGGATGCGTCTGCGCGACGAGCTCGGCGATGGCGGCACGTTCGCCGGGTGTGAACCATGCCGCGCGCGCCGGATCGCGCAGCACGCTCAAGGACTTTTTCTTGTGAGCGATGGTGCAGCGGAACGAACTCGCCACGCAGGCCGCGCCCTGCGCATAGGCCCGTACGAGTGGATGGCGCAGATCGTAGCGGGCCAAGAAATCTGCGACCAGCAAGCGCTTGTAGACGAGATCGAGGCGACGCCCGCGCGCGCGTAGCTCGCCATCCTCATACGAGAGGTCTTCGGGCGTGACGATGAGCGTGGGCACGCCGTGAGTCTCGAGATCGTCGCGCACGAGGCGGAACTCCGTGCTCGTCGCCACCTCCGCCACATCGAGGATGGCGACCGTGGGGGGCGCGTCAGCCGGCAGGGCCTTGCGCGTGGCGAATTCGCGCCACACGCCGAGCAGCGTCTCGCGCAACGCGCGATCGGCGCGTAGCTCCTCCATGTGGAACTCGTCGGCGAACCGCGACATCACAGGCAGGCCCCGCATCAAGGCCGCCTGTCCAGCTTGGTACGACATGCCGGCCGGGCTGTCGGCGTTGTATTCGAGCACGCGCGGCAAGGCGCTGAAGTAGGCATCCAAGCGCGAGACGACCGTCGCGTCGTCGTATCCTGGGTCGATCGCGGCGAGCGCGCGCTCGTCGGCGCCGAGTCCTAGCTCGACGGCTAGCGACGGGTCTGAGAGCGCGCGCAGCTCGAGCGTGCGAAACGCCCCCCAGAGCAGGCTCACGGCCCGCCGCAAAGTCTCGAGCCGTTCTCGGGTCAGAAAGGCTGGGCGAAGCGAGCGGCATTGCACGACGCCGCCGAAAGTCAGACCACGCTCGACCTGGGCCTGCGCGAAACGGATGACGACCTCGGGACCAGCGAGCGCAGGGTCAGCGCACAGCTCGTGATAGCGATCGACGGCGCGTGCCTACGAAACAAGGCCGAGGCTGACCCGGCATTTGGCTACGGGCTCATCAAGTGCTTCGCCAGTCTGATGCTCGAGCGCCTGCAGGCCACCCGGCTTCGGCTCCTCGACATCTACGGCGAT
>DAINRU010000014.1:0-52755 GCA_036741695.1 Vulcanimicrobiota bacterium
CGTCAGCTCAGGACCGTAGAATGGAACGCGGGGCCTCGCTTGAGGACCTTGAGGCTAGGATTCATGTCACGCTTGGCCCCGGAAATGCTGCCCTGGGCGGGATTGCACCGACCACTACGGTAGAGGGTGTGCCTATCCGCCGGAAGACCCGAGGTCAGGCCGGGGGAAGCTGTCACAATGGGTCAACGACGACAGTCACATCTGCAGGGATGCTAGTGTAAATGGGCTCGTTGCAGCCTTTTTCGGGAGGCTCTTCACCGCTTCCGCAGGACCCGCAGCCGAGCGCCACTCGTGGCGCCGCTGACGGCTCCTACAGCAGTTTCTTCCCGGCCGGATCTTCATATTATAGCCGACTGCTCGCGCTGTCGTCGGGACCTGAAGATCACTTCTTCGCCAACCTGCACGCAGTCATCCGCGACTTCATGGACGTGCCCATCCTCGTCGCCGCGACGGCAGATGTGACCGCACCTGACGGCTACCGTCTGCAATATCAGCGCAACATGGACGAGCGCGATTCGCTGCCCGTCATCGATCGCAAGTTCGTCAACCAAGCGCTGCGCAGCGGGCGCACGATGCTCTTCGGCCGTCTCCCCAAGCTGCCCACCGGCGGCTACTTGCAATCCACCGGCGACGGCGCCGGGTCGATTCTCGTCGCGCCCATGCGCCACGAGGGCAAGCTCTTGGGCTACATCGCCATCCGTTCGCGCCGCGAAGGGATGTACGGGGATCTTGAGCTCGAGTATCTCACCGCAGCTGCCGACCTCGCCGCGGTCTCAGTGCGCAGCAAGCTCGTCGGCGACGAAGCACGCGCGCGCAGCACGGAGCTGCGGCTCATGCTCGAGGCAGCCCGAGCGCTGTCCGCCGAACGCGATTTGCGACGCCTCTTCTCACGCTTGCACCGGCTCGTCGGCAACGTCATGGATGCGGGCACGTTCTACGTGGCGCTCGGATCCTGGGAACAGGGCGTGATGACGCTGCCCTACTGCATCGATCATTACAAGCTCGTCGACCCCGGCGGCCCCATCCCGCTCGAAGGCTCCCTGTCCGGCCATGTCTTCCGTGAGGGTGCGGCCATCATCGTGCGCACCGCCGAGGATTGGCGGCGGTATCCGTGGATCGAACGCGGCGACGAGACCGACTCCCCCGTGTCGGCGCTAGCGGTACCGATGCGCATCGGTGCGCGGACCATCGGTGTCATCTGCGCGCAGAGCACGCGCCCCCACGCCTATACGGAACGCGACCGCGACGTCATGGTAGCCATCGCCGAGCAGGCGGCCATCGCGGTCGAGAACTCCCAGCATCTGATGCGCGCCGACCAGCGTGCCCGCGAGCTGCAGCTCCTCTCGGAGGTCTCGCGCGCGCTCTCCTCACAGCTTTCGATCCGCGCGTTGTGCCAGACGGTCTGCAATGAGGTCCGCCGCGTCATGGACGCCAAGGTCTTCTTCGTGGCGCTGGCCGCCGAGGCGGAATCGGCCATGCGTCTGGAATTTGCCATCGAGGGCGACGAGGTCATCGACGTCGATCTTGTGCCACTGGAGAACTCATTCGCCAAACGCGTCATGGAGACGCGTCAGCCGATCGTGCTGCAGACCGGCGAGGAGATCGACCGGCAGCCGCACCGCACGATCCATCAAAGCGACGGTGGATCGGTGCGCTCGGTGGCCATGGCCCCCCTGCGCCTGGGCGACCGCTGCATCGGGGTCATGTCGGCCCAATCATACAGCGAACGGGCCTTCGACGAATCGAGCGTGCGCATCCTGACCGCCATCGGCGAGCAGCTCGCCCTGGCCGTGCAGAACGCACAGCTCTTCGGCGACGCCAAGAGCCGTGCCGACCGCGATCCATTGACCAATCTCTTCCATCACCGCTACCTCAAGACGCGCTTGGAAGAGGAGATCTCGCGCTCGCGCTTCACCAACCAGCCGCTCGTCGTGCTGATGATGGACATCGATAATTTCAAACTCGTCAACGACACGTACGGCCACCCTGCGGGCGACGATGCGCTGCGCATGCTCACGGCTGTGCTGCAGGCGACATGCCGCGGCACAGACGTCATCGGACGCTACGGCGGCGATGAGTTCATGATCATCCTGCCCGACACCGATGCCGAACATGGCCTGCGCATCGCCGAGCGCATCGAAGTCGAGGTCGCAGGGCGAGAGCTCCATCTCCACGACGGCACGGCCATCCCGCTGCGCTGCTCGATCGGCCTCGCATCGGTGCCGGCCGATGGCTGGACGCCGGGCGAAATCATCGCCAAGGCGGATGCCGCGCTCTATCAAAGCAAACGCCAGGGCCGGCCGATGGCCCGGCTGCAGCGCGTCGGCACGACGCAGTTGCGGCTCGACGGCAACTTCGAGCCGGTCTCAGAACTGCTCGCCGCCTTGCTGGCCCGCGATCCCGCCACGCGCAGCCACCTCGAACACGTCAACCGCTTGGGCAAGGAATTTGCCGAAGTCGTCAAGCTGTCGGAATCCGACACGCAATCGTTGCTCTTGGCGAGCGTGCTCCACGACATCGGCAAGATCGCCATTCCCGACCAGGTGCTGCGCAAGCCGGGCCGCCTGACGCGCGACGAATACGACCTCATCCGCCGCCATCCACAGATCGGCGCGATGCTCATCGAGCATGTTCCCGGCTTCAAGGACGCGGCCAACGCCGTGCTCCACCACCACGAGCGCTACGACGGGCGCGGCTACCCCTTCAAGATCGCAGGCGAAGAGATCCCGCTCTTGGCGCGGATCGTCACGCTGATCGACGCATTCTCGGCGATGGTCATGGATCGGCCCTACCACAAAGGCATGGACGAAGCAGCTGCGCTGAGTGAGCTGCGCAAAGGCGCCGGCACCCAGTTCGACCCGGCGCTGGTCGAGCGGTTCGCACAGATGGTCATCGACGCCCAGCCGCATTAAGCGTCGCCCACACGCGACGATTGCAGCAGGCCCGTGAAGCATCTGACCTTTGAAGCAACGGACCTTTAGGTCCGTGTATCTTCGCTAGGTGCACGAGACCGCTGTCCGGAAACGGCCACATCGTGGACGTTCAGTTCGCTGCCACTGCATTTGCGACTGCCTTCACCATCGTCGACCCGGTCGGTATGGTGCCATCAACGCTTGCCGTGACGGGGCATGCGACTCCCGAACAGCGCCGGCGCATCTCCAACCGCGCCGTGCTCGTGGCGGCCGCCGTCATCGTCTTCATGGCGGCCGTGGGCCACTATTTCCTCTCCTACTTGGGCATCACGCTGCCCGCGTTCGGCATCGCGGGCGGGATCCTGCTCTTGCTCATCGCCATCGATATGCTCTTCGCCCGGCCGTCGCGCGCCAAGAGCGATCCAGAAAGTCTCCACGAAGCCTCTGACGTCGAAAGCGTGGCCGTCTTCCCGCTCGCCATCCCATTCATCGCCGGGCCCGGCACGATCGCCACCGTTCTGCTGCTCGTCAATCTCAGCACCAACCACCCCGGGCGGCTCGTCATCATCTACGCCGCCTATGGCGCCGCCTTACTCGTGACATGGCTGTGCATGCGCAGCGCGGAGTTCATGATGCGCATCTTGACCAAGACCGGCGTCAATGTTCTCACCCGCCTGCTTGGCATCATCATGGCTGCCTTAGCCGTCCAGTTCATCCTCAACGGTCTGCGCGATTCGGGATTCGGCCGCCAGTAGCAGAGCCGATTCGAGAGGCTATCTTTGCGGCTATTCTCGCGTCGCGTTCTTAAGTCTGCGATAACCCCCGTTTAACTTTTCTACGCTACGCTTGCGCCGTGCTGCGAACGGATCGGCTGAGCTAGCTTGGCCGTATCGATCGCACGCTGGTTTCGCGCGTTCTTCGTGAAGGGAGAGCTTGATGCGCCTACTTGTTCTCGGTACCGCTCTTATGACTGCGTTGTTCGTACTGCTCGCGTTTCAGCCGGCATCCGCGCAGCTCCACGGGAGCAGGTTTGACCGGGCGTTCATCATCATGATGGAGAACCAGGGCTTCGATGACGTCATCGGCCATAATGACGGCACGTCGCTATGCGGACCTCCCGAGTCGCCTGGATGTCCCGACACTCCGTACATCACGTTCCTCGCCACCAACTTCGGTTTGGCCACCCTGTACTTCGGCACGACGCACCCGAGCCTGCCCAACTACCTCTCCATGTTCAGCGGCAATTTCTACGGCGTCCACGACGACAATGCGAGCTGCGCAGCTGTGCCTGCCCAATCGCCATGCGACGGGGTCTTCTCGGGCCCTTCGCTCGTCGACACTATAGAGTCGGCCGGTGGGAACTGGCTCGCGTTGATGCAGACCATGCCGTCGCCGGGTTTCCTCGGACCGCGCTGGCCGCTCACCGGCGACACACTCTACGCGCGAAAACACAATCCGTTCGTGTATTACAAGAACGTCGTCGACAACCCCATACGGCTGGCAAAGATTCAACCGTACAAATCTTTCGGCGACGTCGCCGCGAAGCTGGCGAGTCCGGGGCCAATACCCGATCTGATGTTCATCGTCCCCGATCAATGCCACGACATGCACGGTCAGTCGGGTTGCTCCAACAATGACGCGCTGCTACGCGAAGGCGACGCCGAAGTGCAAGGCCTCGTTGAAACGATCACGAGCTCGCGCGCCTTCACCTACAACTCGATCATCGTCGTCGTCTTTGACGAAAATGACTACAGCTCGAACCCGGGCTGCTGCCTCTCGACGAACCCTGGCGGCGGACACACCGTAGCCATCATCATTCCCGGACACATCCCGCCGGGACCGCTGCGCTCGGCCACGGCCTACAACCACTACTCCATGCTCAAGACGCTTGAGGACAACTGGGGCCTCGTGCGCTTGGGTAACTCGGCCAGTCCGCTCATCACCAACATGTTCAGCCTGATCCCAGCGTGGAGCTCATCGTCAGAATCTGTCAGGGACATGCTCAGACTCGCTCCGCGCTACAGATAGAACACACCTGGTACTCACCTCTCGCACACAATGAGTGCGGGGGCGGCGGGGCCGCTTGGGGAACGATGCGCATATGGGACTTGCAGAGAAGACGTGCGTATCGTGCCACGGCGGAGTCCCGCCGCTCACGCACGAGCAGATCGCCCAACTGCTGCCGCAGGTGCAGGGCTGGGAGGTCGAGCGCGACCATCACCTGGTCAAGAGCTTCACGTTCGTGAATTTCAAGCGAGCGCTCGACTTCGTCACCCTCGTGGGCGCGATCGCGGACGAACAGAACCACCATCCCGACATCTGTCTGGCCTGGGGCAAGGTGCGCATCGAGATCTGGACCCACAAGATCAACGGCCTCACCGAGAGCGACTTCGTCTTCGCGGCTAAAGTCGATCAGCTCCCGGCCGCGTAACGATACGGTCCTGCGCTAGCTGCCTTCCTGACCTCTAAGGGTTGGGGATCACCGGCATGTAGGGGTGGTCGACGGTGCCGGTCGGATTCGGCGTCGGCTGATCTGCTTGATCGGGGGTTCCCGCGGGCTGGCCTTGCGACGGCTGGTTGTTCTGCGGCGTGACCGGCACGCCACCCGGCTGTTCGGGTACGCTGCCAACCCCGCAGATGCTCAAAAGCGAACCGCGCGCGACGCTGCTCGGCGGGTTCGCCTCCGGGCGCATATAGCTGACGATGTAGCCGTCATCTCCCCACAGCGCGAGCATCTGCTCCCAGACCTTGCTCTTGCCGTTGCTCGTCGCCGTCCAGATGACGTAGCGCCCCGTGTGCCGGCCGCAGATGAGATAGTTCTTGTTCGTCCAGACGTGCTGCGTCGGATACGTCTTGCGTTCTTGTGCCAGCGTCCGGTTCACGAACGAGATCAGGTCGCCGCCATACGTCGTCTGGAACAGTTTCAGCGTCTGGGTGCCCGATGGATCGAGCCAGGTGCTCTCGGTTCCCGATCGCACGTGCGACCAGCCGGTCGGCGGGGCGAAGGCGTAGTTGCCTGCCGCAAGCGCTATGGTGCCCATGCAGATAAGCGCGATCGTCATAGCTCCGATCGCTGACGATGGCGAAGAGCGTCGCTTCATGGACTCTAGACGTTCTCACTGGAGGGGGCCAGCACCTCGAGCTGTTTGCGGTTGGTCAGCGGTCCGAGCAGCCCCACGATCGTGGCGCTGATCACCATCGCCGCCGCCATGGTTTCAAATGCTGCCGTCACGCCATGCACACGCAACATGAACGCATACAGATAGCCGACGAAGACCGAACTGAGCCTGCTCCAGCCGTAGACGAAACCTACGGCGCCGGCGCGGATGGCCGTCGGATACAGCTCGCTCTGATAGGTGTGGAAAGCGCACGAGAACCAGGTATTGGCAAGCGTGACGAGCGCACCGCAGACGATGATGGCCCATGGGCCGATCGCTCGCGCGAGCGCCAGTGCGAAGACGGCGCTGGCGAGGGCGAGCATGACGATCTGGACCTTGCGCTCGAGCCTGTCGGCAAAGCGCATGGCGAGCAGCGGACCGAGCGGCGTGACGATCGCGATGATCGACGTGTAATGAAGGGATTGGGCCACACCGTGCCCGCTGCGGTTGAGCAGCACGGGGATCCACGTGGCGAAGCCGTAAAAACCGAACGTCTGGAAGATGTTAAACGCCGAGAGCATGATTGTGCGCCGTAAGTATTCGCGGTTGAACAGCCGGGCGATGGTCGAAGGGCGGCCATCGCCTGAAGCGACCAGCTCGTCGCGCAGGGGCGCAGTATTCTCGTCCACGCCGACCTGCTCTTGGATGCGGTCGAGCGCACGCTCGGCCTCCCGCACGCGGCCACGCGATTGCAGCCAGCGGGGTGACTCGGCAAGACCGGCACGCACCGGCCAGGCGACGATCGCGCCGAGCGCGCCGGCGAGCGCCACCCAGCGCCAGCCGTCCAAGCCGGCGATGGTATGCGGCACGAGCAGATAGGCGACGAATGCCACGGCCGGCACGGCCGTGTAGCAGATCGCCTGGCTGAAGGCGATGAGGGTGCCGCGTGCGTGGCTCGGCGCGATCTCCGAGATATAGGCGTCGATGGTCACGATCTGGACGCCGATAGCCACGCCTGCCAGCAGGCGCAGTGCGTCGATCTCAAGCGCTGTGGGCGCAAGCGCCATGGCCGCCGTCAAGATGGAGTACGCGATGAGCGACCAGGTGAAGGTCGTCGTCCGCCCCCACCGGTCGCTGACCCAGCCGAACAGGAGCGTGCCGGCGAACATGCCGGCAAAACCGCAGGCTGCGAAGCCGGCTAGGCTTGCGACGCCCGCGCCGAGCGTCTGGTAGAGTCCGTGCGCGGTGAGTCCGAGCGCGATGTACGCGCTCATGAAGAGGTCGTAGAACTCGAACCAGCCGCCGACCGAGATGCGCGCCACAAGCCTGCGCAAGCCGGCTCCGTACGGCAGCATCTCGAGCCGCTGCGCGATGGTCAGCGGCGCTTGGGCGTTATCGATCGTCACGCCAAACCGCGGGGACCACGAACGCCACGCCGCAGAGCAGGAGGTATCCGATGGTCGAGACGATGATCGGCAGGCGGACGTAAAAGTGGTCGGCGAGGTAACCGCCGATGATCGTCCCCGGTACGACGCCGATAAGGACAACGAGGCGCA
This sequence comes from Vulcanimicrobiota bacterium, assembly GCA_036741695.1. Taxonomy (GTDB): domain Bacteria; phylum Vulcanimicrobiota; class Vulcanimicrobiia; order Eremiobacterales; family Eremiobacteraceae; genus JAFANK01. The sequence continues at coordinate 7,567 of DAINRU010000014.1, forward strand.
CCGCACCGAAGACCCGGCTGATGCTCTCCTGCGGGATGATGCGCATGCGCCAGCTGACGACCTGCGCCGTCGAGAATCCCCCAGACGCGCTGGCCAGCGCCCAGAACGGCACGACGAGCCACAGCCGGTGGATGAAGATCACCGGGACAAATCCGAGCGCATCGATCGCATACGCGATGCATTGTGCTTTGCCGAAGCGCCACTTGCCCGCGTTGGCACCGGCGATCAGGGATCCGGTTATGGTGCCGACCGCCGTCAACCCAAGCGTCAGCCCGACCTGCGCGTCGCTCGCGCCAAGCGACAGCTTGAAGAACGGGATGTACACCGCCATCGCCATCATGCCGAAGAAATTCAGGCCCAACGACATGAACGTGATGGTCTTCATGGCCGGGTCCGCCCACAGGAAGCGAAAACCATCGCGGATGTCGGCGCTCAGCTCGCTCAAGCTGGGCAGCGGGCCAGGCGTGTCCGGGCCGAGCGTGTGGATGCTTGCGATCGCGCCCAGCGATGCGAGATAGGTGAGCGCGTTGACGATGAGCGCCGGAACGGCGCCGCCAAACGAGAAGAGCGCCCCGCCGAGCGGGGGAGCGAAGAGGTTGGTGGCCTGCTCGCCGGCGATGAGGGTGGAGACGGCCTGCGTCGCCTTGTCTTTGCCCACGATGAACGGGATGGATGACGCCTCGCCGCCCATGAAGATCGCGGCGGCGATCGAGATGATGACGATCCCCGAGTAGATGAGCGCGAGAGATAAAAAGCCGCGCAGAGCGCCGACGACAAGCACGGCGAGAACCGCGAAGCGGATCACGTTGCAGACGATCATGAGTTGGCGGCGGTCGAGCCGGTCGGCAAGCGACCCGCCGGCTAGCCCTGCCACAGCGAACGGGAAGTACTCGAGCGCGTAGGTGATGCCGAGCGTCAGCGCCGAGCCGGTCAAATGGAAAACAAGCAACGGGATGGCTAGCGCGCGCAGTCCGTCGCCGATGAAGCTCATGCCTTGGCCGGCAAAATATAGCCGGAACGACCGGTTGGCGAAGATGCTTGCCGGTCGCTCGATGACAGCCTCTTCCAAAACGTACAACTTTTTGTCGGCCTCATATGACGGACCTCTCGCGAGTCCGGCCGGTGCGCGCGTGGCGTTGACCCGAAACCGCAACAGGCCCGTATACGAGTACAAGCGGGGCGACCGTATCGAGTGTGGAGGATTCCAGCATGCGAACGCAGTTCACGAAGGTTATGCTGACGCCGGGCGGGCTCGTCATCCTGGCCGCGATGGCGCTCGCCGTCGTCATGTTTGCCGCCGCCGAACGCGCCAAGCAGATAGGTGGCGCTCCTGTGCCTTATGACGCGCCGCAGCTCATGGCGGCGAAGGTGACCGTCATGCGATACACGCCGGCCAACTCAAGCGCCGTCGAGCAACTCGCTCCGCCGGCCGGCGATGGGGCGATCCCGTTGCCCCCGCTTCGTCGAGGGCGCGGTCCATCGCAGCTCATCCGCACCGCCAGTGTGAGACTTGAGGTCGCTGACGTCGAGACGGCGCTGAAAGCCGCGACCGCCCTCACCGACGAGCAGCTCGGCGATGTCATCGGGCTCGATGATGAATCCCCGACGTCGCAGAGCGCCGCCCACACCGCGACCATGGAGATCCGCGTGCCGCAGTACCGATTCGATCAGATGCTCGGCGCGCTTGGCGCGCTGGGCAAGGTGCGATCGAGATCTGTCAGCGCGCAAGACGTGTCGGATCAGATCGTCGACGCGTCCGCCCGCTTGCGCAACCTGCGGCGTACAGAAGCCGACATCCTCAACATCATGGACCGCTCGGGCAACATCGAGCAAGTGCTCGACGTGACCCAGCAACTCGGCAACGTGCGCGAGCAGATCGAGCGCCTCGACGCCCAGATCCAGGGCATGCAATACCAGGTCGCCTACTCGACCATCAACATCACCTTCGTGAGCTCAGGTGTGGTCGCGACGCCGCGCGGTTTCGGTCTTCTCGCCGGCGCCTGGAAGAACGCCCTGAGCTCTCTGCGCGACGTCACGGTCGGCATCCTGAGCCTGGCGTTATGGCTCGTGGCATTCAGCCCGTATATCCTGTTGGCCGTATTGCTTGCAGCCTACGCGCTGCACCGCGTGCGCGCGAGCAGCGCAGCACACACGCGAGGACCAGCCGTGTAGCGGCACGGTTCCGCACTCGGCTGCGTCTGCCACGCACCGCCAAGGAACGGTCCCACCGAGCGGTAAACGTCGGCCCTCTCATGCTGACCTTGGGCCGTCGTCTTGCCATCACGCTGGTTGCCCTCATGGCCGTTGCCGCTATCCTCCGGGTAAGCAACCAGGCCGTGGCCCAACCTGAGCCCGTCCTATCGCCAAGTCCAGCTTCAACGGGCGTCAATCTGTCAAAAGAAGACGTGGTGCGTTTCTTCAAGGCGCTCGAGGTCGAGCTGACGCCGAACTCTGGAACGGTCTTCGTGGAGATCGTCCCCGCCGACAAGTTGCCGTCGTACGACCCGCTCGTGCACTATGCCGGCATCGGTGCGGACGACCATCCGAACCATCCGGTGGTGATGTCGAACCAGTCCGCGCAGCCCGGCGATGCGACCCAAGACGCGCTTGCCAGTGCGTTCATGCTGGCGGTCATGGATTCGGGTGAAGCGGGGCCGAAGTGGAAGAGCATCTACGACGCCGCCGCAGCCGCCGACGCGGCACTGCCGCCGTCGGCACCGGATCCCTATCTCCACCGCCACGAGCTGACGCAGCAGCTGCGCTCGCTCGAAAAGAGCTCTCACTGAGCGCTCGACCTGGTCTCCTTCGCGCGCTCGGCGTCTGGCCTGCGGCATCCCTCGTCATCTGCAACATCATCGGCCAGGGGATATTCCTCAAGGCCCGAGCCATGACGTGCAACGTCGGCGCGCCGTCGCTCGTCATGGCGGCTTGGGTGCTCGCAGGCATCTTGGCCTTGTGCGGTGCCCTGACCCTCGCCGAGCTCGGCGCCATGATGCCTGAGTCGGGCGGACCGTACGCATATCTGCGGCGTGCGTTTGGCCCGCCGATCGCCTTTGCCTACGGCTGGATGATGTTCTTCTTAGGCGCGCCGCTCGCGGCCGCTGCCCTCGCAGCCGGGGGCGCCATCTTCCTCAACCTCATCTCGGGCGGCGCGCTCGCCGGGTTTGCCATCCCTTATGAGGTCGTGGGTCTGCACGGCACGCTTGGCGGCACGCAGCTCGCGGCGCTAGCACTGCTCGCGGCTGTCGCGCTTGTGAACCTGGCACCCGTGCGCACCAACGGCGCTATCGCGACAGCGCTGGCGGCGCTGAAGATCCTCATGCTCGCCGGTCTCGCGCTTGGGGCCTTCGCGCTCGGCAGCGGCAGCTTCAACCATTTCGCACTGAGTGGTGCTGCCGGGACGTGTGAGGGCATCGCGGCGTCGGCGCGCGGCGGCGCGGCGGGCTTTGGCGCGGCGATGATCGGCGCGCTCTACGCCTATCAAGGTTGGTCGTCACTCACCTACGTGGCCGCAGAGGTCAAGGACCCGGGCCGCACGTTGCCGCGTGCACTGGGGCTTGGCATGTTCGCCGTCATCGTGCTCTATCTGGCCGCCAACCTCGCGTACTTCTACGTCCTCACGCCCGCGGCTGTCGCGAGCGTGAGCCCAGCATCGTCAGTCGGTCTCGAAGTGTTGGGTCACGTCTTCGGAGCGCCTGCGCGGGGTGTCGCGACTGTGCTGCTCTTCATCTCGGTCCTGGCCACGCTGCACGTGTCGATCCTCACCAACAGCCGCATAACGTTCGCGCTGGCCGATGACAAGGATCTTCTGCCCTGGCTCGCGCGGGTCTCGGCTTCGGCGCATATCCCCGCACGTGCCGTGCTCGTCGGAGCGGCCATCGCCGCGCTGCTCGTGCTGCTGGGGTCGTTCGATACGCTCAGCGACTTTCAGGTGTTCGCCGTCTGGGTCTTCTACGGTCTGACCGCTGCGTCGCTCTTCGTGTTGCGACGAACGGAACCCGATGCGCCCCGGCCATATCGCATCGCCGGCTATCCGGTTGTCCCCATCCTGTTCGTGGCGGCGACGGTATGGCTGCTGTGCGAAGCGGTGGTGGGCGCGCCGCAGCGCTCGCTCCTCGGAATCGGCATCATCGTGCTGGCGCTGCCCGTCTACAAACTCCTGCGCATGCGCAGGGCGCCGGGCCTGACTTAGTGGACGATGGAACCGGGCGGTGCCTGCGGACCTTGCGCGGCTGGCGAGTTCTGTGCGGGCGGCAGCTTCAGCTCGTGTTGCAGCGCTTCGAATTTCGGCTCCATCGCCGCGACGAGGCTCGAGTAGCCGCCGTCTTTTTTCAAAATGCCGAGCACCATCATGCCGGCTTGCAAGGCCTGCGCGGCCCGCGCATCATCGCCCATGCCGTGGAACGCCGCCGAGCCGATGTAGGCGCTGTACACGACCGAGGGATATCCGACTTTCGGATCGTCGCAACCCTTGGCGTAAAGTGCGAGCTGACCGGCCGAGACTCTCGCGTCTTGATAGCGGCCCGCGTCGAGGTACTGATAGCCCTGTCGCGCCATATTCTGGGCGAAGGATGAGTCACAGGTGGCATCTGCCCGCGCGACCGCGGGCGCGGCCCAAATGCAGACGGCTAGAGCGGCAAGAACAGCGTATCGACGGATCATCATAGACATACCTCACATAGTGTATCGTGTCGCCGGGGATAAAAAGTAAGGGGTGACCTGCGTCACCCCCGTTTCCTCTCGCCTGCTCTAGCGGTACGGCTATTCCGCCGTGAACTTCGCCATTCGCTTGTTGACGTACGCGTCCAAGCCTTCTTTGGCATCTTTGCTTTGGAAGAGCAGCTGCTGCAGCTCGCGCTCGATGGCAAGGGCCTCCGAGAACGGCACCTCGCCGCCCGAGACGACTGCGCGCTTGATGTTGCCGACCGCCTTGGCCGCTTTGTTCGGCGTGGTGAACTGCTTGGCGTAGGAGAGCACCTCGCCCATGAACGCCTCGCTGTTGCCGTCGTAGATGTCGTTGACGAGGCCGATCTCTTGCGCTTCTTCGAACGAGAACGTGCGGCCGGTGACCATGAGTTCGATGGCCTTGGCCCGACCCAGCAGCCGCGTCATGCGCTGGGTGCCGCCCGTACCGGGCAACACGCCGAGCGCCACTTCCGGCAAGCCGATCTTGCCGGCGTTGCGCCGCGCCAAGCGGATGTCGCAGGCCATGGCGATCTCAAGGCCGCCGCCGACCGTGTGCCCATTGAGCGCCGCGATGACGAGCTTGGGCGTCTGCTCGAGGCGCGTCAACGTCTCATTGGCGTGCAGGCAGAAGAAATATTTGAACGTCGGGTCCACCTTCTGCAACATGCCGATATTGGCGCCGGCGCAGAAGAACTTCTCGCCTTCGCCCGTCAACACGATCACCTGGACGTCTTTATCGAAGCGCGCTTTGAGGATGGCGTCGTCGAGCTCGCGCATCATCTCATGCGTGTAGGTGTTCGCCGGTGGATCGTCGAGCGTGATGACGGCGATATGCTCGCCCTCTTCGCGGTAGGTGACGAGCGCCTTGCTCTCGGTCTTCGGTTCGCTGTCGACTTTGATGGCCATCGATTCCTCCGGTGCAACGGATCAGAGATCCGTTTGTGGATTGAACGGACCTAAAGGTCCGTTGCTTCAAACATCAGTTGCGTCAGGCGGCCTTGGCGGCGAGCCAGTCTTCGCGCTTAAAGATCTCGGCGAGCAGTTTCTCGTCCTCCTCCGTGGGCAGCACCTCTTTGAGGTGCTGTTCGTAGAGGTCGCTGTCCATCGTGACGCCTTCGACCGAATACCGTTTCCCCGCAAATTCGCCGATCTGGCGGTTGAAACGGATGTCGGCGACGTAGAGCTTCTCATCGCCGGGGATGCTGGCGTTGACCTGCCCGACGAGCTTCGCGCATTCGTCGTAGTACTGGCGGCGCGCATAATCGTTGAGCCGCTCTTTGTCGGCCTGGCTCTCTTCTTTGTCCTCTTCGGGCCTGCCTTTGATGCCCCAGATGTACGCCCACACGGCGCTTGACGAGTGATCGTTGCCGAAAAGATCGAGCGAGCCGGAGAGCCACTTGTTGTGGAACTTCTGCTGCAGCTTTACCGGAACGACGTTCGCCTTGGCGACGCGCTTCAATCCGGTCAGCCCGGTGCCGAGATGGAACGACTCCTCTTTGAGCATCGGCCCCATGCTGCGCGAGAGCGGCGCGAAACCTGAGTGCGAGAGCATCTGCAGCTGGAATTTGCCGTCGCGATCCATGTAGTTCTGATAGGCGAAGAGGTCCAGCCAGTGCTTGACGGGGTTGTTGAACGCGTTGAGCAGCCGCGTACCTTTATCAGCGCGCCGGGTGAGCATCTTCTCCGCTTCGATGCGCCCGTCGTTGCCGAAATGGTTGACCAGCAGGTGGCACATCTGGTAGCCGTGGCGGGTCTCTTCGATGAACACGCGCGCGATCGAGTAGAGGTCGTACTCGGTGGGCGCATTGCGCAACAGCAGCCGCTGCTGCTCGTTGGAGGCGAACTCGGTGTCCCCTTGATAGATGATCATGTTGAGGACCGCGTCGCGCATGCGCTGATCGGGGACCTCCATGATCTTATCCCATTTGCGATCGCCTGCAAACTCGCCGAACTCGATCTCGTCCGAGTGCAAATCGCCGTACTTGGCCTCGAGCGTGTACGTGCCCAGGATGCGCGTGAAGATCTCTGGATCGATGTCCAGGTCTTTCTGCCACATCCGCATGATCTCGATCCAGTCGTCAAAGGTCTTGATATGCGCCATCGAGGAGCCTCCGCTCAGATTGTGGTATATTTCGTACGTTCGTGAAAATTTCGCCACACCATTCTACCAGGGATGGAACGACCGTGCAACGGGCTCGACGCCGCCCCAAACCTCCGAGCCTAGCCCGGCTGCGGCCGCGGTCGATGCTCTTCACCCTCTTCGGTGACTATGTGTATCCGGAGGGTGGAGATATCTGGTTGGGCAGCTTAGTGCGCATCGGCGGGGCGCTGGGCATGTCGGAGGTCGCCGTACGCTCGGCTGTGGCTCGATTGGCCGGTGAGCGCTGGATCGTCGCCCGCCGCAGCGGCCGGCGTTCGTTCTATCGGTTATCGCCGAGCGGGCGCGCGCTTATAGAGGAAGGAACACGGCGCATCTACCACGCCGATGGCCGCGCGTGGGACGGCCGATGGTGCCTGCTCACCTACTCGATCCCCGAGAAGCGGCGAGCCTTGCGCGATCGCATGCGCAAGCAGCTTGCTTGGCTTGGTTTCGGACCGCTGGGTTCCGGCACGTACGTCGCGCCACGCGACGTGAGCGCGGAGGTGCGAAGGCTCGCCGACCGGCTCGGCGCCGGCAAGTTCGCCAAGACCTTCGTCGCCCGCGGCGCGGCGGGGACGGACGATGCGCACATCGTGCGCCAGTGTTGGGATCTGCAGCGCATCGGCGCTTCCTACGAACGTTTCATCGCCCGCTACGCCCCGCTCTTCGCGCGCGACCGCCGGCGCAAGGAGCGTGGCGAGCTTGACGATGCTGACGCGTTCATCGTGCGCTTCACGCTCACCCATGACTTCCGCAGATTCCCGTTCATCGATCCGGATCTGCCGCACACGTTACTGCCGAAAAATTGGGCCGGCATGCGGGCGCGCAAGCTCTTCGACGCCTACCACGCGATGTTGACGAGTGGCGCCGTGCGCTTCTTCGCCGCCGCTGCACGCGTCAACGGCGCGCACTCGGGCTAGCCTACCGTGCGTCTTTTCGCAGCCTCTACCGCGGCCAGCTCGTCGGGATAATCGTATACGCCGCGCCCGACCTTGCGGCCGAGCCGGCCCGCTTTCACGTATCTGACGAGCAGCGGGCAAGGGCGGAACTTCTCGCCCAGCGACGCGTGAAGATATTCGAGCACCAAAAGACGCGTGTCCAGACCGACGAGGTCGATCATCTCGAACGGGCCCATGGGATGGTTGAGCCCGAGCTTGAGCGCTTTGTCGATGTCTCGCGCCGAGGCCACGCCTTCCATGAGCATGTAGAACGCCTCATTGCCGATCATCGCGTTGATGCGGCTGGTGGCGAAGCCCGGCGCCTCGTTGACGATCACGGTCTCTTTGCCGCAGCGCGCGGCGACGTCGCACGCAACCTCCACGCAGCGATCCGCTGTCTCGAGCCCGCGTACGATCTCGACGAGCTTCATGATGTGTGCCGGATTGAAATAATGCATGCCGATCACGCGTGACGGATCGGATATCGCCGCCGCGATCTCGGTGATGGACAACGCCGAGGTGTTGGTGGCCAAAACCGCGTCGGGCGTGCACAGCGCCTCAAGCTTTTTGAAGATGGCGTGCTTGACGCCCAGCTCCTCCGGCACCGCCTCGATGACGAGTTGGGACTGTGCGGCGGCGGCAAGATTCGGGGCCGTCGTGATGCGAGCGCGAGCGGCGCGGGCGTCGTCCGGCTGCAGCTTGCCGCGCTGCACGCCGACCTCTAGGTTCTTCTCGATGGCGGCCAGCGCGCGCTCGAGCGCGGCGGGCAACGCATCCACCAGCACGACGTCGAAGCCGCCGGCCGCCAGGCTGTGGGCGATGCCGATGCCCATCGTACCCGCGCCGACCACCGCGGTCCGGGAGATGCTCACTTCAGCCGATAGTGCCGCCGTAGCGCCGGTGCATCGACTCCATGCTCCAGGCCAGCACCGCCACGTGGTTGGCGGCCTTCGTGAGCCGCTCGAAGCTGGGCTCGCGCTGCAACGAGGTGTCGGCGGTCTTCGCCGCGTCGATGAAATTCTGCAGGATCGCGACTCTCTTCATCGTGTCGGCCCAGCTGTGCACGACGGGTTCGTCCGGTGCCTGGCTGCCGACCCGCTGCAGAAGCGGCGGGTGCTGTGCCTCAGGATGCAAGAGGGTGAATTCGAGCCGGGCGAGGGAATACTCGGCGATGGCCCTGTTCAATCTGGCGATGCCGATGTGCAGATGTCTTCCCACGTGGCCTCCCCTACGGGCGCGCGGTGACGATGAGCAACCCCTTCGCGTGACGAGCCTCCCGTCCTTGCACGCATGACCGAAGACGTCTGCATCATCCGGGCGAAGGGCGGCGACGTGCGCGCGGTCGCAAATTTCCTGCTCGAGCAGGACGTTCGGCCCGCACCTCGCGAGGCGGACGTCGCGGCGCTGATCGGGCGCAGCGACGCTACGGTTCTCTGCGCAGCGCGCGATGGTCACATCGAAGGCGTTGCGGGCTGCGTCAAGGATGGGCTGGCCGCGTGGCTCGTCTACTTCGCGGTGGAGGAAAAGCGGGAGGACCTTCTCGCGCAGGCGCTCATCGCTCGCGTGCATGCCGCAGCCCAATCCATCGGGGCGAGCGTACTCGCGACCCAGGCACTGCGAGAGTCTCGGGCCTACAGGCTCCTGCTGAGCTGCGGTTTCGAGGCCGACTGGGAAGAGGGCGACGCGGCGGATGGCCGCGTCGCTTCTATGGTCGATCTCGTCAAGGTTCTGTAACGACGGATCGGGTGCCGATCTGATCTCGAGAACGGACCTAAAGGTCCGTTGCTTCAAAGATGTATCAGCCGGTCGCGGGTTGGAAGATCAGCGCGACGCCATTCATGCAGTAGCGCAACCCCGTGGGCTTCGGCCCGTCGTCGAAGACGTGTCCGAGATGACCGCCGCAGCGCCGGCAGTGAACTTCTGTCCGCTGCTCGATCCACGAGTTGTCGATCGTGGTCGCGATCGCGTGAGGCAGGGGCTCCCAAAAGCTCGGCCAACCGGTGCCGCTGTCGAACTTCGTGGTTGAGGAGAAGAGCGCGAGCTCGCAACCGGCGCACGAGTAGGTGCCCTTGCGGTGCTCGTTCTCGAGTGGGCTGCTCCAGGCTGGCTCGGTCGCAGCCTGACGGAGCACCGCGTATTGCTCGGGCGTGAGGCGAGCGCGCCACTCCGCATCCGTCAGGACGAACTCATACTGCTCGGTCTCTTTTGCCTGTGCCTTGGATCCGCTAAACATCGTCTTCTCCGCTAGGAAAGCCGCGAACAACGCGGCACTGCTGGCTAATAGGGTACGTCTTGTCATCGCTGGTCCCTTCGACAACCGGACCTGAAGGTCCGATGCTTCATGCCGTTTCTTGAACCGAAGTTCCGATACTACATACGTTTAAGAAATCGGCTTGGATGAGCTCCGCGCCTACGTATCGTGGTCGATGTAGTAGCCGCCGCGAATCTTCTGGATGAGTCCGATGGCGGTCTTGGCCCCGTCCCCGGCCGAGATGACCGCCTGGCTTGGGTGTCCCGTGATGCGTCCGACCGCATACACACCCGGAACCGCCGTCTGGCCTTGCTCGTCCACGCTGACGAACTTGTTGCCGAATCCGCCGAGCGGCAGACCGAGCTGCGTCGCCAGATCGGTCCGCTTGTTCGAGGCGACGACGACGTAGGTGCACGCGTACGAGCTCGCACCTGCGGTCACCGCAAATCCGCCATCGCGCGCAGCGATGGTCGTGACGTCTGCATCGACGAACGTCACGCCGAAGCGCTCTGCTTGGCGTCGCCCTCGATCGAGCAGCTCACCTCCGCTGATGCCCTCAGGGAACCCCAGATAGTTATTGACGCGCTCGACGCGTCGCAGGCTCGATTGCTGCTGATCGAAGAGGGCGACGCGCACCTGCGCGCGGGCGAGGAAGAGCGCGCAGGAGAGTCCGGCCATTCCCCCACCCGCGACGATGACGTCGAACTGCGACTCACCCATGGCCCGTTCGCCTCACGAACTTCATAGGAGCTTGAGCTCGCCCGTCTCGGGCGGCAATGGTTCGCCCAAGCGGCTCAGCATGGCGCGCAGCGTGGCCGGCGCGAAGCCTTCATAGTCGTTGCTGGCATATGCGTAGATATCGCTGCAGACGGTCTGCAACGATCGGATCATTCTCTCCCACGCGTCGTGCGAACCGCTGCGGTCGAGCTGCACGCGATCGTACCGTGGCAGCGTTTGATCGCCCAGCCAGCGGATGTAGGCGTGCTTGGCCGGCGGGTCGGACACGAGTTCGTCGATGATCCGTGCGGCGAGGGCCAAGTCGGAGTGGCTGCCTTCAGTCACCGCCAAGGTGAAGCCCTGGGCGCGCGCGTGGGTGAAGAGCGCATTATCGTACCAGCGCGGATCGCGCAATTCGAGTGCGAACGCGATATCCGGCCGCAGCTCGGTCTCCAAGAAGCTGAAGAGCGCCGACCGGCTCTCGCGCGCGGGAGCGAAATCAGGCGGGCATTGGATGAGGATGACCCCTATCTTCGGCCCGAGCGGGCGCACGCGCTCTAAGAACGCGGCGAAATAAGTGTCAGCGCCTACGAAGCGCCGCTCGTGCGTGACAGCATTGGGCGTCTTGAGCGAAAAGCGAAAACCGTCAGGACTGCGCGTGCGCCATGCGTCGACGCTCGAGGCTCGCGGGATCCCGTAGTAGGTCGCGTCGACTTCGACCGACGGGAAAATCTTGGCGTAGTGGGCGAGCATGTCGGGCGTCTTGGTACCCGGCGGGTAGAAAGGACCGATCCAGTCCTTCGTGTTCCAGCCTGAGGTGCCGAACCAGAGCCGGGCGCTCACGCAAGGCTGAGCACGCCGTCGATCGCGCTACGCAGGTCGTCCGCCACCTCGTCGGCGGGGCGATTGGCGTCGATCACTTGGAAGCCATATTCACTGACCATGCCATCGAACTGCGCCAGCACGCGCGCCTGATACTCGCGGAACGAGTCGAACATGTCGTTGCCCAGGCGCAGGTCCATGCCCGATTCCCAGTAGTTGAAGCCCTTACCGGAGTTGATCGTGCGCTCGATGAGCCCGTTGATCCCGATCTTGAGGTAGAGCACCGCGTCTGGCACAGGCGCGAAGCCATACACCTCGCGGATCCACTTCGGATCCGCATCACGCACGACTGCGCGAGCGATGGCCGAGTAGATGTAGCGATCGGCCAGAATGATGTAGCCCGAGCGCAGCCCGGGGATGATCTGGCCCTCCACGATGTCCGCGAAATCCGTCGCGTAATACAGGTTGAGCGTGATCGAGCCGAGCGTGTGCCCCCGCTTGGCTTGCTTGATGCCCTTGCCCGCCAGCGCCGAACGTGTGAAACCGGTCTCGATGACGGCGCTGCCCCGGCCCTCGAGCCAGCGGCGCAGCTCGGCGATCTGCGTCGAGCGCCCTACCCCGTCGGGTCCCTCCACCACGATAAGCTTGCCGCGGATCTCGCCCACGTTCTGCAGATTCGCAGGCGCATCGCCGAAAAAGGTCAGCTTCTTCATGCAGACTCGCGCGCCGCTTTGCCGTCGACCTTCGACTCTGGCTTGCCGTCGTGTTTGGTCGCCCCGGCGAGCCGACGGTTACGGGGCAAGAACTTCTTGACGATCGAACGCATCTGACGCTGCTGATCCTCGATCGTCTTGGTCGCATCCATAACGGTGAAGCCGAACTCTTCGGTCATGCGCTCGTACTCGTCGAGGATGCGCGCCTGGAAGAGCTTGAACGAGTCAAGCGGATCGGGGGAGAGACCGATGTCCAAGCCAGCCTCGTAGAATTTGAGGTCGGGACGTCCCATGACGATGCGGTCGAGTGCGACGTCAAGCGGCACGCGGAAATAGAACGCGACGGTCGGAGTTGCGGCGAAACGATAGAGCTGACGCACCCAGCGGCGTGACACGCCCCGCGCTGCATCGCGGGCAAACGCCGTGAAGGCATACCGGTCGCAGAGCACGATCGCGCCCGCCTTGAGGTATGGGATGATCTCATGCTCGATGCGATCCGCGAAATCGGTGGCGTGGATGAGGCTGAAGGTCGTCGGGGTGAGGAGCTGCTTCTTCTTCCCGCGCGAGGTGGTGGTCTTGACGAGCGGTGAGGAGTTCCACTCGGAGAACTTGACCGCGTAGCCTTCGGTCTTCAGCCATTCGTGCAGCAGCGCGACTTGCGTGCTCTTGCCGGAGCCGTCGATGCCTTCCACGCAGAACAGCCGGCCTGGGTACTTCTGATCGGAAAGACCGTTAAGTGACATGACCGTGAGCATTCGCGCGCGGGCTTCATCCCTCCTTAGCCCGCGAAGCAGGAAACGGCACGTCCCGCCGTTGCAGGGTACTGCCGTGGCCACGTCAGCTGCTCGTCCCACGCCCGGGCATCTCCAGACGTTTCGGCGTGATGTCTTGCGCTTCTATCGCCGCGAGAAGCGCGACCTGCCGTGGCGGCGCACGCGCGATCCGTATCGCATTTTGGTCTCCGAGGTGATGCTGCAGCAGACCCAGGTCGATCGCGTCATCCCGAAATACCGTGCATTTCTTGCGCGCTTTCCGACGCTTCGGTCGCTGGCTCGTGCGCGCTTCGCCGACGTGCTGCGCGTCTGGCTCGGCCTCGGCTATAATGGCCGAGCGTTGCGCTTGTGGCGCTGTGCAGCTGCGGTCATGCGAGAACGCGACGGTGTGCTGCCCAGTGACGTCGACGAGCTGGCTCGTCTGCCCGGCGTCGGACCGTACACGGCGGCGGCAGTTGCGGCGATCGCGTTCGACGCCCACCTGGCGGTCATCGACGTCAACGTGCGCAGGGTCGTCTCGCGTGCGCTCGCCGGCCACGACCGCCTCACACCTCCTGCGATGTCACTGCTCGCGCGCGACGCGCTTCCCCGTTCCTCTGCCGCCGAATGGGCGCAGGCGCTCATGGATATCGGCGCGCAGCATTGCAAGGCGCGGCCGCGCTGTGGCGGCTGTCCGCTGCGCGATTCGTGCGCCTACCTGCGAGCGCGGCCCGAGCCGGCGCAGCGCGTGCGAGCGCCGGCTCGCAGCGCCACGACGCGCGCCCGCCCGGGCTTTGCAGGTTCGACGCGCTATTACCGAGGGTGCGTGATGCGCGAGCTCAGCCGCCATGGCAGCCTGCGTTGCGCTGCGCTCGGCCGGAAGGTGAAGCCGGCCTTTGGCATAAGCGACGCCGCGTGGCTTCGCGATCTTCTAGCGGGCTTGGCACGCGACGGTCTGATCCGCATCGACCGCGCCCGCGATCGCATATCGCTACCCTGACCCCGAAGCGGCGCCGCGCGCTCATCCTCGCTCGCCTCGCGCGCGCCTATCCCGGTGTGACGACCGCGCTGCACTATGCGAGCATCTTTCAGCTGCTCGTCGCGGTGATCTTATCGGCGCAGTGCACGGATGCGCGGGTCAACATGGTGACGCCCGCCTTGTTCAAACGATTTCCGACGCCACAGGCGCTCGCCGGCGCACATCAGCGCGAGGTCGAGCACCTCATCAAGAGTTGCGGTTTCTTCCACATGAAGGCTCGCAACCTCATCGGGGCGAGCCGTGCGCTCGTCGAACGGTTCGGTGGTCGAGTGCCGAAGACCATGGACGAGCTGCTCGAGCTCCCCGGCGTCGGTCGCAAGACGGCCAACGTCATCTTGGCGGTCGCCTACCGGCAGCCGGCTATCGCCGTCGACACGCACGTGTTCCGCGTCGCCAACCGGCTTGGACTCGCACGGGCGAAGACGGCGGCCAAGATGGAGCTAGCCCTCATGAAGGTCGTGCCCAAAGCGAAGTGGTCGCATCTGCATCACTGGCTCATCTATCATGGACGGCAGATCTGCCACGCTCGCAACCCCGAGTGTGCGCGCTGTCCGGTCGTCGACCTGTGCCCGAGCGCGAAGCGATTCCTTACGGCGTCCGCGCTGACGAAGCGCGCTCCTCGCGCAGTGGCCGCGCGCCGAAAAACGAGGGATTGAACACCGCTTTCATCACGATCGAACGCAGCGCGCGCTTGCGATCGAGCGTCCCCAGACCGTAGCCGATGGCGCGGCTCGCATAGTACGGGCTCTCCGCCCCTCGGCGCACGATGAGGTTCATGAGGGTGGCGCTCTTGGCAAGGTTCTTGAGCAGCCGGCCCGACGATAGGTAGCCGAGCGCGACGTCCATCCATTCGCGTTCGTGCTGGCGCAAGGCGCCGGCCGACGCGTCGCCGGTCGTCAGCGCTTGGAGGGCGGCGCGACCGGCAGAGCGGCCGGAGACGAGCGCGGTATAGATCCCTTCGCCGGTGAGCGGATCGACGAGCGACGCGGCATCACCACACAGCATCGCGCCTTCGAAGACGCACGGCGTACGCGCGCCCCAGACCGGCAGCGGCCAGCCGATCGCGCGCCCAACCGGTCGAGCGTCCCTCATGCGCGCGGCGACGTTCGGTTCGCGCTCGATGAAATCGTCGAGGATGTCGCGCAGTTTGCGTGACGAGCGTTCCAGCTCGCCTGCGTAGATGCCGATCCCGACGTTGGCCGTCGCCTCGCCCGTGGGAAATATCCAACCATAGCCGGGCAATATCCGGGCATCGTAATAGTAGATCTCGAGATCGTCGCCCAGGCTGCTGACGCCCTCATAGTACCCGCGCAGGGCGAAGCCGAGGTGGCGCTTGGACGCATCTCGGACGCCGAGCGATTTGGCGACGATCGAGTTCGCACCGTCAGCACCGATGACGACCTTCGCCGCCACATGATGCACGCCGGCGCTATCGCTGTAGTCGACCCCGCTCGCGGCGCCGTTAGAACGCGATACGGCGGTGACCGTCGAGCCTTGCGCGAGACGGGCGCCTGCGCGCACGGCGGCGTAGGCGACCTCCGCGTCGAGTACGAGACGCGGTACGACCCAGCAGACCACGGGCGTTCCGTCGGCTGCCGGCGGCGGATGGGCTGCGAACGTCTTCGAGTTAGGCCCGCCGATGAGACCGCCGTACGTCATGACGCCCCGGCCGGCGAAGCGGTCGAAGGTCACGCCCATGGCGTGCAGGATGTCGACCGCGTGGGCCGTGATGCCGTCGCCGCAGCTCTTGTCGCGCGGGAAATGCGCGCGCTCGAGCAGGAGCACGTCGGCGCCCTTGGCGGCGAGGGTATGCGCGGCCGCAGCGCCCGCCGGTCCGGCGCCCACGATGACGACGTCAGCGGCCTGCAACGATCGAGCCTATCTCGGCGAAGACGGCGCGGACTTCGTCTGTGGTGTTGTAGAAGTGCGGCGCGATGCGGATGCCAGCCTGGGGCCTGTAATCCACGATGAAGCCGCGGCGGATGAGCTCGTCGCTGGCTGCGTGCGCGCCCTCAAAATCCACCGTCACGTGCCCGCCGCGCTCGGACGCCTCGAGCGGCGAGTTGACCCGAAGCCTGAGCTCCTGCGCCAAAGCGACTGCAAGCGAGCTGAGTTCGATGCTGCGCTGCCGGATGGCAGCGACACCGATCTGGTTGATCAACTCAAGACCGCTGACGCACGCGTACAGCGCCGCCGGATTCGGCGTGCCACCCGCGTAGCGCCACACCCCGTCGGCCATGTCGAGCCCGGTCATGTCGAAGTCGAACGGGCGCTTGTGGGAAAACCAGCCGACGAGGGTCGGGCGCAACGTCTCGTACAGATCCGGGCGCACGTAGAGGTAGGCGTTGCCAGGCCCGCCGCACAGCCATTTCAGCGACCCGCCGACGAGCGCATCGACCTGCAGCTCGCGCACGTCGATCGGCACGGTCCCGATGGATTGATAGACGTCGAGGAACACCATCGCGCCGACGCGATGCGCTTTCTCGACGATCGCTTTCACATCGGTGATGTAGCTCGAGCGGAAGATCACATGTGAGATGGGAACGGCAAGCGTCGTCTCGTCAATCGCATCGACCATGGCTTGGGTGTCGACCCGAACCCCGTCGGTGTGCACCATCTCGACACGCGCGCCACGAGCGGCCTGCGCCTGCCAATTGTAATGGACGGTCGGGAACTCGAGATCCGAATAGACTATCTTGTTGCGCCGGCTGGAGAAATCCAGGCACGAGATGAGGATCGATTCGGCGATGGAGACGTTGGGCTGCATGATGACCTGGCCCGCTCGTGCACCGATCAACGCTGCGATGAGGTCGCCACAGCTCGTAACAAGCGCCAACCACTTCTCCCACGCCACCACGCCCTGCATCGCCCAGTCGTCGGCATACTCGGTCAGCCGCGTGCGGGTTTTCGCCGGCATCGCGCCGAGCGAGTTGCTGATGAGGTACGTGCACGTCGAGAGGATGGGGAAGTCGGCGCGCCATTTGAGCAGCTTGTCCGTCACGGTCAGCATGCGCTACCTTACTTCGCCTCCAAACGTTCGCGCAACGAGGATATGGCGGCATCGACGTTTCCGGTGAGATCGCTGCCGCAACGAGGGCATCGCAAGAGATCGCCGGACCGAAAGGCGTTGATCACGTTTCTCGCTTCCGCGTCGGTGAATTTCGCCGCCGTGAGGCCGCAGTGCGTACAGCTCAGGGATGCCGGAACTTTCACAAGAGGCTCTCCTTGCTTTACAGTGTTGCCATAAATCTTTAGTCATTTCACGGAGATCTCCCGTGGCCTGTAGGCGCGAGGGGCAGTGCGCCTCGGCTGCGAATGGCGCTATCCCGCCGTACCTTGTGAGGAGCTTACCATGCGCTACGTCAAGGCGATCGTCGTGCTCGCGGTCGCGGGCATCATCGCAGTTTCCACACCGGCCTTGGCGCAGGGGGAACAGAACCTTGACGTGCCGTTTGCCCTGCCAGCGACTTTCCAAGGACTGACCGCCTGTGCCGATTGCCCGGGGATCCGTGTGACGGTGACGCTCAACGCCGACGGCACGTATAATCTCGAGCGCGAGTACCTCGAGCGCCCAGCGCGAAGCAACGAGACGGGCAAGTGGAGCTATGACAAAGTCAAGACGCTGCTCACCTTGCAACCCACAGGCACGAGCGGTCCTGAGTTCTTCGCGATCAGCATCAACCCAACGCTGCAGGCGCTCGACGCCCAGGGTAAACCCATCCCCTCGAGCGCCAACTTCACCTACGCGCCGTGGCTCACATATGCCGACGCGCCGCTGCCGCTCGAGTCCACGCCGTGGCGTCTGGTCGAGCTGAACGGTAAAGCCGTTCCGACCGACGACCCGAAAGCCTGGGCCACGTTGCAATTCGATGCGGTCAATCAGCGGGTCACAGGTTCCGGCGGCTGCAACCGCATATCGGCTCAGTACGAGGTGACAGGCGACAAGCTCCACTTCGACCCGGTCGCAGCGACGCGGATGATGTGCCCACAACCGGTCATGGACGCGGAGACCGCGTTTCTGACTGCGCTGGGATCTGTGACGTCGTACAAGATCGACGGCAACACGCTCAGCCTCTTCGGCACCAATGGCTCGGTGCTGGCGCAGTTGCAGGGGGAGAAATAACCTCCCGGCCGCCCGCCACGGCCTAGAGCTTCATCTGCAGCGTCACATATGCTTGGAACGGGATCGTCGTTCCGAGGAACTGGGTGTTATTGTTCCCGTTCTGGTAGGTATAGGGATATTTGTAGTTCGGGTCCGAGTTGGGCAGCGTGCTCGAGCTGGGCGCGACGCCGAACGGCAGCGTCGTGTAGGTGCAGAACTGCGTCTGGTCCCAGGCGTAGCCGCGCTGATGGCAGGTGTCGAAAAGACTCGTCATCACAACCGAAAGATGCGCGCGCGGCGTGATGTCGTAGCCCAGCGCGAGATTACCGGTGAGCCGCGACGGCTGCATGAAGGCCCCCATCTTGTCGAACTGGCCCGTGAAGTCGTCGGGGATGACGATGGTCGAACCCGACGACGCTGGGTCGCTTCCAATCGTTGAAAGCGGAGCACCATAGAACGTACCGGACGTATAGGTCACAGACGGCGTCACGCTGTAGCGGTTGTGCTTGTATTGCAGCAACAGCGTGCCGACCACAGGTGGTCCAAAGCCATTGCCCGCCGCGAGCGGTTGGTCCGGGATGACGTCGTACGGCGCATACGAGGCGGTTGGATCCTGCAGCGGCTGGACAGGTTTGTTCCAGTACGGGTTTGGGGTGTCACCGCTCGCGCAGGTCGGATCCGCTGCTCCTCCGGGCGTGAAGCAGGCCGCTGCGCCGAGCCCTGCGCTGGTCGAACCGCAGACCGGCGATCCGAATTGCGTCTGACCGACTGCGCTCCCGCCCGGGCCGCAGGCCTGGGTATAGGCGTTGTAGCGTTGCACCGCATGATTGATGATGTCGAGCACGTTGAGCCCGCTCGCGAAATCGGCGTAGGTGAAGCGGCTGTAGTCGTAGGTGAACGCGATGAGCCCAGACACGCCGTCGCGATTGAAATCACCCTTCTGGAAATCAAGCTCCGCGCCGTACGACCGCTCCGAGCCGACGTTCACGCCCGACTCGTTGCCGCTCTGGTCGAGCAAGATGTTTTCGAATTGCCCCATGGTGCCGCGGTAGTACGGCGTGACCTTGAAGCTCATGTCGGTGCCGCGGATGCGCTGCTCCCATGAGAAGTCCACGTTGTGCGAGACGTCGGGCAGCAGATCGTGCTGCGGTGAGGTGAAGCCGTATGCCCAGAATTTTGAGGCCATGGGCGTCGCCAGGTCTTGCTGCACCGTGCCGTACTGCACCCACGAGGCATTGGGAGGTCGTGCATAGGTGCCATACGAGGCTCTCAGCGTTGTGTCGGCGGATAGCTGGTACGTGGTCGCGATGCGCGGCTCGAAGACCGAATTCGATTCAGCCGAGTCGTTGCTCAGGCTGAGGTGGATCGGGGTTGAACCCGCAGGACACGGGCCCGCGGACCCCGTGACGGGGTCGATCGGCCGTTGCACGATGGGGTTGAACGGCAGGTTGGCGCTCGTGAAGCAATCCTCGTTGTTCGCGACGTTGAACCAGAACTGCCGCGTCGGATACCCGTCCGCCTCGTTGACCAGCCGGTCATCGTAACGCTCGACGCGCGCCCCGAGGTCTATCGTGAGCCGGTCGTTCGGCCGGATGCTGTCGGCGATCGAGCCAGCCGTGAGGATCGGGCTCACTTGATTGATCAATCCAGCATAGCCGTTTTCGGTCGCGGTCCAATGCGCGCCGTGCAGCGCCGCAGCCGAACCTGGCGGTGCGGTCACTAGTGGATTGCCGTTGGGGTCCGTCACGCCCCCGAGGGTCGGGTTCATGAACGCTTGGCCGGCTTGATCGTAGCAGCTTGCATAGCTGCCGCTCGTCGGATCGTAACAGTGAGAGCCGTCGGTGTAGCTGCCGATCTGCACTCCTGGCGGGAAGCTACCCAAAAAGTTGCCGCCGATGAGACCGTTTGCGGTGAAGCCCCCACCGAGCAAGAACGTGGATCCGGTCGAGTAGCGGTACTCTTTGGAGCTGGCGATGGATGCAGTGACGTCGAGCAGATTCTTTTCGCTCAACTGGTTGACGTAGCTGAGGGTCCCACCGAACGTGATCTCGGGCAAGATGTACTGCAGCGTGGAAGGCACCGGCACCGCGTCTTGGATGAACCAGTTCGAGTAGGTGCTGAAGCCGAGGAGGCGCAGGTACGAGCTCGGGCTGAAGTTGTGCTGGTATTGGATTTTCTCCAGGCTAAACCCATTGTTGGCCACCGCCCGCTCATTCACGCTCATCTGGCTCTGAAATGAACGAGCGACGTCGGGCGACGCCGGGTAGAAATATTGGGCCAGAGCGGCCGTGTTGAGCGGGGCGCCGAGCTGACCGGCATAGATGTATTGGTCGGGATAGCCAAAACTGGCCCCGAAGGTCTGCGCTCCGCCGAAATCGCTGAGCGATCCGTACGTATATGTATAGAGATTGCTCGACGTGTACAAGAGCTGCAGGTCGTCGTTGATCGCGCCCTCGTGGTGGGGGATCGCGTAGTGCAGATTGACCACCGCTTCACCGTCACGCGTCGAGGAGGCGCCGAGGGTTAGCCCCGGTAGATCGATGGCGTTGCCGGCGGAGTTGAACTGGAACGATGGGAAGAAGAAACGGGATTGATCCAGGCTCACGCCGTTGAACTGATCGACGAACCGGTAATTCTGGAAGGCCATCGATCCGCCGACGTAATACGTGAAGCGCCCGTTATCCGATGCCGCGCCTACTTCAAACGCACCCTTCTGGTAGCTTGTCGGGAAGCCCAGACCGTAGGTCACCGTGGCGAAGGGCGTGCGCGAGCCGGTCTTGATGACCTGGTTGATATAGCCACTGATCCCTTGGCCCTCGGAGCTCGCGGTCGCTCCGCCCGTGTACACTTGCAGCTCTTGCTGACCGACATTGCTCAACAGCGACTCGGGGGCGTTGTCGTAGGAACGGTTGACCGGCACGCCGTCGAACTCGTAGCCGATCTGGTCCTGGTCTCCGCCACGCATGTAGATCGGCTGATACCAGCCTTGCTGGCCTTGAGGCACGTAGACGCCGGGGACGGTCGCAAGGGCGCTATACGACTGATCGATGCCGCCTGGCCCTGAAAGCGGTAGCGCAGCCTTGCCGAGCTGTGGCGTCACAGAATAGAGATCGATGGTCTGACCGGGACGGACGAGACCCGTCGGCCCTTGTGTGACCACTCGTCCGATCGTCTTCACGGACGAGGTGAGCGAGAAGTTGAAGACCTGGTGCTCGTCGGCCTGGATGGTCAGCCCGCTTTGCGAGAATGGGATGTAGCCGTCCTTGGCCGCGCTCAAGCTGTAGGTGTCGGGCGGGAGTGATACGATGGCGTACGCGCCTTTGGCATCGGTGACGGAGCGCGCCTCGCCCGACGGCGATGACAGGTCGACGTTCACACCTGCGAGCGGGGCGTGCGTGCTTGCGTCGACCACGCGGCCGCTGATCCCCCCGGTCGTGCCGGCGTAGGCGCGCGAAGCGCCGAGCGCAAAGATAATGGCCGCGGCGACTATAGCGACGCGTGCATGACGGGCTGCTCGCTCTGGCATGGCTCCTCCTCGCAGGCGCACCGCCTGAAGAATGAGCGAAGCCTCCGACGTCATCACGGCGGAGGCTTCGTACGCTATCTTAGGCTCGCTCTTCTTACGAAACGTCCACCGCAACAACGATCGGACACATCCGCATCCGACAAGAACAGGCGACGATACACATGTGCCCGGACTGTATGCTGAAGCTGCGCTCAGACCCTTTTCGACGGGTGAAAACTAGCCGGCGAAGCGCGGGAGCGTATCCAGTCGTGGATAAACCGTGTTGCGCCCCGCCTGTTTTGCCCGGTAGAGGGCGGCGTCCGCCGCCTTCAAGAGCATCTGCATCTGGGTTCCGGCCTCGGGGAAGGAGGCGACGCCCAGGCTAGCCGTGACGGTGACGTCACCGTCCTTGGTCGGCCATTCGGTCTCTGCGATCTTGGCGGCCATGCGTTGCGCGAGCATCACCGCGTCGCTGAGCTGCGTCTCAGGCAGCAGCACGACGAACTCGTCTCCCCCGTAGCGCGCGACGATATCCGAGATACGCACGGACCCGAGCAGCACCTGGCCGAACTGGCGCAGCACCTGATCGCCGAACTCGCGTCCGAGCCGCTCGTTGATCTCGTGCAGGTCGTCGACGTCGACCATGAGCACCGACAGCGGACGCTTGCGGCGGCGCGCCTCGGACAGACGCTTGCGCAGCACATCTTGGGTGAAGCGATAGTTGTACAGACCCGTGAGCGGGTCGGTGATCGCCATGCGCGAGCTCTCTTCGAGCATGCGGGCGTGACGCAAGGCGACCGCGAGCTCGTCAGTGACGGCATGGAAGAGGCTCTGATCCTCGGCGGAGAAGCCGCGGCCGTCGAAGGCCACGACCTGCACCGCACCGATGACGTCGTCGCCGATGGTGAGCGGCTTAGTGAGGACGGAGCTGATATCGGACGGCGAGCGTTGGGCGAAATGCGGGTGCTCGATCCGGACGCCGGCGCCGTCGGATGTCAGCATGGTCTGGCGATAGACGACCGAGCTCGCCAGCGGTCCCTCGTCGCCGGTTGGGTCTGAACGCACATCCACCGGCTCAGCGCCCTCGGGATCGAAACCGCGCTGAGCGGCATTGTGCAGCCGCGCCTCGACCGCGTCGTAGAGGTAAAGCCGTCCGGTGTCGAGATGCAAGACCTCAAGCAGCTTCTCGAGCCCCTTCGAACAGATGTCGCCGAGTCCGACTTCGCGGCTCAGCGAGCGGACGACATCGCGCATCACGACGAGCGTGCGGTTGTGCCGCGCCATCTGCTCTGCTTGCTTCTTCTGCTCGGAGATGTCTTTGCTGAACGCGACGAGCCCGACGATGTCGCCATATTGGTCTCGCGCTGGCGAGGCGGACAGCAACACCTCCATGCGCCCGCCCTCACGGTTGCGGCACTCGACTTCGAAGACGTGGACCTGCTCCCCGCGGCCGACCCGAGAGAGCATCTCGCGGATGTCGTCGCGCCGGTCGGGCGGGATGATGGGCAACTCGTGGAACAGACGGCCGACGGCCTCGTCGCGGGTGATGCCGAAAATGCGCTCGGCGCCTTTGTTCCACGACACGACGGCTCCCCGCAGATCGAACTGCACGATGGCGTCATTCGACTCCTCGAGGATGCGATCGAGGAAATTTCGGGCGGACTTGGCTCGTTCGTACTTGCGGGCCGCATCGATGGCCGCCCCACCCTGCGTCCCCAACTGACGGACGATCTCTTCTTCCGATTCCAGCACTGGTGGACGTTCGGCGAAGAAGAGCGCGACCGCCCCGATGGGCTTGCCGCCGGCGAGCAGCGGGAAGGCGCTGACCGCGTTGAAGCCATGCTCGCGCGCGAGCTGCTCCCAGCCCAAGCGGATCCAGGCGCCGTCAGCGGTGACGTTCGAGCGCGTCGCGTAGCGCGACTCGCGCACGGCCTGCACCGCGGGATATGCCGCATAGGCAGGATCGGTCACGTTGACGGCGAGTTTCGCGGAGAGCTCGGCCGGAGCGTTCCATCCGCCCGCAGCCTGCAGTCCCGCCCCGTCTCCGACATAGGCGATGGCGAAAGATGCGCCCAGCGCCTCGACACCGGCGCGTGCGATGCTGCGCACGACCTCGGCCTCTTCGAGTCCGCGTGAGATGCCGCTGGCCGCTGAGACGGCGAGGGCCCGATCCCGGGCGAGCGCGCGCAGAGCGTCGGCATCAAGCGCGTTGCGCAGGGCGGCTTGCGCATGGGGCAAGTAGGTGCCGATCTTCGCAAGCGCATTCTCGTCGAAGGCGTCGATCTCGCGGGCATAGAGCTCGAGCACGATCGTGGCGCGTGCATCGCTGATGAGCGGCAACGCCAGCACGGAACGGATGCGATGGGTCTGCGCGACGTCTACCCACGGGGCGAAACTGCGCTCGGCCAGAGTGTCTTTGACGTAGCAGATCTCACCGCTGCGTGCGGCGCGACCGAGCGGACCCTGACCGATGGGCATGTTCGGGTCTGCGTTGGCGATGAAGCTGCGGGAAAAACCGGCGCTGGCAGCATCGCCGAAGATGGCTTGCGGCGCGAAGCGGTTGCCGGCCAAGCGCCAGACGATGCTCAGCGGCGCGGAGGTGGCGGCGCGCGCGTACTCACCGATGCGCTCGATGATGGAGCTTTCGCTCAGATCTGCGTTGAGTTTGGCGACGTCATCCAGGATGCGGGCAGTCTGCGCGCTCTGCGCCAGGGCGCTCGCGCGCATCTCACGCCGGGCCAGGTCCTGGGCCAGCACGGATGCGAGATTCGCCAGCGCGTCCATGTGGCGAGCGGCGAACGCCGTGTCGCGCAGGGCGTAGAGCACGAGCGCGCCGATGGTGCCTGCGTCGCCGACGAGCGGCACGGCGGCGGTCACGGCGAACGACGCCGCCTCCGGATGGGTCTCTAAGACGGCCGATCGTCCTTCTTCACCACCGTCGCGCTGCACGATCCAGCTGGCGCCGAGTATCGCGGACGAGATGAGCCCATCATCTGAGAGGGGAATGCGGCGCGCGTTGACGGCGGCCGCGAAACCGGTATCCGCATCGAGCTGGGCCGTGACGCCGACGGTGCCGTCGGCCGGCGTGAGCACGCACGCGATGCAGCCGACGTCGAGGATCGAGGCGATGCCTTCGACCGCCATCTGCAGCACATCGCGTGGCTCTGCGGCGCGGACGCATGCGCCGGCGAGTCTGAGCAGTCGTGTCTCGATCTCCGATCGATCGTCGCCCGGCCCATTGCCGGGAATCACTCGCATGTCGTGTTGCGCCCTCTACAGACCCGTCGCGTCGAGGTGTCGCGCGAGGGTTGCCAGAACTCCCGCCGCGATGGAAGCTCGCTCCGCCGTCTCGCAGTTCTCCGATCTCGTCGCCGCAAGCGATGCACAAGCCCGCGAGCTTCCTTTAGATCGGTCGTGCCTGCTCATCTCCGCAGTCTACGATTCCGGCGTCGACGTCGACCTGCACCTCTCGCGTCTCGACGATTTCGCCGCGCGTGCCCGTGCCACCGCTGCCCCGACCGGTTCATATGCCATGATGGCATCGATCCTTCATGAACTCTTCATCGAAGGACGGTTTCGGGGCAACGACCGCACGTACGATGAACCCGCCAACAGCCTTCTCGCATCGGTGATCGAGCGTCGCGTCGGCCTGCCCATCACCGTATCGATCGTGCTCATGGAGGTCAGCCGACGACTAGGTCTTCCGTTGCAGGGCGTTGGGCTTCCTGGTCACTTCGTGGTGAGGTTCCCCGACCCAACGAGCAGGCTATATATCGACTCATTTCGCTCGGGCGAAATCCTCGACGTCGGGGGCTGTATCGCGCTCGTGGAGCGGATCTACCGCGGCCGTTTGACCTGGCGCGAGGAGTTTCTGACGCCACTGACCAGCCGCGCGATCGTCAAACGCGTGCTGCTCAACCTCAAGAATTCGCTGAGCGGAGCCAAGGACTATGCCGGGGCGCTCGCCGCCATCCAGCTGCGCATGATCGTGGATCCGCACGATGCCACCGAGCTGCGCGACCGCGGCATCCTCTTCGCGAGGCTACGCCGCTACGACCGGGCCATCGACGACCTCGAGACGTATCTGCAGCGTTCGCCGGATGCGGGCGACAGCGCGCACATCCGCACCACCGTCCAGTACCTGCGTCAGGAGCGCAATCTGTAGTCCGATGAACGAATTTCAGCGCCGCCGCCATCAGTTCGTGTCGCACATGGGTGATGCCGTCGCCATCTTCCCCAGCGCGCCGGAGGTCATCCGCTCGAACGACACGGGCTATAGCTACCGGCAGAACAGCGACCTCTACTATCTCACCGGATTTGACGAGCCGCAGAGCGTGCTCGTCTTGGCGCCCAACCATAGCGAGGTGAAGTCGGCGCTGTTCGTGCGCAGCAACGACAAAGATAAAGAGACCTGGAACGGGCGGCGCGCCGGCGTGGATGGGGCCAAGGCGCTCACCGGCGTCGATGCCAGCTACCCGATCGCGGAGTTCTACGAGCGGCTGGGCGGCTTTCTCGACACGGCGGAGCGGGTGCTCTACGCGTTTGGCAGCGATCGCGAACTCGACGAGCGGCTCATCGAGCGCCTGGCCGAGTACCGCGACCTGCGCAAGCGCTCGGGCAAAGGTCCCGTCTCGGTTAGCGATCCGGCGACCATCTTGCACGAGATGCGCCTCTTCAAGTCCGCGGCCGAAGTGGCAGGGATGCGCCGTGCGGTCGAGGTCTCGGGCGAGGGGCACATCGCCGCGATGCGTTTCGCCAGGCCAGGCATGCATGAGTATGAGGTCGAGGCGATCATCGAATACATCTTCGCGAAGCGCGGTGCGCAGGCGCCGGCCTACTCGACGATCGTGACGAGCGGCAAGAACCTCGCCATCATCCATTACGACACCAACCGCGATCTCATCCCCAATGGCTCGCTCGTGCTGGTTGACGCGGGCGCCGAAGTCGATTACTACTGCGGTGACCTGACACGCACGTGGCCGATCTCGGGCAAGTTCAGCCCTGAACAGCGCGAGGTGTACGAGATCGTGCTCGCCGCCAACCTCAAGGCCATCGAGCTGTGTACGCCAGGCCACAAGTTCAACACCGAGGTCAACGATGCAGCGGCCCGCGTGCTCGTCGAAGGCCTCATCAGCATCGGGCTGCTCTCGGGCAGTGTCGACGAGCATCTGGAGAAGCAAACGCACAAGCGCTTCACCATCCACCGCATCGGGCACTGGCTGGGTCTGGACACGCATGACGTCGGATCCTATCGCAGCGGCAGCGACTGGCGCCCTTTCGAGGCGGGCATGATCGTTACCATCGAGCCCGGTATCTACATCGCAGACGACCCCGACGTGCCGGAACGCTTCCGCGGCATCTCCGTGCGCATCGAGGACGACGTGCTCATCACCAGCGCCGACCCCGACGTGCTCTCGGCCGCTGTGCCCAAGAGCGTGCACGGCATCGAGCAGATGATGGCACAAGGACGGAGCACAGGGCAAGCGCTCATCGCATGAGCGCTCCCGATCTCGAGCGCATCAATGACCAGGTCATCGGCTGGCGCCGGTCGATCCACGCTCATCCGGAGCTCGGCTTCCAGGAGCATGCGACGAGCGAGCTCGTCGAGCGCGAGCTCACAAGAGCCGGCGTCGCGACCCAGCGAGTCGCCCGGACGGGCATCGTCGGTCTCATCGAAGGAGCACGGCCGGGCAAGACGCTCGCGCTGCGTGCGGACATGGACGCTTTGCCTCTGCAGGAGCGCAGCGGCGAGCCGTTCGCATCCGTCGTGCCCGACATCATGCACGCCTGTGGTCACGATGCGCATACGGCCATGCTGCTCGGCGCGGCGGTCTCACTCGCGCCGCAGCGTTCGCAGATCGCGGGCAACATCAAGTTCATCTTCCAGCCCGCCGAGGAGGGCCCGGGCGGCGCCAAGCCGATGATCGAGGCAGGCGTGCTCGAGAATCCGCACGTCGACGCGGCGGTCATGATCCACGTGCTGCCCTTGCTGCCGGCCGGGGTCATCGGATGGCGCACCGGTCCGATGATGGCCTCGGCAGATGAGTTCCGCTTGGAGATCCTCGGGCGCGGCGGCCACGCCGCCTCTCCGCATCTGGGCGTCGACACGATCCCCGTCGCCGCCGAGATCGTGAGCGCGCTGCAGCGCATCGCCAGCCGTGAGATCGATCCATTGGAGAGCGTGGTGCTCTCGATCGGGACCATCAAAGGCGGATACCGCACCAACATCATCGCGGACAAGACCGAGATCGCGGGTACGGTGCGCTGCTTCAATGAATCGCTGCGCGCGACGATACCGGACCGCATCGCGCGCATCGCGCGCGGCATCTGCGATGCGCATGGGGCGCGCTGCGAGCTCAGCTACGAGCTCGGCTACCCATCGGTCTGCAACGACACGCGTCTTGCCAATCTCGTGGCCGACATCGCGCGGCAAACGGGCGAGGTCCGCGAAGTCGTCGAGCTGCCTGCGCCCCGGATGGGGGCCGAGGATTTCGCCTTCTTCGCCCAGCTCGTGCCCGGCTGCATGTTGCGCTTGGGCGTCGCGCCTCCGGGCCTTGAGGATCCGCCCATGCTGCATTCCCCGGAGTTTCGGCTGGAGGAGAGCTCGCTGCGGGCCGGCGTTGCCGTCTTTCGCGAACTTGCGCTGCGTTTGCCCTCGGTCTTGTGACGAGGCTCACAGCCCGGACGCCCCTGCTCTGCCACACTTGTACCTGCGACGATAATAACTCCATCACCGCAACCGCGGTCGTGGAAAGCGTAGGACAAGCGTGGCTAATCAGGATCTACGGTTCCGCCGTCGTGTCACGACGGTCGGCGACCAACAGCCGAAGAAAAACTTGCCGCTGATCATGGCGGTCGCAGCGTCTGGGCTCATCATCGTCCCGGCGCTCGTCTACACCGCGCTGCATCCGGCGGCCGTCACCTCGACCGTCAAGCGGTTCGCGAAGGCCATGCCGATGCAGGTCAAAGACATCGGCGTCGTCTCTGTCGTGGCGTCCCGGTCGACCCCCACGCCGCAGCCGTCAGCGTCGCCTACCGCTTCGGCGACGCCCACGAGCAAGACCAAACAGACGCCGGCCCAACTCGCCCACGCCGCTCATCTGAAACGGGAGCACGAGCTGGCATTGGCTGTGCTGCATCCCAAGAAAGTCGCCTCGACCGGCCAGACCTCAGATTCCGCCGACGGAGCCGCTTCGACCGTGGCGTCCACCGACACCACGGCGAGCAGCGACACCGGGAGCACAAGCGGAGCGGGTCAAAACGTTCCGGCTCCGGTGAGCGCCCCGGCCGCAAGCACGCGGGCCACGACTGCGCCCGCCACTCCGGCGGCCGTCGCTGCCGTGGACCAGCAGCAGCCTTCTGCTGACGCCACGCCGGTCTACGAGCCTGAGCTCGTGGTCGACGCACGCTTCGCGCATCAGGCTCAGCCGGACTACCCGGACGTCGCCAAGGCGCAGGGCGTCCAAGGCACGGCGATCGTTTTCGCAACGATAGGTCCGAATGGTAACGTGCTCTCGACGCGGATCGATCAGTCCACCGGCAATAAGCTGCTCGATCAAGCCGCGCTCGAAGCGGCGCATCAGAGCACCTTCGAGCCGCCGAAGATCAACGGCAAACCGGCGACCGAGACATACAGGCTCGTGTACACGTTCGCGCTCGGGAACTAACGCAAGCGTAGCTCGGGTTCGCAAGCTCACCAGGGCGGCATCATAGATGCCGCCCCTTTCTTTGGCGACAAGGAACCTTGAAGCAACAGACATCTGAAGCAACTTACCTTTAGGTCCGTTCCACTGGGAGACGTCCTTTCCGCGCCGAACTCGGGCGACATGGAGAAGAGTCGAGCCGTCGACCCCGGGCGCACCGTTGACTGGGGAAAGGTGTCGGCTGATTACGCCGCCCATCGCCCCGGACCGCCACCAAAGTTCTACGATTGTCTGGCCGCGCTCGGCATCGGACTGCCCGGTCAGACGATCTTGGACCTTGGAACGGGCACAGGCGTGCTCGCACGACGCTTTGCAGCCCAGGGCGCACGAGTGGCCGGCGTCGACATCGCCGAAAATCAGATCATCGCCGCTCGTGAGATCGCTGCGCGAGACCGGCTCGACGTCGATTTCCGCGTTGCTCCCGCCGAGCGTACGCCGTTCGCCGATAAGAGTTTCGATTGCGTGACCGCCATGCAGTGTTGGATCTACTTCGACGCGGAGCAGACCTCGGCGGAAGTGCGACGCCTGCTGCGCGATGACGGCAGGCTCGTCATATCCTTTTTCTCGTGGCTGCCGCGGCTGGATCCAATCGCCCACGCGACCGAACAGCTCGTGCTTGCATACAATCCGGCGTGGACCGCCGGCGATTGGTCTGGAGAAATCGCGCCGCATCCGACCTGGACGCCGGAGGGATTTCGCGTTGAAGGGATGTTCTGGTTCGATGACGCCGTACCGTTCACGCGTGAATCCTGGCGCGGGCGGATCCGCGCTTGCCGTGGAACCGGCGCCGCGCTC
Source organism: Vulcanimicrobiota bacterium (assembly GCA_036741695.1). GTDB lineage: Bacteria > Vulcanimicrobiota > Vulcanimicrobiia > Eremiobacterales > Eremiobacteraceae > JAFANK01. Next base: position 37,730 of record DAINRU010000014.1, read on the forward strand.
GAGCCCGAGGTCGTCCAACGGTTCGATGCGGAGTTGGACCGCCTACTCGCGACGCTGGCCGCGAACGAGTTCACGGTCTTGCATCGCGTGAGCGCCCACGTGTTTAGCGTTGTCAGATAGAACGGACCTAAAGGTCCGTTGCTTCAGAGGTCCTTACTTGGCGGCGAGGAGTTCGGCGTGGCGTCGCTCCACGTCCGCATCCTGCGTATGCTCCAGCACGAGCGCGAGCGTTGCGACAGCCTTATCGAGCTCGCCGGCGTCAGCGAGGGCGTCGGCTAGCTGCAGACCGAGCTCGGCTCCCTCGGCGAATCGTTCGCTGCCAAGATAGCACTCGAGCAATGGTGTGGCGACATCCACTTCGAAGCCACCCTTGAGCAGGCGCTCGTAGCTCTGCGCGGCAGCCGCGAAGTCACCTGCGGTGAACGCGGCGTCGGCTTTTCTGCGGGTGAACGCCGCGAGACCGGGTGGCAGAGCCGCTGCAGAACTCGGCGCGCTAGCGACGCTTTTGGATATCGTGCCGTTGGTCGCGGCAGCAGCAGAAGGTTTCTGTGCGACGGATTCGGGCGCGGGCGCAGCGGGCTGGGCTTCCTCCTCGGGCTCGGGGGTCGAGGACAACGCCGGGCCAAGCAACATTGCCATCTCATCTTCGCTGGCGGGCTCGACGTTTGCGACATCATCCCACGCCGTGCGCCCGATGGCGACATTGCCGGTCTTGCTCCCCCACACAGGCTCGGGCTCGTCCGCTGCTTCGTCCGCAAACTCGTGCACGTCCGGCGTGGCAAGCTCGGCGTGCGTATCGCGCGCAGCGCCGAGAGCAGATGCCTCGGCTGACTCGTCGAGTTCGGGGAGCGCGGCCATGCGCTGCTCGAAACTCTCCCAACGACCGTCATCCAAACCTTTGTCGCGCACCGCCTCGAGAAGCTGCCTGATGTCGTCGCGCTGAGCTCTCAACGCGTCGTCGGGCATCGAGTTCAGCCAGCGTTGCACGTCGCTGACCGCTTGTGGTGCCACGTCGATCAGCTTGAGCGAAAAAAACGCAACCTCGTCGAAATGGTGCGACTGCATCAGCTCGCCGATGCCGCGGCGGAGGTTGTCGACCGCCTCTGCATTGCGGCTCATGATGGCGTAGAGCTCGCCGAGGCGAGCCACGAGCCCGCCGTCATCGGGCAACAGCTTTTCGCAATACCGGTATTCGTCGATAGCGTCGGCCATGTAGCCCGCGCGGTACAGCCCTTCCGCGTTGGCCAGCCGGATCTGCGGGTCGTCTGGGTTCTCGACGGCGATCGCGCTGAGCAACTCGAGCAGCGAGTCGTTGATCTGGCCTCCGCGGGTCAGCTTGGCGAACTGCCTGGCCACCACCGCGCGATCGGGGCCGAGGGGGTTGATCTCTTTGGATCCGAACAGGCTGCGCTTTTTCTCGCGTGCGTTCAGCACTTCGGCCAAGACGCCGACGGCCGCATCGAAACGCTTCTCGTCGGCCAGCGAATCTGTGGCTTCGACATAAAAGGGAACGGCCGCCCGAAGTCCCTTCAAGGCGGCTACTTCCTGTGCTTTGGCGAGTTTGTTAGAAGCGGCTGTCACGTCCGCCTCGCCCATCGCGCGTCAAGACGGGGTTCGGCTCGGGTACCTCGATCTTCGCCAGTTGATCCTTGAGCGCTGTGATGCGATCCCCGACATCGCGGTAATCCGACGCGCCGGCCTGTATCTCTTCGAACGACCACAGCGCCAGATTGAGGGATTCTTGATCGCCACGGCTCTCGTAGAGATCCGCGAGATTGTACAGCACGTCGCGATACTGTCCGTCTGGTTGGCCCGGTATCTCCAGGGCCTTGGAGAAGTGTTGCGCGGCTTCGTCGCTGCGGCCCAGGCCACGCAGGCTCAAGCCCACGCCGTTCTCGCGTAGCACCGCATAGTCGGGCTCGGAGAGCGCTTCGAACATGGGCATCGCCTCTTTGTAGCGTTTGAGATCGACGTAGGCAAGCGCCAGGCAGTAGCGCACGGCCGAGCTTGAGTTGCCTGAGGCGACCAGCTTCTCGCACGCCTTGGCGGCCGCTGTCGCGTTGCCACTCTCGCGCAGCCGCTCTGCGACATCGACCATGCGAGCGTCGGGATCAGCAGAACCATTGGCGGATTCGCGCGCGGCACGCAGTGCCTCGTCGAGCCGGCCGGCGACGACAAGCGCCTCGACGTCGACTTTCGGGGGCTCTGCTTTGCCTTTCGCCGCTGGTGCCGACGGGGGCGTCGGCGCTGTCTTGGCGGCGACGGTCGGGGCTACGCTTTTGGCAGGGGCTGCGGGGGCCGTCGTGCCGTTGACGCTTGCGCCGGCGCCGACCTGAGCTGCGGCCGCTTGGAATTGAGAGTCGCGCGCGGCTCTCTTGCTGTCGAGCTGACCGATGGCGGCCGTGGCCTGCGCGCGCTTGGCTTCGATCGCCGGCGCCAACGCTTTGAGATCGTTGCGCGCCGTGTCCATCTGCGCTTTGACCTGCTGCAGCGAAGTGAGCGCCGTCTTGACCTCAGCGATGCTGGCAGCGGCAGCAGCGGCATCGCTCTTAGCTGATTTCGAATCTGCGATGACGCTCTTGAGCTGCTCTTGCGCCTCGTCCGCCTGCTGCCGCGCAGCGGCGATGCGGGTCATGAGATCGGCAGCCGCCTTCTCGACGGTGATCGCGTTTCCGGAAGCATCGCTAACGCGCTTTTGCGCAGCTTCGATCGTAGCGGTGGCGTTGTTGATCAGTGTGGCGACGCCGGACGATTTCGTCTCGACCTCGGCGAGGAATTGCGGCAGAGCGGCGAGCTTCTCGAGATCTGCGCGTTGGGCTTCGAGCTTCGCACGAAGGTCGTCCAGCGCTTTGTCTTCGGCTGCCTTGGCAGCCGTGACTGACTCGAGCTGCCCCTTGAGGGTGGCGATGCTCGATTCGACGCTTCCGCGCTGAGCGTTGAGGGCCTCAAGAGCCGCTTGCGCAGCCTTGATGTCGCGCTCGATCGAGACTCGTTTCTTCGAGGCCTCGGCGACTTCGCCCATGATCGCGGCAAGTCGCGAGGTCACCTCGGACTGCTTCTCAAGCAGTGACACTTCTGCGGGCAGATCGGTATCCATATCGCTCCCTATATCGGCGCTCGCGGCCGGCGTAGACGCAAGAGTTGGTGCGGGTACTGTTTTGGCTTGGGCTGGCGCAGGCTGCGCGGCTGCGGGTGTTGGCGGCGGGCCTGAGGGCGCCGGCGCCGCTTGAGCTCTCGTCGGCATTGCAGGCGGGGCCGGCGCTTGCGCGGCTGGTCGTGGCGCTTGTGGGGCGGGTGCAGGACGCATGCCGACGGCAGGCGCGACCGTGCGCTGTGGCGCCGGTTTTGCGGCTGCGTCGACGGCCGCTTTGGCCGGCTGCGCCGGCGCGGCGGCGCGCTGGATCGGGGTGTCTGCTTGTTTTTGGCCCTCGGGGTCAGCCTTGGCGACCTCGGTCTGCAATCTGCGCGCTTCCCAGTTGTCGTCTTCGATCTGCAGCGCGTTGTCGACCAGGCGGCGCGCCTCTTTATACTGCATGGCCTGCATCGCGGCACGCGCACCCTGCAAGTAGTAGCCGAGCGAGTCGCCGAGCAGGCCTTTTTTGCGATACAGATCCGCCAGACGCGAAAGCGTCGGCACGTGGTGACGGTCCCGTTCGGCTATTTTCTTGTACGCAGCGATCGCCTGGTCTGTCTGACCGTCGCCTTCGTAGAGGACAGCGGCTTCGAAGAGCGCGGGCAGGTGACGCAGATTCGATTTGCGCAGCACCTCGACGAATTTCTCCAGTGCCTGATCCTTGCGGCCCTCCGCCAGATCCACGCGACCAAGCTCGTAGAGCGCGTCGTATCCCTTTTGGTCGAGCGTATGCGCAGCTGCGAAAGCCGAACGCGCCGTGGCGAGGTCGCCGGCATCGAGCGCTTTGCGGCCCGCGTCGAGATATGTGGCGATCGCGTCGGACTGCGCACCGGCTGCGCCGAGCATTTTCGCTGCGTCAACGCGCGTGGCAAGCGGCAGGTCTGCCGTGCGCAGCAACTGTCGCAGCGTGGAAGCCGCGCCATCAGGGTCGTTCTTTGCGATCTGATCGCGCGCTTTGGCAATCGCGGGGTTGCTCGGCTCCGCCGGAGCTCCCACGTCACGCCGATTCTTGCCTGGATTCGACATCGGGTTACCTTGACCGGACCGCCGCAGAGGGGTGAACGAGGCCACAGGGCCCGCCGCACCGTCTGGAGCGCACCGTCCTTCTCATAATAAGAATCGGCCGTTGCCGGCCGTGCGTTAAGCGGCGGCCCATAATCGAACAGCAGTTCGAAAGGACTTGCCCCTTGAGAGCGCGTCGCGCTTGAGGTTGGTTTAGCTGGCCGCCGCGGCGTGGGCGGGCAGCGACTCCAGGTAGTGCTCGGCCTCGATGGCGGCACGACATCCGGCGCCCGCCGCGGTCACCGCTTGGCGATAGCGGAAATCGTAGACGTCGCCCGCCACGAACACTCCCGCCACCTTCGTATGAACGCCGTCGCTCGAGCGGATGTAGCCCTTCTCGTCGAGGTCGAGCTGGCCCGTGAAGACCTGCGTATTGGGCTTGTGTCCGATGGCGACGAACACGGCGTCCGCAGGCCTTTGGGTCAACTCCCCGGTCTTGAGATTGCGCAGCCGCACCCCGCTCACTCGGGTGTCGCCGAGCACCTCGTCGATGGTTGAATCCCAGATGAATCCGATCTTCGGGTGGTCGAGCGCCCGCTGCTGCATGATCTTGGAGGCGCGCAGCTCACCACGGCGGTGCACCACGGTCACCGTCTTGCCGAATCGGGTGAGGAAGAGCGCCTCTTCCAGGGCGGTGTCGCCGCCGCCGACCACGAGTATCTCCTTCTCTTTGAAGAAGGCTCCATCGCATGTCGCGCAGCTCGACACTCCTCTACCACGCAGCCGGGTCTCGCTGTCTAGCCCGAGCCAGAGCGCTGATGCCCCGCTCGCCACGATGACGGCATGCGCCTGGTACTCGTGCTGGTCTACCCACACGCGGTGCACGGCTCCTGAAAAATCGACGCGCGTGATGTCGTAGTCCACGATCTCAGTACCGAAACGTTCGGCCTGCGCGCGGAACCGCTCCATGAGCTCCGGCCCCATGATCCCGTCGGGAAAGCCGGGATAGTTCTCGACGTCGGTGGTGAGCATCAACTGGCCACCGTACTGTCCGCCGGCGAAGAGCAGCGGCGCGAGATTGGCGCGGGCGGCATAGACGCCGGCCGTCAATCCGGCCGGACCCGAACCGATGATGATGAGTTTGCGGACGTGTTCGTTCATCGTGTCCAGGTATTCTGTCCCCTTTTTGGGTAGCCCCTGTGCGTGAGCCAAGCAAAGTCGCCCCCCGCCCTCGCCCCGGATCTTTTCGCCGCGATCGGCAACACGCCGCTCATCCGTCTGCCCAAGCTGTCCGCCGCGATCGGACGCACTGTTGTGGGCAAGGCCGAGTTCCTCAACCCTGGCGGGTCGGTCAAAGACCGTGCGGCCAAGTTCATCATTGAAGACGCAGAAGAACAGGGCAGGCTGAGAGCGGGTGGGACGATCGTCGAGGGCACAGCCGGCAACACCGGCATCGCGCTCGCCATGCTGGGCAACGCGCACGGCTATAAGGCCATCATCGTGACACCCGACGATCAGTCGGTTGAGAAGATCGACCTGCTGCGCACGCTCGGCGCCGACGTGCGCATCGTCCCCGCGGCGCCGTTCACCAATCCGGAGAACTACTATCACGTCGCGCGGCGCATCGCCGAAGTGACTCCCGGTGCCCTATGGGCCGATCAGTTCAACAATCCGGCCAATGCACGCGGACACTATCTGACCACGGGTCCTGAGATCTGGGAGGCGTGCGGCGAAGAGCTCGACGCCTTTGTAGCATCAGCCGGTACGGGCGGCACCTTCGCCGGCGTCTCGCGGGCGCTCAAAGAACGCCGATCGCAGATCCGCACCGTCCTCGCCGATCCGCTCGGTTCGTCGCTCTTCTGCTACATCAAAGAGGGGACGCTCGACACGCTGGGCGACTCGGTCAGCGAGGGCATCGGCATCAAACGCATCACCGAGAACTTCCGCACCGCGGTCGCGGACGATGCCGTCCGCGTCGACGACCAGACCATGGTCGAGATGGCGCACTATCTCGTGCGCGAAGAAGGGTTGCTGCTCGGCGGTTCGGCCGCGCTCAACGTGGCCGCCGCAGCCCGCGTCGCGCGGACGCTCCCGCCGGGAAGCACTGTCGCGACCGTGCTCTGCGACGGCGGCGGGCGTTATCTCTCGCGTTTGTACAGCCCTGGTTGGCTCTCTGAAAACGGGCTCGTACCGCAGCATCACGACCTGACTTTCCTCTAAAACCGGCGGCGGAAAACCGTAGGTTTTGCCGCTGGCGCCGCGAATCCGAAAGTTTGGGATAAATTTCACAAACTTCGCCGGTCCGCACATGGATGGCTCTGGACCGTAAGGATCGAGCTTGCCGCCCGCATCGCCCTGGACCACCATCGCCGTCTATTTCGTGGTCGCCCTCGTCGTCGCCGGGGTGATCTCAATCGTGCCCGGCATCTTCACCCGCAAACGCCCCACCAAACAAAAACTCGAGTCGTACGAATGCGGCGTGCCCCCAACGTCGGAATTCCTCGGACGTTTCCCGGTACGCTTTTACCTCGTCGCCATGCTCTTCGTCGTCTTCGACGTGGAGACCGCGGCTTTCTATCCCTGGGCGGTCAAGCTCAAGGAGCTCGGGTTGTTCGGTTTCACCGAGATGCTGACGTTCATCGTCGTGCTGGGCATCGGCTATGCATATGTGTGGAAGAAAGGCGGCTTCTCATGGCGATGAACGAGCACCAGCCTTTCGTCGTCACCAAGCTCGACGAGTTCCTCAAGTGGGCGCAGTCGTCAGCGATCTGGCCGATGACCATGGGCCTAGCCTGTTGCGCCATCGAGATGATGAGCATCGTCTCGCCACGCTACGACACCGCGCGCTTCGGCGCCGAAGTGTTCCGCTCGTCCCCGCGCCAGGCAGATCTCATGATCGTCTCTGGCCGCGTCTCGAACAAGATGGCGCCCGTGTTGCGCCAGCTCTACGAGCAGATGCCCGATCCTAAGTGGGTCATCTCGATGGGCGCGTGTGCATCGAGCGGCGGCATCTTCGACAACTACGCGATCACGCCGGCCGACACAGTCTTGCCCATCGACATCTACGTGCCCGGCTGCCCACCGAGCCCGGACGCGCTCATCTACGCCCTCATGCAGCTGCGCCTTGAGATCCGGGCCGGCAGCAAGGCGAAGGTCCTCGCCGAGAATGTCTGAGACGGTCGCACCCCATCCCGAACGCGCCGCCCTGGCCGACCTTATCGTCGAGCTGACGCAAGCCGCCGGCGAGGACCTGCTCGAGTCAAGCTCGTGCGACGACATGGACGAACTCGCGCTGCGCCCGGGTGGTCTCTTCGCCGTCATCACCCGCTTGCGCGAAGCCGGATTCAACCTGCTGCTCGACGTCGGCGGCACAGATCACCACCCGCTTTCGCCGCGCTTTGAGATCTCGTATATCCTCACGGCGATCCCGCTCGGCGATCAGCGCGATCCCCGGCGTTTTGCCGGCGTGCGGCGCTTTCGTTTGCGAGTCTTCCCCGACGACCGCGATCCCATCGTGCCCACGCTCTCAGACCTGTGGCCGAGCGCGAACTGGGCGGAGCGGGAGATCTTCGACCTGTTCGGCGTCCGCTTCGAGGGGCATCCCGAGATGCGCCGGCTGCTCAATCCCGATGACTGGAAGGGCCATCCGTTGCGAAAGGACTACCCACTGCGCGGGCTCGAGCGCCGCTTCGTCCCGGGCGGGCACACGGGAACGGTGCCGCCGGTGCGAGAGTCATGACGCTCGACCTCACGGCATTTGAGAACAATCCCGACCTGACGCTGTCGCCGGGTGATGATCGCGATACGCTCATCCTCTCGATGGGGCCGCAACACCCCAGCACGCACGGCGTGCTGCGCGTCATGCTCAAGCTCGACGGCGAGACGGTGATCAGCGCCGAACCGGAGATCGGCTTTTTGCACACCGGCATCGAGAAACAAGCCGAAAACCTCCTCTGGCAGCAGGCGGTCACGGTCGTCGACCGCGCCGATTATCTCGCCCCGCTCTCCAATAGCTTGTGCTACGTGCTCGCCGCCGAACGGCTGCTCGGCATCGACGAGCAGATCCCGCAGCGCGCCCGCGTGCTGCGCGTCATGTTCGCGGAGCTCACCCGCATCGCCAGCCACCTGGTATGGCTCGGCACGCACTGTCTTGACCTTGGTGCGCAATCGATCTTCTTCTACGCGTTCGACATGCGCGAGCGCATACTCTCGATCATGGAGTTCGTGACGGGCGCGCGCATGCATCAGTCGTGGTTCCGCATCGGTGGCCTAGCGATCGACGTGCCTAAGGGTTTCCTCGAGAAGATGGACGATTTCATCGACCGCTTCCCCGAGCGTCTGCGCGACATGCGCGCTATCGTCGAGCGCAACGTCATCATCGTCGACCGGCTGGTCGGCATCGGAAAGATCAGCCAGCAAGAGGCCGTCGACTGGGGGCTCACAGGCCCCCCCTTGCGGGCCACCGGCATCGCCTATGACGTGCGCCGCGCATATCCGTACAGCGGGTACGAGAGCTACGACTTCGACGTGCCCACACAGACCGGTGGCGACTGCTACGCGCGCTTTGTCGTGCGTCTCGACGAGATGTATCAGGCCTGGCGCATCGTCAAGCAGGCGCGCGAGCGTTTTCCGGGTGGACCAGTCGTGATCGACGACCGTAAGATCGTGCCTCCGCCTAAGACCGAGATCCAGCACTCGATGGAGGCGCTCATCCATCACTTCAAGCTCGTCTCCTCGGGCTTCAACGTGCCGGAGGGCCACATCTATCAGTCGGTCGAGGGTCCGCGCGGCGAGATGGGCATGTACGTCACAAGCGCGGGCGGCAATAAACCCTGGCGCGTGCGCTGGCGGCCGTCGTCCTTCTATCACACGCAAGCGCTCAAACGGCTTGCACCGGGCAATCTCATCGCCGACTTGGTCGCCATCATCGGCAGCATGGACCCAGTGTTCGGGGACGTCGATCGATGACGCCGGAACGCGAGCGCATCGCATCCGAGCTTGCGGCGCGCTATCCGCAGCCTCGCTCGGCGCTCATCCCGTTCTTGCAAGTCTGTCAGGCGCAGGACGGTTACGTGACGGCCGAGGCGATCCGCGATGGCGCGGAGATGGCGGGCATCACACAAAGCGAAGTGGAGTCGGTCGCCTCCTTCTACACGCTTCTGTTCAAGCACCCGGCAGGTGAGCACAAGATCCAGGTCTGCCGCACCCTGTCGTGCATGTTGCGCGGCGCGGACGAGCTGCAGCAGCACATCCGCCAGCGCCTGGGGCTTGGCAGCGGCGAGAGCTCGCCCGATGGCCGCTTCTACTATGAAGAAGTCGAGTGCCTGGCGGCCTGCGATCGCGCGCCCTGCCTGCAACACAACCTCGAATACCACTACGGCGTCACACCGCAAGAGTTCGACCGCCTGCTCGACGAGTGGCGTGTGTCGGAGCCGGCGGTGAGCATGCCGGCAGATTAGATCGATGGCACGATTCGAACCGGTCTTGTTGCGCGGCGTCGGCGAACTCGACCTCACCGATATCGAGAACTACAAGCAGCTTGGCGGCTTCGCGTCGCTCGAAAAAGCGCTGCGCGAGATGACCCCCGAGGCGGTGCAAAACGAGGTCAGCGCATCGAACCTGCGCGGCCGCGGCGGCGCCGGATTCCCAACCGGCAAGAAGTGGAGCTTCTTGCCCAAAGACGGGCGCCCGCGATATCTCGTCTGCAACTGCGACGAAGCCGAGCCCGGCACGTCCAAAGATCATTTGTTGCTCGAGCAGGCACCCTTCCAGATCATCGAGGGTCTGCTCATCTCCGCCTATGCCATAAGCGCCGCCCAGATCTTCATGTACATCCGCGGCGAGTTCTTGGGAGGGCTTCGCATCTTCAAGCGCGCGCTGGAGGCGGCCGCACTCCAGGGCTATCTGGGCAAGCGCATCTTGGGCACGGAATTCTCGATGGACATCGTCGTGCACCGCGGTGCAGGCGCTTACATCTGCGGCGAAGAGACGGCCATGCTCGAATCCATCGAAGGCAAACGTGGTGAGCCGCGTCTCAAGCCGCCGTTCCCTGCCAACGCCGGCCTGTACGACATGCCGACCGTCGTCAACAACGTCGAGACGGTGAGCTGCGTGCCGCACATCATCGAGCGCGGCGCGCGCTGGTTCGCGTCGATCGGGCCGGAGAAATGCCCGGGGCCCAAGATCATGAGCGTCAGCGGCAACGTGGTGCGGCCCGGCAACTACGAAGTACCCATGGGGATTGCGGCGCGCGAGCTCCTCGAGGAGTACGCCGGGGGGCTCTTCCCTGGGCGGCGGCTCAAGGCCATCCAGCCCGGCGGCGGATCGTCCGCCGCGATCTTCGAGGAGGACCTCGACACCCCAATCGATTTCGATTCGCTCGCGGCCAAGCGCACGATGCTGGGCTCGGGCGGGTTCGTCGTCATGGACGATACGACGTGCATGGTGCGCGCAGCGCAGACGCTTACGCGTTTCTTCGAGCACGAGTCGTGCGGCCAGTGCACGCCATGCCGTGAGGGGGGCCAGTGGGTGGCGCGCATGGTCTCGCGGCTCGAGGCGGGCGAAGGCTCGGAGAGCGATCTACGCGTGCTCACCACCATCAACGGCATCATCACCGGCACGAATCTGTGCCCGCTGGGCGATTCGATCATGCCCTTCCTCTCGTCCGTGCTCAAGCGCTTCCCTGAAGAGTTCGCAGCACACGTCACCCAGGCGGGATGCCCGCTGCGCCTGTCCGATAGGACGCCATGGGCGGAAGCGAGCGCAGCATCATGAGCAAGCAGCCCGCCGTCCGGCGCACCGTCAACCTCGTCATCGACGGGCAGCCGGTCTCGGTGCCTGAAGGCACGCTCGTGGTCGAAGCGGCCAAGCAGCTCGGCATGCAGATCCCGGTCTATTGCTATCACCCCAAGATGGACCCGGCGGGATTATGCCGGATTTGTCTGGTCGAAATCGACAAGATGCCCAAGCTGCAGATCGCCTGCAACACCCAGGTCAGCGAGGGCATGGTCGTGCACACCGCGTCGCCGCGCGTGACCGAAGGACGCCACGGCGTGCTCGAATTCTTGCTGCTCAACCACCCGCTCGACTGTCCGATCTGCGATAAGGGCGGCGAATGCGATCTGCAAGACTACACCATGAGCTACGGTCCCGGGGCGAGCCGCCTCACCGAGCCGAAGCTGCACAAACCCAAAGGCGTCGATCTCGGTCCGACCATCGTGCTCGATGAAGAACGCTGCATCTTATGCCGGCGCTGCACGCGTTTCGACGACGAGATCGCGCAAGAGCGCAACCTGGTCGTCGTCGATCGCGGCCACCACTCGCTCATCAGCACGGTCGACGGCTCTGACTACGCCTCGTACTTCTCCGGCAACACGACCGAGATATGTCCGGTCGGCGCGCTGACCAGCAAAGCCTATCGCTTCCGGTCGCGGCCTTGGGATCTCAGCCACGCTGATTCCGTCTGCACGCAGTGCTCGGTGGGCTGCAATTATCGCATCGACTCGCGCTTCGGGCGCATCATGCGCACCTTCACGCGCGAGAACACGTCGATCGACGACGGCTGGATCTGCGATCGCGGCCGCTACACCTTCAACTATCTGTATGAGAGCTCGCGCCTGCGCCAGCCCCTCATCCGGCGCGACGCCGATCTGGAAACCGCGTCCTTCGACGAAGCCATCGCCGTGACCGCGGAAAAGCTCTCCGCTGCGGCCCGCGCCAAGCGCATCGGCGTCATCGGCGGCGGCCGCCTGTCGGATGAAGAGGCCTTCGCGCTGCAGCAGTTCGCGCGCGTCGTGCTGGGGACGAACAACATCGACTATCGTGTGGGTCTGCAGAAGTTCGCCTCGCCCTCGCGTCACGACGCGCGCTTGGAAGACCTCGACGACGCCTCGCTCATCCTCGTCTTCGGGGCTATCACACCTGAGCAGGCGCCGATCCTCGACCTGCGGCTGCGCCGGGCTGTCGCACGCCGCCACGCGACACTCGTCTTCGTCGGTCCCTACAAACCTGATTTCCCCGTGCCCTGCCGTCACGTCGAGTACACGCCGGGCGCCATCGCCGAACTCATGGAGCAGCTCGCCGACGTGGTACACCACGGCAAAGAGGAAAGCGGCGACGGCTTCGTCGCGGAGATCGCGCAGGAGCTCGCCGACGCGGAGAAGATCGTCGCCATCCATAACGGGCGCGACCCCGGCGCCACGGCGGCGCTCGAAAAGCTCATGGATCGTCTGCGCGACTACGACCACCCGGTCGGCATCCTCGTCGTCGGCGCAGTCGGCAATGCGCGCGGTGCCGAGGCCGCCGGCTGCGTGCCCAACCTCGGCCCGGGCTACGCAGAGCTTGAGCTGCCAGGCATGACGACAGGCGAGATGCTCAAGGCTGCGGCTGAGGGGCGGCTTGACGCGCTCTTCATCGCCGGTGCCAACCCGGCGTTGACCTATCCGGATGGCGAGCTCGTGCGCCGCGCGCTGGACAGGATCCCGTTCCTCGCGGTCGCCGACCAAGTACTCACCGAGACGGCGTCATACGCCGACGTCGTCTTCGCGGCGGCGTCGTTTGCCGAGAAGCGCGGCCACGTCACAAACCTCGAGGGCCGTCAGCAGCCCTTCGCGCAGGCCATCGAGCCTCCGGTGCACGTGGGCAGCGACGCGCGCATCCTTGCGTCGTTGGCGCGCGCGCTTGGGCAGGAATGGGCCGTGCCCGATGACGTCGACGTGCTCTTCGCTCAGCTGACCGGGGTGCAGCGCGCAGCACGCGCTCGCTCGACGAAAGATCCGCTACCGCGTCCCAAGGTCGACGACACGCCAAGCGGCTCGGCCGACCAAGTCGACGCGACCCATCATAGCTTTACCATCATCCCCGTGCCGCGTCTGTACGCTGGCGGTGGCGCGGCGGCATTTGATCCAGGCATCGCCGCGATGCGACCCAGACCATTCGCCATCTTCAATCCTGACGACGCGACGCGGCTTTCCGTCGTGACCGGTGACCGCGTGCGGCTCTCGGGCCGTGGCGGCGACATCGAGGTCGAGGTGCAGGTTGGCGCGCAAGCGCCGATAGGCGTCGCGCTCGTGCTGGCCGACATGCCGGAAGCCCCAGTGAACCGCTTGCTCGACGCGTCGGGCTTCGGCTCGGCTACCGCCGCGAGAATCGCCGGGCGCGACACGACCCAACGTAGCTACGGACCTTCAGGTCCGTTAAACGCAGAGGCATCCGCGTGAGCCACATGCCGGACTGGGTGATCATCCTCGCCATCAAGTCGGGCGTGCTCATCTTCATCGTGGTCACCTGTTTCGCGTATCTGATGTTGCTCGAGCGCAAGATGTTGGGTTGGTTTCAGCTGCGCGTCGGCCCGACGTGGTGCGGACCATGGGGGCTCTTGCAGCCTGCCGCCGACGCGATCAAGCTCGTCCTCAAAGAAGACCTGACCCCAGGCGGCGCCGACACCTTCATCTATAAGGTCGCTCCGGCGATGGCCGTGCTCACCGCGCTGCTCGCCTACGCTGTCATCCCCTTTGGCTGGCTGCCGGACGGCACGCCTATCGCCATCGCCTCGCCTAACGTCGGCATTCTCTTCCTCTTGGCAACGGGCGCCATCGGCGTCTATGGCATCGCGTTGGGCGGTTGGGCATCGCAGTCGAAGTGGTCGCTGCTTGGCGGCATCCGCTCGACCGCGCAGATGATCTCCTACGAGCTGGCCATGGGGCTGTCCATCATCCCTGTCGTCATCCTCGCCGGCACGACCAACCTCGCCGGCATCGTCGCTGCGCAATCAGCGCACCACTTCTGGTACGTCATTCCGCTGTTCATCCCGGCGTGGATCTACGGCGTCACGGCGCTCGCTGAGACGAACCGCGCTCCCTTCGACTTGCCCGAGGCCGAGACCGAACTCGTCGCCGGCTTTCACACCGAGTATTCCAGCTTGCGCTTCGGCACGTTCTTCGTCGCCGAGTACATCAACATGATCACGGTGAGCGCGATCCGCACGCTCTTGTTCTTCGGCGGCGGCGACGGGCCGTTCGTCGCCCGCTACCCGCTGCTGAGCGTCGTATGGTTCCTCGTCAAGCTCGCCATCATGCTCTTCATCATGATCTGGTGGCGGGCCACGCTGCCGCGGCTGCGCTACGACCGGCTCATGACCTTCGGCTGGAAGTTCTTGCTGCCCACGTCGGTGGCATGCGTTATCATCGTCGCCGGCGTCGTCGCAGCCATGGGGGTCCGCTAGCGTGAGCTTTGTCGTCAATGGGTTGAAATTCGTCGCCAATGCGGCCGGAGGGCTGCTCATCGGGCTTGCCACCACGATGAAATACTTGTGGACGAAGAAATCTACTATCGACTATCCGCATCAGCCATTTCCACACGCCGAGCGTTTCCGCGGGGTGCACGAACTGCGCAAATATGATGACGGTCTCGAGCGCTGCATCGGCTGCGAGCTGTGTGCCGTCGCGTGCCCGGCCAATGCCATCACCGTGATCGGCGCGGAGAACGACCCCAAGGCACCGGTCTCACCGGGCGAACGTTACGGTTACCGCTACGAGATCGACATGCTGCGCTGCATCTTCTGCGGCTGGTGCGAGGAGGCATGTCCGACGGATGCCATCGTTCTGACGCCGCGCTTCGACATTGCGGATTTCACCCGCCAGCGCCTGGTGTACGGCAAGGATAAGCTGTTGGTGCGCGACCCCTTCACGCAGCACATGGCCAACACCGAGTCCGCGGTTGAGACGGATCCCGGGGTCGTGCCATGATCGCGCTGTTTTGGATCTGCACCGCGGTCTTGATCCTCACCGCCGTCGGCGTCATCGCGAGCAAGCACCCGGTGCACTCGGTCGTGGGTTTAATCGTCAATTTCAGCGCCCTGGCTGTGCTCTACTTGACCTTGAATGCCGAGTTC
>DAINRU010000015.1:0-48834 GCA_036741695.1 Vulcanimicrobiota bacterium
ATGGCCCAGAAAACTGGTCGCGGGCCATGCTCGAATGGTCGGTCGATCACGATGTCGAGCTGCACTTTATCGATCCGGGTAAGCCTGCGCAAAATGCTTGGATCGAGTCGTTCAACGCAAGGGCGCGCGACGAGTTCTTCAATCTGCATCTCTTCCGTTCGCTCGATGAAGCACGAGCTGCCGCCGACGCTTGGCTTGTCGACTACAACGAAGTACGACCGCACAGCTCGCTGAAATACCTCACCCCCAAGGAGTTCGCCGAGACCCTAAGAACCGACCTCACCCCACAGTTATCACTGGCCTAAGAACGGGGCTCAGACCCGCAGCTCCGCGCTATGACAGCGAAAAGGTCTAAGAGGTTTTCTTTCACAGCGGCTCCTACTCGGCTTGAGAATCTCGTATTATCTAGTAGTTGTCCGTTTAAGACTTATTTTCAGACGTCTGACTCATGACCTTTTCGATGCGATTAGAGCCCTAAACCGTCACGATTTTAGGCCGAATTCTGCCCACATTCTGCCCACAAAATTTCGCAGCACAATCCAAAACTGGCCATTATTTGCCAAACTCGTCGATCACTAGGGTAGCGTGCAGACCGCACTAATTAACGCGCCGCGACATTTCTTGTGTCGCGGCGCATCGCTTTAGGTCGAGTTACAAAACCGCTGCTCTACCCCTGAGCTACGTCGGCGCGAATTTGGCTCTTCTCTCTATGCGATGAGGCCTCGATCTTTCTTCGCAACTCATTCGACGGACCATAAAACCGCCGCCTGCTGTCCGTTTTGACAATGCCTGGCGTAGGACTCAGTCGAGACTAGCTGGCATCCAGGCGAAACTGCCCAGCCAGAGAATGAGCAACGCCGAT
This sequence comes from Vulcanimicrobiota bacterium, assembly GCA_036741695.1. Taxonomy (GTDB): domain Bacteria; phylum Vulcanimicrobiota; class Vulcanimicrobiia; order Eremiobacterales; family Eremiobacteraceae; genus JAFANK01. The sequence continues at coordinate 863 of DAINRU010000015.1, forward strand.
GAGCAACCAGAATCTTGTCACAACCGAATGGCTTGACGCGCACCTCGGCGAGCCCGATCTCGCGGTCATCGATGCTTCCTGGTACCTACCACAGGCCAACCGCAGCGGCCACGCAGAATATGTCGCCGCTCATATTCCAGGCGCCGTCTTCTTCGACATCGACTCCATCGCCGATCCGTCGACCGGCTTGCCGCACATGTTGCCGAAGCCCGAAGCTTTTGCCGCGGCGATGAGCGCACGCGGTCTTGGCGACGGCATGCGGTTCGTCGTCTACGATGGCGCCGGACTCTTCTCCGCAGCGCGCGTCTGGTGGAGCTTACGAACCTATGGCGCGAGGGATGTGAAAGTCTTGGACGGCGGCCTGCCTAGATGGAAGGCGGAAGGGCGTCGGCTTGAGTCGGGCGAGGTCAGACCTTTGCCACGCACCTTCACACCGCGTCTGAATGAAGAAGCCGTCGCCGACATCAACTCCGTTTCCCGCGCGCTCGCCACCGGCTCGGCGCAGGTGGTCGATGCCCGTCCCATCGATCGTTTCCGCGGTGAAGCACCAGAGCCGCGTCCTGGTGTCCGCTCGGGCCACATGCCCGGCAGTTTCAACCTGCCGTATGCCGAGCTTATCACCTATGGACACCTGAAATCAGCGCAAGAGATCAAACAGGCTTTCGAGACGGCGGGTGTCGATCTGACAAAGCCCATCATCACATCCTGCGGCTCTGGCGTTTCGGCGGCGATCCTGGCCTTGGCGGCGGAAACGGTGGGCCGCCCGGTCGTGGCGCTGTACGACGGCTCGTGGACTGAATGGGGCTCGCGGCCCGACCGCCCCGTGGCGATAGGCGCAGCCCGGCACGATTGAACCTCCTCACAGGGCGGCCGAGCCGGCAAGGGCGACGCGACTGCAGTGAAAGGCACGCTCGGACGAGACCCTTAACCACCGTTCTCAATGAAGCGCCGGGTCGCTATATTGACGCTTGTCGCCCTCGTGTGCGTCCACGCGAAAGCTTTGGCCGCGCCTCCGTCGGACGTGACGTTGAACGCCAATCCCTTTGTCGCAGCGATCGACGAGCAGGTAACGATCACCGGTTTTGTCGGCACCGGCACGGCGCTGCCGGTCCGCTTAGCGTTCGGTGATGGCTCACAAACGATCATCTCGACCGCCAGATTCGCGGTCACTCACTCGTACGGGCAGCCTGGAGGCTACAACATCATCATGACGACCGCAGCCGGCGCTTTCTTGGATGCCACCTTTGTGAGCGTGCCCGCCCAAACGCCGAGGCTCCCGCTCGGCGCCATTTACTCGACATCCGTCACCGCTTCGCCGGTGCTCTCTGGTAGCGTGATCAAGATCTTTCTGACCTACCGTATCGCGGTTCCCACTGGAATAGGGGTTGCTTTATCGGGGCCACTCCCTGCTTTTCAAGCAATCGTCGATCTCTTGGATGCAAAAGGTGATCTCATCCATCGAAGCGACCCGACATTGATCAACCGAGACCAGATTGACCTCACGCAAAACACGACCATACAGTATTCTGTTCCCGTCGATGCTAGTGGCGCCTACCAGCTGCGCGTCTTCATCCAGGCGGTCGATCGCGGCACCGTCGCCGTCGGCGCGCCGATCACCCTCGACGTCATCGGCAATGGTCCTGGTAACGCCGTTGATGCGGCAGGGGTCCACGCCGCCGGTAGCGTCGAGGTAGGCCACCGGCCGCAGATCACGGGCGAGACGGTCAATCCCGGCATCACCGCATCGGCGCAGCAGAGCGTATCGACGTCACAGCTGGGCATGTTTTCCGATCCGGTCTCGAACCGGGTCGACCCACTTTTAGCGCTCATGTCGCTGATGCCCGCGACGCTATCGTCGCCGAACGCTCTCAACACCACTCCCAAGCTGCCCGCCACGCTGCCCATCGTCGCCTCGGGGCAAAAGGCGCAGTACTACGACGGTTTCGGCCGCTCCATGGCGCCCATGCCCGATATCATCGGTGGCTTCTCCACCATTCGCGGCCTCAATGCTGTATACCGGACCGCACCTGGATGGACGTTCCAGACATCGGTGGGCAATTCGGAACTGTACACGGTCCAGAGACACCAGCCGCAGACATTCGAACAAGTTGCTGACGTCTTCGAGCTGGGCCATTTCTGGTCCGATGCAGACAGCGTCCAATTCTTCCATCAGGGCCGCGGTGACAACCCAAGCCGATTCCTCGGGTATCCTGGAGCGGCTATCGGCCCTCAGGTGGCAGACGTGAACGCCCTGGAAGTCACGCATGGAGTGAACCGTGATGTATCGGTCGCGGCCTCCGGCGCCGAGTCACGGTCCTATGCCAACTATCCGAGTGCACCGTTCGTCTGGGATTCCGCCGACCTGGTCAGCGCCGCGTATCGCAACGGGTTCTCGTCGGCGACTCTGCAATACCACAATTTCGGCCAATCCTACACGCCTGGCAACGGTCTCGAGGCACAGTCGGACCGAGCAGGCATGCTTGCCAGCGCCATGCTTCCTTTCGCCAAGACGGGGCAGTTCGCGTTCAACTGGGACCGCGAGTCGACGAGGTCGACGCCGGGCACCCAGACCATCACCTCGGCACTCCTCGGTTTCGGATTCTCTCACGGGATGGACGCATCGGCATCGGCGACGAGAGAGCGAGAACAGAGCGCGCTCAACGACGTCACCACCGGTACGGTGACGCTCCACCTTGCGCGCAGCGATGCCTGGCATACATTCCTCGCCGATGGATCGATCGTATCTTCACACGACTACGTCAACGACTACTTGAGCTCGACGATGCGCATCGGCAGCCTGCAATACTCTGTCCAGCACGGCATTCAGGCGATCGGACTCGGTGTCAACGCGACCCAACTCAGTTCGTCTTTCCGAGAGAGCACGGTGACCGAGTCTTTCAGCGACGGCGTCGGGTTCGGCGGCGTGCAACGCCGCATCGGTGCACAAGTTGGCCTGGCGAACACGAATACGCGCTACGGCTATGGCTTTGGGACGGTAAGCGACGACCTCACCGGCGTTATCTCCTACCGGATCGCTCGCGGCGTCACCATCGGATTCAAAGGCGAACGCACGCTGTTCAACGCGCACGTGCCGCAGGCCGACTCGATCGCCGGCGGCATGCGATTCGTCCTCATTATCGAACGATAAGCGACAACAGATGAGTCACAACGTAGCGTCTCCGGTCGGGCACACGATACGGCGCAACATCATCGTCGCGTTGTTATCGCTTTTCGTCCTCGCGTCCACTCTCCCCGGGCTAAGCTTGCTGTGGAACTCCGACGGCACGAGTTACGGACCGCAAGGCTCACTCGGGTTCACGACAGATTACGACGGCATCGTCAAAGCGGTGCATCCGGGCTCGCCCGCATCTTTGGCCGGTATCCAAGCCGGCGATCGCATCGATCTACGGCGAACCTCGTTCGAAGATCGCCGCTTTTTTTCTCCCGCGCAAGCGCGCACGCCGGCGGGCACGTTCGCGACGCTGTGGGTAGTCCACGGCGGCCTCGAACGACAGGTCACACTCGTCGCACCCGCGGCAGACTACCCGCCCGCGTCGAAAGTCAACATCTTCGCGCGGACGCTCGCTGCGCTGATCTTCGTCGTGGTGGGGGGACTGCTCGTCGTCTTGCGGCCAAGCTCGATGACGTGGGGTTTCTTCTTCTACTGTCTTGGTTTCAGCCCCGGCATCGCCTTTGGAGGCCTATCACGGTTCCCGTCGGCACCTTCACACGCAGCCTATATCCTGTTCACCGATCTCTTGACCGCAGCCGGCACTGTCGGCATATTGGTGTTCTCGCTGAGATTCCTGTGCGACACTCCGTCACCATGGCGCCGGTCACTCGAACGGGCAACCCCCTACCTCTTTGCGCTCTTTGTCTTCTTGTTGGCCTACCCGGATCTCGCCAATCTCGTACTAGGGCTTCCAGCGGAAGCTGTGCAGCGGGTGATGCTCACGTTGCAAGGCGCCGTATTCGCCCTGAGCATCTTCGCCGCGCTACAGACCTATCTCCACGGCCGGCGCGACGACCAGCCACGCATCCAGTGGGTCGTGGTCGGGCTGTGCGTGGGCATCGTCGGAACCTATCTCGGCAGCGTGTTGCTGTTTAGCTCGGAGCTGCCCTTCAACCCGCCGCGCTGGCTGCAAAGCGCATTGCTCACCCTCAACGTCGTCCTGCCCATCTCGGTCGCGTACGCGGTCATCCGCCATCGCGTGCTCGAGGTAAGTTTTGTGGTGAGCCGGGCGCTCATCTACGCCGTCTTGACCTTCGTCGTGCTCAGTCTCTTCGCGTTCATCGACTGGTTTGTCGGGCGAGAGCTCGAGCAGGTCCGTCTGGCCTCCTACGTCGAGATCGCCTTAGCCATCGGCTTGAGCTTCTGGCTCAATTCGCTCGAGAAAAGAGTGGAGACGGTCGTGGCCACCGTGTTCTTCCGCAAGCGACGCCAGGCCATGCAACGGATCGAGCGCGCGGCCCAAGCCGTGCATCATGCCGAGAAAGTCTCCACGATATACGACTACGTCGTCCGCGAGCCGGTCGAGGCCCTGTCGCTGTCATCATCGGCGCTGTTCGTGCCCGAGGACAAGGGAGAATACCGGCGCATCGCGGCCATCGGGTGGAGCAGCTCCAATACCTCGGTCATCGAGCATGATGATCCATTAGCCCTCGAACTCGAGGCCGAGTTCGAGCCGCTGCGCATCGCGGAGATCGGCTGGAAGCATGCGGACCTGCCGGCGGGGGAAGCAGCGCCGATCCTTGCTGTGCCGATGGTCGCGCGGCGCGAACTTCTGGGCATCGCCCTCTACGGCGCACATGCCAACGGTGCCGACATCGACCCCGAAGAGGTGCGCGCCCTCTATCAGCTGGCACGCGCCGCTCAGGCGACCTACGACCACTTGCGCGTGCTCGAACTCGAAGCACAGCTGCAACAGCTGCAAGCGCGCGTCGCCTCGCTGCAGGCGGCGACCGGCGAGCTCACCGGTTAGCGCGTGCCGTTCTTCCAGCACAGCGGGCTCCGACTCCAATACTTCACCGCCGGCCAAGGTCCGCCCGTGCTGCTCATCCACGGGTGGGGAGGGCGTGCGCGGCGCCAATGGCATGCAACGGTGAACGAACTTCGCAATTCCTACAGCTTCTACGGGTTGTCGCTGCGCGGTCACGGACAGTCTGAAGAGGTGGACGATCCCGACTACGACTGGTATGACCTCGCCGCAGACTGCGACGCCCTGCGCGAGACGGTCGGCGTCGAACGATGGTCCGTCGTTGGGTATTCGCTCGGCGGCATCGTCGCGCTCAAATACGCGAGTCTTTACCCGCAACGAGTGACTGTCGTCTGCGCAGTGTCGCCCCTCATCGTGCCTAGGTGGATCGGTCTGGGGATGCAGTACTTGCGATGGCCGGTAGCGCTCGCGCTGCGTCTGGCCCGAGCGCTACCGCCAAAGCTCTCCGGCAAGATGCTCCACAACGTCGCGAAGACCCGCCTGCGCACGCTCTTCCACACCGTCACCCTGATGAAACAGTGGGAGCCGGGAAAGACCGGGATCCCGCCGTCCGTGCCGGCCATCATCATCTTGGGCGCTGAGGATCGCGTGGCGCATGGCGAGCGGGCGATCGCCGCCGCTCCCAAGGTGGACGTGCGCGTGCTCGAGCACACCGATCATTTCCCCCTGTGGCGGCAGCGCGAGCGGTTCGTGCGGGAGCTGCGTGACGTTCTTGATTCCTACACGGGCGATGAGGACAGCGCGCCCTAGGTCAGGCTCGTGCGCAGCACGATCGGTTCGAAATCCGCATCCCCGGCTGAGGCTGATTTGATGATCTGCAGGTCGCGCGGGGCATAAAGATCGACTTGGTGGCCGGCGGGGCAGCGCAGCGTGAAGGCGCTTCGTAGGTCGCGCTCTCCGTCTCCGCTGTCGAGCTTCACGAGCGCGCCATCCGGAAAGACGGCATCCGATGTGCGTCCCTCTTGGACGACGAGTTCGTGGCAGTCTGGCTCGCGGCACTTGACCTCGTGCCGATAGCGCACTCGCAAATACGGCATGCACCTAGTACTATCGGCAGGTCGTGGATACGTGATAAGGGGCGCGACGTTGCCGTCGCGCCCCTGTCGGTGTTGCCGCGCTTCGATGCGCCCTAGTACAGCTCGACCTCGCTCAGGTTCTTCTCGATCTTGCGCTTGACGCGCTGGAGAGCGTTGTCGATCGACTTCACGTGGCGATTGAGATCCCGAGCCATCTCTTGATACGACTTGCCTTCGAGATAGCTCAAGAGCACCTGCGACTCGAGGTCGCTCAGGTTCTCCTGGATCCGCTCCTTGATGTCTTCGGAAACCTCCTGGTTGATGACCAGTTCTTCCGGATCCGACATCTTGGCGCTGGCCATGACGTCGAGCAGCGTGCGTTCGCTGTCCTCGTCGTAAATCGGCTTGTTGAGTGAAATGTACTGGTTGAGCGGGATGTGCTTCTGCCGCGTCGCGGTCTTGATGGCGGTGATGATCTGACGCGTGATGCACAGCTCCGCGAAGGCACGGAACGACGACAGCTTGTCCGCGCGGAAGTCGCGAACCGCCTTGTAGAGTCCGATCATGCCCTCTTGGATGATATCCTCACGGTCTGCGCCGATGAGGAAGTAGCTTTTCGCTTTGATGCGGACGAAGTTCTTGTATTTATTGAGCAGGAACTCCATGGCGAGGTTGTCGCCACATTTCGCTGCATTGACGAGTTCTTCGTCGGCGCGCTCACTATAGTCCAGAGTGTCTTCTACCGGGTGAAGTGCCCCCAAAATTTTGCGTTACCCCCAATTTCCTGGCTGCGAGATAGCCCCTTGCAGTCCTTACCGATTATATGTTCGAGCCCTGATTTCGTCAAGGATTGGTGCGGGTTTTCCCCTGCCTCGCCGCCGTCACAATCTCAGTAGAAGACTTGACTTTACTCGCCTGAGCGGCGCCGCCGGGCTACCTCGAAGAGCACAACGGCGGCCGCGCTCGCGGCGTTGAGCGACGCCACATGGCCGTGTAATGGGATGCGCACCAATGCATCGCAACGCTCGCTCACTAACCGCGACAAGCCTTTGCCCTCCGCTCCCACCACCAAGACGCACTTGGCGGTGTAGTCAGCTTCATGATAGTCCACGGCACCAGGGCCGGGGGAGAGCCCTGTGACCCAACACCCATCGTCTTTCAGCGCTTCCATGGCAGCCACGATATTCGGGACACGGGCGACCCTCAGGTGCGATGCCGCCCCCGCCGCGGCCCTCCGCGTGACCGCCGTAACACCTGCGTTGCGGCGATCCGGCATCACTACGGCGTCCGCTCCCGCTCCCTCCGCGTTGCGCAGCACCGCCCCGAGGTTCTGGGGATCCTCCAGGTGGTCGACGGCCACGACGAGGGCGCTCTTGGCGTCGTGTACGAGTTCGCGCACGTGGCCGAACGGCGTATAGGCAAATGGCGGCAAGGTGGCCCGGACGTGCTGGTGGTGATCCGGTTGACCTCGCCAGTGCGAATCCAGGGCGGCTTCGAAAGCGATGGGGATCTTGCGCTCGCGTGCAGCGGCGATCAGCCCAGCGAGCTTCGGATCGCGCTCGCGGTGCTTGCCGATGACGATGCGTTGCAGCGGCTCACCTGCCCGCAGCGCCTCGTCGACGGCGTGGAACCCGACAATCTGCTCCTCATCAGCCGCCATCGAGGCTCCACTGCGTGCCCGCCTTCGTATCGCGAAGTGCGACGCCCGCATCATTCAGGGCTTGGCGCAGATGGTCCGACGTGGCGAAGTCCCGGCCGGCGCGTGCCTCATCTCGCAAGGCCACGACGCGGGCGATGAGCGACGCGTCGTCTGACTCCCCATCCCCCGCTAGAGCGCGCAGCTTCGCTCGGTGCTCAGGAAGCAAAGCCACCTCGCGTGCCTGCGCGACGAGGCCCGCGGCCTGCGCGCTCGGCGGCAGCCCGAGGACGTGCAAGCAGCGCTCCACAAGCGCCACAACGGCGTGTGCGGAGCCGGCGCTTTGTCCGAGGTTGGCACGCTCCTGGCGCACCTTCGTCTGCAGCCACCCAAGCGCTCCCGCCGTATCGAGATCATCATCTAAGAACGCGTCGAAATCCGCCGCCTCGATCGCGCAATGCACGCCGGTCGGGTTTTGCGCCGCAGCAGCCCGCAAGGCGTCGAGGCCGGCATAGAGGCCACGCAGCCCTTTGCCGGCTGCCTCGAGCGCTTCTTCCGTGTAGTTTGACGGCTTGCGATAGCCTGTCTGCAGGAAGAGGTAGCGCACGGCAGCCGGATTGTGTGTCCGCAGCATCTCGCTGAGCGGCTTGAAGTTGCCCAGCGATTTGCTCATCTTCTGACCGTCGACGTTGAGCAGCCCGGCGTGCACCCAGACGTTGGCCATCGGATGAAGGCCGGTCGCGGTCTCCGTCTGCGCGACCTCGTTCTCGTGGTGCGGGAAGACAAGATCGGTCGCTCCGCCATGGATATCGAACTGGTCACCCAAGTAGCGCTTGCACAAGGCGGAGCACTCGATGTGCCACCCAGGACGCCCGGGGCCCCAGGGGCTATCCCAGGTCGGCTCGCCCGGCTTGGCCTTCTTCCACAGCGCGAAGTCGAGCGGGTCGCGCTTCTCTTCGCGAACCGCGATGCGCTCGCCGGCGCGCAATTCATCGAGGTTACGCCGGCTCAATGACCCGTAGCGCGAGTCCTTATCGACCGCGAAGTAGACCCCGTCAGCCGTCTCATACGCCGCTCCCATCTCCACGAGGCGCTGGATGAGCGCGACGATGCCCGCCATGTCGGCAGTGGCGCGCGGTGAAAGGCTGGGCTCGAGCATGCCGAGCTTTGTGGCGCATTCCTCGAACTCGCCGTAATAGCGAGCGACCACTTCATTCCAGGGCACGCCGTCTTTGACCGAGCGCTCGATGATGCGGTCGTCGATGTCCGTGATATTGCGAACGTAGGTGACCTCGTAGCCCTTGGCCCGCAGGTAGCGGACGAGGACGTCGAACGTGAGGAAGGTGCGCGCGTGACCGAGGTGCGGATGAAAGCTCGGCGTCATGCCGCAGACATACATCGACACCTTACCGGGCTCTCGAGGAATGAAGTCGTCGACCGTGCGCGTCCGCGTGTTATAGAGGCGCAGTGCCATGCGTGCTTTCGGCGCGGCGCGCCTGTTCTTCAAGGGCGGCGACCCGCGCGGACAGCGCGATGATGGCATCGACCGTCGGATCGGGCATGTCCACCTTTGGGATGACGGGTTCCTCGATCTTCTTGCCGTCCTGCAAGACGACGCGGCCCGGAACGCCGACAACCGTGCTGTTGGGCGGCACGTCCTTGACCACAACCGCACCGGCAGCCACTTTTGAATTCGCGCCGACGACGATCGCACCGATGATGCCGGCACCGGCTCCGACGATGACATTGTCCTCGAGCGTCGGGTGGCGCTTGCCATGCTGCAGGCTCGTGCCTCCCAGCGTGACGCCCTGATACAGCGTGCAATTGCGGCCGACCTCAGCCGTCTCGCCGATGACCACGCCCATGCCGTGATCGATGAAGAGCCCCGAACCAAGCTCTGCCCCGGGGTGGATCTCGACGCCTGTGATGAAGCGATTAACGTTGGAGAGCAGCCGCGGGATGACGGGCCACCGCCAGCGGTACATCGGATGGATGAACCGGTGAGCGACGATGGCGTGGAACCCGGGATAGGCGAGCAGCACCTCAAGCCAGTTGTTGGCTGCGGGGTCTCGTTCGAAGCAGGCACGCCAGTCGGCGGCTATCTGCTGAAAAATCGATTCGCGTTGCATGAGGTCCTGCCTAAGTCCAAAGCTCAAAGGGAACGGTGAAGGGCGCCATCGCGCCCCATCAACAACAACAGCGGCAGGACCGAAACGAGCTTCGGTAGGGAGATGATGGCCTATTGGGTTGTATCATCTAAGAGTGAGGTTCTCAGCCCGCACTAGACGGCTCCTGCCCGCGAGAGCTAGTCAGCCAGGGATGCCGTGATGCGGCGCGCGACCCGCTGTGGCCCGAGCAGTCGCAGGAGCAGCGCGAGCTCGATGCCGTGCTCGGAACCCGTGGCGGCCACACGGATGGGACGGAAGAGTGAGCGGCCCTTGAGGCCGTGCTTATCGCCGAGTTTCGCGAGCGCTTCCTTTGACGTCGCGAGCGCGAAATGCTCGGGGTTTGGGCCGCGTGCGGCCACGTCGCACAGCTCGGTAAGCATCGCGCGAGCCGACGGCTCGGCAAGCGCTTCGCGAGTGCTCGGACCGGGCGTCAGATCGTCGCGCAGCAGCGCTTCGAGCTCGCGCGGCACGTCCGACAGCACCTCGACATGATCGCTCAACGCGTCGGCGAGCGTCTCCAGCCAGATCGGATCGCGCAGCTCAGGCAGCGAGGCGAATCGCCGGTCGAGTGCCGCCCACTGCGCGAAGAGCGCTGCCCGTTCGGCTCGCGGCAAGTTGCGGATATAGTGCGCGTTGAACCAGCGCAACTTGGCGCTGTCGAACACCGCAGGGCTCTTGCTCGCGCGCTCCAGCGAAAATGCCTTGGCGAGCTCGTCGAGCGTGAAGAACTCGCGATCGTCGCCCGGTGACCACCCCAGCAGGGCGAGGTAGTTGACCAGCGCCTCGGGCACGAAGCCTGCTTCCCGGTATTCACTGACCGACGTCGCGCCATGGCGCTTGGAGAGCTTCTGATGGTCGGGCGCGAGGATCATGGACACATGCGCGAAGAGCGGCAGGGGCAACTCGAGCGCCTCGAAGAGCGCGACCTGCCGCGGCGTGTTGGGCAGGTGTTCGTCGGCGCGGATGACGTGGCTGATGGCCATGTCGCTGTCGTCGACCACGACGGCGAAGTTATACGCGGGTGTGGTATCCGAGCGCAAGATGACGAAATCGCCGATCGAGCCGGCGGGGAAGTGGACCGAGCCGCGCACGAGATCCTCGACGTAGATATCGCGCTCCGGCATGGCAAAGCGCAGCGCCGGCCTGCGACCCGCCGCTTCATGCGCATCACGCTGCTGCTTGGTGAGCTCCCGGCATTTCCCCGAATACTTGGGCGCCTCGCCACGGCTCTGCTGCCGTGCGCGCTCCGCTTCGAGTTCTTCCTGCGTGCAATAACACGGATAGACCGCTTCGATCTCCATGAGCCGCGCGGCGGCGAGCGCGTAGCGGTCCTGACGCTCGCTCTGCCGGTAGGGCGCGAACGGGCCGCCAACATCGGGCCCTTCATCCCAGTCGAAGCCCAGCCAGCGCAGGTCGGCCTGGATAGCGGCCTCAAACTCTCGCGTCGAACGCGCGGCGTCCGTATCTTCCGATCGGAGCACGAACGTGCCAGCGTTGCGGCGCGCGAACAGATAGTTGAAAAGCGCGGTGCGCGCTCCGCCGACGTGCAGCGAGCCGGTCGGGGAGGGAGCAAAGCGGACTCTGATGGGAGAAACCATGACGCGACCTTCTAGTTACCGCAGCGCCGCGCGACGCCCTGCCACAGGTGCAGACCCGCAAAGGAGCCGTCGATGTTCCCTCATCTCGCTCAGCTCACAGACTATGGGCTCGTATTCCTCAGGCTCATGGTTGGTCTCGTCTTCGTCGACAGCGGCTATCACGATCTGCGCGATCCCGCTGGACGTGCGGCCAAGATCGGATTGCCCACGGGTCTGACGCTCTTCATCGGAGCCGCCGAGATTCTGGGTGGGGCGGCAGTCATCATCGGCATCTGGCCGCAGCTCGCCGCGCTCGGTCTCATCCTCATCATGCTCGGAGCCTTGCAAAAGAAGATCTTCGTGTGGAAGACAGGCTTTTGGGGCAAAGATGGGTTGGGCTGGAATTACGAGCTGATCCTCGTTTCGATGCTGCTCGTTGTCCTCTTCACGGACGGCGGCAGATATGTCGTGCTACGGTAGGATTTTCGATCAGATGAACTTGAGGCGCTCGGCGCGCGCCGACGTCTCGATCAGCTGGTCCAGACGCTTTATCCTCGTCTCAGGCCGTTTGGCACTCGCCACCCATCCGATCGCCATCTTCTTATATCCCGGTGGACATCGCTCGAAATACTTCCACGCGCGTGCCGCTCTCTGAAATCGGCGTTGAAGATCCGCGGGAAGCACGCTTGGCCGCGGCAGAGCCAGGTGCTGCTTATGGCCGGCAAACGCCGCCAGACCCGCACTGGTCACTTTGCGCGCCGCGATGAGCCTCTTCATGCGGCGTATGTTGGACTGCGACCACGCACTGCGCGGCGTGCGCGGCGTGAACCTGTGCGCGTAGCGGTCGTGGTCGATCGTGCGCACGATGCTGTCAACCCAGCCGAAACATAATGCTTCCTCGACCGCCTCGTCGTAGGAGATGGTCGACCGGCCTGTGTGCTTCTTGAAAAGGACGAGCCAGATCGAAGCTTCGGCGGCGTGCTTTCGAAGCCACGCGCGCCACTGTGCGCGGCTGGTCGCGGTCACCATCACAGGCGAACGCGCTCTCGTGTGCGGCGAACCATCCTAGGCTGACTCGAGCGTGGCCACCGCATAGGCTGCCATGCCGATGCCCTCGCCCGTATACCCCATACCTTCAGTGTGCTTGGCCTTCACGCTGCAGCATGCTACGGTAATGCCGACCGCCTCGGCCAGCGTGCTGCGCATCTTCTCGATGTGGGGGGCAAGAGCTGGCTGCTCGGCCACGATCGTGCAATCCACGTTGCCGACCGTATATCCAGCTTGCGCCAGCCGCCGCACGGCACGGCGCAGCAGCTCGACGCTGTCCGCTCCTGCGAACTGTGGATCGCCGGCCGGGAACATCGATCCACAATCCCCCAGAGCGGCGGCACCGAGCAGAGCGTCGATGAGCGCGTGCGCGACGACGTCGGCATCCGAGTAGCCTTCTAGTCCGCGATCGAAGGGGATACGGCAGCCCGCCAGGATCAACGGCCGTCCTGGCACGAGGCGGTGTGCATCAAAACCGAATCCGACCTTCATTCCGATCGCTCCGTAAAACGGACCTAAAGGTCCGTTGCTTCACATTTATGCTGCGTTAAAGATCCGTTGCTTCAAATATATGCTGCGCTAAAGGTCCGTTGCTTCAAAACCCGTGGCGTTAAGATCCGTTGCTACAAGTGTGTTCGGCTCGAGGTCCGTTGCTGCAACGTGGCGGCGATGCGCTCTGCCACGATCAGATCCTCCGGCGTCGTGATCTTCACATTCTCGTCCGAGCTCTCGACGATGGCGACCGTCGCCCCGCCCAGTCGCTCGACGAGTTCTGCGTCGTCAGTCCCCATGAAGCCGTCCGCTTCGGCGCTCTCGTGCGCGCGGAACAAGAGGTCATACGAGAATGCCTGCGGTGTCTGCGCTGCCCAGAGGCGCTCGCGCGGGATGGTCTTATGCACGGTGCCGTTCTCGTTAGCTTGTTTGATCGTGTCCTTCTCGGGCACGGCCGCGATCGCTGCGCCGAGCTCGCGCGCCCGCTCGATGACCCGTGCCAGCACGTCGCCGCTCAGAAAAGGCCGTGCGCCATCGTGCACGACGACGAGATCGGTCGGGACTTCGAGCGCGCGCAGCGCCGCGAACACGGAATCCTGCCTGCGTGCGCCGCCCGCGACGATCCGCCGCACCTTGCCGTCGCCGACGCTTGCCGCCAGCCGCTCGAAGGCGTGGCGTTGGTCAGCTTCGCAGGCGACGACGATGTCGGTCACGAGCGGTGAACGCGCGATCGTCTCGAGCGACCATGCGACGATCGGCTTGCCGGCAAGCTCGAGCAGCTGTTTGGGTTGACCCATGCGCGCACCGCGGCCGGCTGCGGCCACGATCGCGCATACCGTGATATCCGTGCCGCTACCTCTTCAGCTTGGCGAAGATCATGCGCCCGGCTGCGGTCTGCAGCACGGACGTCACGACCACGTCCGCGTCTTCGCCCATGACGCGCCTACCGTTCTCCACCACGATCATCGTGCCATCGTCCAGGTAGGCCACCCCTTGGTTCGCCTCTTTGCCGTCCTTGACGACCTTGACGATCATCTCTTCGCCAGGCAGCACGACCGGTTTGAGCGCGTTGGCCAGTTCGTTGATGTTGAGGACGGCCACGCCCTGCACTTTCGCGACCCGATTGAGATTGTAGTCGTTCGTGAGCACCTGCGCGCCGAGCATCCTACCCAGCGTCACCAGTTTGCCGTCGACGTCGCGCTCCGGCGCATCGTGGTCTGAGATCTCAAGGCCCTTGGAGGCCTCGCGCAACTTGTTGAGCACCTCGAGTCCACGGCGACCGCGGCTTCGCTTCACCGGATCCGCCGAGTCAGCGATGAGCTGCAGCTCGCGTAATACGAACTTAGGAACCATAAGGCGGCCGTCGAGGAAGCCAGACTCGACGATCTCGAGGATCCGGCCATCGACGATGACCGACGTGTCGAGCAGTTTGGGCGAGGCCTCGCTCGAGTACGCGGCACCGCGCGACCACCAGGTGAGCCGCTGTCGCAGTCCCAGGCGCACGCCGAAATATGCGCAGAACAGCGTCACGAGCACGTTGGTCACAAAGGAGATGATCGGGCCGACGCGCGGCATGAGGGCGAACGAGCTGAAGATATCGCGGATGAGGAAGGCGACCACAAGGCCGGCGATGAGTCCGAAAAACCCAGACCACGCCTCGGCCGGGTTGCGCCGCGCGATGCTCTCCTCGATAGCGCTGACCAGCCGTTCGAAGCCGCGTGCGATGAAGGGAGAAGCGGCGATGCCGATGAGCAGCCCCAAGAGCGGCAACGCGTCGTATTCCAAGCGGCTGGTGGCCTCGGGCCAGTGAATGGCGAGCGACAACTCACGGCCGATGAGCAGCCCAAGCAAGCCGAACAGACAGGCGAAAATGATGCGCAAGAGCAGATTCAACGCGTCACCATAGGCAGACGTTGCGGCACGAGAAACTCGGCGCAGACGGTGTTGGCAAGCAAACGGCCGCGCCGTGTGAGGCGCATGCCGCGAGCGTCCTGTTCGAGCAGCCCCGCTGCCATGCATTTTTCGGCTGCACGTGCATATACAACTGTAATCGGCACGGCGAAGCGCTCTCGGAAGTCGTCAGCCTCCATCCCCGCCGACGTTCGCAACGCGAGCATAGCCGCTTCGCCGAGCCGGGCCCATGGTTCAAGGCGTTCCTCGTCGGCACGAGCCTGCTGACCGCTTTCGATGGCCGAGCAATATGCGTCGAAATCACGGTGATTGCGATAGCGCACGCCCGACTTGTATCCGGCAGCCGACACCCCGAAGGCGACGCAATCACGCTGGCGCCAGTATCCGACGTTGTGCGCGCTCTCGAAGCCGGGCCGGGCGAAGTTCGAGATCTCGTAGTGCACAAAGCCTGCATCGCTCAACACGTCGTGCGCGGTGTCGAGCATGCTCGCGAGGTCGTCGTCATCCGGGAACACGGACGGATCGCGTCCGTACCAGGTGGCATACGGTGTCCCCGCTTCGATCGTCAGCCCGTAGATCGACATGTGATCGACCCGGAGCGCGATCGCCTTCGCCAGCGTGCGCACGAAACTGGTTTCGTCTTGGCCCGGCGCGCCGGCGATGAGGTCGATGCTCACGTTGCTGAAGCCTGCATCGCGGGCTGCGACGCAGAACTCGATGGCCTGATCGCTTGTGTGGGCGCGGCCGAGACGGTGCAGGTCTGCGTCGTCGAGCGACTGGACGCCCACGGACAGCCGATTGACCCCAGCTTCCCGCCAGGCCGGCAGATCGTCGACGTTGCGCGCCGGGTTCGCCTCGAGCGTGCACTCGATGCTGCCCGGCCGAATCGCGTAGCGTTCGAAGATCGCGCGCAGCAGGGCCTCGAGTTCGGCGCGCGGCAGCGCCGATGGCGTTCCGCCCCCGAGATAGAGCGTTTGCAGCGGACGCGGTGGCGGCGCGGCGGCGTGCAGACCGGCCCCGTCGATCTCGCGCAACAGCGCCGCCATGTATCGGCGCAGTGGTGCGTCACGGTAGAGCACGACCGCGAAGTCGCAATACGGGCAGATGCGATCGCAAAATGGGATATGCACGTAGCAACCCAGGCCGTCGTCAACGCTGCGCTGCAGCCAGTGAGGTGCGCTTTCCCTCATTGGATGAAGACGACGCCCACCGCGCCCGGGCCTGTGTGCGTGCCCACTGTGGGCCCAACGCACTCGGAGATGAGCAGCGCTGGTGCGACCGCCGCTTCGATGCGTTTGGCCACCGTCTGCGCGAGCTCAGGAGCGACGGAGTGCAGCACGGCCACACGCGCGTGCCCTCTGCCTTGGATGCGCGAGGTGACGATGCCGACCAGTTGATCGACGGCGCGCGCAAACGTCCGCACCTTTGCATATTCGGCGATCTCGCCATCTTTCAAGGTGATGATGGGCACGATGCGCAGCACGTTGCCGAGCAGGCCTTGCAAGGCCCCGATGCGGCCGCCGCGAGCGAGATAGGTCAGGGTCGGGATCGTCGCGTAGAGCTCGACCTTTGCACTTTCCTCGCGCACCCGGCGCGCGATCTCCGCTTGATCGACGCCACGCCGTGCGTCGTCGGCGGCCTGCAGCGCAAGCAGGCCTAAGCCCAACGACGCGCTGCGCGTGTCGATCACCGTGATGCGCTCGGGGTCGACGTCGTTGGCGGCCGTGACCGCCGAGTTGTAGGTGCCCGAGAGCGCCCCGGAGACGTGCACGGAGATGATGCCTGATGCGCCAGCGCCGAGCAGACGCGTGTAGACCGCGGCGAAGGCCGAAGGGGCAGGCTGGGCCGTGGCCGGCGGGTGCGAGCTCGCCGTCAGACGCCGGTAGAATTCTTCACGCGACAGATCGACGCCATCCCGGAAGTGCTCGTTGCCGAAGGAGACGGTCAACGGCACGACAGCGATGTGCGCATCCGTCGACATATGCCCGAGGTCCGCGGTCGAATCGGTGACGACCGCTACCGGGCTCACGGGGACGACGCCTCGGCCTGCGCTTGCGCCGGCGCAGCAGCAGCGGCAAGCCCGCTGATGCTGCCCACGAGATCCTGGCGTACCGCACGCAGTGCGGCCCGGCATGCGCTGCGGATGGCCAGCGCATCTGCCCGCCCATGGCCGATGAGGGTGATGCCGCGCAGGCCGAGGAGCGGAGCGCCCCCATACTCGCGGTGATCGAAGCGTTTGCGCAGCGCGCGCAGAGCGGGTTTGAGGATCACAAGACCCAGCTTGCCGCGCAGGCTGGACGTCGTATGCTCGAGCAGCGCGCGGAAGAAGTATTCACCCGAGGCCTCAGCCAGTTTGAGGGCGACGTTGCCGACAAACCCATCGCAGACGATGACGTCAGCCCGGCCGAGCAGCAGGTCGCGGCCTTCAACGTTACCGATAAAATTGATCGGCGCGGTCGAGAGCATCGGGAACGCGGCCTCGGTCAAGGCATTGCCCTTGCCTTCTTCTTCTCCCACCGACAGCAGACCGACTTTGGGCGCCTCAAGCCCGAGCACCGAGCGCGCGTACGCGCTTCCCATCATGGCGAATTGCACGAGCCAGTCGGGGCGGCAATCGACGTTGGCACCAGCATCAAGCAACAGCATCGGCCCTTTGTCTGCGGGCCAGACCGTGGCGATAGCCGGCCTGGCGATGCCCGGCAGCGTCCGCAAGCGAATC
Source organism: Vulcanimicrobiota bacterium (assembly GCA_036741695.1). Classification (GTDB taxonomy): domain Bacteria; phylum Vulcanimicrobiota; class Vulcanimicrobiia; order Eremiobacterales; family Eremiobacteraceae; genus JAFANK01. The sequence continues at coordinate 18,426 of DAINRU010000015.1, forward strand.
GTGGCGATGGCGAGATGGGCGCCGCTGTTGCCAGCGGAGAACGCGGCCTGTGCCGTACCGTCGCGGACAAGGTCGATCATCTTGCCCATCGACGTCGTGGCGCCGCGGCGCACTGCGGCGGCGGGTGCCTCGTCCATGGCGACAACGCCCTCAGCGTGGACGACGGAGATATTCTCCGGCAGGCCGCCGGCTCGTGCCGCGATCTGCTCTATGCGTTGGCGGTCGCCCACGAGCGCGATGCGGCATGCGATCGCCCGGGCGGCCTCACACGCACCGATGACGATCTCTTCGGGAGCGTGGTCGCCCCCCATGGCGTCGATCGCGACGCAGATGTCCCTATCGCTCAATCGAAATCACGTAGTCGGATGAGGGCTGACCGCCATAGTACACCTCGACCGCGGTCTTTGGGTAGGCGGAGCGCAAAGCCTCCGCGACCGCCTCCGCATCCTTGAGTTTGCGCACGCTGCCATAATACAACGTGATGAGCGAGGCATCAGCCACGCCTGCATCGGCGACCAGCGAGGCTGCGATCGCGCTCGCATCGGCACCTTTGACGACCTGTTCGCTTCTGCCGTTACGCCCGTCGAGCGCACCCATGAGCTCGCCGCGCTTCACCGGCACGCCTAGAAACGTGGAGTCGCGGCCCGCTCGGAAGATCGAGCCGCTGGCTGCGAGCGTGGAAGCTTCGATGAGCGCGTCCGGCGATTGGACGACCGCCGGCGGCTGGTTCAAAAGTCCGAAGAGCGCGGCGATGCCCTCGGCGACGCTGCGCGTAGGCACGACGACGACGGTCCGATCGGTGAGCGTGGGGAGTTCCCTGGCGGCGGCGATGATGTTCTTGTCGTTGGGGAAGAGATAGACGACAGACGCCAGCACCTTATTGACCGCCACCAGCAGATCTTTCACCGAAGGGTTCATCGTCGCGCCGCCGAGCACGGTCACGTCGGCGCCCAGCTCCTTGCAGATCTTCGCGAAGCCGTCACCGGGGACGACGCAGACGATGCCGCGCGGCTTGGACTCGCGGTCCACCACGAGCACGTTGTGCTGCTCCTCCATGTTGTCAACTTTTGTCTTCGAGAGCTCGCCGTACTCGCGCGCCATATCCATCACTTTGTCCGGATAGTCGGTGTGGATATGGACTCTCAGGGCACCATCCCCACCGGCGACGATGAGCGAATCGCCGTGTTCGGCCAGCATGCTGCGCAGGCGGTGCTCCGTGATCGCGTCGCTCGTCAAGACGAACTCGGTGCAGAAGCGATGCTCTTCGACTTTTTGGCGTGTGGTGAACGTCGTGCGTCGCAGCGGCCGCCGGGGAAACGCGGTGGTGTAGGGTGCGCGGCCGGGGAGCATGCGCAGTGACCCTTCGAGGAAATAGACGAAGCCTTGACCGCCCGCGTCGACCACTTTGGCTTCCTTGAGTACCGGAAGCTGTTCGGGCGTTTTCTCAAGGGCCGCGTTCGAGGCGTCGACGACCACGTGCAGCACGGTGAAGAAATCAGCCTCGTGAACCCCGGCCTTGAAGGCTGCCGCCGCTGCGGCACCTGCCACCGAAAGGATCGTGCCTTCGACCGGTTTGAGCAGCGCATTGCGCGCCGCGTGCACCGCCTCGTTCATGGCGACGGCGAGGTCGAGCGTCTCGATGAAGTCGCGGTGGCGGACGGCGTGTGCGAAGCCTCGGAACATCTGCGAGATGATCACGCCGGAGTTGCCGCGTGCGCCCATGAGCGATCCCTGCGCAGCCGCGGCGGCGACGACCGAGAGCTTATCGCTCGTGGTGCGCCGCGCTTCGATCATTGCCGCGCGCACGGTGAGGAACATGTTCGTGCCTGTATCGCCGTCAGGCACCGGGAAGACATTGAGATCGTTGACGACGGAGCGGTACTTCCGTAGGAAGTACGTTCCGGCGATGAGGAACTCGACAAACGTCTTGCCACCGCAGCGCGTCACCGCTTTGGGCCGCGACGGGTGTGCGACGGAAGTTGGTGCTTCTCGCTCTTTCATGATCGATCGGCCTTGAAGGCCTATCTGCAGTGTGGTATTATAACAGGCTGTCGGCCTTTTCTTCTTTCAAGGCTTGTGCGGCCGGCATCGACCCATCAAAAAGGGAGTTTTTTCCGTGGCCAAGCGATGTGACGTGTGCGGCAAGGGCCCAGCGTCGGGGAACAACGTCAGTCATTCGATGCGCAAGACACGGCGCCGCTGGCTGCCCAACCTCCAGTCTGTCAGGGTCCGCGAGGCCGGCACCGTCAAGACGTCTCGCGTTTGCGCTTCCTGCCTGCGCTCGAACAAGGTCGTGCGCGCCGTCTAGACGGCGGGTTGCAAGCTATGGGGCGCGATCGTTCGCGCCCTTTCTCATTTCTTGAGGTTGGCTTGAGTCCCACTCAGGTGGTCGTAGCCGCGAGGCACGTGCTCGCGGCGGCTGCCGCCCTCGAGCGCCCACACCTTCCCGTCGCCTTTTTCGAACCGCCCGACAGGTTCGAGCGCGCGCTTGAAACGTGCAGCAAACCGCTTGGCGAGATGGGAGAAGGCTCGCGCGTCGACGGCCGCGAGCAATTCGTAATCGTCGCCGCCGTGCAGCATCAGCTCCATCGCATCCATGCCAGCAAGCGCAGGATGTGGCGAAAGATGCGCGAGATCGAGACAGACATCGACCCCGGAAGCCCGGGCCATGCGCGCGACGTCAAGTGAGAGTCCGTCCGAGATGTCCATCAATGCGTGCGTTGATCTGGACGCGGCGAGGAATCTGCCTTCATGCACGCGCGGTTGAGGTGTCTCGTAGGCAGCGAGGATGAGGCTCTCGTGCGGAGATAACGGACCTGAAGGTCCGTTGCTACGTACGATGCTGTTATGTATTAGGCCGGCGGCGGCGAGGCCGAGCGGCCCCGTGATGCAGGCGACGTCGCCGGGCTTGGCGCCGCTGCGCAGGCGCAACCCGCTCTTGCGCACGTCGCCCACGGCGGTGACCGAGATCGAGAGCACCGGCGAGCGCACGATGTCGCCGCCGGCGATGGCGCATCCATACCGGATGGCGAGCGCGGACATGCCGGCGTACAATTCGCGCGCCCATCGCTCGTCGACGACGTCGGTAATGCCGAGCGCGACGACGGCGAGCACCGGCGCCGCCCCCATCGCAGCGATGTCGGAGAGGTTAACGGCGAGTGCCTTGTGGCCAAGCGCGTGCGGGGTCGTCGACTCGGAGCGGAAATGCACGCCATCGACGAGCGCATCGGTGCTGATGACGCTCACATGCGAGCGTGGCGCCTTCCACACCGCCGCATCATCGCCGATGCCGACCAGCAACCGTCGCGGCTGGTCGCTGAGCACGTGGGTGATGGCGGCGACGAGCTGGTCCTCGGTGAGCGGAGGGCTCAGGGTGCGCACAGCGCACGCACGCGCACCAGCGTCTCGCCAGGCTGCGCTGTCGCGAAAATGCCCGCGCCCATGACGATCGTGTCGACGCCGGTGCGCGCCACCTCGGCGACGTTGTCCAGATGCACGCCACCGTCAACTTCGAGTTCGACTGCACAGCGACGACGATCGATGAGTTCCCGGGCGCTTGCCAGTTTCGCCGTCGACGTCGGGATATAGGACTGGCCGCCGAATCCGGGGTTGACGCTCATGATGAGCAGTAGATCGATGTAGGGCAGGATGTCATCGAGCACGTTGAGCGGCGTCGCCGGGTTGAGGCTAAGACCTGCACGGACGCCGAGCTCTTTGATCTGATGGATAAGGCGGTTGGCGTGCACCGTCGCCTCCCAGTGCACGGTGATGATATCGGCGCCGGCCTGGGCGAAGTCAGCGACATAGCGCTCTGGTTCGACGATCATGAGGTGCGTGTCGAACGGCAGCTTGGTCAGCTTGCGCAGGTCCTTGATGATCTTCGGCCCCCAGGTGATGTTGGGGACGAACCTGCCGTCCATGACGTCGAGGTGGAGGTAATCCGCGCCCGCGCGCTCGACGAGCTCGATCTGCTCGCGGATCTTCGAGAAATCCGCGGACAGAAGCGACGGGGCTATCTTCACGCCGAGCGGCGACCCGTTGCCACGTTGTGCCATCGCAGCGTCGTTCTGTGGCGGTCGCACGGTTTCCCAGGCGGCTGACATCGGCGCCTATGGGTCAGTCGTCGCGACGGTCTAGAGCGGCGTGCTCGTGACGAGCTTGCCGTCAACGTAGGTCTCGATCGTGCCTTCGCCCACGACGGTCAGATCGAAGGTGAGGGTGATGCCGCCTGTCGTCGTCTGCTCGAAGAGGGTCTTCGATCCCGTTGCGTCTTGGAGCACGACACGAACGGGTTTGGCCGCGTCGGACTTGGGCAAGGCGACGGAGACGCGCATGGCCCGCTCGGCGCCTGGAGACGGCAAGAGTGCCGAGGGAGACGGCGAGGGCGATGGTGAGGGTTGCACCGCTTCGCTCGCGGCAGGAAGTGGGCTCGGGCTGGGTGTCTGCGGTGCGCCTGCTGAGACCTGCAGCGTCATCTTCTGCTTGGGCGTCATGGCTGTGCCCGGCGCCGGATCTTGACCGACGACGATGCCCTTGGGCTTTGCGCTCGCGCCGAGGGGCATGACCGTCACATCGCCTAACGCGATGTGCGCGTCAGCGGCAGCTTTTTTCGCCGAGTCGAGCGACATGCCGCTGAAGTTGGGCGCGTACATCTGCGGCCTGCCCTTCGCCACGGTCACGTCGACCGCGCCTCCCGCGGGCAGTTGCGTGAACGGGTCCGGATGTTGTTCGAGGACCTGCCCGGCGACGACGTCGAGGTTCTGCGTCTCGGTGACGCCGCCCAGCGTGAGGTGCGCGTTTGAGAGCGCGAGCTTGGCGTCGCGCAGCGACATGTTGCTGAGATTGGGCACGTCCACCATGGGCACGCCGTCGGAGAGTATCACGTCGATGACCCGGCCCTCGCGGACTTTCTCACCGGCGCTCGGCAGCTGCCCGATGATGACATCCTTGGGCGAATGGAAATCGGTCCGGTGCGCGACGGCGCGCACGCCGACGTGCGCCGATGACGCGAGCGACTCCGCCTGATCGAATGGCATGCCGATGAACGGCGGTACGCTTACCGGTTTTCCCGCCGGCGCGAGCCAGATCGCCGCGACGATCCCCACCACCGCGATGGCGATGACGAACGCGGCGAGCGCGGCGAGCGGCAGGTAATCGGTCCAGTGTCGCGAGCTTCTCGACACGCGCTCGTGCGGCCGTGGCCGGCGACGGCGCGGACGGCGCGGATCATCGCTCATGCAAGCGCTTCAAGCACCGCGTCGGGGATGTCCGCGTTTGAGTGGATGTGGGTGACGTCATCGTGCTCTTCAAGCGCGTCCAAAAGAGCTAGGACGGCCGGCGCATCCGCGGACGTCACCTCCAGCGGAGTCTTGGCCCGCAGGTCGAGGGAGGCCGAGGTGATGGATCTGCCTTTGGGTGCCAACAGCGTGCGCTCGACGTGGTCGCGCACGGCGGCCAGCGCCCTGGGCTCTGTGATGACCTCGACTGCGTCGCCGGAGCGTTGGACGTCAAGCACGCCGTCCACGACCGCCGCGTCGAGCAGCTCTTCTTCTCCGATGCCGTCGCCGGGCAGCGAAATGACGCCACGCTCGTCGAACAGCCAGCCCACGCTGCCCGTCTCTCCCAGGTTGCCGCCGTTGCGCGAGAAGATGTAGCGCATCTCAGACGCCGTGCGGTTGCGGTTATCCGTCACGGCTTCGACGATGACCGCGACGCCGCTCGGGCCATAGCCCTCGTAGCGGATCTCTTCGTAGGCGTCGGCGCGGCCCTCACCTGAAGCCCGCGCGATGGCGCGTTTGATGTTGTCCATCGGCATGTTCGCGTCGCGCGCTCGCGCCACCGCGATCTTAAGTCGGAAGTTGGCCTCGGGATCCGGCAGGCCTGAGCGTGCGGCCACGATGATCTCTTTGCTCAGCTTGGTGAAGAGCTGGCCGCGTTGCGCGTCAGCCTTGCCTTTGCGGAGCTTGATGTTGTGCCATTTCGAGTGTCCGGACATGGTTTGTCCTTTAGATAAACGGACCTAAAGGTCCGTTGCTTCAAAGTCCGCTGCTTCGAAGGTCCGTTGTTTCAATCGTCCAGGAAAGTCGTCTTCTGTCTTAACCAGCCGGCTTCAGGGGGCGGCCAAGACGCAGCTGCACGACGTCCCGGATCGTCTTGAGGATGACGGCCGGCGTCGCGCCCTTCGAGCTCCCGGTCGTGCGCGGATAGTGGTGGACCCCACGCTCGACCATGGCGACGTTGCGGCGTTTGAGCTTGATGAGCAGCTCGGAGCTGATGAAGGCGCCGTCGGACTCTAAGACGATATCCTGCAAAACGCCCCGGCGGAAGAGCTTGAACGCGCAGTCGATGTCGCGCACGCGCAGCCCGAACACGAAGCGGACCACCGTATTGTAGACCTTGGCGATGAACAGCCGGTAGAGCGGATCGCTGCGCCGGATGCGATAGCCGAGCACGACCGGCGCGCGTTTGAGCATGGTCAGTAGCCCGGCCAGCTCCTGCAGATCGAACTGGCCGTCGGCATCCGAAAAGAACACGAGCTCTTTGCTCGCGCTCGAAAACCCGGTGCGGAGAGCCGCGCCATACCCGCGATTGACGCCGTGGCTGACCAGCCGCACGTGCGGGTCGCGCCGCGCTAGGTCCTCCACCACCGCCGCCGTCTTGTCGGCGCTGCCGTCGTCCACCACGATGATCTCGTAGTCGTCGGCCAAACTCGCCACGGCGCGCGACGCGCTCTCAACGGTTTTTGCGATGATGTCTTGCTCGTTATACGCGGGGAAGAACACCGACAGCGAGGCGACGCGCTCGTCAGCCACCGTCAAATCCACCCATAGTGGCTGGGCACGCCCTCTTTGTACCAGATGCGTGCATCCCATTGCTTCCAGGTGATCTGCTGACCGTTGAGGATGGGCAGGAAAAAGATGAACAGCGCGAGGCAGGCGACCAGATAGCCGGCGACGAGCAGCTTCGCGGTGCGCGGCGATTGCGACACTTGCGCCGCCTGCCACACCCGCAGCAGCACGTACGTCGTGCACAGGCAGATGATGGCGGTGTCCGGATAGAAATTGTACTGGAAGTCGATGCGCGTCGACGCGATCCAGGGCAACCACTGGAAGAAGTACGCAGCGACGCACAGCATGACGCCCTTATGCCGCGCGCGCCAGGCGAGGATGGCGGCAGCCGGAACGGTCACGAGCTGCGCCAGCCACATGAGCGGATTAGGAACAGCCAGCACTTCCCCCACCACCTCGTGCGGCGCCATGCTGCCCGAGAAGACGTGGTAGTAATAGGAGACCGGCCGCAGCTCGAGCGGCCAGGTCCACCACGCCGAGCTGTACGGATGGGTCGCCTTCAGATCGTGGTGGTAGTGGTACATCTGGCTCTGCAGGGCGAGCAGATCCTTGAGCGTGCCGTGCAGCCCGAGATTAGAGGCGCCGATCTGGAAGAACGGGATGTAGGTCAAAAGATATATGCCGATCGGGATTGTGAGCGAGCCTGCGACGAAGATCGGCAAACGGAACCCATACGCGTTGCCCCACATAAAGCGTCTAGGCGCGTCGCCTTTCACGAGCGCACGTTCGGGAACCCAGGGCAGCCGGCGCTGCAGGCTGACCGCGAGCGCGACGCCCCAGACGCCCACGAGATCGAACAGGCCGTTCCATTTGCTCGAGATAACGCAGCCCAGGGCGACGCACGTCATCACGAGCCAGAACGCCCATGCTTGGGTGTCGCGAACCGGGCGTCCGCCTGACGTGCCGGCGATCGAGCCGTCGCTGCGCCACTCGATCGTGCTTGCCGCCTCTTCCACCCGCGCTCCCTCGGCGCTCCACTGCGTTGTCACGGATCCCGTTTGCAGCTTCGCGCCCTTGAGCGCGAGCCGCTCGCCGTAGTCGAAGGCGACCTCGGAGCCCTCCACGCGCGACCCGTCAGGATTGATCACGCCATGCGGCGTTCGCACCATCTGGCTCGCGATCCAGAAACGGTACATGCAATAGATGGTCAGCAGGGCGAAGAACGCGACGAATATCTCCGGCGTCGCGATGCGCGATTGAACGTAGAAGTAGCCGCTCGACACGAGCAGCACGACCGCGGCCACGGCAGCGGGTGTTGACGAGAACAGCCGCTTGGCGAAGGCGTAGAGCAGCGGCACGGTCAGCGTGCCGAAGAGCGCGCTCATGAGCCGCGCGCCGATCGGATCTACCTTGTAGATGAGCGCGCCGATCGTCAGGAGGAGCTTGGTGAGCGGCGGGTGGGTCCACTCGAACTGCGGCAGATGATGGATGTATTCTTGCGCTGCGCGCGCGTAGTAGATCTCGTCGAAGATGCGCTCGGCCGGCCGGTTGATGTTCGCGTACAGCAGGGCAGCGGTCGCCGCCGTGAGCCCGCAGACGATAGCGACGTCTGCTCTCGTGACGCCGACGAGGCCCTCCCAGGCGAGCGGCACCCGGCGGCGCACGACGTTGCCCTCAGCGAAGCTGGCGCGCAGGCGCTCGATGCCGCCGTTGATTGATTCGCCGAGCTCCGGTACGAGGTATGCGCCCGCGACGACGAAGAGGCAGGCCACGTTGAGGATGGAGATCGGATGGACGAGGGCCGGAGCGAGATCCGGGCTCGGCGCGTAGAGGTACTGCAGCGCGTAGAAGAGGTTGATGAGGAACGTGCCGGAGAGGATGAAATACACGATGCGGTTGAGCGGGCTGGCGTTGAAGATGAGCGGGCCGAAGGCGAGCGCGGAGAACATGTATCGCTCGTGCATGCGCGTCGCGAACATGAAGAGTCCGAGCAGCGACAAGAAGAGCGCCATGTAGAACGAGCTCTCGCGCTCCTGCAAGCTATATTCTTTCCCCAGCGTGCGCCACTCGCGCAGCACGACCGCGAAGATGAATGCGGCGACGATCGTGATCCCCCAAGCCCATTGCGGCCAGCCGGGGAATCCGGGAAGATCGGGGATGAGCTTGTCATCTCTTTGCCAGAAGTCAAGCCGCGTGGAATAGAGGTTGAACGCGTTGCAGGAGTTATACGGATAGAGCGCCGTGCCGGTATGGTAGCGATCGTAGAGCCACGAGAGCACGTTGGCCGGCTGTATGTCCGGCGCGAACGGCGCCGTTCCGCCATAGGCGACGATGAAGCCGATGATCGGGATGAACGCGAGCCGCCACAGCGCGGCGCCGCTGCGCAACTGCCAGACGAGGAGCGCCGGCGCCGCCACGATGGGCTGCGGCTTGATGAGCACCGCGAATCCGAACAGCAACCAGCCGAGCTCAAAACGCCGGGTCGCCATGAAGTAGACCGACCACACCAAAAAGACCGCCGTGACGGAGTCGGCCTGTCCCCAATACGCCGACACGTACCATACCGCCGGGTTGAAGACGACGAGCGCCATCGCCCACAGTCCGGCGTTCGACGACCACGTCCGTCGCACGAGCAAGAACGAGAGATAGGCAAGGCCCAGGTCGGCGAGGACGGCCGGTGACTTCACCGTGAACTTGAGCAAGTCGAACGGCAGATTTGCGTGTTGGAACAGGCTGTAGACCCAGCCGAACGCCGCCAGGATGAGCATGTACCCGGGCGGATAGTCGACGAAGCCGGCGTTGCCGTAGAAGTTATGGATGCCGTACTTGACGAGGCTCAGGGTCCAGGACTCGAACGTACCGATGTCCGTCGCATGGCCGGCCGCCGGCATGAAGATCAGCCGGATGACAAGCCCGACGGCGAGGATGACCGCGACCGCGAGGAGCTCGCGAGCGTTCAGCGCCGTGCCTTTTTGGCTTGCGGCCTCACCATCGCGCGAGACGGGCGAAGCGGGGCCGGTCGTGTCGGCCTTCGCCGTGGGCTGTCCTTTAGACGGTTGCTTGACGGTTTTCCCCAAGATTACGTCCGGTTCTGCATGATGAAATCGCTCAACGGCTTGGTGCCCTGAGCTCGTGAGAGAGCTGACGTAAGATAGTTATCGGCAGCCTCGCTTGCTGCACGGTACGCGCCGCACTCCTCAAGCAGCGCCCGCAGACGCGCGACCTCGGCCTGGGTCGGAATCGTGGCGTTTCCATAGACCTCGAGCACGGCGCCTCCCGCGCCGCTCGGATCGCGCTCCATGGCCCAGATGACGGGGAACGTCTTCTTGCGCCTGGCGATGTCACCCGCAGCGACTTTCCCGGTGCTCTCCGTGCTGCCCCAGATCCCGAGCACGTCGTCGAGAATCTGGAAGCCCAGCCCGAAGAGGCGTCCGATCTCGCGGCAGTGTTCGACCTCGTCGTCAGCCGCGCTCGCGCAGCGAGCGCCGAGCGCAGCAGCGCAGCCGAAGAGCGCCGCCGTCTTGCCCTCGATCATCTCGAGATAGACGCCGGTCGTCGCGCGCGCTCCCGACTCGAGCGCGAGATCGAGCGATTGGCCTTCGCACATCCGCAGGTTGGCGCGCGCCAGGTCCATGCTCATGTCGAACGCGGCCTCAGCGCCATGCGTCTGCGCGGCGCCCGCGAGTGCCAGGTGAGCAAGCGCTCCCACGGCGTCGCCCCCATTGACGCCGTGCGGCAGTCCGTATTTCGCCCACAGCGTCTGCCGCCCGTGGCGGAGTTCGTCGCCGTCTTCGATATCATCGTGCACGAGCGAATAATTGTGGAGCAACTCGATGGCCGTGCACGCATGCAGCGTTCGTTCGGGCCGCGCGCCGTAGGCCGCGGCGGCCGCCATGACCAGGCGCGGTCGCAAGCGCTTCCCATGGCGTGTGCCGTGCGGGGCGTCGAGCCCGAAGTGATACGCTATCTGGCCCGCGACTGGATCGCGTCGTGCGTGCTCGGCGAGAAACTCCTGGAGATATCGTTCGAAGAGCTCGAGCGCATGCGAGTCGAGAGCGCCGGGCAGGGGCACGCGGGCTACGCCCAGACTGCTTCGGCTTGCGGGAACCAGTCCATCAACAGGTCTACGACTTCGTCCGCCAAAAATCCGGGCGTCGACGCACCGGTGGCGATGCCGACGCGCTCGTCACCTGTGAACCATTCGCGCTTGAGGTCGGTGGGGTTCTCGATGAGGTGCGCCGTTGCGCCCTCCGCTTCGGATATCTCCGCAAGGTGGCGCGTGTTTGCGGACCTGCTTCCGCCGATGACGATCATGGTGTCGACCTCGCCGGCCAGCTCGCGTGCGGACTTCTGCCGTCCCTGCGTGTCCGAGCAGATCGTGTTGTAGACGCGCAACTCGTAGTTCATCGCGGCGATCTTGCCGACCAGCTCGCGGAATTTGTCCCCGTTCAGCGTGCTCTGCGAGACGATGGCGATGCGCCGAGCACGACGGATCTCCGTCTCGTCGCTCGGCCACTCGTTCATGACGATGCAGCCCGGCGCGTGGCCGGCGATGCCCCTGACCTCGGGATGGTTGGGGTCGCCTAAGATGATGACCGTCCGGCCTTCTTCCGCCAGTTTCTTGGCCAGGCGCTGCGTGCGGGTCACCATGGGACAGGTGGCGTCGACGACGCGCAGCCCCTTGGACTGCGCGTCCTCTATCGTTTGCGGCGGCAGTCCATGCGCGCGCACGAACAGCGTCCCTTGCGGGATGTCATCGAGCGCCTCGACGTTGTGCAAGCCCTTCTCGTCGAGCTCCTTGACGATGAGCGGATTGTGGACGATGTTGCCCATCGTGTAGACGTCGTCGCGCTCGCTCGTCTCCGACAGCGCTTTCTTATACGTCAGCTCAACGCCGAAGCAGAACCCCTGGGTCCGCGCCTTTTGGATCTGCATTGCTCTCCATCAGATCTGCGATGACGTGTGTCAGCTCTTCCGTCCACGCAGCGAGCTCCGTTTTCGTTGGTTTTCGCGCGCTTCCCTGGAATCTCATGGGCTTGCCGATGCGGACTTCGACATGACTCGCACGCAGGCGTTTGGCCGCTAGGCGTGTACCGACGAGCGCGACCGGCACGACAGGGCACTGCGCGGTGGACGCGAGCAGCACGGCACCGCTACGCGCCTGTGCCTCGCCGTCGAGGTTGCGTCGACCCTCGGGAAATATGCCGACGACGCCGCCCCCTTTGAGGACGCGCAAAGCGTGGCGGATCGCCCCGCGATCGCCGGCCTCGCGGTTCACTGGGAAGGCATGCACGGCGCGGATGAGCGGGCCGAACACCGGGGTGTCGAAAAGCTCTTGCTTCGCCATGAAATGGATCACGCGCGGGAACCACGTGCCGAGCAGCGGGGGGTCGAGGTACGAGATGTGGTTGCTGGCGACGATGAGCCCGCCGCTCGGGGGGACGTTTTCGGCCCCGCTGACCCGCGCATCGAAGGCAAGCGCGGTGATCGGCTGCAGCGAGTACTTGACCATGAGGTAGAGGGTGTCGCTCAAGGTTTTGGCCTCACCTTTACCATCTGTTCGAGATGGTCGACCACCTCGTCGACGGTCAGCGCCGACGTGTCGACCACAGCGGCGCCAGGCGCCGAGGTCAGCGGCGAGATGGCCCGCTCCGTGTCGCGCTTGTCGCGCGCCATGATCTCCGTATACAGCGTCTCGCGGTCGATCGTGATGCCGAGCGCGGTGAGTTCGCGCAGGCGGCGATCCACCCGCGCGTCGATACTCGCGGTGAGGTAGAATTTGAAATCTGCATCGGGCAACACGACCGTGCCGATGTCACGGCCCGCCATGACGACGTCGCGGCCAGCCGCAAAGGAACGTTGCACGCCGATGAGACGCTCGCGCACCTTCGCCATGGCGGCGATGGGCGAGACCGCCTGCGAGACGGGCAAGGCGAAAAGCTCTTGGCCGAGCAGCTTCCCATCGATGCGGATGCGATACGTCAGAGGATCGCGCTCATCTGTGACCACCTCGGGCACGAAGCGGGCGACGAGCGCGTCGACGCCGGCCTCGTCGGTCGGCGGAACCGCGCGTTCGAGCGCGAGGTAGGCGACTGCGCGATACAGCGCGCCCGTGTCCAAGAACGCAAAGCCTAGCCGGTCGGCAAGCTTCCGCGCGACCGTGCTCTTCCCAGAGGCGACGGGTCCGTCTATCGCGACGTGGACGGGCAACTGGCTCCTAACGTTCTTTCGTCGATGCGGGCAGGTGGCTCTCGTGGTTGTGATGTTCGTTTTTCTGCCGTGCTGACCTTGGCATTTCTCGCACGCGGGCGCACCGGCCGTTGCTGCGCCCAGCGGAAGCAGGCACGCCGAGCGCGAACGCACTGCGACGATGCAGACAGCGCCGGCCGTCAGGATCAACGGTACGAATCTTTCCTTATCACTCGTCAAGAGCATCTCGGTCGATGGCGTTGCAGTGGCGCTCGACGATGGTGCGCGAGCGCAGATACAAGCCGCTCGCGACGTGGTCGAACATGCCGTAGCATCCAACGGTCGTATCTACGGCGTGACCACCGGATTCGGCAGGCTGAAGAACGTCAAAATCGAGCCGGCCGAGGCCAAAGAGCTGCAGCGTAACCTCATCCTCAGCCATGCATCCGGCGTGGGCGATCCGCTGCCGCTGGACGCGGCGCGCGCGAGCATGCTGCTGCGCGCCCAGTCGCTCGTGCGCGGCCATTCCGGCGTCCGCATCGAGCTGGTCGAGATGCTGATTGAGATGCTCAACCGCGGCGTGACACCTGTCATCCCCGCGCAGGGTTCGGTCGGATGCTCGGGCGATCTCGCCCCCCTCGCCCACATGGCGCTCGTGATCATCGGCGAGGGCGAGGCATGGGTCGGCGGCGAGCGTCTCAAGGGGCTTGCAGCGCTTGAGCGCGCCGGCTTGAAGCGCTACACGCTCTCATTCAAAGAGGGCCTGTCGCTCATCAACGGCACGCAGATCATGACGGGGATCGGCGCGCTCGCGCTCGTGCGGGCCGCGAACGCGCTCAAGGCCGCCGATATCTGCGGCGCGATGAGTCTCGAGGCGTACTTGGGCACGGACGCGCCATTCGCCGAGCGCATCAATGCGCTGCGCCCGCATCCCGGCCAGGCCCACTGCGCCGCCAACGCCCGCCGGCTGCTTGAGGGCTCGGCGGTGCTCGCATCGCATCGCGACTGCGATCGCGTTCAGGACCCCTACTCCTTCCGCTGCATGCCGGTCGTCCACGGTGCCGCTCGCGATACGCTGCGCTTCGCCGAGAACACGCTCGATATCGAGATAAACTCGGTCACCGACAATCCCATCATATTCCCCGACGATGGCGCGCTGGTGAGCAACGGGAACTTCCATGGCGGACCCGTGGGTCTGGCGCTCGACTACATGGCGATCGCGCTCACCGATGCGTCGTCCATCAGCGAGCGACGCAGCTACAAACTGCTCGAGGGCGCCGAAGGCTTGCCGCCGTTCCTCACCGAGCGCTTCGGGCTGTGCAGCGGCTACATGCTCGCGCAATACACCGCGGCCGCGCTAGTCAGCGAGAACAAGACCCTCTCCGCGCCAGCATCCATCGACTCGATCCCGACATCGGCCGGTCAAGAAGACCACAACAGCATGGGCACGATCTCGGCTCGCAAACTGACGTCGGTCGCCGCTAACTACGAGACCGTGGTCGCGCTCGAGCTGCTCGAGGCTGCGCAGGCGCTCGATTTCCGCGCTCCGCTCGCACCAGGACGCGGCACCGGCATCGCGCACAAGCTCGTACGCGAGCGCGTGGCGCATCTCGACGGGGACCGCAACATCGGCGATGACATCCAGGCAGCCATAGACCTCGTGCGCAGCGGGCGGCTTGTCGCCGCGGTCGAGGAGCAGATCGGAGCGCTGTAGATCATGAACACCACATCGGCGCCGCGCGTCGTGCGCGCGCCGCGCGGACGCGAGCGTACCTGCCTCGGATGGGGGCAGGAAGCCGCGATGCGCATGCTGATGAACAACCTCGATCCGGAGGTCGCCGAGCGACCCCAGGACTTGGTCGTCTACGGCGGCAGTGGCCGCGCGGCGCGCTCGTGGGAAGCATACGACGCGATCGTGCGCACGCTCAAGCGCTTGCGCAACGATGAGACGCTCCTCGTGCAGTCGGGCAAGCCGGTAGCCGTCTTCCCCTCGCATGAGGCTGCGCCGCGGGTGCTCATCGCCAATTCGTTGCTCGTTCCGGCGTGGGCGAACTGGAAGACCTTCCGCGAGCTTGAGGCGCAGGGCCTGACGATGTACGGCCAGATGACCGCGGGCTCGTGGATCTACATCGGCACGCAGGGCATCTTGCAGGGTACGTTCGAGACCTTTGCGGCGCTTGCCAACAAGCATTTCGGCGGCTCGCTGCGCGGGCGCATCACGCTCACGGCGGGTCTCGGGGGCATGGGCGGAGCGCAGCCGCTGGCCGTGACCATGAACGGCGGCGTTGCCATCTGCGTCGAAGTGGATCCGGAACGGATCCGCCGGCGCATCGAGGGACGCTACTGTGATGTGGCGGCTTCGACCATCGATGAGGCGCTCGCGCTCGCGCAAGCAGCAGCAACGAAGGGTCAGGCGCTATCCATCGGCCTGCTCGGCAACGCGGCTGAGGTGTTCCCCGAACTCTTGCGCCGCAACGCGCCAATCGACGTCGTCACCGATCAAACGTCGGCGCACGATTCGCTCAACGGGTATGTTCCGGCCGGCGTGTCGCTCGAGGGCGCGGCTGAATTGCGGGAGCAGGATCCCGAGCAGTACGAGCGGCGTGCCCTCGAGTCGATGGCGGTCCATGTCGAGGCCATGAACGGGTTTCTGCACCGCGGCTCGGTGGTGTTCGATTACGGCAACAACATCCGGCTGCAGGCGCGCAAAGCCGGACTCGAGGATGCCTTTGCGTTCCCAGGTTTCATCCCCGCGTACATCCGCCCGCTCTTCTGCGAAGGCAAAGGTCCATTCCGATGGGCGGCGCTCTCGGGCGATCCGGCCGATATCGCCAAACTCGATGACGCGCTGCTCGAGACGTTTCCCGACAACGAACATTTGCGACGTTGGATCGGGATGGCTCGCGAGCGCGTGAAGTTCCAGGGTTTGCCCGCGCGCATCTGCTGGTTGGGCTACGGTGAGCGCCGCGAGTTCGGCTTGCGCATGAACCACATGGTCAAGAACGGAGAGCTGGCCGCGCCCATCGTCATCGGGCGCGATCATCTCGACTGCGGTTCGGTCGCCTCGCCCTATCGAGAGACCGAG
The DNA here is from genome assembly GCA_036741695.1 of Vulcanimicrobiota bacterium. Classification (GTDB taxonomy): domain Bacteria; phylum Vulcanimicrobiota; class Vulcanimicrobiia; order Eremiobacterales; family Eremiobacteraceae; genus JAFANK01. The sequence goes on from DAINRU010000015.1 coordinate 34,488, forward strand.
GCCATGAAGGACGGATCGGACGCCATCGGCGATTGGCCCATCCTCAACGCCTTGCTCAACGCTGTCGGCGGCGCGCACTGGGTGAGCGTGCATCACGGCGGCGGCGTGGGTATAGGGTACTCACTGCACGCGGGCATGGTGGTCGTAGCTGACGGATCGGACGATAGTGAGGCGCGGCTCGGCCGCGTGCTCACGACCGATCCGGGCATCGGCATCGTGCGCCACGCAGACGCAGGCTACGAGATAGCCCAAGCCGCAGCCGACCGCCACGGAATCGACTGGAGGTTATAGCCATGCCCACCAAGACCCCGACCTTCTCCATCCAGCGCAGCGATGAGCGCTTCTGCGCCGACCACGGCTGGCTTAAGACGTGCCATTCGTTCAGCTTTGCCGAGTACCAAGACCCGAAGAACCTGAACTGGGGAGCGCTGCGGGTGTTCAACGATGATCGCGTTGCCGCGGGGCAAGGTTTCCCACCACACCCCCATCGCGACATGGAGATCATCACCTACGTGCTTTCCGGAGAGCTCGAACACGAAGACAGCATGGGCAACCGCGGTATCGTCGGCCCGGGCGGCATCCAGTACATGAGCGCGGGCACTGGCGTCCGCCATTCGGAGTTCAATCACTCGAAGACCGACGAATTGCATTTCGTACAGATGTGGGTGCTCCCACCGAAGATGGGGCTGCCTGCGCAGTACGGGCAGCGCGACTTCACAGTGAAGGACCGCACGGGCAAATGGTTCCTCGCGGCAAGCGGCAAGGCCGGCGCGAACGCGCCTATCGCCTTGCAACAGGACGCCGCCTTTCTCATCGCTCGGCTCGAGGGCGGCGGGATCAGCTATGCGTTCGACCCCGCCCGGCTGGGCTTTGTATTCGTCGCCGAGGGCTCGGTGGACGCCAACGGGCAGACGCTCCAGTCCGGCGATGCGGTCCGGATGGCGGGCATTGGCGGCCTTACCGTTCAGGGAACCGGCGAACTGCTCTTGTGGGACGTGCCGGACCTGGGCGCATAACGGCCGATATATTAGAGAGAATGGCTGACACTGCACAGATCTCGCAAGAGGACTTCAGCTCGGCGGCCGAGGTCGCCCTCGGATTGCTCCGCGAGAAGGTCGGCATGTCGTTTTGGATGACCACGCGAGTTGCCGGCGACGACCTCGTCGTGCTCAGCACGGTCGGTAGCGGCATCGAGATCAAAAATGGCGACGTCTTACCCTGGACCGACACGATCTGCTGGCGCATGGTCGCAGGCAGCGGCCCACGGGTCGCTCCCATTGTCGCCGATATCCCCGCCTACTCGGCCGCACCGGCAGCGCAACAGTATAAAGTCGGGTCCTACATCGGCGCACCGCTCTCGCTCGGCGACGGCAAAGTGTATGGGACGCTCGCGGGGATGGACGCGCAGACCAAGAGCGACGATCTCAAACAGCATCTCTGGCTCGTCGAGATGGTCGCCGGACTTCTCGGTGCTATCATCAAGCACGAACAGGAAGCAAGCGAAGGAGCCGGACAGGTCAGCACGGTCGAAGGCGAGGTCCTCGTCGACAAGCTGACGCAGACGTTCAACCGTCGCGCCTGGGACCGCGTGCTTGTCGCAGAGGAGGCGCGTTGCGCGCGGCACAACCACTCCGCCTGCGTCATCTGCGTCGACATCGACGCCCTACGCGCTATCAACGACGAGCATGGGCGCGAGCAGGGCGACACCACGCTGCTCAAAACGGCGCACATCCTCAAGCGCGCCTGTCGCGGATACGATATCGTCGCACGCACCGGTGAAGATGAATTCGCTATACTGGCCGTCGAGTGCGGGTTAAAAGGGGCGAAGGGCATCTACGACCGCATCAGCGGCGGGCTTGTCAAGGAAGGCATCAAAGCCTCGCTCGGTATTGCGCTGCGTAACGCCACGACCGGGCTTCCGCGCACCTTCGAAGAAGCCACGAACACCCTGCTCAACGCGAAGCGCTTGAAGTAAGAACGGACCTAAAGGTCCGTTGCTTCAAGCGTCGTGCGTTCGAGTACAACGGACCTAAAGGTCCGTTGCTACACATGCTTGATAGTATTTCGAGGTCAATGGATGGTCGAGATGCGGAGCAAGCAGAGACGACGCCGCAACGACCATGTCCACCGAAACGCCCGTTTCGATGCCCATACCGTCGAGCATGTAGATGAGATCCTCGGTGGCGAGGTTTCCGGCTGCTCCCGGTGCGTAGGGGCAGCCGCCTAACCCGCCCGCCGACGAATCGAAGATCGCCACCCCGGACTGCAGACCTGCCACGACGTTTGCGAGCGCCGTGCCGCGCGTGTCGTGGAAGTGAAGCGCAAGCCTGCCGGCATCAATCGTCTGCAACAGGAGAGCGCATATGTCGGCTACCTGCACGGGTGTCGCGACGCCGATGGTGTCGCCGATGCTGATCTCATCGATGCCGAGTTCGAGCAGCCGGCCCATCACCGCGACGACTGCAGCCGGTTTGACCGCCCCCTCGTACGGGCAGCCGAAGCAGGTCGAGATGTAGCCGCGCACTCTCATCGCGTGCTTCTTCGCAGACGCGACGACCGGCGTGAAACGCTCGATCGATTCGGCGATGCTGGCGTTGATGTTGTGTTTGTTGAACGTCTCGGAGGCGGCGGTGAAGACGGCTATCTCGTGCGCACCAGCCTCACGCGCGCGTTCGAAGCCGCGCTCGTTGGGGACGAGCACTGGGTAACGAACCCCGGTCTTGCGCCGGATGGCGCGCAGCACGTCGCCCGCGTCGGCGAGCTGCGGGATCGCCTTCGGACTGACAAATGACGTCGCCTCGATCGCGGGCAGCCCGGCTCCTGAGAGCGCGTCGATGAAGCGCACCTTCACGTCGGTCGGTATCGTGGCATGCTCGTTCTGCAAGCCATCGCGCGGCCCGACCTCGACGACGGTCACGCGCTTGGGAAGGGAGGCGAAGATGTGCGCCATACGCTAGGCTTCTGCCAGCTCGGCGAGCAGGTCACCGGCCATGACGCTCATGCCCACTTGTGCTGGGATTGCCGTGACCGAGCCCGGATAGGGCGCCACGATGGCGTGCTCCATCTTCATCGCTTCCATGACCACGAGGACCTGAAATGCCTTGACGGTTTCACCCGGGGCGACGTTGACCTTCACGATCGTGCCGCTCATCGGCGCGGTCACGGACCCAGCGACGGCGTCGCCGCCGTGACGATGCGCCATCTCTGCGGCGTCGACCGGCGGGCGCTGGCGCGGGAAGGCGAACACCGCGCCCCCCAAGCTGACTGCGACACCGTCGCGAGTGCGCCAAGCTGCAAATCTCGTAGTGCGTGTGTCGGTGTGCACAATGCAGGTGCCGTGCGGGCCGGCAGTGACGAGCGCTGAACGATTCCCCAGCCGGCACAGCCACCCGTCGTCCGCGTAGCGCCACTGGGCCTCCGCCACGTCTTCTCCCATGCGCAGCATCCGCGCCTCGGCGGAGTGGCGCCAACCACCCAGCCGCTGCCACGGGTCGGCGCTGTCGTCGCGCCCGGCAGGCAATATCGCAAGCGCTCCGATCGCCGCGAGCGCTGCCCACGGGCGCTCAAGCTCGTTGCGCTCCACGAGGATCTGGGTACTGAAATGTTGAGCCAGGAAGCTCGTCGTCGTCTCCCCGCGCCGAAAGGCGGGCTGCTCGACCAGCCACTGCAAAAAGCCGATATTGGTCGCCACTCCGCCGATGACGTACTCGCGCAGAGCTGCGTCGAGCCGTTCGATCGCCGCCTCGCGCGTCGCGTCGTGGACGATGAGCTTGGCCAGCATCGGGTCGTAGGCCGGCGTGACCTCGGAGCCCGCTTCGACCGCGACGTCATTGCGCGCGCCTTGGATCGCTGGCGGTTCGAATGCCGTGATGCGGCCCGTGGCTGGGAGAAAATCGTGCGCCGGATCTTCGGCGTAGATACGCACTTCGATGGCGTGACCGCGCGGCGGCTTTTTCTCGATCTCAAGCCGGCCGCCGGCCGCGACGACGAGCTGAGCGCGCACGAGGTCCACGTCTGCGACCATCTCGGTCACCGGATGCTCGACCTGCAGCCGTGCGTTCATCTCAAGGAAATAAAAATGTCCGCTCTCATCGAGCATGAACTCGACGGTGCCCGCGTTGACGTAGCCCACAGCCTTCGCGATCGCGACCGCCGCTGCTTCGAGCTCACTGCGCAGCTGCGCACTCACCGCGGGCGAGGGACTCTCTTCAAGTATCTTCTGGTAGCGGCGCTGGATGGAACACTCGCGCTCGCCGAGCGCGAGGCAGGTGCCGTGCCGATCCGCTATGATTTGCACTTCGATATGCCGCGGGTCATGCACGTAGCGCTCCAAAAAGACCGTCGCGTCGCCAAACGCCGCCTGCGCCTCGCGCTGTGCGCTGTCGAGCGCCGGCCCGAGCTCGCGCAGATCCTCGACCAGACGCATGCCTCGCCCGCCGCCGCCGGCTGCGGCTTTGATTAGAAGCGGTGCGCCGATCGCGCGCGCTTGGGCTTCCAACACATCGCGCGATTGGTCGCGCTCGAGATAGCCGGGCACGACCGCAACTCCCGCCGCGATCGCCGTCTTCTTGGCGGCGATCTTGTCACCCACCGCGCGCATGGCCGCGGGAGACGGGCCGATGAAGGTCACGCCTGCGTCAGCGCACGCTTTGGCGAACTCGGCGTTCTCTGAGAGGAACCCGTACCCCGGATGGATGGCTGCGGCGCGGCTGCGTTTGGCGGCGGCGATGATGAGGTCGCCGCGCAGATACGAATCGCGCGCCGTCGTGCCGCCGATCGCGAGCGCTTCGTCGCAGCAGCGGACGTGGAGCGCACCGGCATCTGCATCTGAATACACGGCGATGGAACGCACGCCCATGGAGCGGCAGGTGCGCGCCACCCTGACGGCGATCTCGCCGCGGTTGGCGATGAGGACCGATTCGAACGGCGGAGCTATCGCCACGTGGGGCGGCGCTTGTCCAGAAACGCCCGCAAGCCTTCTTGCCCTTCTGGGCTGATGCGTTGAGCCGCGATGCGCTGGGCGGTCCATTGCCGCGCCTCGTCCGGCGCGAGGCCGCCGACCGTGCGCGCTATCCGCTTCGCCAGCCGCGCTGCGCCTGGACCGCTCGTCAGCAGTTCCTGGATCTTGGACTCGACCATCGCGTCGAGCTGTCCGGGTGGTACGAGTTCGTGGATGAGGCCGATGCGCAGCGCTCGCTGAGCGTTGAAGCGCTCGGCGGTCGGGAACAGCGCCCGCGCATGGGTCTGCCCGATCTTGCGCAACACGAACGGCGAGATCACCGCCGGAACGATGCCGAGCTTCGCCTCGGTGAATCCGAAAAGCGCGTCTTCTTCGGCGAGCACGATGTCGCAGACCGCGATAAGCCCGGCGCCACCACCCAGAGCGGCGCCCTGCACCTTGGCGATGGTCGCCGCCGGGCACGCATCGATGGCGGTGAACATGTCGGAAAGACGCAATGCGTCCTCGTGGTTTTGCGCCTCGCTCAGCTCCAGCGCGGCGCGCATGTACTTGATATCCGCGCCGCCGCAAAAGATCGCGCCTTCACCTTCGAGCACGACAACGCGGACGCGGGGCCGCTCGTCGAATGCACGGAAGATAGCCGTCAGCTCGGCGATGAGCTGCGCGTCAAGCGCGTTACGAACCTCAGGGCGGTTGAGGCGGACACGGACGACCGAGTCGTCGCCGGCAATCTTGATCGATTCGCTCATTCGTTGCTCCGGGAACGGACCTAAAGGTCCGTTGCTTCAAAAGTGCTGTTGCGTTCAAAGGTCCGTTGCTTCGTAAACGGATCTGAAAGTCCGTGCTACATTACCGACGCTACATTCTGAAGATCCCGAACTTCGTCTCTCGGGCTGGCGCGTTTGCCGACGCTGAGATGCCCAGCGCGAGCACGGCGCGCGTCTGCGCCGGATCGATGATGCCGTCGTCCCACAAGCGCGCGGTGCTGTGGTATGGATTGCCTTCGGACTCATACTTGTCCAGGATCGGCTGCGTGAACTCGCGCTGCTCGTCCGCCGTCATGGCTTTGCCCTGACGCTCGAGCCCTTCCATGCGCACGGTGAGCAGCACGCTCGCAGCCTGGGGCCCCCCCATCACGGAAATGCGCGCGTTGGGCCACATCCAGAGCTGGCGTGGGGCGTAGGCGCGACCGCACATCCCATAGTTGCCCGCGCCGAACGAGCCGCCGATGATGACCGTGAACTTCGGCACCTCGGCGTTGGCGACGGCCATGACCATCTTGGCGCCGTCTTTTGCGATGCCGCCTTCCTCGTATTGCTTGCCGACCATGAAGCCGGTGATGTTCTGCAAGAAGACGAGCGGCACGCCGCGCTCGCACGCCAGCTCGATGAAGTGCGTCGCCTTGAGCGCGCTCTGCGAGAAGAGGATGCCTTGGTTCGCGAGGATGCCGACCGGCTGCCCCTCGATGTGGGCAAAGCCGCAGACCAGCGTCTGGCCGTAGAGCGCCTTGAACTCATGGAATTCGCTGGCATCGACGATGCGCGCGATCACTTCGCGCACGTCGTAAGGTTTGCGCCAGTCGCGCTGCACGATGCCGTAGAGCTCCTGCGGGTCGTATTTCGGCGGGCGTGGCTCGCGCAGCGGCCAGGGGATCTTCTTCTCGTAGGCCAGATTCGCGACGATCTCGCGCACGATGCCGAGCGCATGCTCGTCCGAGAGCGCATAATGGTCGGTCACGCCCGAGATGCGCGAGTGGACGTCGGCGCCGCCCAGCTCTTCCGCTGAGACGACTTCGCCCGTCGCGGCTTTGACCAGCGGCGGACCACCCAAAAAGATCGTCCCCTCGCCCTTGACGATGACTGTTTCATCGCTCATGGCCGGCACGTATGCACCGCCGGCGGTGCACGATCCCATGACCGCCGCTATCTGGGCGATGCCTTCACTCGACATGCGCGCCTGATTGTAGAAGATGCGTCCGAAATGGTCGCGGTCGGGGAACACGTCCGCCTGCAGCGGCAAGAAGGCGCCGCCCGAATCCACGAGATAGACGCAGGGCAGATGGTTTTGTTCGGCGATCTCCTGAGCGCGCAGATGCTTCTTGACGGTCAGCGGGAAGTAGGTGCCGCCTTTGACTGTGGCATCGTTGGCGATGATCACGCACTCGCGCCCGGAGATGACGCCGACGCCCGTGATGATGCCCGCCGCAGGGGCTTCTCCTTTGTACATGTCCCAGGCGGCGAGCGCGGAGAACTCGAGAAACGGCGTATCCGGATCGGTGACGCGCGCGATCCGCTCGCGCACCGGCAGCTTGTTGCGCGAGACATGCAGCGCCATGGCATCCTTGCCGCCGCCGAGGGCGACGTGCCGCGTGCGCTCTTGCAGCTCGCCGAGCAGGTCGTAGAAGTATTGACGGTTCGCTGCGAACTCGGGCGACGATGTGTCCACCCGCGTCTCAATTGTGGCCATGAGCAGGCGAAGAGTTACGCTTAGCAAGGGACGCAGCCTCCTAGGCGCTAACGGCGCATCGGCTATGGCCAAGCTTTTCGAGTGCGTGCCCAACATCTCCGAGGGTCGTCGTGCGGACGTCATCGCGAGCATCGGACAGTTGGCGGCGAGCGCACCCGATGTCACGCTCATCGACACCCAGAGCGACGCGTCGCACAACCGGTCTGTCTATACGCTCGTGGGCACGGGCGACGGGGTCGTGGAGGCAGCGCTGCGTCTTGCCGGCGGCGCCGTCGAGAACATCGATTTGCGCACCCACTCGGGCGAGCACCCGCGCATGGGCGCGGTGGACGTCATCCCTTTCATCCCGCTCGAGGGCGCGAGCATGGAAGACGCTGTGTTGCTCGCTCGGCGCTGCGCGCAAGGCTTGTGGGAGCGCTATCGCGTCCCATCATACTTCTATGAGAACGCCGCCTCACGGCCCGAGCGCCGCGATCTGTCAGCCGTCCGCAAAGGCCAGTTCGAAGGACTGATCACGGCCGTTAAAGAGCCCGACCGGCACCCCGACGTCGGGGAAGCGGCCCTCCACCAGAGCGCCGGTGCGACCGCGGTGGGGGCGCGCGACTTCCTCATCGCGTTCAACGTGAACCTCGCGACGGGAGACGTCAAGCTCGCCGAGCGGATCGCGCTTGCCGTGCGCCAGCGCAGCGGCGGGCTCATCGGGATCAAGGCGTTGGGCTTCGCCCTCCCCAATAACGTCGTCCAGGTCTCGATGAACGTCGTGAACGTCGCGGCCATCCCGCTGTACCGGGTCACCGAACTCATCCGCGCCGAGGCAGCGGCAGCTGGCGTCAGCATATGCGGCTGCGAGCTTGTCGGCCTCGCGCCGCTCTCCGCGATCCTCGCCAGCGCGTCATACTACTTGCATGTCGAGAGCGTCGACCGCCGGCAGGTCACGTGGTAGGCCGGCACCACCCGCACTCCTATACCATCAGCAACGCGTCGCTCGTCACCCTGGGTCCTTTGGCCGCGAGCGCCGGCCCGCAAGCGCACATCGACGTTTCCGATCTGGGGATCGTGGAGCGAGGGACCGTGCTGGTCGAGCACGGCGTCATCACTGCCATGGGGACGCATGCGCAGTGCGCTGCGGCAGTCGCTCACGCGCGTTCGCGCTATTCGGGCTTCGAGGAGCGCGATGCCCAAGGAAACGTCGTCATGCCCGGCTTCGTCGATGCGCATACGCATGCGCTCTTCGCCGGCAACCGTGTGGCCGACTTCGAGGATGTCGCCGCCGGACGCACGCCGTCGCTCGGCATGCGTCACACTATCGAACAGACCCGTGCAGCGACGCGGCCCGATCTGCTCGACATCGGCTCGCGCCACCTCGGGCTCATGCTCGACCACGGCACGACCACCGCCGAAGTCAAAAGCGGCTACGCGCTGACGGCGATGGGAGAGCGCGAGTTGCTCGCTGTGCTCGCCGAGCTTGGAGCCCGCCCGGAGCTGCCGCGAGTCGTGCCGACCTTTTGTGGGGCACACGCGCTCCCACCCGAGTTCCACGATCTCGACGCCTTTGTGGACGAGCTGTGCGAGCGGATCTTGCCCGGCGTAGCCGAGCAGGGAATCGCTTGGTTTGCCGACGCCTTCTGCGAGACGGGGTTCTTCACGCCCCAGCAATCAGAACGTTTCTTGCGCGCCTGCGCGAGCGAAGGATTGCGCCTACGCATCCACGCCGACGAGATGAGCCGCAGCGGCGGCGCGACGGTTGCCGCCCGGCTGCGCACCACCTCCGCCGACCACCTGAATTTCATCGACGAGGAGGACGTCCGCGCCATCGCCGGCGCCGGGTGCGTGGCCGTGCTGTGCCCGGGAACAGTCGAGTATCTTGGGCTTCCTCGCTATGCGCCGGCGCGTGCGCTGATCGCCGCCGGCGTTCCCGTGGCACTGGCCACCGACTACAACCCAGGGACGTGTCCGTGCTTCTCGCTGCAGACCATCGTCTACTTAGCGCGCCGCCATATGAGCCTAACAGCCCAAGAAGCCATCGCCGGGATCACCCAAAACGCCGCCTATTCGCTCGGCTTAGCCGGGGAAATCGGCAGTCTGACAGCCGGGAAACGGGCGGACCTCGTCCAACTGTCAACCGGGGATTATCGAGAGCTAGGCTACTCTTTCGGCACTAACCTGGTCGCATATGCGACTGTTGGAGCGAAAACGGCCTGACATGATGTTTTGGCTTCGCGTAGACGGGGATGCTATCTAGAGCAATGATCCCGTCATGAAGACGCTGAAGCGCCGGTACCCCAGCAAGCTCGCCTCTGTTTCCAAAGCGCGGCGTGAGGTCGCGTCCTTCGCACGCGGCTGCGGTCTGCCCGCCTGCGACATCAGCGACATCGCCCTCGCCACCGGCGAGGCGTGCAACAACGCCGCGGAGCACGGCCACGTGCTCGGCGGCCATTTCACCATCGTCTGTTCGTACGAGAACGGCGAGTTCGCGGTGCAAGTCGCCGACGAGGGCTGCGGTTTTGACCCCGTCGGCAAGGGAGAGTGTCTCGATCCGGATCAGCTCGGCATGCGCGGTCTGGGCATTTTCATCATGCGCTCGCTCATGGACGACGTCTGCTTCACGATGAACGCATGCGGCACGTGTGTACAAATGACCAAGTTCGGCCTTGCAAGCACGCAGCCGATGGCCGCGGGGACTCACGCCAACGGATACGCCAACGGTGTATCCGGTTTAGGCGCGGTGCACCACCGGCTCAAATCGCTGCTTGAACTTGCTCGGCTCCAGATGGGCAGCCGCCGCCAGCGCTGAGATTTTTGGCGGCTCGAGGTCGTCTGGTTCGAGCCGTATCATGTACTTGCGCCCCACCTCATACGCTTCCGTGCGCGTATCGACGTGGCGTACGCGGATGCGACCGCTGTCTGGGTCGATCATCTCCTGGAGCGTCACGGGCGTGACCTTGCCGCCGCGCAGAGCGACCATGGCTCCCGAACCACCCGAGAGCAGATAGCGGACGGCTCCGTAGCCAAGCGTTCGCGTGTATTCGACGTCAAACGCCAGCGGCTTGGCGCAGCGCAGCTCGTAGCCGATGTCCTTCGCCACGACGGTCGTGTCCAGGCCCATCTCCTTCAGCGATGTGTTGATCGATTGCTTGATGATGTCGCCCAGATCTATATCCGCCAGGCGCACGTTGCCGTAGGCGTCGCGCCCGACGTCTTTGAGGGCGCCCAGCTCCTGGGGATCGAGCTTTTCCGCCACCCCTTCGGCGATGACGGCGACTCCATGATCGTGACCGGCCGCCCGGCGTTTGATGATGCTGCCGATGATCGTGTCGCGCACGATGTGCAGCGGCACGTGGCCGTCGGGGAACTCCTCGGGGATGACCGCGAGCGTTGCGCCGGATGCTTTGGTGATGCCGAGCGCGAGCGCGCCGGACTTGCGCCCCATGGTGATGGCCAGATACCAGCGCTGCGTCGTGCGCGCGTCTTCCATGAGGCTTTCGACGATGGCGGAGCCGGCGGCGCGGGCGGTCTCGAATCCGAAGGTCGGCATGTTATCGGGCAGCGGCAGATCGTTGTCGATGGTCTTCGGCACGGTCGCCACGTGGAGCGATCCGCCCGCGACTTCGGCGATCTTGGCGGCGCCGAAGGTCGTGTCGTCGCCGCCGATGCACAGCAGGTGCGTGATGCCAAGCTCGCGCAACGCCCGCACCGCGTTGTCGAGCATCGTCTTTTCTTTGGCCGGGTTCGTGCGCGAGGTGCGCAGGATCGACCCACCCAGCCAGTGGATGCGGCTGACGTCCTCGATATGGAGCTCCTGAGCGTACTTGGCGTCGCCCTTGACCAGCCACTTGAAGCCGTCGTAGATGCCGATGACGCGGCAGCCCTCGTTGATGGCTTCGATCGTGGCCGAAGCGATGACGCCGTTGATGCCCGGCGCCGGCCCACCGCCGACCAAGATGCCGAGGGTGGGTCGCTCGCTCATCGCTCCGCCTTCCGAGCCGTCCGTGGCGTCACAGCAGGGTGGGCTCCGTTTTCGGGTTGCATGAACGTCCTGTCGGCTTGACCCGACGCGGAGCTCGAACGCCCATGCCGTTGGTCAAGGTCTGCGAAACGCGGCATGCCCGGAGGATACGTTCCGCGCGGCCACCTGGCGATCCACTGCCTTGATCGGACGGCAAGATACTCGAAGTTCTCGTAGATCGCCGGCCCGGAACGCTCGCGCCGCAGAGCAGTCACCGGCCACAAGATCTCCCAAAATCCGACGATCGCATCGCTGCCCAGGTCGAGAAGAGACCGCTCGTCGATCAGTCCATGCTTGACGTAGCCGCCGATCTGCTCCCAGTAGTCGGCCACATAGAGCTCGACGTGAACGCGGCGATCGATGCGGTCGCCGCGAAGCCCGGCGCAGAACTCAGGGTCCTGCAGCTTCGCCGGCAGATCATCGCGGACGAAGTTGAACCACGCCTGCATCTGTGGATCCTGCCACATACGGTTGATCTCAATCATCCCCGCGAGCTGGTTGCTTGCCCGGAGATGGCGCAGCTGGATGAGAGCGGCGATGGCGGTCGCCGCGATGACCACGCAGGTGCACCCGGCGAATAGCGTGCTCCAGAGCTCAAGTGACATGGGGCGCAGCTCCAGCGTCGTCCGGGTATGGATCTTCGACCGGCAGATGGGGCGTGCCGTGCGGGAAGATACCATCCGGATGTTTGGCGTCCCAGATCATCGCGCGCGAGACCAGGTACTCGAAGTTGTCGTACACCGTCTGACCGCGTTTGCGACGGATGATTGCGATCACCGGCGTGAGTTTCTCCCAGGCTATGATCGCCACGCTCCCGCCTGACTCCATCACGGCATCCTCGGCGTAGTAACCGAGCTTGACGAACATCCCGAGCGATTCCCAGAAATCGAGATACTCGAGCTCCGGGTGTTTGAGCCGATCGGCTTGAGCGCGTCCGAGACTGGCGCGGTACTCCGGATCGCGCAGCTTGCGTTCCAGATCGCCGCTGAAGATGTGATTCTGCACCTCTCGCGCGTGCGGGCCGGCCCAGCGGTCCATGAAACCCAGAAAACCGGCGATCGCATTGCCCGCGCGCATATGGCGCAGCTGGATGACAGCAGCGATCGCAGATGCCGCGATGATGATCATCGTGACAAACGTCGAGATCGCGGACAGCTCTTCCCAGTTCACGGCCGATCCCCCCTCATGCTCGCGGGACCCCTGGCGCTGGATCTGCGCCGCTAACAAGCGCGGCGCGCGCCGTCGCGGCGTCGATTCTGGGCAGCGTGCTCGGATAGTTGCCAACCGGATGCTTCTCCCTCCAGATGAGTGCGCGAGCGGCGAGATACTCGAAATTCTCAAACGTGTAGGGGGAGTGGCTGCGCACGAGCTCCATGCAGGGTTGCAGGAGCGACCAGTAGAGCAGCACGTTCAGCCAATGACCCAGCAGAAATTGGTCTTCGTCGATGAGGCCACCGCGGACGTAGGATCCTATCTCCTCGTACATATCAGCCACGTGCAGCTCGGGGTGATTGCGGCGATCGACTGGCAGGTGCTCGAGCCCTGCACGGAACGCAGGGTCAGTCAGCCGTTGCGGGAGCTCCGAGCGCACGAAGTTGATGAGCTCGTGAAAGTGCGTCTGTTGGAACAACTCGAGCACTGAGAGCAGACCCGACAGCTGGTTGCTCTGGCGCAAGTGGCGTAGCTGCACGAGGGCCGCAATCGCGGTCGTGCTGATCACCACAAACGTTCCCAGCGCAGCAAACGCGCTGACGGCTTCGTACGGCATGAGCGACTCCGACAAAATAGTGAGGGCGACTTTGCAGTCGCCCCCTGGTTTTTCCTCGAGCCTCAACGGATCTAAAGGTCCGTTGCTGCAAAGCTCCGTTGCTAGCCAGAGCCTGTCGGTTGTGGAGCCGGCGGCTTCAAGGGCTCGCCGATCTTGGTGAAGACGGTCTTTCCGTCTTGGGCGTCGAGCTGGATGTGGTCGCCCACCTTGAACGTGCCGCGCAGCAGCTCTTCGGAGAGCGGGTCCTCGACCAGGCGCTGGATCGCCCGTCGCAGCGGCCGGGCGCCGAACTGCGGATCCCAGCCCTCTTTGGCGATGAGCTCCTTGGCGTTCTCGGTCGCTTCGAGGGTCATGCGCTGGTTCTCGAGCTCCTTGATGACCTTGTTGAGCTCGAGCGCGACGATCTGTTTGATCTCGTCGAGATCGAGCGAGTGGAAGACCACGACTTCGTCGAGGCGGTTGAGGAACTCCGGCCGGAAGAGATGCTTGATCTCCTCGAGCACGCGGTTCTTCATCTTCTCGTAGCGCACCGCCGGCGAGCCTTCTTCTTTGACCGGACGGAAGCCGATGTCGGAGGTCTTCATCATGCCTGTCGTTCCCACGTTGCTCGTCATGATGATGACCGAGTGCTTGAAGTCCACCACCCGGCCTTGGGAGTCTGTGAGCCGTCCGTCTTCGAGCACTTGCAGGAGCAAGTTGAACACATCCGGATGCGCCTTCTCGATCTCGTCGAGCAACACGACCGCATAGGGGCGCCGGCGCACCGCTTCGGTGAGCTGGCCACCCTCCTCGTATCCGACGTACCCGGGCGGTGCGCCGACCAGACGTGAGACGGCGTACTTCTCCATGTACTCCGACATGTCGATGCGCACCATCGCGTCGGTGTCGTCGAAGAGGAACTCGGCGAGCGTGCGCGCGAGCTCGGTCTTGCCGACGCCGGTGGGACCCAGGAAGATGAACGATCCGATGGGCCGCATCGGGCTCTTCAAACCCGCGCGCGCGCGCCGGATAGCTCTCGTGATGACCTTGATGGCCTCGTCCTGGCCGACGATCCGTTTGTGAAGCGCGTCCTCCATGTTGAGGAGCTTCATCGTCTCTTCTTCTTTGAGCTTGCTGACCGGGATGCGCGTCCAGGTCGAGACGATGT
>DAINRU010000016.1:0-47334 GCA_036741695.1 Vulcanimicrobiota bacterium
CATCGGACGACAACGATGATGGGACGATCGACTATCGCGTGGAGATAGTACACTTCACCTCATAATCGGCTGGGCTATCTATGCAGCGGGCAATGGCAGATGTGAAGCCGCGGGTAATCTCGACGATATTCGGCGCGGGCTTCACAGCGATAGGCGCCGCGCGCTTCTTCTCCTGGCATGCCTTTTCGATCGCTGATGCCATTCATGTGGGTATCGCGATTCCGATCGGTTTGATCGCGGTCTTTGTATCGGACTACGTCCGGCAGCACGGTGGACTGGCGTTCGTCCTCGTCGCCTTCATGATCGTCCTCATCGCAGCATCAAACCCGGCTTTTGCACTCGGGCTTGGTGTCGCGTTATTGGGGATATCGATCGCCCGCTAGGGGCCAACGGCCTCGTCATCCAGCCAATTGAAATGAAGACGCCGGATGCCATGACGGCATCCGGCGTCTGTCATTGTAGCGTTCTCTTTACGCGCGTTTCTTCGCGAAGCAATCGCGGCAGTAGACTGGCCGGTCACCGCTCGGGTTGAACGGGAGTTCGGCCACGCCACCGCAATCGCTGCACGTCGCGGTGAACATCTCGCGCTTCGGACGATCGCTCGAGCCGTAGCTGCTGCCGCCGGCCGAATTGCGTTGCGACTTACGCGCTTCACGGCAATCCGGGCAGCGCCCGGGATCCTGCGTGAAGCCCTTTTGGGCGTAGAAGTCTTGTTCCGAAGCCGTGAACGTGAACTGTTTATTGCAGTCGCGACACGTCAGGTTTCTATCAGAGGTTATCATGTATTCTCCTCGCTTGCGTCGCGGAGCGACACTCGCTTTCGTTTAGGGTGTTTCAGTGATGGGATTACGACGACCGCAAAGAGGAGACGAAAGACTGCCTAATATTGACCGCCGTGGTGGCGTATAAGGCCAAACCACAGACCGAAACTGCATCTATTATACCTTATATCCGCGCTAATAGCAAACAATGCGGGACAGCTCGCAATGGCTGCGGTCAATGCCTCTGGTTGGGTTGCAAGACGAAGTCCGGAAGCTTGCCGCTTGGATTGCACAATTTCATGTGCACTGCATGCGGCACAAAGAACAAGATGATGTCATAGTGCGGGGCAGGAGCTCCCTCGTGCCCATGCGGCGCGAACCAGACATCCGCGTGATCGACGCTGTAGCCGCGAATGGGAACGCCGATGTTCTGCCAATTGCGCCCTTGGGCAAACGCTTTCTGCGAGATCATGACCCGCACTTGGCGCTTGTTAGTTGGTTGTAAGGATTTCGAAATCAACCTGCGTCATTTTCGCAAAGGGCGCCCACGAATGCGCCGCGTAGACTATACCGTCATGCATACATACATCTCACGGCTGATCGCGTGCCTCGTGTTCGCTTCCAGTATTGCGGGCGTGTACGGCGCATCGCCAGCCATGGAACCGGCGCACGCGGCACCTCCCACGGGGACACCACAGTTTCAATCCACGACCGTCCCCTTTATGCTTGAAGACAATCGCATGTTCGTCAAGTGCATGATCGATGGACAGGGGCCATTTGATTTTGTCGTCGACACGGGTGGGGACCTCACTATCGATCGCGCTGTCGCGCAGCACTTGCGACTCCACGGCACGCCCGCAGGAAGCGTGAGCGGCGCGGGAAACCGCAAGGTGGCCGTGTCAGCCGTCGTCGTCGCCTCGGTCGACATCGGCAGAGCGCATGCCGAGAACCAACAGGGTCTCATTTTGGACCTGTCGCAGATCCGCGAAGGCATCGGGCTGCCTCATCTCGACGGCATCATCGGGTATTCGATGTTGAAGCACTATGCCGTCGAAGTTGATATGGATCGACATGTGCTGGTGCTCAGCAGGGCGCGCCTGACGCTCCCAGCGGCCGCGCGCGCCGTCCACTTCAGCCTTGAGTCCGGCTTCATCATCGTTCCGGGGCGTATCGAGGGCATCACGGGAACGATCCTCATCGATACCGGGGATCGCTCATCACTGAGCGTCTATGGTCCGTTTGCCACACGTCACGGGATGTATGGACGATTCGGCGGCGTGCAAGACGCGCTCACAGGGTTTGGCATCGGCGGACCGGTGTACGGGGACGTCTTCACGCTGCCGCAGCTGGATGTGCTGGGTACCCGC
This sequence comes from Vulcanimicrobiota bacterium, assembly GCA_036741695.1. Lineage (GTDB taxonomy): Bacteria > Vulcanimicrobiota > Vulcanimicrobiia > Eremiobacterales > Eremiobacteraceae > JAFANK01. The sequence goes on from DAINRU010000016.1 coordinate 2,129, forward strand.
CTAAGCGACATCACGACCCGCGCCTCCCGGCAAAAGGCAGGCGTCTTCGCCTCGAACGTCGCGGCCGCAAGCATCGGCGGCGGCCTTCTCAGACGTTTCAACATCGTCTATGATTATCCACACAACGTGTTATACGTCTGGCAAAGCGCGCTCTTCGCTGCTCCGGATAGCTACGACCGCTCCGGCCTATGGATCTCACTGCGCGACGACCATGCCTATGTCGCAAGCGTGCTGCCCGATGGACCTGCCTCACAAGCGGGGTTACAGCCAGGCGACGAGATCGTGACGGTGAACGGGCAGCCGGTCAGTTCGCACGATCTCTTGACACTTCGCACGACGCTGTCGAGCAGCCCGCCCGGAACGTCGATCACCGTGGTGAGCGAATCTCACGGGAAGACGTCGAGCCACGAGATCGTTCTGAAGCAATTGGTATAAGGTCCGCCCGGCTTCACGACTGGCCGGCGAGGAATCCCGATAGCCGCTCCATGGCGCGCGCATACCACTCGCGACCGACGCCGAATCCCATTCGCACGTGATCTGGAACGCCGAAGCAGTCACCCGGCACGAGGAGCAATCCTACGCGTACGGCCTCTTCGCAGAAAGCACGCGCGTTCGCGCCCGAAACGAGCCAGGGAAACCCGGTCATCCCTCCCCGCGGGCGAACCCAACGCAGGACGTCTTGATGCGCAGCGATCACCTGGTCGAGAAGTTCGAGGTTGGCGGACGCCACCTCGCGGGTTCGCCGAAAGATCGCGTCGCGGTGGCGCACGGCGATCTCCCCCAGCAGTTCGGTTATGGGTGAGTTGGAGATCGTGAAGAACTCTCGGATGCTCAGATAGCGCTCCCGGCGCTGCACATCGGGCTCGCGAATCCAGCCTAGCCGCAGACCGCTGAGAGAAAACGCTTTCGAGAGGTCGCTGATCACGGTGGCGTGCGCCAGCGTCGCGGCAGATGCGCTCGCAGGCCCGTGGTAGATGGGGTGGTACACCTCGTCGGAAACGAACTGCACGCTACGCTCCGCGGCGAAATCGTGCAGCGCTAGCATGTCCTTGTCGCTGATCGTCGTCCCGGTAGGATTATGCGGCGAATTCACCAGGATGAGCCTGGTGTGCGCATCGACCAGACCCATCACCTCCTGCAGATCGATCTGGAAAGCCCTGTCGCGGCGCACCCCGTACGAGCGAACCTCCAGCCCGAGCGATTCGGGCACTTGCGCGTGTGGGGGAAAGCAGGGTTGGGGAACGACGACGTTGCTGCCCGGCTCAGCCGCGACCAGAAAGACCTGAACGAGTGCTTCCGCTGCGCCGGTGGTGACCAGCATCTGCTCCATGGGAACGCCGTGCATGTCGGCCAACGCCTGGCGCAGACTGCTCCCGCCGGCCGAGCGCGAATATACGATGTGCTTATCCAACAAGCGTTCGAGACTTCGTGCGCCATCAAGGTCGAGCACCTCGCGCGCAGTCCAGACCGGCCCGGTGCTCCCGCCCAGGTTGAACTCGACCGGTGGATCGATATGACCATCAAGCCATTTCTCAAGCAGGAACGGCGTCAACTTCATCATTGGGGATCGGTTCTCGCACGGCCCATGCGGCGGTTGACGATGGCACTCGTGACGAACAAGAAAATGGCGACGTAAAAGAGGACGACAAATGTGGTCGTCACGCCGTGCGGATTGACCACGGGAAGATAGGTCATCCACACCGCAAAGCCGACAAAGCCGAGCTCGGTGAGGAACCCCATGACGACGTTTGGGCGTTGCCCGCTTGCAGGCAGAGACGCCGGGGTCAAGCGGGGTACGAGCCGGGGCACCGCCGCGCAATACCGAGCGTAGGCCTCACCATGCGCCGCGCGGAGATGGCCTTCTTCGAGGAAGATCAGCCGATTGAGAAACGCCGTCATCAGAACGAGGATGATCATGGTCGCCGCCGGCGGGCCGACCATGCTGATGCCGATAGCCTGGAGAAGATTGCCGAGGTACAGGGGGTTGCGAACGTAACGGTAAGGGCCGGCCGCGGTCAGGATGCTCGTTTCGATGCGGCTGCTGAACACGATGCCCGCCTGGTGATAGCTCGATCCCCACCAGCGGATGAGAAAGCCGGCGATGGCGAAGGCCGCGGCGACCCCCGCCGCGATGCGAATCCCAGCGTCTCCCCAGTGTCTCCCCAGCAACACGTACGTCGGGATGCCTTTGCCGCCCATGGCCTGGTCGATCGCGTATCCCGCAAAGAACCCGAGAAAATATATCGCGAACCCGATCCATCCGCGCGTGCGGAATTCCCAGGGAGACGACTGCGTGCTCACAGCGCGTGACCGCGTGCACGTTTGGGGCCCGCAAAACCCATAGCGGTCAGCGCTTTCGCCGTTTGCTCGAGCGTCCTTGCAAGGCGCGGCGTTCCATCACTGCAGGTGATGCGTTTGCGGGTCGGTGAAGCCTGAGCGCATGACAGCGGCCATCCGGCTATGGTTCTGTGCGGCGGTCGCCATGCTCGCCGCTTCGATCGCCGACCCTTTGGTCGAGCACGCTTCGAACGCGGGGTGGTTCGGCCCCGGCAGCTTCACGGATCACAGCAACTGGGATGTCGTGCCCGCTCTCATGCTGGGCCTGGTCTTTGTCGCATTGCATGTCTGCGTACGGGTCCACAAAGCGCTCACCGGCGGGAAGGCCTCTCCTCACTGGCTGCGACTCACCACAGGTGCGCTCGGGCCGAGCGCTCTCCGCCTCGTGCCGCTGATCTTTGTCGCGCAAGTTGCCGTGTTGTTCCTCATGGAAACGGTCGAGCAACAGGTCGTCTATGGACATGTGCTGGGCGGGACTCTCTGGCTCGGCGGTCCCATCGCGGTCAGCCTCGTCGCGCACGCCGTCATCTGTGCGCTCGTGGCGCTGGCGGCGGCGCGGATCCTGCGTGCCTTAGCCGACGCCACCGTGCAGCTCGTGCAGCTGGTCCTTGCGCTTGCCACCTTACCGGTGCTCCGTAGCGCAGCATCGTTTCTCTCTCGGGCACGATGCAGCACGCAGCGTCGCTTCATCCACGCCTTTGGCTGCGCCGGCGAGCGCGCGCCTCCACCCCTCGCCGCATAGCTCACCCCCAGCAGCACCTGCGCATTCCCTGCTCTGACACTAAAAAGACCACTCGGGCGTGCCGTGCTGCAGCGGGTCGCTCCCTATTCACGATATACATGGAGGCGTTTTCCTAGGATGCGGACTGACCATTTCTCTTTCGATCGCAAGCACGTCATCATCATTGGCTGCCTGCTCATCGCACTCATCGGGGTCGTTTTTTTCTTGTCCAAGCCAGGTCGCCAGTATGCTGGAGGCGTCGCGGCGCGGCTGACCATGGGCAACCGGCCGACGAACATCCTGTTGATCGCGAACAACGCCCGCAGCGTCGCAGCGGATAACCCGCTGGGTTTGGGTTCAGCTGCCGGCCAGGCAGATGTCATCTTGCTCGCCCGGCTGGATCCTGGCACTCATACCATCTACGCGATCACGATTCCGCGCGACGCGCTCGTGGCACAACCGCGCTGGCATAATTCAGTGCCGAAGATCAAGACGTTGTTCTTCATGGGCGATGAGGAGACGCCGCCGCACGGACCGCAATATCTCGCCAAGGCGGTGTCCGAACTCACCGGCCTTCCCATCGACGGCTATATCGTCGTGAACTTCGCAGGCTTCACCAAAGCCGTGGATCTCGTCGGGGGCCTCACGGTCGACGTCAAGGCCCGCGTCTACGACCCCCAGAACAGCCACGCCGATTTTCAGCCCGGCGTCCAGCATATGGACGGAGCCCAGGCACTCGCGTTCATCCGCGTGCGGCAGAACGAAGCCGGCAACTCATATCGTGTGAACGATTATCAGCGCATGCAGGCTGAGGTTGAAGTAGTTGGGCTTTTGCGCAACAAGCTGCTCGATCCGCTGCATGCCGCGACTCTCGTGCCGCGCTTTGTCGCCCACATGAAGAAAGACGTCGCCACGAATCTGCCGCAGGACCGGCTCGTGCAGCTCGGCCTCGCCATGGCGGGAGCACCCGTGTACCAGGTGCCGCTTGGATCCGTCGCCGATTCGATGGTTCTTGCGCCCGCAGCCATCGCAGGGATCAACCGGCAGGGGCGCATCGATGAAGCCGCCTACGATGTGCTCGATCCGGACAACGTCCACAAGCAGCTCGCGCAGTTCGGGTCGCAGTGGTCGCGCACCGGGCTTCCGCAGCCACCGCGACCCGATTCGGTGCACGTCCGTCTCTACGGATCGACGCACATGGCGCTGCACCTCGAGCACCTCGGATTCCGCCACATCACGCGAGCCGGCGACCCGACCGGCGCGAATGAGGTCATCTATCCTTCGGCTCACCCCGCATCGGGTTGGCTGGTCGCGCGCGCGGTCGGCACGGGCAATGTGTACGTCAGACCCGATGACATAGACGAAGTCGTCGTATACGAATAGCTCGTACCCCGTGGATAGACGCCATCGCCCTGTTTTGGACGATAGATAGTTCATGAGCGCGTGTCGACCATCGGACCGCATCATCGCGGCGGAGCTTGGCCCGGGTATTATTGCCGGAGCGTCCGACAACGATCCCACGACCGTCGCCTCGCTGGCCGTCATCGGGTCGACGACGATCTATGCGCTCAGCTGGCTCGTCGTGCTCATCATTCCGATGCTCGCGGTGGTACAAGCCATCAGCGCACAGATAGGGGCGGTCACGAAGAGCGGCCTGGAACGGGTCATTCGAGATCACTACGGGTTCGGATGGGCGTTGGCCGCGCTGCTGTCGGTACTCATCGTCAACATCTTGACACTCGGAGCGGATCTTGAGGGCGGCGGCGCCGCGTTGCAGTTGCTGACCGGCGTCGATTATCGGGTGTGGATCCTGCCCGTGGCCATAGCGGTCACATTGATGCTGCTCTTGGGGTCCTATAAGCGCATCGAGCGCATGCTCGTCTTCATTCCGCTCATCTTCCTCTCGTACGTGGCCGCGGCCATCGTGGCCCATCCCGACTGGGGACAGGTCGCTCTGCACACCTTCATCCCGCATCTGGAGGCGACACCCGAATACATCACCGGAGCCATAGCCTTGCTCGGCACCACCCTCACGAGCTACGTCTACGTGTGGGAATCGATCGAGGTGGCGCACGATGCACCGGTACGGCGCATCGGCGTCGTGCAGGCTGAAGGCACGTTGGGGGCCGCCGTCGCGGGCATCACCTTCTTCTTCATCGTGGTCGCCACAGGGGCCACGCTTGGCGTGCACCATCGCGTCGTTGAAACAGCGCAGGACGCCGCCCAAGCACTGACCCCGATAGCGGGCCGATGGTCGGCCGCGTTGTTCGGTATAGGCTTGCTCGGCTCGGCCCTACTCGCCATCCCTGTGCTGGTCGCCACGAGCGCCTATGTCATCAGCGCGGCGTTTCGCTGGCACGGTGATCTCGACAGCAAGTTCTGGCTTGCCCGCAAGTTCTATGTCGCGATGAGCGCGTCGATGCTCGGCGGGCTCGTGATCGCGTTCGCCGGTGTCGCACCCGTCAAACTGCTCTTTGTAAGCTCCATCGTGGGTGGTCTCGCGACACCACTCACGCTCGTCATGATGATGGTGGTCGCGCACGACCCTAAGATCATGAGCGGCCAGCGCTGCCCGTCGTGGCTACTGCTGTCAGGATGGTGTGTGACCGGTATCGTGACGGCGGCGGCGATGGCCTTTCTGTATCAGTCTCTTTTCATGCAATAGCCGGTCACGGCATGTGTCGTTTGCCCGTGAACAGCATCGACGGCAACCGCTATGGTGGGCAGCCTTGCGTCTGCCACGTCTTGAAACGATCGCACATCTCATCGCTCCACGCGGGCTCGCCCGATCCTTCGGGCGGCATGGTCTTGCCTTTGACCTCACGATAAATGGCGTCAGCGTGCGCTTCAACGTCATCTTTGTTGCTGAGGTCCATGCCAAAGGGCTGCATGTGCGCGATATCCATCTCGCTGAACATGGGGCGGATATCCCGCGCGAAGCTCAACTGAACGGGGTCATGAGTGCTCATCATCGTCTCTCCGTTTGCTGCCCCTTATGTGCGCCGAGCGCGGAGGTCCTGCACCATCCGCTGCTCGAGCAATGCGGGGTTCGACGGCAGGGGCTTTGTCTCTGCCGACGCCGTAAACCCGCACCTCGTGTAGAGCTCCCGCGCGGCCTCGTTGCTTTGGGTGACCCAGAGCTCGATGCAGTCGGCGCCTTGCATGCTTGACCACTCGATGACCCGGCGAACCAGCTCGCGGCCAAGGCCTTGTCGGCGATATGCTGGGTTCACCCACATCGAGAACAACACAACGCTCTGAGCGCCCGCGTCGGGCGCTCGCATGCCGCCGGCGAGGCCGACCCACATCCCTTGGTCTTCTGCCACGTACAAGATGGCCAGATCGCCTGTGGCATTTCCCGCTGCCCGCTTGTCCCAATCTTCGCTCGACAAGGCCTCGGTTTCGGCGAGTGTCGATCCGAAGGCCGAGGGACTCTCGGCGATCGCTTGCAGCCTGATGGATCGCAGTTGCGCTCCCTCCGTCGATCGGATCTGTCGGATGACCACTATGTGCCGTGCAAGTCGATGCGCAATTGTCAGTGGCTTTCGCCTACTTGGTCAGTCTGTTCGCGTCGCCGATCGCGGCCTCGAGCGTCTGCACGGAGGCCTTCTCCTGCGCATCGAGTTCATCGAACACGGCGTACTGTGCGGTTGTCGGCCGTTCGTAGGCCAGGTCGGCCTCCGCAGAAAGATAGGCGAGATGGTCGCGCAGCTTTGTTTCGTACACTACCGCACCTTCGCTCGACTGGAAGTTGAGCTGCACCACGTCGGCGATATCACGGTCTAAGACCGAGAGCGTTGCCTGACCTTGAGATCCGGTCACACGCCGTGTCGTCAGCGCGTCGTGCAGCCGATCGCGCGCGGCGATGGCGTCGTTGATCGTCCTGTCGAGCGCATCAAGGCTTGCGTGGATGCGGAGCTGGAACGCAAGGCGAGCGGCGAGCGCGTCAGGGGTGGCGCTTAAGCGTGGATCCAGATCGACATCGAAGGACTGCTGGCTTTTTACTCCTCCATAGTCGAGCGTCACGGTGTAGCGGCCCGGCACGACCGTGGGGCCTCTGACGTCGTCCTCCAATCCACCGGCCGCGATCGGCTGATAGAAACCGGTGACCTCCGTCGCGCCGGGATAGCGCAGATCCCATTGGAAGCGGTTCATCCCCGGCTGGATGGCGGTGAGTTCCTCGTCCGTCGAGCGCTTGAGCTGCATCGGGGTCATCTGCTCGCGTGCCTGCCGGCCGACCGTCGCCTTCGATTTCAGGTGCAGCGTGAAGCTGCGAATCAGGTTGCCTTGCGCATCGCTGAAGGCGATGGTCGCCGGCGTTTTCCCGTCATAGCCGGCAGCGATAGTGAAGAACACCGTCGCGCCGAATGGCGGATTTTCACCGACGTCGGTCAGCGGCCGCTCCGATCCGCCCTTGCCGTATGCGTGGGTCAGCCAGGCGGCCTGCGGGGCAAAAAGCTGCATGCCTGTGTGCCCGCTCGCCGCCTTTGAAAGCTGCTCGAGCAGCGAAAGATTGTCGAGCACCCAAAACGCGCGTCCATGCGTGGCGACGACGACGTCGCCCTGACGTGAGTCGATCGCGATATCCCGGACCTGCACGTGCGGGAGGTTGAGGCTGAGAGGTTGCCACCGCGTGCCGCCGTCAAGGCTCGCGTACACCGTGTTCTTGGTGCCCGCGAAGAGCAGATCGGCAACGCTTGGATCCTGACGGATCGCGAACACGTACTGATCGTCTGGCAGGCCGGCCGTCAGCGCGGTCCAGTGGCGGCCATAGTCTGTCGTCTCGAAGACATACGGATGGAAATCGTCCCACATGTAGCGTGAAGCGGTGAGATACGCGGTGCCCGCGTCGACATGCGAGGCCTCGATGCAGCTGATCTGCGCCCATTGCGGCAGCGCCGGCGGTGTGACCGAGTTCCAGTGCCCGCCCGCATCGCTTGTCTCCCACACCAACCCGTCATCAGAACCGGCCCAGATCACCTTGCCGTCGAGCGGGGAGACAGCGAGCGCCGAGACACCCGGGAATACTTCTGCGCTCGTCTGGTCGAGGTCGATCGGTCCGCCCGTCGGACCTTCCGTGCGCGGATCGTTGCGCGTCAGATCGGGGCTGATGCGCTCCCACGATTGCCCGTAATCGTCGCTTGTGAGCACGTACTGCGCACCGATCAGCAGCTCTTTGGGATTGGCTGGGGAGAACAGTATGGGGTGCGTCCACCCGAAGCGATACTTGAGCTCCCCTGACGATGCGCCTTCAAGGAAGTTCGGCCACGGACTGACGCTTGAGAGCTGCCCCGTGGTCATGTCATAGCGTAGGAATATGCTGAAGTACCCGCTGCCGTAGGTGACGTTCGGATTGCCTGGCTGCGGCGCCACAAACGTGCTCTCTCCATAGGCGACGTCGTGCCACTCGCCGAGGTCGATGAAGCCGGCTGGCGAGGCGCTGGGGCCCTCCGTCGAGCCCTCGTCTTGCTGCGCGCCATAGATGTGGAACGGGAACTGGTCATCCACGCCCACGTGATAGAACTGGCCGGTCGGCTGGTTGTGCTCACCGCTCCAGGTGGCCCCGCCATCGGTTGACACGGTGGCGCCGCCGTCGTTGCCCTCGAGCAGGACGTGCGGATTGCGTTGGTCGATCCAGATGATGTGATTATCGCCGTGCGGAGTATGCAGCTTGCTGAACGTCGTGCCGCCGTCGTGCGAGACCCACAAAGCGTCGACCTCGGGGACGTAGACGACGTCCGGGTTCGTCGGATCGACGTAGATGCTCATGTAATAGAACGCGCGCTGGCGCAGCTTCCACTCATCGTTGACGCGCTTCCAACTCCCGCCGCCGTCGCTCGAGCGGAACACGCCACCTTCCTTGGCCTGCACGATCGCGTAGACGATGCGCGGATCGCTTGCGGCGACCGCGATGCCCATCCTCCCGAGCAGACCGTGCGGAAGGCCCGCATTGCGCGACAGACCGGTCCAGTGTTCGCCTCCGTCGGTGCTCTTGTACAAGCCGCTACCCGGACCGCCACTGGAGAGTTTCCATGGCGTCCGGTAGGCTTGCCACATGGCCGCGTAGAGCACACTTGGATTCTTGGCATCCATCACCAAGCTGATCGCTCCTGTGTCGGCGTTGACGAACAGGACTTTGCGCCAGGTCGTGCCGCCGTCGACCGACTTGAAGACCCCGCGGTTCGGATCGCTCGTGAAGACGTGTCCCATCGACGATGCGTAGACGATTGCGGGATGCTTCGGATCGACAAGAATGGCGCTGATGGTGTGCGTGTCGCGCAGGCCTGCGTAAGACCACGTTTTGCCCGCGTCGTTTGACTTGTAGACGCCATCACCCGTGATCACGTCGCCGCGGATGTCGCTTTCGCCCGTGCCTGCATAGATCACGCTGGCGTCCGAAGGTGCTACCGCGATCGCACCGATGCTGTTGCTCTCGCTTGGGAGAGTGCCATCGGTCAAGTTGACCCACGTGATCCCGTAATTCGTGCTCCGCCAGACGCCGCCGTCGACCGCCCCCATGTAGAACAGGTTGCGCCCGGGTATCCCAGCCACAGCTACCACGCGACCGCCGACCCAGGGACCGACGTTGCGCCATTGCAGCTTGCTCGCCAAGGCCTGTGGCTGCGTTGGACTGGTCGCAGCGTGCGCGCTGGATCCCAACGAGACGAGGGTCACGATGGTCACTGCTAGAGCGGCCGTGCGCCGCTCGTAAAAACGTTTCGGCATGTCAACGCACCCCAGCCCGAGCCTTTGACGCGGCGCGGCGTACCCCTACTCCCGAGGCCTCAAGCGCTCACTCGAGTGCGCGCATGGCGCTGGCAAAGCGGTTCACGCCGTCCGCGATCGTGGCTGCGAGCTTGTCTTGAAAGGCCGGGTCGCGAAGATCCATCTCTTCAGGCGGCCACATGATGAATGCAGACTCCGTGAGCACGGCCAGCTCCTCAGTCGGCCGCGTCAGGGCGAGGTTGTCGTAATACAATCCATAATCGGGCAGCTGCGTGTCGCGCCGATATGCGTCGTGGATCGCGCGCGCCAGAGCCAGGCTCTGCGGTTGATAGTAGTAGACCGAAAAGCCATGATGGGTGAACGGGTCGACGCCATCGGGCAGGGCGTTGTTGTGCACGCTGATGAGGATGTCGGCCCCCACATGCGCCGCGAGATCGGTGCGATCGTACAGGCCGACGGGGACGTTCGCCGTGCGCGTGAGGACCGCGCGCGCCCCAAGGCTCTCGAGGTGCGTCGCCAAACGCTCGGCGATGGCGAGGTTCACATCTCGCTCTTGCGTGCCGAGCGGTCCGATCGAGCCGCTATCCGGCGAATGGCCAGGATCGATCGCGACGATCAAGCCGTCGAGCGCAGACGCGGGCGCGGGTTTGAAACGCGGCGGCTTCTTGACGACGAGCTTGAGGTCGTTGCCATCCCACTGCGCGTGATAGCCCCACATCGTGTGCTGGCGTAGCTTGATCTCGAGGATGGCGACCCCACCACCGAGCTGGTCCCAGCGGACCTCCGCGACGTTCCCCCGGTCCGCGCCGTAACGCACGAAGTCGCCGCCTGCCGCTGCACCGAACAGTCGTATACGCAGGCCGGGCGTGTCCACAGACTCACTGACCCAGTATGGCACGCGACCGCTCAAATGCACGATGACGGTGCCTGCTCTCTCCCCGTCCTCGACGACGACTCCTTGCACCGACGCACGCGGTCTGGGCGTGCCAGGAGCGTCGAACTCGATCGATTTCTTATCGATCCAACCCTGCTGGTTCGCACCCAGCGCGACGCGGTAGTAGTCGCCCGCACTGCCCGTGATCTCAAACGGTGTGCGTTCTGGCGGGTAGAACAGCCAGCCGCCGTCCGGCTCCGATTCGACGATCCCGTATGGTCGAGCGTCGATGTCCTTGCTCCGGTCGGCGAGCACGATGTGTCCGACCTTGAGCCAACCCGGTGGTTCCACCGTGATGATGCCCCTTGCCGTCGCTTTGGCTACGGAACCATCCGGCGCCGTCACCATGTATTCCACCGACAGCGTGCCCGGTGTCGCCGGGATGCGGAGCTCACCTTCGTACAAGCCGCCGACCAGGTCGGCTCCGGCGCTCGCGTCGCCGAGGATACGCTCCTTCTCGCTGGGGCTCGCGCCCGGCGCTCGCGTCTCGACCAACTGCACTCGGGTGATGCCACCATCGAACGACGCGGTCACGCGCGCGCCTGTGCTGGCTTTGATGAACGCATCTATCATGTCGCCGGGATTCAGCGTGAAGTTCGTATCTGGTTTTGAGGGCACGGCCGTGTCGACGCGCGCCGGCGATGCGGGCAACGTCTGGAGCGGCGCTGCCACGTTCACAATCCGGTCCAGCGACGCCGTCACATGCCCGAGGCGAGCGAGCACGTGCAGATGGAACTCCCCGGGAGCAAACGGCACGTAGGCGATCCAGCCGCCCGACTGCGCGACAAGCGCCGGTACGCCGTTGACCTCGACTGCGCAACCCGGGGCCGCCGAGCCGAAGATGAATGACTTCCTTAGATATGGGAGCCTATCGCCCTCGCCCGGATAGACGACGTTCAGCGGAACGACTGACGCGTCGGCTGAAAGGGCAAGGCGTTGCGGTTGCCCTAGCGCGAGGAGAACGAGGCTGATGGCCAGGATCGGCCAAAGAGATCGGGAGCCGATCGATGCGTGTGACATCGTCGTGAAGGGTACGGCTCTTTTGGGTCATTCACCCGCGCTGGCTCGTCGGCGCAGCTTCATCGTGAGCGTAACCGCGCTCGTCGCGGTCACAATCGCGGTGTGCCCGCATGCCGCAGCCCCTCGCGGCACGAGCCAGCTCGAAATTGTCCATCCCACGCTCAACGTCTGCGAGCTGCTCGCGAGCAAGACTGCTGCCACCCTCCTGGGTGTCGCCGGGGTGACCAGTCAAGCGCCAAACCCCGCTGCCGAGTGTCAGTGGCTTCCCGCCGGCGCATCGGACAGTGCGCCCACGCCGTCGATCAGAGTCTCGCTCGAGTGGCCGGGGCCGAGCGAGGTCGAACGACTAGCGCAAGAGCCGGGTTTCGGCGTGGCGGGCGGCAATGCGCAGCGGGTGACCGATCTGCCGGCGTTAGCTATCTGGATCGATCTGAAGCGCACGCTGGTCGTGCTCGGCGGCGGGATGCGGATGGAGGTCGCCCTGATGGGTCCCTGGAGCCCCGACATATCATCCGACGTCCTGCGTGCCCGGGCGGTTCGTGCGGCGCGCGAGGTCCTGCTGAACCTGCCGCCCTAGCACCTGCCGCATCGCCGGCCCTGTCGTTTGCCGCGTCGTACCGTAAGTTTACACTTTCGTAAGTATATGCTAACGTATGGACAAGACGAAGGAGCCGTACATGAAGACGCCCACCTATGACGTTGCGACCCACAAGATCCTGTCGCACGATGCCTGGATCGAGGCGCGCAAGGCGCTGCTTGCAAGAGAAAAGGAATTCACGAGGGTGCGCGATCAGCTCTCGCAAGAGCGGCGCGATCTGCCGTGGGAGCGCATCGACAAGGACTACGTTTTCGACGGACCCGCCGGGAAGCAGTCGCTCGCTGATCTGTTCGCGGGCCGTCACCAGCTCGTCGTGTACCATTTCATGTTCGATCCGGACTGGGACATCGGTTGCAAGAGCTGCTCCTTTTGGGCGGACAACTTCAACGGGATCCCCGTCCACTTGAGAGCACGGGACGTCAGCTTTGTGGCGATTTCGCGCGCGCCGTTGCCGAAGATCGAAGCGTACCACAAGCGGATGGGCTGGAGCTTCGTATGGCTGTCATCGTTCGCCAACGATTTCAACCGCGACTTCAACGTGACGTTCACCAAGGAAGAGCTCGACCGTGACCTTGGGTATTACAACTATACGATGCAGAGCCCGCCGGATTCTGAAGGGCCAGGCATGAGCGTGTTCTACAAGGACGATGCCGGAACGATCTACCACACATACTCCGCATTCGGGCGCGGCATCGACATCATCAACGGTGCATACAACATGTTGGATCTCGTCCCCAAGGGCCGCGACGAAGCTGATGGTGCGCAGCGCTGGGTGCGCCGCCACGACGAATACGCCGTTTGACCTCTGCCTGTAGGCGTCGACAAGGGTTGCGTGACGGCCGAGATTTGGGCTTTTCCGGCGGGCTCCGGGCGGCGTGGCCCGCCCGAAATGGGCAGTGCGAGTGGGACTCAAAAGTGGTACAATCGAGTCGTGGCAGACCGTGAGGGCGGGGCCTGGTCACCGAGAACGGAGGGGTCTGTTATGGTCGTCAAAATGAGGCCGCGCAATGCCAGTGGCTTTGGGCTCGCAGTTGTCGCGGCGCTCGGGCTTGTCGTAGCGGGGCTCGCAACGCCAGCTGCCGCGCAACAGCGGCCGACACCGCAAGGCGTGTCCGGCGAACATTCGTCACCATCATCGCAAAACAGCATTCCGAATCGGAATCAACAATACACGCCACGTTATGCAAATCAAGGATCGAATCCAATGATGCAAACATGCGGCGGCTATCCGTACGGAGCCGGATCTGCATACGGTCAGCCTTCACCATCCTCGGTGTGGGGCTCATCGTTTGCAAGTCCGTGGTTTGACGGCGGGATGCAGGATGCTCCGAGCGTAGGGCAGATGTACGGATACAACAATAACCAAGCGACGTTTTTCTCAGGCTCGAGCGTGAGCCCCAGCTTGAGTCCGTGCGGCGGCTTCCAATTGTGGGGAGCTCCGTAGGATCCATATCCTAGAGCGCGAGCGTTCCTTAGGGTCCGGGGCATTGCTGCACCGGACCTGCTTCTTTTCCGCTCGGTCAGCCTGCGTTCGACTGCTGCGCGGCACACGTGCCGCTGGCTCGGATCGGATCCCTCGTCAGGACGACTGCGATATCACTCTGGGCTTGACGAGGCGTATTGCGACGAACACCACCATGTTGATGATGGTAAACGCTAACGTCACGAGGAGCCAGTGCGGCTGAGCCAGTGCAAAGACCAGTTCGACCAGCAGTACCAGGACAAGCGACGGTCCTATTGATTTTTTAAAGAACGATTTCATGTGTATCACCTCCTTCAAAGGCGGCGCGGCAATAAGAAGGAGCGGTCTCGCGGACCGCTCCAAGTGTATGAGGGTTCTTGCGCGTTAGACGGTGGCGAGAACGGGGATCTCACTAAAGGTCGAGTTGACGACCTCGTAGTTCTTGAGCTGCGGTGTTCCTTCGAGTACGTTGGTCAGAGCCTTCAGCACTTCCGGATAGCCCGTGCTATTGTAGGTCTCGGCAGTCTCTTTTTTGTCCCAGAAGCTGACGGTGCGGATTTCGGTTCCGCTCGGGCCAGCAAAGGCGATCATGTTCTTGAAGCCGTTTTGCTTGCGAAGCATAGGGATGACGTTCTTGTCAAGCGTCGCCTTGAAATCATTAAGGTGATTGGCCTTGAGATTGAATGTTAGGATGCGTGCGTACATGGACAACTCCTCAGAGTTGGCTTCGGTATACAGTCGAGAGCGTAAGTGTTCAAAAGAAGACTGCCCCACTTGAGGTGCGCCTGTGAGGCGCCAGTGACGGGCAGCCGTTTTTCAATGCCTAGAGTCGCTGTACGAGAAGTATACCACAGTTAGGGGGCGGGTGCCGGCTCATATCGCGGTCGTATGAGAGCAATGGCACGCTCCGTATGGGACCGATGCTTGTTGGGCGTTAACGGCTGTGGCCGTGGTTCTCGCCATCGTCGTTGTCGTGGTGCGGGTTGCCGTTGCCCTTATTCCAACCCTTATGCAGGCCTTCGCCGTGCCACTGGTCTTCATCCGGATGTCGCCACTCAAAGCCACGCGCGTGCGATCCACACCTGTCTGCATCTCCCCAGTAGCTGCACGGGCGGCGGCCATCGTTGCTCAGGTACACGACGATTCCGCCAGGGAACACGATGCGTCCGTCGATGTAGACCGTGCCGCCATCGGATGTGTGGCCGACGATCGTCTCCTGGGCGACCTGGGCATGATGATAGCTGTTATACAGGATGACAGCCGCAGTCGCCGCTACGGCGCCGAGGATGATGGTCTGTGTCGATTGTTGTCCGGCTGATTCACTGGAGGCTGGCCGGAATGCCAAGAGCATGAGCACCAGCACAAGCGCGCTAGCTAGGAACAGTCTCGACCACCGGAAGCGACCTACGCAAGAGTCCATATCTCATTCACCCCTCTAAGGATAATGAACGGACTCTTCCGGCCAAAGTTCTCCCATTTCCGGCAGACTGTGACGCCAAATACACGGTAGCGCGGGCCACCGCCATTCCCCAAGTGGACGTGCTAGGCTCGGACGCGGGATGTTGTTGCCTGAGGCTGCTAAGCTCGATCGATGTACGTCCCGGGATTGTGAGCCATTGAGTTTGAAGCCAGCGGCATGAGCACCATTCGTAGCACGGTTGTGTGTGCCGTGTTGGGCTTTGCCTTCCTCGCCTACCAGCCGCCCGCGCACGCCCAATCCCTTGCCCAAGCATACTCGTCCTTGAAGTATCGCGCGATAGGACCCGCGATCGCCGGGGGCCGCGTGACAGCAACGGCGGGCAGCGATCGCGATCCGCAGCTCTATTACGTCGGCGGCGCAGATGGCGGCGTCTTCAAGAGCACCAACGGCGGAGCATCGTGGGCGCCTGTCTTCGACCGGCAGCCCGTCGCGGCCGTCGGCGTCATCACGATCGACCCACAGAATCCGAACACTGTCTGGGTGGGCACGGGCGAGGCGAATCCACGCAACGATGCCGCATCGGGCGACGGGGTGTGGTACTCACGCGATGGAGCGCAGACGTGGACGCATGCCGGCCTCGACGATGCCGGTGCGGTGTCGAGCATCTCCATCGATCCGCGCGCTTCGAATACGGTCGTCGTCGGCGCATTGGGCCAGGAATTCCGCGACAGCACGACTCGCGGCATCTACCGCACGACTGATGGCGGCGCCCACTGGTCGCGCACCCTCTTCGTCGGCCCGTCGACCGGCGTCTCGGATATCATACGCCTCCCCGGAAGGCCGCAGGCGATGTTCGCCGGGCTCTGGGAATTTCGACGTCAGCCCTGGACCATGACCAGCGGTGGCCGAAGCGGCGGCATCTACCGATCTGACGACGGGGGCGCATCGTGGCGCAGGCTCACAGGCATCGGCTTGCCGGCCGGTTTGACCGGACGCATCGGCCTGACCGCCTCGGGCAGCTATGTCTACGCCAGAATCCAATCCAAAGAAGGCTTCATCTGGCGATCCGCTGATAGCGGTGCGCACTGGCAACGAATGCCGGCAAGTGAGTTTGTCGGTGCGCGCGGCTTCTATTTCAGCCGGGTGTTCGCCGACCCGAGCAACCCGCTCCACCTGCTCAACCTCGAGGGCGTCGCGTCTGTGAGCACAGACGGCGCGCGCTCCTTCACCCAAACCGTCTTGACCACAGGCTACGATTTCCACTATGCGTGGTGGTCGAAAGACGGACGGCGCATCCTCATCGGCTGCGATGAAGGCGTCGTCATCTCGCATGACGCCGGTGCGCACTGGGCCCAGCCCTACGATCTTCCCTTTGCGCAGGTCTATCACGTGGGACTCGATCGCGTGGTCCCCTACTACCACGTGTGCATTGGCTTGCAGGACAATGACTCGTGGTGCGGGCCGCAGAGCGTGCCGAATCTCGTCGGGGTGCTCAACCGCGACTGGACGACCGTCGCGCCGGGAGACGGCATGTGGTCGGTCTTCGACCCTCTCGATCAGAACCTGCTGTGGTCGACCGAGACCAACACGAGCAGCGGACAGCTCTTTCTCACGGATTTCCGCACCGGCCAACAGATCTTCGTGTCGCCGATCGCCCGGCTGACCTTCGGGGTCCCCCCAAGCGTGCTGGCCTATCGCTTCAACTGGGATGCGCCGATCGCGTTCTCGAGCAGCGGCGCGCAGGCGCTTGTGGGGGGCAACGTGCTGTTCGCCAGCCGCGACCGCGGCCAGACCTGGAAAGTGCTGAGCCCGGATCTGACCCGCGACGACAAGCAGAAGCAGACCGTGTCGGGTGGACCGATCCAGCTCGACATGAGCGACGCTGAGACCTACGATACCATCATGTACGTCGCGACGACCGCTCGCGATCCGGGCGTCATCTGGGCAGGCACGGACGACGGCCTCGTGCAGCTGACGCGCGACGGCGGACAGCACTGGCGCAACGTAACGCCTCCTGACATGCCGCAGTGGGCGCGTGTCATGGGCATGGACGTAGGTTCAGGCAATGCCGGCACGGTGTACGTCGCAGCGGACGGCCACATGAGCGGTGACGACCGGCCACATGTGTTTGTGACCGACGATTTCGGCGCGACCTGGCGCTCGATCACCGGTGACCTCCCTGCCGATCTCTTCGTCCGGTCGATCCGCGAAGACCCGAAGAATCCGGACCTTCTCTACGCCGGCACGCGGCGCGACGTCTGGGTGTCGTTCGACCGGGGCGCGCACTGGAACGACATGCGCTTGAACATGCCGGCCAGCGCTGTCTACGACCTCGAGATTCAGCCCGACCAAAACGATCTTGTGGTGGGCACGCACGGCCGCGGCGTGTGGATCCTTGATGACCTCTCGCCGTTGCAGCAGCTCACCGTAGCGCAGAGCAGCGCCGTCGCTCTCTTCGCGCCGCGCACGGCCTACCGGATGTTCTCTGTAGCACCGATCAACACGTCGATCTACAGCCCGCTGACGGCGGTGCCGGACAACATCTTCGTGGGCCAAAACGCGCCCGACGGCGCGATCGTCAACTACTATCTCAGTGCGGCTTCTCGCACGGCTCCGAGCATGGATGTGGCAGATTCCCTCGGGCACGTCGTGCGTCACATGACCGGCAGTGCAGTCCCCAATCACGCGGGCATCAATCGTGCCGTCTGGAACCTCCACGAAGATGGGCCCGTGCTCTGGAACGACTCGATCAACAAAGACATCGAACCGCACGACGGTGCCGAAGTCGTGCCGGGCACGTACACGGTCACGATCCACGCTGACGGACACGACGAGCACGCGACGGTCGCGGTGAAACAGGACCCACGCGACCCATCCAGCTTCGCGCAGTATCAACAACGTCACGACATCCTCGCGCAGCTCACGACCGAGTTGAGCGGCGTCGACTCCATGCTCAACACGATCGATGCGAAGCATCCGATGCGAGCCTCGTATGCCGCGATCAAAGAGCAACTCACCAACGCGCCGGCGTTCGATGAAGACAACATCAGCAGGCCGCCGGGCCTGCGCGAACGGTTGCTCGATCTGCTCTCGCAGTTCTCGACGTCCTACCAGGCTCCGACGGCGTCGCAGCTCGAGGAGGCCGCCACGCTCAAAGGGCAGTACGACGGCCTCGTGGCGGGGTTCCAGAAACTGCGCTAGCCACGGTCTCGGGGCCTAGCAGCGACAAGTGCTACAGGCCTTGGACCGCGGCTATCTGAAAGCAAGCGAGAATTCACACCCGCTTCACACGGCCTCCAAAGGAACATGACATCCTCGGTGCATGACGGTCGAGCAGATGCCTGAGACCACCCGGCAAGCCCCACCACCAAAGCCCACGCCTGGGCTGAAGCCTTCGCCTGTGCCCGCAAAGCCCCGGGGTACGCCTCCGTTTCGGGCCTGGCTTGAGGACCTTGTCGCCCTCGTTCGTGCCCTGCCCCGCTGGGTGCGCTTGTCTTTGGGCGTCCTTATCGCTTTCTTCATCCTGTGGTTCATCTACGGCCGAATCGTTGCCGCGACCAACCACACGATCACGGGCTCAGGTACGATCGAGACGATCCAAGTCGATGTTGCTCCCAAGGTCAGCGGGCGCATCCAGGCACTGCTCGTCAGCGACGGCGATCGCGTCACAGCAGGCCAACCGATCGCGCAGATCGAGAAGCTCGACGCGCAACTCGCACTGCAGCAGGCGCAGGCGAATCTTCAGGCTTCGCGGGCTCGCCTCGAGCTCGCACAAGCATCCTTTGCGTTGCAGCGCGACGTCAACGCATCCGGCGTCAGTGAGGCACGGGCGCAAGTCCAAGAAAGCGCCGCGCACGTGCCGCAGAGCGTCACGCTCGCTGGCATCCAGGCGCAATCGGTGTCTGCGCAAATCGACGCGGCGACGGCGCACCTCCGTTCGGCCAGCGCAGCGCTCGACACGTCTCGCGCCACCTTGGCCAGCGCTACCGCCGACGTCACGAACATGCGGGCTGCACAGCAGCTTGCCCAAGCCAATCTCACACGATCGCGGCAACTCTACCACGAGGGTGGAATCTCAGCACAGGAATATGACACAAGCCGCTCTGCAGCGCAAAGCGCGCAGGCGCAAGTCGCCTCAGCCATCGCCCGGCAGGACGCAACAGCAAAACAGGTCACCGCTGCTGAGGCCAATCTGCGCGAGGCGCATGCCGACTTGGATCTGGCCATCGCCAGCGAGCAGAGCGTTTCCGTCAAGCAGTTGGATGTGGCAGCCTCGAGCGCACAACTCGCACAATCAAAGGCGGCGCTTAGCGGAGCACAAGCGCAGTCGCACGCGCTCGATCAGCGGCGCGCAGACATCGACCAGGCGAAAGCCGATGTGGCGCAAGCGCGAGCGGCGGTCGCCATCGCGCAGCGTCAGCTGAGCGAGACGACGCTGTATGCCCCTTTCGACGGCATCGTGCTCTCGCATAGCGTCGAGGTCGGCGATCTTGTCGTGCCTCAGAGCACCGTCATGACCATCTCCGATGTCGACCACCCCTACTTGGATCTGTACGCCACTGAGGCGGACCTCGCGCGGGTGAAAGTCGGGCAGCCGGTTGACGTGACGATTGACGGCGCGCCCGGCCGGGTTTTTCGAGGCGCGGTCACAAGCATCCGAACCACGGCCGAGTTCACCCCGAACAACGTCCAGACCAAGGAGCAGCGAGCTGAACTCGTCTTCCGCGTCCGCATCGACCTCCCAAACCCGGACGGCACGCTGAAAGCTGGGATGCCTGCGGATGGCGTTATCTACGCCAGCCGCTGATCCAGCCGCTGCCCAGTCCGCGGTATCGTGCCGCGACGTCGTGCGCACTTTCGGCGAGGTCATCGCGGTCGATCGGGTCTCGCTCGGCCTCGATCGCGGTTCCATTTTGGCGATCGTCGGCTCGGATGGCGCGGGCAAGACCACCTTATTGCGCATGCTGTGCGGAGTGCTGACGCCGGATGCCGGCGAGGTGCGGGTACTGGGAATCGATATGCAGCGCAACCCCGAAGCGGGCAAGGCACGGCTCGGCTATATGCCGCAGCGCTTCAGTCTGTACGGTGACCTGAGCGGCCGGGAGAACTTGCGCTTCTTCGCCGACTTGTACGAAGTTCCGGAAGCATTGTATCGCGAGCGTTCCCGCGTCATGCTCGATGATTTCCGATTGAGCGACTTCGTCGACAGGCCTTCGAGTCAGCTGTCCGGGGGCATGAAGCAAAAACTCGCCTTGGCATGCACGCTTGTCCACGAGCCCGAACTGCTGATCCTGGACGAGCCCACGGCTGGTGTCGATCCGGTGTCGCGCCGTCAGTTCTGGCGGTTGCTCTACGGCCTCAACGCTCGCGGCATCAGCATATTGGTCAGCACGCCGTATATGGATGAAGCGGAGCATGCGGCCTTCGTGGCGCTCATGCACCGTGGCCGGCTGATCGCCTACGGCACGCCGGCACAGTTGCGCGCGACGGTGAGCGGACGGGTCATCGAGATCCGCGGGGTGCCGAGCAGTGCAGCCCGGCTAGCGCTGCGCGACCACCCGCTCGCCCAGAGCCTCGAGCTCTTCGGCGAATCGCTGCACGCCCTCGTGCCCGATACGGCGCAAGCGCTTCCCGCATTTGCGGCAGTCCTTGAGACGGCCGGATTGCGTGGCGCGTCTCTGCAGGCGGTAGAGCCCGCCTTGGAGGACGCATTTGTCTGGCTGCTGGATTCCGCTTCGCAGGGTCCGCAGTCATGAGCACTGCGGTCCAGGCCCAAGCCCTCACCAAACGATTCGGCGATTTCACGGCGGTCAACCGCGTGTCGTTCAGCATCGCCACAGGCAGCATCTGGGGCTTTTTGGGTCCTAATGGCGCCGGCAAATCCACCACGATCCGCATGCTGTGCGGTCTTTTGACCCCGACCGAGGGCAGCGCCCAGGTCTTGGGCATGGATGTCGTCCGCGAGACCGAACGCGTGCGCGCACGGATAGGGTACGTGTCGCAGAAATCAAGCGTGTGGCCGGATCTGACCGTTGACGAGCATATCCGATTTTATGCCGACATGTATGGCACGAGTGCCCAGAGCGGTGCTGATCTTGATGCCTGGATCCAGGCGCTGGATCTCACCGAGTTCCGCGGCGTCCTGGGGGCTGCTCTCCCACAAGGCTACCGGCAGCGGCTCGCTTTTGCGTGCGCGGCGCTCCACAAGCCCGAGGTCCTCTTCCTGGACGAACCTACCGCGGGTGTGGATCCCGTGTCGCGGCGCAAATTATGGGATCTCATCGGTTCAATCGTGAGCGATGGCGCGACCATCATCGTCACGACGCATTATCTCGATGAGGCGGAGCACTGCGACCGGATCGCCTTCATCGACGGCGGCCGCATCATCGCGGAAGGCACGCCTGCATCTTTGCGCGGAGACGCGGGCTTCGGCTATGCCGTCGAGGTGATCACGCCGGCGGCCGTGGCGGCCCTGCAATTCGTCGAAAACCTTCCCTACGTGCGCGCCGCCACGCTGTATGGGGCGGCCGTGCATATCATGCTCGCCTCGCCACAATTCACAGACACCTTGTCCGGCGCGTTGATCGACGCCCATATCCCCTTGGACGAGGTGCGCCCTGCTGCCGCAAGCCTGGAAGACGTATTCGCGTCGGTCACCTCCCTGCACGGCTCGGGAAGCGTGCCATCATGAACTGGCAGCGCCTGCGAGCCATCATCTATAAGGAGACCGTGCAGTTCTTGCGCGACCGCCGCTCGCTCATCAGCATCTTAGTCGTGCCTCTTCTGCAACTGGTCCTCTACGGTTTCCTCTCAAGCGACGTCAAATACCAATCGACCATCGTCTGGGATCAGTCGGACTCGACCGAGAGCCGCGAGCTGATCCAAGCCTTTGTCAACACGGAGTACTACTCGGTGAAATTGGCAGCGCACAACATGCGTGACGTCGAAAACGCCATCGACAGCGGTCGTGCCATGGTGGGCATCGTCATCCCACCAGACTACTCAAGCAAGCTGCGCTCAGGACAGGATGCACAAGTGATGGTGGCGGTCGACGCCACCGACGCTACGGCGGCGCGGACCTCGCTAGCGGTGGCGTCCGGCGTCGGCGCCAGCATCGCCCAGAGGGTCGCCGTCGCTGCCCTAGAGTTGCACGGCGGTCATGTCAGTGAGGGTACGCCCGACGTCCGCACCCGGGCCTGGTACAACCCGGACTTGCGCAGCGAAGTCTTCATCGTCCCCGGCGTGCTGGCCGTCGTGCTGCAATTCAGCATGACCTTCCTGAGCATTTTGGCCATCGTGCGGGAGCGCGAACTGGGCACGCTCGAGCAGCTTGTGGTGACGCCCGTCCGTTCGTCGGAGCTGATGCTCGGGAAGATCATCCCGATCATCGGCATCGGGTATGTCATCTGCACGATGATCCTCGTGGTTGCCTGGTTGTTCTTCGGCGTGCCGGTGGTGGGCAGCGTCTTCACGCTCTACGTGGTGACGCTGGGTTTCTTCTTCTCCACGATCGGCATCGGTATGCTCATCTCGACCGTCTCGACCAGCTTCCAGCAAGCGATGCAGCTGGCGCAGCTCTTCCTGCTGCCCGGCATCTTGCTGTCGGGATTCATATTCCCGCGCGAATCGCTGCCGGTGTTCCTACAGTGGGTGGGTGCCTTAATGCCGCTGACCTACTTCTTGACGGTCGTGCGAGCGGTCATCGTCAAGGGCGTCGGTATCGAGTTCGTTTGGCCGCAGATCCTCGCGCTCGCCGTGCTCGGCATCGTCGTCTTCACGTTCGCCGTCTTCCGCTTCCAGAAAAAGATCGGCTAGACAGACCTCCGGTCAGGCGAAAATCGAGGGCGAGAGCTACTTGCCGGCGCAGACGACGTAGACGTCGCCGGTCGCATCGGGGCGGACGAGCTTATTGCACGCCATCTTCTCAGCGTACTCATCTGACGCCGGATACAACGCGATGGGCTCGCCGACGATCGTGCGCTCGTTGTCTTGCACGAGCAAACCGCTGAGCTCTTGCAGCGCGTACCCCATCTTGCTGACCTGGAGCCGGTACTGGCCTGCCGCGATGCCGCTCAACGTGAAACCGCCGTCCTTGCGGGTGAGCGTGGCAGCGACGACTTTCGCACCGCTGGATGCGGAGGAGTCGGCGAAGAGATCGACCCGTGCGCCGATGATGGGTTGTTGGTTGCGCGCGTCGACGATCCGGCCGCCGACCGAGGAGGTCCCTTGCGCGAGCGCGTCACGCTGTGCCATGGCGCAGAGCAGCGTCGCAACGAGGGCGGTGATGGCGAGCAGGTGTTTCATGGCGGGGACCTCCGTGAGGGTTGTCTTTACAGTGTACCCTACACGCCCTGAGCGTTAACGCTCCTTAGAGGGTCGTCTCCATGGTCCGTCCGACGCCCGTGGTCACAACTGCTGAACGCATGCCGAACGGCTCGGCGATCACCACGCGCTCGGCCGGCCGCAGCGAGAACCCAGTGATGATCTCGAGCGCGTAGCCACGCTTGACGAGCTCGATATGATACGTACCGCTGCGTAGTCCGAGGAGCGAAAACGTCCCGTCCCCTTTGGTCACCGTCGTAGCGACCGCTTTGCTTGCGTGCGCTCCGACCGAGTCGTCGAAGATATCGACTTGGACCCCGCTGAGCGGCCGCTGGTCGATCGAGTCGACCACCCGGCCGCCGATGACCGACGTCATGTGCGTAGGCATCGCATTGGCGATGGCCGCCGCCGACAGCACCGCGGCACAGACAGCGGCGGTTGCGAGAAAGAGCTTCACCTTCATGGTATTCCTCCGCGCGAGAGGATGATCGCGGTCCAGAGATTGGGTGGCAGGACCTTCTCCGCCGCTATGGCCTTCCCTCGCGTCCATAGGCCTCTCGTGCTCTGGCCGCACCCTGCCAGCGCGACTCGTTTTCCACTGGTTGGGTGTCACGGGCTCGGGGGTGCTTCCCTGCGGCACGATGACGATTGCCAAGGCCGCGACAGAACGCCAGGCGCACCGCGCCCGGATCCGGGGCCGAACGCTTGGCTTTTTCGATATCGTCGCGTGCCGCTTGAGGAGCGTTCAACCGATTGTAAACCGCCGCTTGCTCACCGCCGATCTTTGTGAACCTTCTTGGCGCCACACCATCATGCGAGCCTTGAGACAACCGCGTATGACAAGACTGGCTCGCTGCGCATTGGGATGAAAGGCCTGTGACGTGCGTCACTGGCGCAGTCATCGATTTCTCCCATGCCGATATCTTCCTTTAGATGAGTTCAATTCCTGATGTGAAGGCGCTGGAAGGCGCCGTATTTGCGTCGGTGGACGAGCGGCTCAGCGCCTTGCTCGAGCATGGGCTTGGCCTTGCCCCCACAGCCACCAATCTCGCGACGTTCATCGAGCAGTGCCGCCACCGTGCGACCGGACTCGGCATCTCCGATATGGCCTACTTCGACATGCTGGCCGCCGGCGGTCCGTCCGCGCGCACCGAGTGGATGGCGCTCTCGCCGGTCCTGACGGTCGGCGAGACCTTCCTGTTCCGCGATGCCGCACTCTGGCGGCTGATCGAAAAGACGCTGATCCCGGCACTTGCCGGTCTCACGCGACCGCTGTGGTTGTGGAGCGCCGGCTGCTCGACGGGCGAGGAGGCGTACACCCTTGCCATCGTGGCTCGGCGCGCGTTGCCGGACGGCGCCTTCTCCGTGCTGGGCAGCGACGTCAATCCCAAGGCGGTCGCCGCAGCCCGCGTCGGCGTCTACACCCAATGGTCGCTGCGCGGCGTCGATCATTCCCACCTCGACGGCCTGATGATCTCCGGTACCCAGACCGTGCGCGTGCATGACGACGTCAAAGCCAGCGTGCGCTTCGACACGCACAACCTCTTGGACCCCAACGCCTATCCGCCCTCGGGCATGTCGTCGTTCGAGTGCATCGTCTGCCGTAACGTCCTCATCTACATGACGCATGCCGCGCGCGCGAAAGTCATCGAGCGCCTTGCCGGCTGCCTGACGCCCGGGGGCGTTCTCGTGCTCGGACACGGCGAGGCACAGGGCGTGCCGCTCGGGAGTCTCGTCGTCGAGCGCCACGATGCAGGCGTCGTCTATCGCAAGCCGCTGCACAACGTCGCACCCAAAGAGAAGGCTGCGCCAGCCAGATCGGCACCGCGCCGCAGTGCGGCGAAACCCGCCCATAGCGCGCGCACCGCGAAACCAGCGGCCCGTACGCGCGTCATCCACGAACCTTTGGCGCCGCGGCGTCAAGCCGATGCCGGCGCGGACCAGGAACGCTCGCGCGCCTTGCTCGAGGACGCGGTGCGTCACGCACGCGCCGGGCACACGGACGCGGCCGAACGCAGCGCAGCGCAGGCCATGCTCGCCAATCCGCTCGATCCAGAACCGCACGTGCTGCTGGCCGCGCTCTTCGCGGCGCGTGACGCCTTCAAGCAGGCGGAATCGGCATTGCGCCGAGCGCTCTTCTTGGATCCAGCATGCATCGCGGCGCTCTGGCAGATGGGCACGCTCTACCGCATGACCAACCGCGACCGCCAGGCGGCATACACCTTCGCCCGGCTGCTCGCCCGGCTCGAGGGGCTGCCGCCCGATCAAGTCGCACTGCCTTTCGACAACCTCGCGGTGGCTGAGCTGACCACGCTGCTGCGTGCTGCTCTGGGAGAACCGGCCGATGCATGACGGCATGCCGGCGCGCGATGCCACGCACGATGTCTGGGGAGCCGGCCATAGCCACCTGCTCGCTCGCGTCGATCGCTACGACATCGCCATTCCGGTTCACGCGATCATCTCGATCCACGAAGCGCCGGCGCTCTTCCCGGTGCCGTGCGCGCAACCCGGGATCGCGGGGGCCATCAAGTTCCAAGGCATGGCGGTGCCGGTGTTCGACATGCGCCGTAGCCTGCGGGTGGGACCGCGACCGGTCGCCTACTCGGATCGGCTTGTCCTCATGGACGTCGGCGTTCGCCTCATGGCCGTGATCGTCGACGAGGTCAAGGAGTTCGTCACGCTGCAACGCGTCACAGACGAAAGCCTCGATACGCTGTTCGGCGATAATCCGGTCAACGCCAAGATCATCTCCGGCATCGCGTGTGCACCGGAGCTGTGCGCCATCATCGATCCCGCCGGTCTGCTCCAGCCTGACATCTGGGATGCCCAGACGATCCAGGACGTCTACGAACAGGATCTTGGCCCAGCGGACGAGCTGCTCGGCCGCACGGCGGCGCTGGCGGAGATCCCCAGGGCGCCGCAGGTGGTCGGCTTTGAAGCCGCGCTGTTCCAGATCGCCGGCCAGCGCTTCGGCGTGCCGCTGGGCACGATCGTCGAGTTCTTCACGGGCGCCTCGCACGCGCCGATCCCGTTGCGCTCGGGAATCGCGGTTTCGCTCATCAACCGCCGCGGTGAGGGCGTCATGCTCTTCGATCCGCGGCCCATCTTAGGGCTCGCTCCGGCGCAGATGCCGGCGCTCGTCGACGGCATCATCCTGGCTGGCGAGCGGGCGCTCATGGCGATGCCGGTCGACAAACTCGAGGGGTTAGGGCTCTTGCCGCGCTCGGATTCGAGCATCGTGCCAGGCCGCTTCTGCATCTCGGTCCATCCAAGCGCGCAAGGCGCGGTCCTGCTCCTGGACGTTCCCGCATTTCTGCATCACGCTCAGTCTGCGTTCAGCAGCCGCCCGGCGGCGACGGACGCAGTCGCATGACGAGGGGTACTATGGCAAAGCACGGCAAGCTCACGGCGTTGCGCGAGACGATCTTCAAAGAGAAGACGATCAGCCGGCGCATCTGGAGCATGGTCATTCTCTTGGGCGGGATCATCGCGATCCAGATCATGATGACGATCGCCTTGCCCAAGGTCATCTTCAACCGCGAACGCAGCGTCATCGACAGCTTGGAGCCGATCATCCTCACGAGCACCGACGTGCGGCACGACGTGCTCAGCATGATCGGCGGCGCGGCACAGTGGGGTCTCACCGGCAAGCCGACCGATCTCGCGCTCTACCGCAATGGTTTGGCTGCCTTGCCCAACGACATCACGACGCTCAAGATGGTCGGCGCCACCAATCGCAGCCACGAGCTTGACGATAAGATCGACAATCTCGCGGCCGCCGCGCAGGACGAGTTCAGCACGGTGCAGGCCATCGTCTCGGGCGCCGACGTCAACCCCGAGCACATCAGCAAGCAGGTCGCGGCGGGTATCGTCGACGAGCGCGACAAGCTCAACGTCTTCATGCGGGCCGAGCGCGAGCTCTCCGCCGCCGTCGAGCACGAGCGCGAGCTGCGCGAGAGTCAGGCGGCATCGCTCATGATGGCGCTGGTCATCCTGCTGGTGGCCTCCTCGCTGACGGTCGCGGGCATCGCCTTCTACGTGGCCAAGCGCAATGTCGAGACGGTCAGCCGCGCCGCGCACGAGCTCTCCGCGGTCTCGGCCTCGATCGCGTCGGGCGATTTCACGAGCCGCGTCGATCTCAAAACCGAAGACGAGCTCGAGACGCTCGGCGAAGCGCTCAACAACATGGTCGAGAAGCTCGGCGCCTCGCTGCAGCAGGTGCAGAGCACGGTCAACGAATCAACCGTCGCGGTGATGCAGATCGCCACGACCGCGCAGGAGCAGGAGCGCATGACCACCCAGCAATCGGTGGCCATGAGCGAGATCTCGCAGACCATCCAAGAGCTCAACTCATCGTCGCAGAACACGGCCTCGCAGGCCGAGACGATTTCCGCCAAGTCGCTGGAGAGCGCAGATATCGCGCGCCGTGGCCGGGCTGACGTGGAGACCAACGTCTCCATGATGCTCGCGCTGCGCGACCGTTTCCGACAGACGAGCGACCGCATCGCCCACCTCTCGGAGCAGATCGCGCAGATCAGCACGATCACCCGCACGGTCGCCGACTTCGCGGCCCAGACGAACCTCCTCGCGCTCAACGCGGCCGTCGAGGCTGCGCGCGCGGGCGAGCAAGGACGCGGCTTCGCGGTAGTGGCGGCGGAGATCCGCAAGCTCGCCGACCAGAGCAAGACCGCGACCGAGCGCATCGACGCGTTGACCCGCGAAGTGCAGCGCGCGTCGGATGAGTCGGTGATGGCCATGATCGAAGGCAGCCGCAACGTGGATGAGAACGCGAGCCATGCCGCGCAGACGGGGCAGGCCATCGCCGAGATCATCGAGACGCTGCAGCACACCGTCGAGTCGATGCAAGAGATCGCGCTTGCCGCGAAACAGCAATCGCACAGCATCGAGCAGGTCACGCAGAGCATCACCGGCGTGAACGCGGCCATGCGCGACACGGTATCGGCGACGAGTCAGACCCAAGAGGCGACCCAGCGGCTCAACGACCTGGCGCTCGGCCTCAAGCACATGGTGGCGGCGTACCGGATCTAGTAGGGCGCCACGTATGGATGCGACGCCTGCGGAACTCGCAGAGCTCAAAAGCGTCTTCAAGGCCGAGTGCGAGGAGCACCTCACGGCCCTCGACAGCTTGCTGCTCAAGCTCGAGCAGTCGCCCGAGAATGCGCTCGTCCTGCAAGAGACCTTCCGCCGCGTGCACAGCGTCAAGGGCGCTGCGCGCATGGTGGGCTACGCCGGCCTCGAGTCCGTCGCGCATGCGATGGAGACGATGCTGGCCGGCTCGCGTGACGGCCGCCAGAAGTTGACCGGTCCGCTCATCGCCGCGCTCTTCGAGGGCGCCGACGCGATGGGCGATCTCATCCGCACCGACACCGGCCGCAGCGACAGCGAGCAGCGCGTCCGCAACGCCCTCGAGCGCATCCTGCTGCTGAGCGGTGACGCCCACGACGTCGCCCAGGCCGGCACCACGACGCCGGCACCGCGCATCGAGGCCGGCCCAGGCTTCGGGCAAGACGTCGTGCGCGTCAGCACGCAGAAAGTCGATAGCCTGCTCGCCTATCCGGGCGAGCTCATGCGCGAGCTGGCCAGCGAGGAACGCGAGTTCAAAGAGCTTTCCGGCATGCTGGAAGAGCTGTTCGAGGCGGCCGATCACGTCCGCTCGCATGCCGACGAGCACCGCCGCCAAGCAGCGCTCGAGCGCATGCTGTCCGCCACGGTCAAACGGCGCGATCACTTGAGCGTGCTGCTGACGCAGATGGCCGAACGCAACCTACGCCGCTCGCGCGCGCTCGAAGAGCTGCGCTTCGGACTGTCGGGCTTGGGCATGCTGCCCGTGCAGACCATCCTGTCGGGCATGCCGCGCTTGGTGCGCGACACCGCCCTCGAGCAAGGCAAGCGCGTGGAGCTGCGCGTGGTTGGCGCCGAGGTCGAGATCGGCAAGAGCGTGCTCGACAAGCTCATGGAACCTCTCATCCAGCTGGTCAAGAACGCCATCGCCCACGGCATCGAAACACCGGAGCGCCGCATGGCGCGCGGCAAGAACCCGGTCGGAACGGTCACGATCTCGGTGAGCACCGGGACGGCGAGCGCGACGATCGCCGTGCAGGACGACGGCGAGGGCATCGACCTGGCGCGCATCCGCGAGACCGTGGTCGCCGAAGGATACGCGGGCGACGCCGAGGCCGCCGCGATGTCCGAGCACAGGCTCATCGGCTATCTCTTCAAAGCGGGGTTCTCGACGAGCGAACGCACCGATGCGATCGCCGGGCGCGGCGTGGGCCTCGACATCGTCGCCGAACGCATCAACCAGCTGCGCGGCAGTTACCGGGTCGAAAACCATGCCGGCCACGGTTTCGGCTTCTTCCTCACGGTACCGGTCAATCTGCTGTGGTCCTCCGTGCTCGCGGTCCGCGCCGGCACGTATGCGGCCTGCCTGCGCCTGGCGGACATCCGCGAGGCCACCGTGTTGCGCTCGAGCGACGTCGTGCACATCGACAACCACCTCTGCGCGACGGTGCGCGGCGAAGCGATTCCGCTCTTGCCGCTCGCCTTCATCGGAGGCGGCGACGCTGAGATCACCTTCGGCCTCGGCGGCGAGATCACGGCCGTCATCGTCGAATACGGCGACCGCCGGGCTGCGTTTGTGATCGACTCCCTCGATGGCGTCTCCGAAGTCATCGTCAAGGCGTTGCCCAAGCCGCTGGGCACGCTGCCCGGCATCGCCGGCTACTCTGTCCTCGCATCGGGCGATCCGGTCTGCGTGCTCGACGGGCAATTCCTCATCGAAGCGGCGCACGAGTACAGCGGAGCGGGGCGCGTTCGTCACGTCCAGCCGGCCTCCAAGCGCTCGCTGCTCATCGTCGAGGATTCGATGACCACGCGGACGCTGTTGCGCAACATCATGATCGGCGCCGGCTACGACGTCGAGACCGCCGTTGACGGCGCGGACGGCTGGAGCAAAGTCCAGCAGCACAGCTTCGACTGCGTGGTGAGCGACATCGAGATGCCTAACATGAACGGTTGGGACTTGTGCGCGCGCGTCAAGCGCGAGACGCGCTTGGCCGACACCCCGTTCGTGCTCATCACCTCGCTCTCAAAAGACGAGGAGCGCCGGCGCGGGCTCGAGCTCGGCGCCGATGCATATATGGTCAAGGGCTTGTTCAACGAGCAAGAGCTGCTCGACACCATCGAAAGGCTCATCGCTTGAGCAAAGCTCGCTGGGCTCGGGTGCTCATCGTCGAGGATTCACCCACCGCCGCCCGGCTGCTCGTCGACGGGATCAGCCGCGATCAACGTCTCGCGGTCGCCGGCGTGGCGCTGTCCGCCGGCGAGGCGGTGATGCTCGCCGAGCAGCTGCGCCCCGACGTCATCACGGTCGATCTCACCCTGCCCGACGAGACGGGCCTCGACGTCATCCTGCGCGTGTTGCGCACGTCGTACGTGCCGATCATCGTGGTCAGCTCGCAGGTCAACAACGGGACGATGAACCCGGCGTTCCGTGCGCTCTTGGCGGGCGCGGCCGACATCGTGCCCAAACCATCGGGCGAACCGGGCGCGATACGCGCCTTCTTCGACGATCTCAACGAACGTATCGCGGCGCTCGCCGCCGCCGCCGCGGTGCCGACGCACCGGCCGATGAAGCTGCCCCAACCTCGCAACCGCGCGCACTCCGCTGCGACGAGCGTCGAGTGCGTGGCCGTGGGCGCTTCGACCGGCGGTCCGACCGCGCTCGTCGAGTTCCTCAGCGGTCTCGGCCCAGATTTTCCGGCGCCGGTGATCATCGTCCAGCATATCGCCTCGCCCTTCGTCGAAGGGCTCGTCCGCTGGCTGAACCAAGAAACGCCGCTGTCCGTCAAACTCGCAGCCGACGGCGAGATGCTCGTGCCCGCCCGCGGGTATATCGCGCCGGCCGCGGCCGATCTGCTCGTCAAGAGCGGCGGCAGGCTGTCGGTGAAGAACGCCCAGCCCGGAAGGACGCACATAGCTCCCTCGGCCGACGCGCTCTTCGAGTCGGCGGCTGAGGTCTATAAGTCGCGCTGCGCCGCAGTACTTCTCTCGGGGATGGGGAAGGATGGGGCGGCTGGGCTTCTCAAAGTCCGCGCTAAGGGTGGAAAGACGTTCGCCCAAGATGAGGGCAGCTGTACGGTGTTCGGCATGCCCGGAGCCGCCGGCCGCATGGGTGCGGTCGAGGCCTTCGCCGATCCCCGGAGCATCGCCGTGAGCCTCCGTAAACTAGTCGAAAGGCCTGAAAGGATGACCGAATGAGCAAGACGGTCTTGCTTGTCGACGACAGCGTCACGCAATCGTTCCACCTCAAGCTCGCCCTGGTGCGCGCTGGGTTCAAGGTGCTCACGGCCGCAGACGGCCGCAGCGCCCTCAAGGCGCTCGACACAGAACCGGTCGACGTCGTGCTGGCGGACGTCATCATGCCGATGATGGATGGCTACGAGCTGTGCCGCCAGATCAAAGACAATAGCAAGCATGCCAAGCTGCCGGTCATCCTCATGAGCGCGCTCGGCGAGACGCACGACCAGTACTGGCGACAACACGCCGGAGCGGATCTGTACGTCGCCAAGACAGCCGATGCCGGCAAACTCATCAAAGCCATCGAGGACCTGCTCGAGGGCAAGGCAGTCGAAAGCGCGGAGTAATTATTGACCGTCGTCGATCGACCGCTTGATCGACATGCCCCAGTGCAGCTTGCGCTCGAGCGTCTGAAAGAAGAACTGCGGGCTCAAGCGGACGAACTCCACCGGTCGCGCCGCGCGCACGACCTCGACGGTCGCACCGGGATCGAGTTCGGCCTGCGGTTGACCATCGACGAACAGCTGCGTTCCCAAGCTCTCCTTCGGTAGGACAATCTCGATCTTCTCATCGGCACTGACGATGAGTGGCCGAGAGAACAGCGTGTGCGGACAGATAGGGGCGATGCCGAACGCGTCGAGCTTGGGTGACATGATGGGTCCGCCGGCGGAGAGGAAGTATGCGGTCGACCCGGTGGGGCTCGTCACGACGATGCCGTCGGCGGGAATGGTCGCGATGTGGACGCCGCTCAGATGCAGGCCGAAGTTGACGATGTGCCCATGGTGCTTGCGGTCGATGTGGACGTCATTGACCGCGTAGAAGCGCCGATCGCTGCCCAGCACCCGGGCCTCGAGCGCTAGGTGCCGCTCGGTCCTGACGCCGCCGCGGAGGATCTCGGCGATGGCGGTCTTGTAGCCGTCGCGCGGCACTTCGGTGAGAAAGCCGACCCGCCCGAAGTCGACGCCGATGACCGGGATGCCGAGCGGACCGGCGAGATGCGCCGCCTGCAACAGGGTGCCGTCGCCGCCGAGCGAGACGAGCACGTCCGCCTTGGCGGGGAAGCTGCTCGACGCGGCCGCGCCGCTTATCCCGAGAGCCTCGGCTTGGCGTGCGCCGAGCTGGAGCGCGACGCCGCCGGCGGCCGCGATCTGAGCGACCTCTTTGGCCGCGTCGACCGCCGCCTGGCGACGCGTGTCGACGAAGAGCGCGAGGTTCGATATGGGACGGTTTGACATCAGTTCAGCGCTTCGTGAGCAGCACGGACGACCCCCGCCACGTCAAGCGGCGCGGGCTCGTCACGCCCGTCGCGCTCGGCGCCGAGCAGAAACTCGATATTGCCTGCAGGCCCCTTGATGGGCGAGTAAGTGAGTTTGACGCTGCGCAGGCCCGCCGTCGCGAACGATACGATGACGTCGGCGATCGCGCGCACCTGCGCGTCAGGATCGCGTACGACACCGCCGCGCTCCACCGCCGAGCGGCCGGCTTCGAACTGCGGTTTGACGAGCGCGATGAAGCGGCCGGCATTCCTGAGCGCCTCCGCGAACTTGAGCGCGAGCGTGCGCAGCGATATGAATGAGACGTCGGCGCAGGCGAACTCGAACGGTGCGCCGAGCGAGCCGACGTCGGCATGGCGGAAGTTCGTGCGCTCGACGACGATGACGCGCGGGTCTTGGCGTAGTCTCCAGGCGAGATGGCCGTAGCCGACGTCGACGGCCGTCACCGACAGCGCCCCGTGTTGCAGCAAACAGTCGGTGAACCCGCCGGTCGATGCGCCCACGTCAAGACAGCGCAGCCCCTGCGGCGTCCAGTCGAATTCCCGGAGAGCGTGCTCGAGCTTCGTGCCCCCGCGGCCGACGTACCGCTGGTCGTCGGCGATCTCGATCGCGGCGCCGGGACGTACCGCAAAACCTGCCTTGCGCTGGGTCACGCCGTCTACCGACACGTTGCCCGCCAAGATCAAGCCTTGCGCTCGCTCGCGTGAGATCCCCGCGGTCTGCGCCACAACGACATCGAGCCTAGTGCGTTGCGCCCGGGGCGCTATGCCGTCAGGCGCCGTCCTCGTCCTCGCCGGCTTCTTCGTCGTCGAGCTCGCCTTCGCCGTCGCTGCGCGCGCCGTCGAGAGCCTTGTTCACCGCAAGCTCTGCTGCGCTGAGCAGATCGCGGCAGCGCTTAGCGAGCCCCGTGCCTTCCTTGAACAGCGCAAGGGATTGGGCCAGCGGCAGGTTGCCGTCGTCGAGTTTCTCGACGATCTCCTCCAGCCGCGCCAGCGCAGCCTCGAAATCGAGTTTGGAGGCATTTGTCTCGTCATGTTTCTTCGCGGCCGTTTTCGCCATGATCGTCCTTCTTCTCGTTCACCGTCGCGCCGAGCCGTCCGGTCTTCAATTCCACGCCGATCTTCTCCCCGATGCGCACGTCCAGGCTATCGGTCAGCACCGCGCCGCGCGCGTCGTAGGCGATGGCGTAGCCACGCTCGAGGGTCCGGCGCGGGCCGAGAGCCAGCAGCTTCGCGCTCGCGAGGTCGAGTGCGCGTGCGCGCCGCTCGGCCGACCGGGCGAACGCCGCGCTGAGCTCGGTAGCCAGAACGGCAGCATGCCTCGAGGGCTGCTCCAGGGCTCGGCGCCCAACCACTCGCAGGCGGATGCTCGCAGCGCGCGCACGAGACCGCCATTGATCGATCCGCCGGCGTGGATCGCCGCGACGCAGCTGCGTGGCACAGTCATCCAGGCGCTGTGCCTTAGCGGACAGCGTGTCCGCCGCAGCGCGGCCCAGATCAGCCGACGCTCGCACGAGCCGCGAGCGCGGAGCGACGATCCAGCGCGACAGCGCCCGCTGGAGCCGGCTTTCGGCTGCGGCGATGCGCGCCAGCAGCGCGTCGCGTTCTTGGGCGACGAGTTCGGCTGCGGCGGTGGGCGTCGGCACGCGCATGTCCGCCACGAAGTCCGCGATGGTGAAGTCGGTCTCGTGACCGACCGCGCTGATCACGGGCTTGGCGCAGGCGGCGATGGCGCGTGCGACCTGCTCGGTGTTGAAGGCCCACAGGTCTTCGGGCGAACCGCCCCCACGGGCCACGACGACGACGTCGACTGGCAGCCGGCCGGCGGCGAGGATGGCGCGCGCAAGATCCGGTGCAGCAGCCGCGCCGGAGACCGGCGCGTGCTGCAGCCGGATGCGGACGTGCGTTCCGCGGCGGCGGCAGGTGCTGACGAAGTCGTGCAGCGCTGCTCCGTCGCGACTGGTCACGATCGCGACGGCGCGGATGAAGCGCGGGATCGGCCGCTTGCGCGAAGCGGCGAACAGGCCTTCGGCTTCGAGTTTCGCCTTCATCTGCTCGAAGGCCAGATAAAGGGCGCCCCGGCCGACCGGGGTGATGTCCGTGACGCGCAGCTGGTACTTGCTCTGACGCTCGTAGATGTCGACGGATCCCGTGACTTCGACCGATATGCCGTCCTGCAGCGGCAGGCTGGCTGCCAGCCGCGCCGCCGTGTCACGATAGCAGTAGCAGGCGATCAGCCCCTCACGGTCTTTCAGGGTGAAATATGTGTTGCCGCCGATCGTGCGGCTCTCAGACACCTCGCCGAGCACGCGGACGGACGACGGGAATCCGCCGCGCAGCGCCGAGCGGATGCGACGGCACAGCTCGCCGACGGAAATGGCCGGCGCGTCGAAGAGGCTGCGCATCATGGCGTGGCTCCGACCTCGGGCGCATCGGTGGCGGCGGGCGCGGACGTTTGAGGGACGGGGGTGCCGGGCGATGGCGACTCGAGCGGGCCGAACGGCGCCGCGTCGACGCCCTGCGCGTTCGCCGCCGCGGCTGGCGTCGGCGATGCGCGCGGCGCGCAGTAGGCGAGCGGGGCGGTGCCGTTGAGGAAGTATTCTGCTCGCCCGCCTCCACCCGGCGTCGCGCGCCGGCCGTCGGCGCAGATCCTCACTTGCTGCACGTCGGGTGGCACGGGGCCGAATTGCTGCACCGGCACACCTTTGAGCGCGACCTTCATGAACCGAGCCCACGTCCGCGCCGGCACGTTGCCGCCATACGACTCGTACATGCGCGAGTAATCGTCATTGCCGACCCAGACCGCTGCCGCCAGCTGCGGCACGAAACCGACGAACCAGGCGTCGCGAAAATCGGAGGTAGTGCCAGTCTTGCCGGCGGCCGGTCTGCCGATGACGGCGTTGGGATATCCCGTGCCCTCTTGGATCACGCCCTGCATCATGGTCGTCATGATATACGCCGTACCGGGCGAGAGCGCCGCGCGGCGCTGCGGGTAGCGGTTCTCGACGATGATCTGGCCGTACTGATCTGTGATGTAGCGGATCGCTTGCGGCGGCGTGTAGACGCCGCCGTTGGCGATGGTCGAGTAGCCCGACACCATGTCGAGTGGCGAGACGACGGCCGTGCCGAGCGCCAGCGACAGATCGGGATCGAGATCTTCAGTGATGCCCATGCGATGCGCGTAGTCGATGACCGTGTCGATGCCGATGTCGCTGGCCAAGCGCACGGCCACGATGTTACGCGACAGCTCGAACGCGCGGCGCAACGAGATGGCACCTAAATAGCGGTGGTCGTCGTCCTGCGGCTTGTAATCGGTGCCGTCACCCGCGGCGTAGGTCACGGGCGCATCGAGATAGATCGACGAGACGGGCACGCCCTTATCCACCGCGGCGGAATACACGTATCCCTTGAACGAGGAGCCCGGCTGACGGCGCGCCTGCCAGGCGCGGTTGAACTGGCTCTTGGGCGAGAACCCGACCCCGCCCACCATGGCGAGGATCTCGCCCGACCGCGGATCTTCGGCGACGAGTGCGCCCTGGTGCATGCCATACCCTTCGGCACGTCCGGCCTCCACGGTCGTCGTGACCGCCTGCTGCGCGTCCGCCTCAAGCTTGGGGTCGAGCGTCGTGAAGACGGTGAGACCGCCGCGGTAGATGCGTTCGTAGCCGAACTGCGCCACCAGCTGAGCGATCACGTAGGTCGTGAAATATGGGTCGTGATAGGACTGGATGCCGTTGTCCGACGCGCCGATGAAGGTGAGCTTCTGCGCCGCAGCCGCGTCGGCTTGATCGCGGGTGATGTAACCGGTGTCGACCATGCGATCGAGGACGTGGCGCTGACGGTCTTTGGCACGCTGCAGGTCGTTGTACGGTGAATAGAGCGAGGGCGCGGCGACAAGACCGGCGAGCATGGCCGCCTCGGGCAGCGTCAACTTGCTGACATCCTTGCCGAAGTAGGCGTGGCTAGCCGCTTGCACGCCGTACGCGCCGGCGCCGAAGTAGACGAGATTCAGATAGCGTTCGAGGATCTCGTCTTTGCTGTAATAGCGCTCGATCTCGATGGCGAGCAACGCCTCTTGGATCTTGCGCGTGAGGGTCTGGCGATCGCTGAGGAAGAGCTTGCGCGCCAGCTGCTGGGTGATCGTGCTCGCGCCCTGGGTGATCTCATCGTGTCGATAGTTGGCGATCGCCGCGCGCATGATGCCGCGGACGTCGATGCCGCGGTGCGAATAGAAGCGCTCGTCTTCGGTCGCCACCATGGCGTCGCGCATGACCTGCGGGATCTGCGTGATGGGAACGTAGACCTTGAATTTGTCGTAGAGGCGGGCGAGGGTCGTGCCGTCGCGTGCCACGATGACGGTGGGCGACGTGGGCTGGATGGTGGAGAGGCCGCTGACGTCGGGCAGGTTCTGTCCGTAGACCCCGACCACCGCGAAGATCGCGCCGGCCGCGGCCAGCACGCCGATCGCGACGAGGAACAAGAGCGCGCTCGCGATGAGGCGCCGGCGGCGCGTGACCTGCGTGCTCACGGTCCCTGCGTCGACGCCGTCTGGGCCCCCGCCTTGGCAAACGCGTCCAAGACGGCGTTGACGAAATCGTCCGACCGCTCGGTCGACAGCCGGCGTGCCAGCTCAATCGCATGATTGATCACGATTTTGGTGTCGGCGCCCGGCCGCATGCGCAACTCCCATGCGCCCATCTCGAGGATCAGCCGGTCGACGCCGGAGAGCCGCTCGAGCTTCCAGCGGCGCAGCAGCGGAGCGATGTCGGCTTGCAGTTCGGCTTGGTGCGCACGCGTTCCGCGCACGAGGGACTCGACGAGCGCCCAGTCCGTCGCCCGCGGCGCATCGGCGCGCCGCTCCACCGCCGGATACTCTGCTTCATAGGGATCCTCTTCGCGCGCGGCATCGCCGCGGCTGAAGACGCCGACCTCATCGCGCGCTTGGCGCAGCGCGTCCTCGAGCTCGGCCTTGCCGATGTCGACCGCGTACAAGATTTCGAGCGCCAGCCGGTGTTCGCGCCGTTCAGCCGCCATGTACCGCCACGACTTCTTTGACCGGCTGCAAGACGTGTTCGCGCAGCCAGGTGACGTAGGTGTGGCCCGACGCGAACGAGTTCATGGTGAGGATGCGCTCGTGCACGGGCACGGTCGTGGCCACGCCGAGGATCTCGGTCTCGGCGAGCGCGCGGCGCATGCGCACGATGGCATCGTCGCGCGTGCGGTCGTGCGCCACGATCTTGGCGAGCATCGAATCGTAATACGGCGGCACTTCGGCCCCGGTGTAGATGGCGCTGTCGACGCGGATGCCCGGCCCGCCGGGCAAGAGCACGCTGCCGAGCTTGCCGGCCGCAGGCCGGAAGCCGTTCTCGACGTCTTCCGCGTTGATGCGGCACTCGATCGCGTGACCGCTCGGTTTGATCTCTTCCTGGCGCACCGTGAGACGTTCGCCTGCCGCGATGCGCACCTGCCATTTGACCAGGTCGATGCCGTAGACGACTTCTGTGATGGGGTGCTCCACCTGGATGCGCGTGTTCATCTCCATGAAATAGAACTTGCCGTCCGCGTTGACCAGGAATTCGAGCGTCCCGGCATTAGCGTATTCCACCGCGCGAGCGGCGCGCACCGCGCTGGCCAGCAGGTCGGCGCGCACGCTTGGGTCGAGATTCGGGGCAGGCGTCTCCTCGAGCAGCTTCTGATGTGAGGGCTTTTGGATCGAGCAGTCCCGCTCGCCCACGTGGATGACGTGACCGTATTCATCGCCGAGCACCTGGACCTCGATGTGGCGCGGGTGCACGAGCAGCTTCTCGATATAGACGCGGCCGTCGTTGAAGGCCGCCAGGGCTTCACCGCTGGCAGCTGCCAGGCCGGCGGCCAGGTCCGCCTCGCGGCCGACGATGCGCATGCCCTTGCCGCCACCGCCGGCGGTCGCCTTGATGAGCACGGGGAAGCCCACTTCACGGCCGAACTGCCGGGCCTGCTGTTCGGATTCGATGATCTCAGAGCCGGGAACGACCGGCACGTTGGCCTCAGCCATCCGTTGCTTGGCCGACGACTTGTCACCCATGAGCGCGAGCGACGACGCCGCCGGTCCGATGAACTTGAAACCGTGCGATGCGCAGATCTCTGCGAACTGCGGATTCTCGGAGAGGAAGCCATAGCCGGGATGGATGGCATCGACGCCGGCGATCTCCGCGGCGCTGATGATGTTGGGTATGTTGAGATAGGAGCGCGCCGTCTGTGGCGGGCCGATGCAATACGCTTCGTCGGCGAAGCGAGGATGCAACGCCTGGCGGTCGGCTTCGGAGAACACCGCCACCGTCTTCACGCCCAGTTCGCGACATGCGCGGATGACGCGCACCGCGATCTCGCCCCGATTGGCGATGAGTACCTTAGCAAACACGTATCGACTCCGCTCGTGGATCTGGATGTGGTATTTTTGGTTTAACGGACCTAAAGGTCCGTTGCTTCAAAGGTCCGTTGTTTCAAGGGTCCGCGTCGAAGGTCCGCTGTGACTCACATGCGTGGGGGTTCGGCGATCGCCGGCGTTTCGAGCGTGGCCGCCGTCACGTCCGGTGCCGGCAGCGGCGTCCCGCCGCTATCCACGACGAAGAGCGGCTCGCCGAAATCCACCGGTTGCCCATCCACGACGACCTGCGCGATGAGCGTGCATTCGATCGGACAGCGCACCTCGTTGCGAAGCCGTAATGCCTCGATGTGGCCGAGCACCCGGCCAGATTCGAGCCGGTCCCCGGTCTCGGGAGGCTCAGCCGTATCACGGAAGATCCCGACGACTTCGGCGTTGATCGTGTCGTACGACCGGCCGGCCTCGCCGTTATAGACACGCGCCGCCGGCGAGGATCGCGGGTGACCTGCTCGAGGTGCCTCCGCGGGCTCTGCGGAGGGGCTTGCGATGTTCGCGTGCACATCCGCTACTTTGGCGAGCGTGACGCTGCCCTGCGGCGTGCGGACCCGTAGCTGCATGAGCGGGCTCTCGGCGAAGGCCCGAGACAGCGGGCTGACGGTTTTGCGGACGAAGCGCGCGAATGTTGATGGCTCGTCGTCAGTGTGAGCCTTCTTGTGTTCCGCCACGCGAGATGCTTCGCCAGGGCGCCGCATCTGGCCTTGCCTAGACGCTCGAACGGACCTAAAGGTCCGTTGCTGCAACGCCTACGTAAACGGACCTAAAGGTCCGTCGCTTCAATGGTCCGTCGGGCTACGAGCGGAGACGACGACGGCGCGGATGGTCCGGCGCACCGACGGCACACCTGCGTAGGCCGCACGCATCGCCTTCAGGCCCGCTTCGAACTCGTGCTGCGGAATGAGATGAAACGTGGAGAGATAGCGGCGCTCCGTCCGGGCGATGAGATCCTTTGTCGAGCTCTCCTCCTGCGCGACGACGTCGCAGCTCGTCACGCTGTCAAAACCACACGCCCGCAACCTTTTCGTCAACGCCGGAACGCTGGGGAACCGTGCCATGTCGATGCGCGGGATGGATGGAAAGAACCTTGCGTGCTCTGTCTCGATGAAATGCCTGTGGGGGAACGTGGCGATGGCGACCGCGCCGCCCGGAGCCAGCGCCTCACGCAGCTTCGGCAGAAATTCTTCCAGCGCGAGATACTGTATCGAGAAGAACAAGGTGGCGGCGTCGTACGGACCGGGCGGCAACTCGCGATCGGCATCGCCTTGCTCGTAGCGCACTGTACCATTTGCCGGCGCCGGAGTCTCTCGGGCAGCCGCAAGCATGTTCGCGCTTCGATCGAGGCCGGTGACGGTTGCCCCGGCGTGCGCGAGCAGCACGCTGAAGCGGCCGGTCCCGCAGCCTACGTCGAGCACGCGCAGGCCAGGGCGCAGACCCACAGAGCGGGCGACAGCGTCGAAGAGCGCGAGATCGAAGCGTGAGAGCGGCCGGAGCACCCGGTAGTTCTCTCCTGCGTCGCCGATCGTGTCGTAATCAAGCGCGCGCGGCACGTTGAGCTGCGCCGTTCCCGCGATGCGCGTCACTGTGCGCAGCGCGTCTGCATCGAGATGCCCGGCCAGGTCGCGCGCCGTCGCACCATCGGGTGGGATGGCAAGCGCGGGCGCAATCTCCGCCAAGGGGAGCAAGAGCGACGCGCGCGAGCGCACGCATGCGTCGTGCGCTGTGACTTGCGCACCGTGACCTTCACCCTCGCTTGAGAGCACAAGCTCGCAGCGCAGCTCGCCGCCGCCGTCGCCCGCCGTGCCACCGCGTGCGTGGCGTTCCTCGATAGCCCGAAGGGCTCTGGTGAGCGCCGCGTGCGCAAGAGCGGTGTCGACCACGGCGACGGCATGGTAGGTCGGCGGGCGCCCGCTCGCGGCGTCAGGCGCACGTGCGTACAGATCGGAGTTGATGGAGAACGATCCGAGAGCGCGCAGCTCGTCCAGACCGGCGCGCACGTTGCCGGGCGAGTCGTCCGCGCCCGAGCTCACGCTGACGTACGCGCGCGTCATGGCGTGGGCGGGTGGCGGCGCAGCTCCACTTCCGGCGTCGCGCCCTCCAACAGGCGCGGTTTGCGCACCCGGACGATCAGCGCCAGAACACGGCGATCTTCGCAGACCGCCTGGGCGATACGCTCGGCGAGCGCCTCGAGCAACGCGCATGACTGCCCCGTGACGATGCGCTCGCAAGTACGGTACAGCGCGCTGTAGTCGATCGTATCCGCGAGCGCGTCCGACGCTGCGGCTCGGGCGAGATCGCAGTCTATCTCGAGGTCGACGTCGATCGGCTGGTCCCGCTCGCGCTCGGCGGCATCCGCGCCATGCTTGCCCCAAAACCGCATCCCGTTGATGCGAATCGTGCCCGGTCCGCCCGTGTGGGCGTTCATAACAGCCGTGGTGCCAGAAGCCGTTCCGGCGCCTGCGCCGCCCCGACCCGCACGATCGCATCGGCGACGTCGACGACGCTGCGCATGGCGGCGACGTCGTGCACGCGCGCGATATCCGCGCCCGCGGCGATAGCAAGCGCGAGCGCCGCTGCTGTGCCGAAGGTCCGCTCGGCCACGGGCAATCCCGTGATCTTGCCGATGAACGACTTGCGCGACAGCCCGACGAGCAGTGGATAGGGCAGCCGCTCGACGAACTCGCGCAGGCGGGCGAGGATCTGCACGTTCTGGTCCGGCGTCTTGCCGAATCCGATCCCCGGATCGGCGATGATGTGTTCGGGCGGAACGCCCGCATCCCGCGTATACCGCGCGGCGAGTTCGAGCGAGGCGATGACCTCGCTGACGCAGTCCCCATCGTAGTCAGCGTTCACGCGATTGTGCATGATGATGAGCGGGACCCTTGCACGTGCGGCCAGCTCGACGATGCCCGGGATCGCGCCCCACACACAGTTGATGATGTCGGCGCCGGCTGCAAGCGCTTCGACCGCGACGGCAGGTTTGAAGGTGTCGACGGAGATGGGGAGGTCGACGGCGTTGCGCACCGCGGCGATCGCCGGGATGACGCGGCGCAGCTCTTCGGCATCGCTGACCGGCAGGTGGCCGGGCCGCGTCGACTCGCCACCGATGTCGATGAGGTCCGCGCCGGCGGCCGCGAAATCTACCGCTCTGCGCGCGGCGGCGGCGGGGTCTGCCCCCACGCCGTCTCCGGAGAACGAGTCGGGTGTCGCGTTGATGATGCCCATGACGTAGGTGCGCGAGCCCCACGCGAAGCGGTGACCGCGTACGCGTAAGCTTGCAAGCGGCGGGCGCAAGCTAGACAAGAGCTCGATCCGCCACGGGCGCGTTCTCCAGGAACCAGCGGCGCAGCGTGCCGACGAGGAACGTAGAGCCTGTGACCACCACCAGGTCCGATGCCTTGGCGATGCGGCGCGCCAGGCTGAGCGCTTCGATCGGGTCGTCCACCGCCCGCGACGCCATGCCCGCGTTCTCGGCCACGTTGACCAGATTGCGCGAATGGCGCGAACGGCGGTGCGAGACGTCGAAGGTGGTGAAGATGAATTGCGCGGGAAGCCCACGCCAGGCGTTGATGACGCCGACCACGTCTTTTTCTTCGGCGATCGCGACCACGAAGACCAGCCTGCGCTGCGGGAAATGGCGCTCGATGGCGGCCCGCAGCGCCGCGGCCTTCTCGACGTTATGGGCGACGTCGAAGAGCAGCGACGGCTGCGACGGATAGTACTCGGTCCGACCGGGCAGCGATATCGTGCCCAGCGCTGCGGCGACGTCAGCCGGAGACACCGCAAACGCGTCGTGGATCTGTTCGAGCGCTAGGATCGCGGTGGCCGCATTGGTCACCTGGAATTCGCCGATGAGCGGCAGGGTGAATGCGTAGCTCGCGCGAGCCGTCTCGACGCCCACGGCCTGCGTGTACGACGCATCGCTCAGCGACGATGCCACCCGCGCCGCGTCCTGCACGCGGGTCAACGGAGCGGCGTGGAGGCGCGCCACCTCCTCGATGATGCGCACGACCGAGGGCTGCTCTGCCGCGGTCACCACGGGCGTGCGCTCCTTGGTGATGCCAGCCTTGTCGCGAGCGATCTGCTCGACCGTGTCGCCG
Source organism: Vulcanimicrobiota bacterium (assembly GCA_036741695.1). Classification (GTDB taxonomy): domain Bacteria; phylum Vulcanimicrobiota; class Vulcanimicrobiia; order Eremiobacterales; family Eremiobacteraceae; genus JAFANK01. The sequence continues at coordinate 45,779 of DAINRU010000016.1, forward strand.
AGGACGTCTTTATGGTCGGTGCCGACGTTGGTGATGATGCAGACCTTTGGTTCGATGAGGTTCGTGCCGTCGAGCGTACCGCCGACGCCGACCTCGACCACCGCGATGTCGACCTTCTCCTGCGAGAAATACACGAACGAGAGCGCCACGAGCAGCTCGAAATATGACGGTGGGCCCCATTGGCCGCCCCGCATCTCGGCCATCACCGGGATCATGCGCTCGAAAAGCTGCGCGAAGCGCTCCTCGCTGATGGGAACGTTGCCGATGCGCGCGCGCTCGGTCACGGCGTGCAGGTGGGGTTTGGTATGCAGTCCGACCCGCAAGCCCGCCGCGGTCAGGATCGCGGCGCACATGCTCGCCGTCGATCCCTTGCCGGCGGTGCCACCGACGTGCACGGATGCGAACGCACGCTGCGGATCGCCGAGGTGATGCAAGAGGGTGCGCATGCGATCGAGGCGCCCCGGGTAGCGGCCCGAGACCGTCTCGCCGGTCGTCGTGTCGAGGATGCGCAGCGCCTCCTTGTAATCCATTATCCCGACCCCGGATGATCGCCCGTGCCGCCGCGCAACAACTCGAAGGCATGTGCGAGAACACCTTTGATCGCGGCCATGGTCTCGCGGACCGCCTTCGGACTGCCCGGCAAGTTCACGATGAGCGTGCGTTTTCGCACCGCGGCGACGGCGCGCGACAGGATCGCGGTCGGCACGTGCAGCGCGCTTGCCTGGCGCATCGCGTCGGCGATGCCGGGCACTTCGTAATCGGCGACGGCGAGCGTCGCCTGCGGCGTGATGTCGCGCGGTCCGAGGCCCGTGCCCCCGGCCGTGAAGATGCAGTCGGCGCTCTCCCTGTCGCACAGGAGCTTCAAGAGCGATTCGAGCTCCCGGCGGTCGTCGGCCAGGATCTCTTCGGAGACGACGATGACCCCCGGCGGCAGACCTTCGCGCATGGCGGGCAGGCAGGCATCGGCACGCTCACCCGACTTCGCCTTGTCGGAGAGGACGACGAGCGCCACGCGGGGCGGGCCAAAATCACGAGCGGGTTCGCCGAGCACGCGCTGTCCTCCGATAATGTCCGCTCTTGCCGCCGGCCTTCTCGACCAGCGCCAAATGTTCGATGACCATGCCGCGGTCGGCGGCCTTGCACATATCGTAGATGGTGAGCGCGGCGATGGCGCAGCCCGTGAGCGCCTCCATCTCCACGCCGGTCTGGCCGTTGCATGCCGCCTCGCAGCGCACGCGGACCCGGTCGCTGCCCACAGGCTCGCAGCGCACGTCGATCTTGGTCAGCGGCAATGGATGGCAGAGCGGGATGAGCTGTGCCGTGCGTTTTGCGGCCAGGATGCCAGCGATCTGCGCGGTGACGAGCACGTCGCCCTTTTTCGCGGCGCCTACACGGATGAGCCGCAACGCGTGCGGCGCCATGACGATCTCCGCCTCGGCGGCGGCGAAACGCGCGGTCATCTCTTTTGCGGCGACGTCGACCATGGCGACCGAGCCATTGCGGGCGACGTGCGAGAGCTTGGGGCGTCTGACGGATCGAGACGGGAAGCGTGCGCT
>DAINRU010000017.1:0-46862 GCA_036741695.1 Vulcanimicrobiota bacterium
GGTGCAATCCCGCCCAGGGCAGCATTTCCGGGGCCAAGCGTGACATGAATCCTAACCTCGAGATCCTCAAACGAGGCCCGGCGTTCCATTCTACGGTCCTGAGCTGACGACCAGTCAAGCAGCGCCCGCAAACGACCAACCGGGGATCCGCGAAGCGGGGGACCGGTCGGGCCAGCGCGGGGACCAGCGCCGCCTTACGTTACTTCCCGATGGTTCCGAATGTCGCGCCTTGGGGGTCCGCGATGATTGCGAAGTGGCCCATGCCCGGCACTGCGATCGGCCCCATGATGATGCGTCCGCCTAGCCGCATGGCCTTAGCGACGCTCTTTGCGCAGTTCCCGACCTTCCAATAGGTGATCCAGCTCGGCGGCAGCTGCTTTGCCGGCCAAGGCCACATCCCACATACGCTCTCATCGTCAAGCTTGAAAACGTGATATTCGTTGCCGCTGATGTCCTCATCGTGCGTCCGCCATCCAAAGACCGTGGAATAAAACTTCGCGGCGGCCTTGGTCTTTGAGGTGTTGAGGTCATGCCAGCAAACCGTGCCGGCTCTGCCGTACAGTCCCGAGCCTCGATGCGTGCCTGCTTGCCATATCCCAAAACCTGCCCCGGTTGGATCTTGGATCAGTGCCAAGTGACCTTTCTCCATGACCTTCATCGGCCCCATGCCAACCTTACCGCCGGCACGCTTCGCCTTCTGGGCAGTTACGCTTGCGCTCTTGACCGAGATATAAGGGAGCCAAAATGGTCGAAGCTTCTTTTTTCTTTGCTCGTCAGGCATGGGATAGAGCCCGCACACATCTTTGCCGTCGACACGCAACATAGTATATTTCGCGTTGCCCGCTCCCATGGAGATGTCTCGCGTTTTCCAACCAAAGACTCCTTGGTAGAATTTCTTGGCGCCGGCGACATCGGTGGTTCCAAGATCGGTCCAGCAAAATTCTCCAGGATTGTATTTCTTAATCACAGCCATCGAAGATTCTCCTCAGACGACGTTGCAAGCTAATTCAGCGCTTTGACTTCGGTTCTCATCCAACACTCTCACGCTCCGGCCGCATATGATTCATCGAGAAGTTCGACTACATGGCAGACACGTGTGCCCAAACCGCGCTCGGCCAATCCGGCGAGTAGCTGCATAGAACAACCTGGATTTGTCGTGGCCACGACTTGGGCTCCGCTCTCGACTACGGCGTCGAGCTTTTCTGCGAGTATCTGCGACGACAAGTGAGGGTGCGTCAAGCTGTATACGCCTGCCGCCCCACAACACCGGTCGGCGTGGGCCAACTCGACAAACTGGATGCCGGGGATCTGCTCGATCAACATCCGCGGCTGTGCCCGAACGTCTTGACCATGCGCCAGGTGGCAAGCGTCCTGATAGGTGACTGTGGTCCGCAGCGGCCCTAACCCAGGCCGAAGCCCGAGGGCGGCCAAGAACTCGGTGACGTCGCGCGTCAGCAAGGAGAGCTCGTGCGCTGCTGGGTCGCCCGCGAGCAGCTCACCGTATTCTTTCATGACGGCGCCGCAGCCGGCGGAATTGACCACGATCGCGTCGAGCGGCGCCGCGCCGAACGCCGCGACGTTCGCGCGCGCCATGTTGGCGGCGATCGTCCTCTCGCCGGCGTGCAGGTTGAGCGCTCCGCAGCACCATTGACCAGGCACGACGACGACCTCGCAGCCGTTACGCGTCAGCACGCGGATCGTGGCCTCGTGCACCTGACTGAACAGCGATCCCATGACGCAACCCACAAATAGACCCACGCGTGCCCGCCGCTCGCCATGTGCCCGGTATGTAGCTCCTGGTCGTATTGGTTCGATGCTCGCGCCAGCTCGCCGCACGGGCGGGATCATGCGCACGAGTTGACGCAAGCGTGTCGGCAGAGGCACGGCTTGCGCGAGCTGCAGCACGCCTGGGATGGCCTGCAGCAGGCGGGCGGGCCCCAACAGCGCCTTGAACAACCACGGCGTCGGTAAGACGTGCTCGAAGGCGATGGATCGAAAACGTCGCCATCCTTTTCGAGCAGGCGATACCTCGCCATGCAGCTCGACTTGATGCCGGCCGTATTCGAGCAAGCGCCCGAAGGGCACGCCCGACGGGCAGGCGGTCTCGCAAGCCCGACAGCCCAAACAGGCGTAGAGATGCTGGGCCAAGTTGGCGTCGACCGTGCCGCGGCCTTGCGCGACCTCTTTCATGAGGAAGATGCGGCCGCGCGGCGAGTCCGGCTCGAACTGCAGTAATCGATACGTCGGGCACGCCTGCTCGCACAAGCCGCAGCGCGTGCACTTGTCGAGATCAGCCAGCGGTGGGCGCTGCGATCCGATGTAGCCGCTCTCCTTTTCCGAGTAGTTCTCGATCAGAAGTTCACCTTCCACGCATCCGCAGCAGAATAACGCCGGTCGCGATTCCCCAAACGGCGAAGCACACAAGCTGGAGCAGGGCGAGCATGGCGGATTGATACACGGCGAGCGTGAGCAGGCCAGCGATTCCACCGATCATACCGATAACGGAGATCCAGTTCGGCACTACGCCGCTCCTCCACGCGAGCCATCCGAACAGGAACTGGCCAAGCCCCCACGTCATGAGTCCCGGATCGGTGAGGTAGAAGAAAAGATTGCCCCAGATCGCGGCCTGATAAGTCGCATCGGCTGCGTCGGGCGGTCTGCCTGCGGCCAAGATCGACAGAACGGCTCCCACATGGGCGAAGATGGCAAAGCCCAGCAAGAGGATGCCGACCGTCGAAAGCAAGGTAGCGGTCAACGCGAATGCCGCGCTCTTCGGGCGCAAGATCCGCCCAAGCGCGACCACGAACGGTATCGAGAACACAGCCCAAGCCAAGACGACCACTGCCGAGAGCATGATACGACCCAGATGACTTGGATAAAACGACAGCTGCTGGGCGGCGCCTTGCGGGGTGGGCTGGAGCGTCGCAACGAGGAGAAGCAGCGACAGGGCGCCCGCAAGGAGCGCGAACCACGCAAAGGCCCTTGCGTGGTCGAGTGCAGGCTCCACTGACGCGGATGGATCTTTCATCACAGCTCCTTTTAGATACCCGCCAGGAAGCGGCCGGGGTCGAACGTGCCGCTTGGATCTAGCGACGCTTTGACGCTGCGCCACAAAGCCACAGGCGCATCCGCCGGCAGCGGCGCTCGCACATTCGATCCGAAGGATTGCGGCGCAGCCAAGACACGCAGCATCCATCGCTCTTGTGCGCACAGCCGTTCCAGCTGCCCAGCGAATGGATCTCGTGGCACAGAGTCCGCCGCCACGTGCGCATACACGACGCCGCTCGCCGGATGGGCGGTGCACTGCGCCTGGGGAAACGTCTCTGAGACCGCGCTCAAGACAGCGGGGACCTGCGTCGGCAGACACGCCATAGCGAAGATCAGGTGCTGGGACCCCGGGTAGATCTCACCCCCGGCGAGTTCTGCGATGTCCGACCAGGCGAAGTGCAGCCTGTCGGCATCGAGCACGTCGAGCGTGGATGCGCCAGATGCGCGCAGCACGCTCGATACTTCGTCCACCTGACGCGAGACGGAGGAGCGTGAGCCGCCACAGCGCACGATGAGCGTCCATTCACTAGTCTGTCCGCCGAGCGCGCGGACGTGACGCGCCGCTGCGTGGTCGTGCAACGTCGTGGCCATCGGGAAAAGCGGAGATGACGCCAATCGTTGCGCGGCGTCGCTTGCGTCTTCGGCACGCGCGAACGACCCCACGACCCCACACTGTTCGCGTGGCAGCGGCGCTACTTTGAGGGTCACCTGGCCGATAAAGCCCAGCGTACCGCGCGCGCCGACGAATAGCTTCGGGATATCGTAGCCTGCCACGCTTTTGACGACGCGCGATCCGGTGAAGGCGATTGAACCGTCCGACAGGCAGACGCGCATCCCCAGCACGTTGTCGCGCAGCCCACCGTATCGCTGGCGCAACGCGCCAGATAAGCCGGCCGAAAGCATGCCGCCTACGGAAGTCTCGGCAGCAAACGGCGGATCGTTGGGGAAGAACTGGCCGTGGGCGCGCAGCACGTCTTGCAGTTCGGCGAAGGTCGTGCCTGTGGCCACGGTGACGGTGAGGTCGGCGGGCGTGTGGTCGATGACGCCGCTGCATCGCGTCGCGTCGAGCACAACGTCGACCTCGTACGGATGCGGTGGACGCCACTGCTTGGTTCCCGCGCCGCGGATGACGATAGCGGCGCCTTCGCTCGCGATCGTCGCCACGATTTTCGACGCCTCGCCTAGAGAGCGCGGTGAGAAGACAAGCTTGGGAATGATGCCGGCGACCGCATACGGTTGGCACTCGAGCGGGCGCACGCGCGGTTTGCTCCCCGAGCGCTTGGCGAGCTCGTCGGCGATGGGCAGGTTCAGGGCGCGCAGTTCGTTACGCGGCATCAGAACGCCGTGCCGGCGGCACGCTCGACCTCCGCTGCCACGTGCGCGCTCGCCGATACGCGCGCGCTCTCGCCGCAGCGGCGGGAGGTGGGAAACATCTTGGCCGGGTTGCACAGCCCGCGAGGATTGAAAGCGGTGCGCAGCCGTGCCATGAGGGCAAGGTCGGCGCGCGAGTATTGCAGCGTCATGCAATCGCGTTTTTCGATGCCGATGCCGTGCTCGCCCGAGATACTGCCGCCGTGCGCCACGCAGGCGCGCAGGATGTCGGCACCTGCGGCGACCACCCGCTCGTACTCGCCCGGCGTACTGTCGTCGAAGACGATGAGCGGATGGAGATTGCCGTCGCCGGCGTGGAAGACGTTGGCGATGCGCAGCCCGTAGCGCCGCCCGATCTCGGCGACTTGGCCGACGACCTGTGGCAGCCGCGTCCGCGGGATGACGCCGTCTTGCACGTAGTAGCTCGATCCAAGCCTGCCCATCGCGCCGAACGCGCTCTTGCGGCCCAGCCAGATGCGCTCGCGCTCGACTTCATCGCGCGCTTGGCGGATGTCGTGTGAGCCGTTGCGCGTGCAGATCTCGCGCACGTCGGTCACGAGCGCGTCGACGGTGCCGGACAGGCCCTCAAGCTCGACGATGAGCACCGCTCCGGCGTCGGTTGGGAAGCCGGCATGCACGAACTCCTCAACCGCCTGGGTGGAGAGCTGGTCCATCATCTCGAGCGCGGCCGGGATGATGCCGCCGGCGATGATGTCGGAGACGGATTGCGACGCTTGCTCGATCGTCGCGAACGCCGCCAGCAGCGTGCGCCGCTCCTGTTGCAGCGGCACGAGGCGGACGACGACCTTGGTCGCGATGCCAAGCGTGCCTTCCGATCCGATAAAGACCCCGAGCAGATCGTAGCCGGGCGCATCGACCGTCTTACCGCCAAGCCAGACGATGTCGGCCTGCGTCGTGACGATCTCGCAACCGAGCACGTGATGCGCGGTGACGCCGTAGGCCAGGCAATGCAAGCCGCCGGAATTCTCGGCGACGTTACCGCCGATGGTGCATGCAGCCTGGCTGGAGGGGTCGGGCACGAATTGCAGGCCGTTGCCCTTGACCGCCTCACTGATGTGCGCGTTGACCACCCCAGGCTCGACGACGGCGATGCGGTTGGGCACGTCGATCTCGAGGATGCGGTTCATTCGTCCAGTCGAAATGACGACGCCTCCGGCTTCGGGAATCGCACCGCCGGAAAGCCCTGTGCCCGCGCCACGCGCGACGTAGGGGCAGTCGACCTCGTTGCAGGCCGCCACGACGGCTGCCACCTCGGCCGCGCTTCCCGGAAAGACGACGACCTGCGGCAACGCCCGGTCGGCCGATCCGTCGTACTGGTAATTCGACAGGTCGCCGGCAGCGGTCGTGACGTTCGCCGCCCCGAGGATGGATACAAGGCGCGGCACAAGCAGCTCAAGCATGGAAAACGCTCATTCGGCGCAAGGTCGAACCGCCCCCGGCGCGAACGCCAGCGCCTGTATGCAGATCGAAAAAGTCGACATCTCGCCCCGTCAAGACGTCTACAATCCCGGCGACGTGATCAACATCGCCATCTATTTCCGCTCGCCGTTCGTCGGCCAGTGCAGGGTCGGCCTCGTGCCCAAAGACCATCCGGCCGCGGCGGACTTCGAGCGCAAGACCTTCGCCAAGAGCAGCAACACCCTGTACGAAGGCCAGTTATATATCAAGGAAGACAAGATCGGCGCCTGCGTGCTGCGGGCCACGCTCGAGCCGGTAACGGGCGAGCCGCGGACGGTCGCCGTGGGCGACCGGATATTCGAGGTCCGGCCGCTGGTCCCGACCTAGTCGTCCTGAGGGCACCCATAGTACCCCAAAAGGAGCACGCATGGCCGTCAAAGTGGGAGAGGAGCTCCCGCCAATCCGCGCCCAGAGCCAGGACGGTCCAGTGAATCTCGCGGACTTCCGAGGCGCGAAATCGGTCGTGTTGTGGGCATATCCGAAAGACATGACCTCCGGCTGAACGAGCGAAGCACGTGACTTCAGTCAGCGGTCTGCTGACTTCGCAAAGCTCGACGCCGTGGCCATCGGCATCTCGCGCGATTCGGTGGAATCGCACCGCGAGTTCGTCGCCGCGAATGCCCTGACCACGCCGTTGCTCTCGGACATGAGCGGAGCGATCTGCACGATGCTGGGCATCTTGCCCGACCCGTCGGGCAATCCCAAAAGGACGACCTTCATCATTGACAAGCAGGGCGTCATCAGGTATATCTTCGAGGCCGTCAAAGTTCCGGGTCACGCCGATGCCGTGCTCGAAAAAGTCCGTGAGATGAATTCGTAGGCGTTTGCAGGAGACTACCGAGCGGCCCGACAAGCGGCGGCCGAACCATCACCCCAAGGAGGCGCACATGAAGCGGAAACCCAAAAAGCGCGCCCCGTCGAAACCGGCCAAGAAAACGGCGAAGAGCGCCGCTAAAGCCCGCACGAGCGCGGTCAAGCGCAAGCCGGCGCGCAGCACCAAGGGCGTGACGAAATCGGCCGTCCGCGGTCGCGCGAAACCCGCCAAGAGCCCGACGGTGAAAGCACCAGCCGCCAAACGACCGTCACCCGCAGCGCGTAGCAACGGCGCAGCCGGCACGCGCGCGCCCAAGGCGCACGAGGAGGTCCTCGAGCACGCGCACCTCGAGCATGAAGACGAAGGCGGCATCACCATCGGCGGTTACGACGAGACCGAAGACTTCGACGAGAGTTACACCGAAGAAGAAGAAGAGTATTCCAACGAACCGGAGGAGGATTACTGACGCTCGCTCGGCGTGACCAGCGGCGCAAGGGAGGTGAGGCCATAGGCCTCACCTCACTGCTTTGTGTGGAGAGCGCAGCCGCAGGTGCCTGGGTAGCCGTCGCCGCGATCGCGCTCGTCGACCGGCGCGCGATGCCGCGGGTGCGTCGCACGCGGTCCGCAGGGGGCGCATCCGTCACCATGATCGTCCCGGCGCGCGATGAAGCCCGCAATATCGGCGCATGGGTACACGACGCGCGGCGCCAGACCCACGCCGCACAGCGCATCATCGTGACCGATGATTGCTCCGAAGATGGAACAAGCGAGGCGGCTCTCGAGGCAGCAGCCGGCGACCCACGCGTCGAGGTGCGCCGTTTCGGTCCACCACCGCGCGGCTGGATCGGCAAGACGTGGGCCGCGCACAACGCCGCGTCGCTCGCCCATAGCGAGTGGCTGCTCTTCAGCGACGCCGACGTGCGCATGACGCGCGATGCGCTGGCGAGCGCGCTGCACGCAGCGCAGGACACTTGTGCCGATGCCTTTTCGATGACGGCGACGCTCGAATGCGGCTCGTGGTGGGAGCGCCAGATCATGCCGGCGGTCGGGGCGCTTATCTTGTCGTCGATACCGGCCTTTCTCGTCAATGACGACCGCTCGCGCGTGGCGCTTTTGGCCGGCGGGTTCATCTTGGCACGGCGCGAGGCGTACGAACGGGTGGGAGGACACATGAGCGTACGCGGGTCCATCGCCGAAGATCGCGATCTCGCCGAGCGCTTCAAGGCCTTCGGCTATCGCGTCAGGCTGCGCGACGGCAGCGAGCTTCTGCGCGTGCGGATGTATGACGGACTGGCGCAGATGTGGGCCGGCTGGCGCAAGAACTTCTTCGAGGGAGCGCGGCGCAGCCCGCTGATCGCGGCGGTGTTCGTGGTGGTGACCGTGGCCATGCTCGTCCTGCCGGTGCCGGTGCTCGCCCTCGTGGGCGTGCTCGGCGCGCACACAGGGCTGTCGGCGCAGCAGCGGCGCCTCGCGCTCGCCTGCGCGGTCTGCGTCGCATCGACCGCGCTCGTACGCATCGCGCGCGATCGGGCGATCGGTTTTCGCACCGACATCACGTCGCTTGCCGCGACTCCAATCGCCGGCGCGTTCGCGGCCGCGGTGATGGCGGCATCGGCGTGGCGCGTTATGAGCGGGCGAGGTCAGCGCTGGAAGGGGCGGACGATTCCTTGAGCGTGCGGGCGTATCCCTCGCGCGAGTCGACCGCGCCGAGGAACGCACCCCACTTATGCAGCGCCAACAAGGCGACGAAACCAACGAGCAGCGCGAGGATCGAGCTCAAGCCTGCCTCGGGCCCGAACGCCCCGCCGGTGAGCCACTGCGGGCCGTTGACGCTTTCCACGAGCACCGTTCGAACCGGTATCGAGACGCCGCTCACCGGCAAGCCGAAGACCGGTCCCTCGAAGATATTCCACGCTGCATGCGCCCCGAATGCCAACCACAGCGATTTCGTCAAGAGCAGACTCGCGCATGCCCACAAGGCGAAGACGACCAAGCCGCAGACGGTGAGGGCGGTCTGCTCGTGTGAATGCGGGTTGCCCAAGTGCACGGCAGCAAACGCAAGCGACGTGACAGCGATGGCGGGCACGACGCCCCACTCCTCCCACAGATTCTGCAGGATGTAGCCGCGCAGCGATAGCTCTTCCGATAGGGCGCCAGCGAGGAAGACGGCGGTGGCGACTGCGATGAGCTTGGCGTCGCCGGCAACGCTGCCCAGACCGACCACGTGCGCGTGGCCCGATGCCGATTCGATGCCCAGTGCGATCGTCTGCATGCCCGCGCCGAGAAGCACGCCCCATCCGAAGAGCCGCAACCATGGACCGCGCGGCGCGAAGCCGAGGGAAGCGACCGAACGGCGATCCACGTAGCGGCGCATGAGCACGGCGACGAGCACGACGGCGATCGCGCTTGCGAGTTCCCCGGTCGCCAAGTCGTTCCAGTTGAGCTCGGCCGAATATGCCTGCCCGCGAAGCGCATCGAAGACGAGCCACAGCACCGCCGCGACCAAGAGCGTCGCGAGCACGAAGACCAAGACGCGGAAAAACGGACGCAGCCGGGCATCCTTGAAGAAGAGCTTGGCAAGCATCAGCGGCGGAGTCTTGCGCTTTTGTGGGGAACAACCTTGCATGCCTTTGGAACAAGAAATGCGATCGGCCTCCCCTGTTGCGCGACGCTTGCTCGACGCCTGGAGAGCTGAGATCGAGGCAAGCGCGGTCTATACGCTGCTGGTGAAGCGCGAGAAAGATGCCAGGCGCGCAGATATCCTGCGCCGCTTAGCGGAGTCAGAAGATGGCCACAGGCGTCGTCTCGAGGCGCGCATGACCGAGCTTGGCATCGCGATACCAGACCCCAAGTCCGTGCGACTGTCACCCTGGCTTGAGCTGCAGGCGCGCGTCGCACCGGTCGGGCGGTTGCTGGCGGCCAGAGAGGCAGCAGAAGCCCTTGATATCCAGGAGCGTTACACGACTCCCACGGGCGACGCCCAGACCGACCAACTCTTGCAGGCGATCCGGGTCGAAGAAGAGTCGCACGCGGGCGCAGTGCGGGATTTGCAACGGGGTGCCCCAGCTGCAGAAGCCAGTCCATCGCCGGCGCAAGGCCGGCTCGATCGCATCCTGCGCCGCGAGAAGTGGCATCAGGGTGGTTCAGGCTGGGTCGCCGGCGCGATCTATGGGGCCAACGACGGTCTGGCTGCGGTCTTCGGCATCATCGCCGGCGTCTCGGCTGCGACCGGTGCTTCCAGCTTCGTGCTGACAGCCGGACTATCGGGCGCGATCGCCTCTGCCGTCTCGATGGCGACGGGAGCGTTTCTGGCGGAGCGGTCCCAGGCTGAAGTCGCGGCAGCGAATCTCGCCCGCGAACGGCAAGAGATCGCAGAACACCCGGAAGAAGAAAAAGAAGAGCTCTCCCTCATCTACCAGCTCAAGGGCATGCCGCAAGCCGACGCCGACGAGCTGGCGGAACGACTTGCCAAGACGCCGGAGGCGATGCTCAACGTGCTGGCGGTGGAAGAACTCGGCGGCACAAGAGCGGCGGGCGACCCGCTGCAAGCAGCGGTCGCAGCGGGCATCAGCACGGGCGTCGGGGCGATCATCCCCGTCATACCGTTCTTTTTCATGACCGGACCCGCTGCCATCATCACGGCAGCCGTCGTCTCGCTCATCGCCCATTTCCTCGTCGGCGCCGCCAAGTCGCTCGTGACGCTTCGCAGTTGGTGGTCGTCAGGGCTCGAGATGACGCTTGCCGGCGCGATCGTCGGCGGTGTGCTCTACGGCGTGGGGTTGATCTTCAAAGCCTCGGGCTATTAGCGCTGTGCAGGCTAGGGATGTTCTTCCACCCAGACGGCGCCGTCCGGGCCGAACTCCTTTTTCCAGATAGGGGCTCGCGCCTTGAGCTGATCGATGACGAATTCGCACGCGCCGAACGCCGCGCTCCGATGCGTGGCCGCCACGGCGATGACGACCGCGGGCTCGCCGACGGCAAGCCTGCCGCTGCGATGGTGGATGGCAACGCGTTGGATCGCAAAGCGAGATGTTGCTTCCTGTGCGATCTGAGCGAAGACGCTGTGCGCCATCTCCGGATACGCTTCGTATTCGAGCCCGGTCACGGTCCGCCCGCGTGCGTGGTCGCGCACGCGACCGACGAACGTGACGATACCACCGGCATCCGGGCCTACGACAAGCGCCGTCACCGCGCGCTCATCGAGCGGCTCCGGCGTCAGCAAGAACTGCATCGTCATCCGCCGGCCAAAGGAGGCAGAAGCGCGAGCTCGTCGCCATCGCGCACCTGCGCGTCGGGCTTGACGTGTTCGCGATTGAGCGCGAAGGCCACGCTCGTGGCCGCGGTCTTGAGCTTGGGGAATGACTCATACAGCGAGGCGAGGATGTCAGCCGCGCGCGCGTTGTCAGGCACGTCGGCGACGTACGTTGAGAGTCCGGTCGCCTCGCGCTGGGAAGCGAAGAATCGGATGGTGACCCGCATCGGGCTGGCTTAGTACCACATTTGGCCTGGGAAACCATGCGCCCGCCCTAGGATATGCAGGGCCTGCGTACAATTCGGTACTTCCACATACACGCCGTAACGACCATTGGGGAGGATAGTCATGGCCTTTGAAGTACCGCCGCTCCCGTATGCCTACGATGCGTTGGAGCCGTTCATCGACAAAGAGACGATGACGCTGCACCACGACAAACACCACGCAGCCTACGTCGCGAACCTCAACGCAGCGATCGAGAAGCATCCAGAACTCGCCGGCAAGAGCGCTGACGATCTCGTGCGCGACTTGAACGCCGTGCCGGACGACATCCGCACCGCCGTGCGCAATAACGGTGGCGGTCACGTCAATCATTCGATGTTTTGGGCCATCATGGGACCCAAACGCGGCGGCGTGCCGCAGGGGAAGATCGCGTCGGCGATCTCAGGCGCGTTCGGCGACTTCGAAGCATTCAAGAAACTCTTCGCCGATACCGGTCTCAAGCAGTTCGGCAGCGGTTGGGTATGGCTCGTGCGTGCCAAGGACGGCAAGCTGTCGGTGATCAGCACGGCCAACCAGGACAATCCGATGTCGGCAGGCTTGACACCGATCATGGGCAACGACGTCTGGGAGCATGCCTACTATCTGAAGTATCAGAACCGCCGCGCTGATTATCTGGGCGCGTGGTGGAACGTCGTGGACTGGGACGCCGTCACCCGCCGCTTGGACGCCGCAGAGCGCTAGACGCACGCTATGGCGCTTCTAACCGGGAAGAAAGCCTGCGTGCTCGGCGTCGCCAACCGCTGGAGCATCGCAACCGCGATCGCGCGAGCCTTGCACGCGCATGGCGCGTCGCTCATCCTCACCTACGAGGGCGAGCGCACTCGCGAGGACGTCGAGAAATTGGCGAAAGAGCTGGGCGGCGGCCCGACGACCGCCGCCGACGTGTCCAAGGACGAGAGCATCGCAGCCCTGCGCGAGTTCGTCGTCGCGCAGTGCGGCACGCTCGACGTCCTCGTGCACAGCTTGGCCTACGCGCGTAAAGAAGAGCTCGCGGGGAAGTATTTCAACACCTCGCGGTCGGGCTTTGGTCTGGCCCTCGACATCAGCGCCTACTCGCTGGTCGCGCTGTGCCGGGAGCTGCAGCCGACGTTCGCTCAAGCCGCCTCGGTCATGGCCATGACGTATCTCGGCTCGGTGCGGGCGGTCCGCAATTACAACGTCATGGGTGTGGCCAAAGCAGCCCTCGAGTCGTCCGTTCGCTACCTCGCCGAGGATCTGGGCGAGTTCGGCGGCGTGCGTGTCAACGCGATCTCAGCTGGACCGATCAAGACCGCCTCGGCGCGAGCGGTGGGCGGGTTCACGAACATCCTGAGCGACGTCGCGGCCAAGGCTCCGCTGCGACGCAATGCGACGGCCGATGACGTCGCGGGCGCAGCGGTCTTCCTGGCGAGCGAGCTCTCGTCGGCGGTGACGGGCCAAGTCCTCTACGTGGATGCAGGCTATAACATACTGGGGATCGTCTAGCCGATGTTAGTGTTGTAGCAACGGACCTTTAGGTCCGTTTCCCGCTAGAGGTCCAGCGCATCTGGATGCTAAAGCGAGGGGTCCGCTACTACGACGAAGGGGGTGAGGGCACATGGGGTTGACCTGGCAAGATGTCGAGGACATCGCGTTCGAGCTGTCTCAGGCATACCCGGATGAGGATCCCAAACAAGTTCCCATGCCCGACCTTCTGCGGTTGGTCACCGAGCTTGACGATTTCGAAGACGATCCGGAAAAAGTCGACGAGCTGACGCTCGAACGCATCGCGCAGGCGTGGGGCGAGGAGTTCGCGCACCAAGCGTGAGCCCAGCCCGTCGGTCGCACGCGGCCGGCTGCCCCATCTGATCATGGATTCCGTTCTCGGTCTGTTCCCCCTCAACACGGTTCTGCTGCCCGGCGCAGCGCTGCGCTTGCACGTCTTTGAAGACCGCTATAAGGAGATGATGGCGCAATGCATCGAGCACGGCCTGCCGTTTGGCGTGTTGCTCGACCGCAAGGGCAATGAGGTCGGCGACGATCTCGACCCGGTCGAGATCGGCACGGCCGCCATCATCCGCCACGTGACGAAGCTGACGGCGGGACGCCTCTACATCGTCGCTCAAGGCACGCGCCGGTTCAAAGTTGATCGGGTCGTCGCGCGGGCGCCCTTCTGGCGAGCCGAGGTGTCGTTTCTCGAGGAGATCGACGGGCCGTCCGATAGCGCTAGCCGGCTGCGCGAGACCGCCATCGAGCATTTCAAGGACTATCTCGAAGCTTTGCTCGCCGTATCTGGGAACGAGCTCGACGCGATCGAGCTGCCGAGCGACGTGGCCGCGTCGTCATACATCATCGCCGAGGCGCTCCAGGTCGACGTGGCGGTCAAGCAGCGACTGCTCGAAGCCGGTTCGGCCGCCGAACGTTTGGACGCCGAGCTCAAGCTGCTCGATGAGGAGACCCGCCGAGTACGCGCGCTCCGCGCCGACGCAGCGCGCGGCGTCGAACAGCAGCCTGAGTCAGTGCTGCACGCCCGCTTCTCGCGCAATTGACGCCATGACGATCGCGCTGCGCCGCTTGCGCGAGCGCCTGACGGCGCGCGTCCGCACGGTCGTCGACAACCCGGATGCCCGCCGTGCCGCCGTGCTCGTGCCGCTCGTGGGGTCGCAGACCGCTCCTGATATCGTGTTCTTCGAGCGCACGCACGAGGTGCTGGAGCACAAGGGCGAGATCTGTTTTCCGGGAGGCTCGGTCGAGCCGCATGATGACGGGCCGGTGGCCGCAGCGCTGCGCGAAGCGCACGAAGAGTTGACCGTTTTGCCGGACGCCGTCGAGATCATCGGCTTGCTCGACGACGTCGAGACGCGGGTGAGCAACTACACGATCACGCCGGTGGTGGGGTTTATCGAAGGGCAGCCACAGCTGCAGCCCGATCCACTGGAAGTCGCGCGGATCATCCGCGTGCCGCTGGCGCGCCTGTTCGAACCTGGCGTAGAGGCGACGCAGGTGCGAGAACACGAAGGCACGCGCCTGCTCATGTACTCCTACACGTTCGACGGCAATCGAGTGTGGGGCGCGACCGGGCGCATCACCCGGGCGTTGGTCGACACGTTGCGAAAGGATGAGAGGATGCACTTCGTGGTCTTCATCGAGTACACGGACATGGCGGCACGCGAGCGCTCGCTGCCCAGCCATCGGGCCTACCTCGCGCAGGGCCGTGCCAGCGGCGAGGTCGTTCAATCCGGTCCTTTCGCTGACGGCAAAGGCGGGATGTACATCCTCGACGTCGAGGATGAAGCGCGCGCCCGGGCCTTCGTTGCCACAGACCCATATACGGCGGCGGGCATGAAGCTCACCCTGCGGCAGTGGCATGCCAGCCGCGAAGGCAAATAGGAAAAAGGCGCGACGTGTAGTCGCGCCTGAGCAAGGCGGCTGGGCTTAGCCGCTGTAGTCTTTGAGGATCTTCTGGATTTTGCCCGTGATCTCAAGCGCATCGGCGTGACGACGCTGCCACAAATTGCGTCCGAAGATGAGACCGGTGACACCGGCCTCCATCGCCGCGCGCGTCTTGCGCAACAGGTCTTCGTCGCCCATCTTGCTGCCACCGGAGATGAGCACGAGCGTGCGCCCCGCTGAAGTCACAACCTTGCGGATGGCCTCGGCTTCGGAGAGCTGGATCGACGGATATGGCTTTGGCTGCTTGTCGTTGTCGGTGATCTTCGGCTCGTTGAGCTTGACGATGTCTGCGCCCATCTCACAGGCGACGCGCGCGGCGTAGTCGATCGCATAGAGCGAATCCTGACCGCCCTTTTCCTTCACGGCTTTTCCGCGCGGATACGACCAGACCACGAGCGGCATTCCGTAGCGGTCGCAGTCCTCGCGCACCCGCGTGAGCTGCGCGATGTCGTCGCCCTGACGCGGGCTACCCACGTAGAGCGTGTAGCCGACAGCGTCGGCGCCGAGGCGCACCGCGTCTTCGACGGATGCGGTGAGCGGCGAGAACGCGTCGTCGTCGCTCGGGATATTGGTCTTGCCGTTGATCTTCAACAGGAGGGGTACCTTGCCGGCATATTTGTAGAAGTACTTGCTGGCCAGACCGTAGTGCAGCGCGATGCCGGAATAATTGCCTTCCAGCGCGAGACGATATTCGTACTCAGGATCGATGCTCTCGGGGTTGTCGAAGAAATCGACCGGACCGTGCTCGAGCCCCTGATCGATCGGCAAGAAGAGCAGGGTGCCGTTGCCCGGGCCAAACTCGTACATCATGCGATGCAGACGGGCTCTCTTGCCGGGTGACAGGCCAAGCTCGTCGAGCGTCGGTCGCTGCACTTTGGTGAGCATGGGGAAACCTCCGAGAGACCTATGGGAGCCGCGTGAAAGATCGGATGATATCAGTACGACTTCGGCTCAAGTTTCACCCGCAGGTCGCGTGCGGGACCGCGACACAGGTAGCACGCCGTCGAGCCCAAAGACAAGCCCGGTCGGCAGCACCACGTTGATGAAGGAGAGCGCCATATACGCCGTGTCCATGCTGGCGAAGCCTCCCAGACGCGTATATGAAGCCTGCATCATGAAGTAGTTGAAGTTCAAGAACATGCCGCCCACGCCGCCAACGCGGGTGAACAAGCCGAGCAACAGCGAGATCCCGGTGAGCGTCTCACCCCATGCGACGAGATGGCTGATCAGAGAAGCGTTGGGCAAGACGACGCTGACGAGAAAATCATGATATGGACCAGATGAATCGCTCAAGCCATCCCGGATCATGCCTGCCATCATCCCGTCTGCGCCGAAGAATCTTGGGTTCAGCAGCTTTGGGACGCCGTGGAGGAGCCAGAAGCTCCCGGTGATGATGCGCAGCACGGCCAACCAGCTGGCGTAGGTTTGTGAAGACGGAAGCATCGCGGGGGCTCCCCTTTCCTGCGGACGGACGGTAGCGCTGCTCTAGTTGCAGGCGTCTCCGATGCTCACCTGTCAAAGGCGGGCACAGAGCGGCGCACGAAATGAGAGCCTCCGTGGAGACATTCGATATCACCGTCATTGGTGGCGGTCCGACCGGGCTCTTCGCGCTGTTCTATGCCGGCATGCGCGGGGCCAAAGCCAAAGTCATCGACGCGCTGCCCGAATTCGGCGGACAGCTCTATGCGCTCTATCCTGAGAAATACGTCTACGACATGCCCGGGTATCCAGCTATCATCGCGCAGGATCTCGTGAACGCGTGCGTCGAGCAGGCGATGCAGTGGCCGCACGCGGTGTGCCTTGAGGAGAAGGTGACAAACCTCGAGCGGCTCCAGGACGGCACGTTCAAACTGACGACGGACAAAGGCGAGCACGTGAGCAAGACGGTGCTCATCTCGTCCGGTATCGGCGCGATCAAGCCCCGTAAACTGCCCGCACCGAGCGCGGCGCAGTTCGACGATCGCGGGGTGAACTACTATGCGCGCAACTTCGACCGCTTCGACGGCAAGCGCGTGGTGATCGTGGGCGGCGGCGATTCAGCCGTCGACTATGCGCTCGCCATCGAGCCGCGAGCAGCGGCCGTGACCATCGTGCACCGCTCCCAGTTCCGCGCGCTCGCTCACACGGTGGAGCAGTTGCGTCGCTCGAAGGTCGATATCCGCCAACCAGATTTCGAAGTCAAGGAGGTTCTTGGCGACGGCAAAGTCGAGGCGGTGACCATCGCGCACAGCAAGACGAAGGAAGAGACCACGATACCGACCGACGAGCTGCTCTGCGCGCTCGGCTTCGTCTCCGATCTGGGCGAGCTCAAAGCCTGGGGCATCGAGGTGGAAGGCAACGGGGTCGTGATCGATCCATATACGATGCAGACGAGCATCCCAGGCATCTACGCCGCCGGCGACGTCATCAGCCACGCAGGCAAGCTCAAGCTCATCGCCTGCGGCACCTCTGAAGCGGCCATCGCCGTGAACCAGGCGATGGTGCGCATCAACCCGGCGAACAAAGTGCAGCCGGTGCATTCGAGCAACCTGATCCTGCCTATCTCGGCCAAACTGGGCGTGAAACCATGACCACGCCGCGGCGCTGGACCGAAGAGCTGGGTGGCATCCGCTGGTTGCCGCGCATGATCGACAAGGCGCGCTTCGCCAACGGCGGCGCGCTTGGCTCCTATCTGCTCGGGCACTCGCCGGTCGACTCAGGGCTTCTTCGGCGACTGGGGATCACGACTGCGGAGTTCGCATGCCTCGTCGCCGCCAACGCCGACGACGACCGCGTTCTCGCGGCGTTGCGAGCGCGCGGCTTCGACGAAGCACGTGTCGGCCGCTGGTCGCGGCGACTGCCCGAGCGGCATCCGTGGATCATCCATCTCATCGATCTCGACGAAGGGCACGTGCACGCGAACCCGTTGGAGCGGATCGCCATGGCGGTGTTTCGCCCGGCGCAATTCCGATTGATGGCGCTCGTGCGGCGCGTCGCCAAGGCGCCGTAAAGGTCAAATCTGCCAGGTCTCGGCGTTCCAAAAACTGGTCGAGCCGGGCGCGGGCATGAAGTTGCGCAGGTCGTTATTGACCGCGAAGATCCGCCCTTCCCAGACGAGCGGCACGTACGGCACATCGCGGTTCAGACGCTGCTGGATGAGCGAGTATAGCCGCTTGCGCGTTGCCATATCATAGGTCGTGACCGCCTGCTCGGACCAGAGATCGACCTCGGGGTCGGAGTAGAACGCGTCGTTGTAGGAGTGCGGCGCGAAGCTCACCGTCTCGATGATCTGATTGCGGTCCGGGTCGGGATCTGCTTCCCAGTCGTCGAGCAGCGCGTCGAACTTCCCGTCGGTCGCTAAGCCCGGGTTTCCGTAGATGACGCTCTTATTGACCGCGCGGAGGTCTACCGAGACGCCGATCGTGAGCCACGCTCGTTGGATCTCCTGCGCCATCGTGCTCAAGGCGTTAGATTCCGTCTGGTTGAGCAACCCGAACGACAGCGGCTTTCCATCCTTCATCCGTATGCCGTCAGGGCCTGGGATCCAGCCGTCGTGGTCGAGCAGCGATTTCGCCAGCGCCGGATCGTACGGGATGGCGCCGGTCGGGTCGTAGGCCCAGTTCGAGGGCGGGATCAGGGTCTGGGCAGTGATCGCGGTCCCGATGTAGGCGGTCGTGTTGATCCGCTCGCGGTCCAGCGCCAGAGCGAGCGCTCGGCGCACGGTCGGGTCGGAGAGCGGCGCATGCGTGATGTTGAACGTCAAGAAGCGCTCGAGCAGTGTGGGCACGAGCAGCGCGTGCATCCCGGGGATGGATTGTATCTGCGGGTACTGCACGGGCGTCAGATAGGCCGCGACATCTAGCTCGTGACTTGAGGCCATCGTGATCTGCGTGTTGGGGTTGGGCACGATATGGATATCGACCTCATGCACTTTGGGCGGGCCGCCGAAGTAGTGCGGATTGGCTTTGAGCACGATCAGCGAGCCATGGTCCCAGCTGTCCACGACAAACGGGCCTGTGCCAAGCGGATGTTTTCCGAACGGGTCCGTGTTCATGTCCGCAGAGCGCGCGAGGATGTGCTCTGGGATGACGAATCCACCCGTACTGCGCTCGAAGAACTGCAAGATGGCGAGCGCAAACGGCGTCTTCATGTGGATGACGACAGTGTACGGATCGGGCGTCGCAAGCGACGTGATGCGCTTATAGGTCGACGTGTAAAACGTATTGACCTTGGGATCCGTGTACGCACGATAGGTGAAGGCGACGTCGGCTGCCGTGAACGGTGCGCCGTCCTGCCACGTCACGCCGCGGCGGAGATGATAGGTGATGGTCTTGCCGTCGCGGCTGATGCCGCCGTTGCTCAAACTGGGGACAGCCACGGCAAGATCGGGCAAGAGGTTGGCATGCCCATCATACTTCACCAGGCCGTTGAAGATGGCGCCTTCGACCTCGCCCTCTTCGATCAAGCCGCTCAACACGGGGTTGAGCGTGTTGGGCTCGGCCTTGATCGCCATACGTACGACACCAGGAATGGTCGTTGGGTTGCGCGCGCCGGTCATCTGGCCGGATGTCGAGATCTTGCTGCAACCGGCGAGGGCGAGGGCGAGCACGCAGGTCGCAGCGAGCGCGCACAGCACGCTCGAGCGCACCAGCACGAAAGCCGGCGCCGAGGCCGGCTTTCGTACGGAGGCGTGTCGTGGCTTGCGGGTGTCGCGCACGACCGACAGAGCCGCTACGCGGCCGAGCCGCGCAAGAGGTCGTAGAACCGCACGGTGACGAGCGTGACGTAGGCGCTCGTCAATCCGCCGACGATGAGATTGGCGACGACGGCAAGCACCACGACATGGTTGAAGAGCGAAATGATAATGGTGCTGATGATGTAGATGACGATGATGCCCAAAAAGGCGATCAGGCTCGGTCCGATGTTGGCGCGCACGAGTCTGGCGGACGTCCCCAAAGCGGCGAAGACCCCCTCATTGCCGATCACGATCGCCGGCAGCGTGTACATGAAGAAGAAGAGCAGGACGATGCCGAGGATGATGCCGAGGCCCAACGCGATGACGAGCATACCGCAGATGGCGCTGAGGACGACCGCGACGAGGAACAGCCCGAACAACGACGGGAGCTTGCGCATGGCCTTGCCGATGCCGCCAGCGAGGTCGGCGGGCTGGCCGTGCCAGACGTGCTCTGCTCCGCCGATGACGACCGCTTGCGCCAGCAGGCTTAGCAGGACGATGACGATCACGAAGATCGCGAACGCAGGACCGGCGGTGGCGAGCATGGTCAGCGCAGCGCTGGGATTGGGCGAGTTTTGCATCATACCGCCGGCGATGAGCGGCGCAAGCGTCGCCGCCAGGACGAAGAACGCAAAGATCGCGGCGATCACTGAGACGAGCGCGGTCGGAATCGCCAGCACCCAATTCTTGAACAGCACCATCAGCGCGTTTTGCAATTCCGCCATGGCATCGATCTGTCGATTGATCATTACGTGCCTCCGAAAACCGGATTACTTAATGAAGCTGATCGTGAATGGATAGTGGTACGCGATGCCTTTATTGGCCTGCATCGAGGCGATGATCACGAGCACGAGGTCGGCCAAACCCACGAGCCCGATGAGCGGGAACAACAGAAAGCCAATCGCGATGACCGTCAATAAGGTTGCGACGATCCCAGCGGCCACCATATAGATGGTCATGGAGATTTGGAAGTTGAGCGATTCTTTGCCATACTCGTTGACGATCGGCATCTCGTCCTTTTTCATCAGCCAGACGACCAGCGGGCCGATGATATTGCCAAACGGAATCACCAAGCCGGCCAATGCCGACAAGTGACAGAGCATCGGCCAGAGGTTGTCTTGAGTCCCGGTGGCAGTGGTCTTATCGGGTGGATTGACCATCGTGAGCCTCCATCCAGCATCGTCCAGCACGTCAATGAGGCCGACTTCAAATCTTTAAGGCGGCGCACGCTCGCAATGCTAGGGCGAAAAGAGGTTCTCCTGCTCCGCACGCGAGAGCTCAGCCGGGAAACGAAAAACAGCAGGGCGAACATAGAACACTCGCACGCACATGAGGAGCCAATTTTGACCGATCTGCTCGCGCTCGGCGGACGGACTTTCGCGTCGCGCCTCATCATCGGGACGGGCAAGTTCTCGAGCCCGGAAGTCATGGCTGACGCCCTCGCCGCATCCGGCGCCGAGATGGTGACGGTGGCGGTGCGCCGCGTCGATCTCGACGCTCCCACAGGCCCGATCACAGATTTCATCGACCAGTCGAAATACCTCATACTGCCCAATACCTCGGGCGCAGCCGACGCGGACGAGGCGGTGCGCCTCGCGCGCTTAGCGCGATCGGCGGGCCTGCCGCCGTGGATCAAGGTTGAGGTCATCCCCGATCCTCGCTACCTCATGCCGGATCCGGTCGAGACGCTCAAGGCCTGCGAGACGCTCGTGCGCGAGGGCTTCGTTGTGCTCCCCTACATCCACGCCGATCCCGTGCTAGCCAAGCGGCTCGAGGAAGTGGGCACGGCCGCCGTCATGCCGCTCGCCGCACCCATCGGTTCGGGCAAGGGCCTCAAGATGGAAGCGGCGATCGCGATCATCATCGAGCAGGCGAACGTGCCGGTCGTGGTTGACGCCGGCCTCGGCGTCCCATCGCATGCCGCGGCCGCGATGGAGATGGGCGCCGATGCCGTCCTCGTCAATACCGCCATCGCGAGCGCAGCGCACCCGGCACGGATGGCACACGCCTTTGCGCTCGCGGTCGAGGCGGGTCGCATAGGGTTGCTGGCGGGGCGCGCGCCCGAGCTTTCCACCGCCGCCGCGTCGAGCCCGCTCACGGGCTTTTTGCGCGAAGGATGAGCGTCGTGTCGTTCGCAGAGCGTTTCACACCTGTGACCATCCGCGACGCCGTCACTCGCGGCGCGCGAGCCGGCGCAAGCGACGTCCGCGCGGCGATCGCGTCCGGAGCATCGGATGCAGGCGCGGTCGCGGCGCTGCTGTCGCCCGCCGCTGCCGGGATGCTCGAGGAGCTCGCCCAGGCCGCGCATCGGCTCACGCTGCAGCGCTTCGGCAAGACGATCGCGCTCTACGCGCCGCTCTATCTCAGCAACGATTGCGTGTGCACCTGCACGTATTGCGGTTTCTCGATGGGGCTCGACATCCGGCGCAAGACGCTGCGGGTCGACGAGGTCGTGCGCGAGGCGCGTGCGCTCGGCGACCATGGTTTTCGCAACATCTTGCTCGTCTCGTCAGAGCACCCGAAGCACGTCAATATGGGATACGTGGCGCAATGCGTCGGCGAGACCAAGCGCCTCGCGCAGTACGTCGCCCTTGAGATCGCCGCGGCGGATATGCCCGAATACGAGACGTACGTCGCTGCCGGCTGCGATGGCGTCGTGCTCTATCAAGAGACCTACGATCCCGACGTCTATGCACGGCACCACCTCGGTGGGCCGAAGAAGAAGTTCGCCTGGCGCTTGGACGCGCTCGAACGTGCCGCACATGCTGGCGTGCGCCACCTCGGGGCAGGCGCGCTGCTCGGCCTGGCCGACTGGCGTTTCGAAGGCCTGGCCCTGATCGAACACGTCCGCCATCTGCAAAGGAGTGCCTGGCGCTCTCAGGTCAACGTCTCGTTCCCGCGCATCAACGCTGCGGCAGGTGGCTTCTCGCCCGAAAATCCGGTGAGCGACGCGCAGCTCGTCCAGCTCATCTGCGCACTGCGCATCGCCCTGCCGACTGCGGGCATCGTGCTTTCGACGCGCGAGGCCGCCGCGTTGCGCGACCGTCTCGTGCCGCTGGGCATCACGCACATGAGCGCCGGATCCCGCACTGAGCCCGGTGGCTACTCAGAACCTGGGGCGGCGGGAGAGCAATTCCACCTCGAAGACACGCGCTCGCCAGCACACGTCGTGCGCCGCCTGCGCGAACTCGGCTACGATCCCGTCTTCAAGGATTGGGAGAACATGGCGCCGGGAACCGACTCGCAGGCGGTTGTGGTCGAGGCGGCAGGCGCATGACCATCACCGCGAACGGCAAACCTCGTCTGGTGAGTGACGGCGCGAGCATCCACGAGCTCTTGCTGCAGCTCGAACTCGCTCCGGAGCGAGTGGTCGTCGAACACAACGGCACCCCCCTGCGGCGCGAGCTTTTCGGGCAGACGCGCCTGCACGCCGGCGACCGGCTTGAGATCGCACAGATGGTTGGCGGCGGATGATGGCCCAGCCGGCCGAACCTGCGCGCGATCGCGTCGCGCGCGTGCGGATCTACCTCATCACCGATGCGGCGCCGCAGGTCCGGCCCATCGAACGTTTCCTGCGTGACGCGGTCGCGGGTGGCGTGGGCATGGTCCAGCTGCGCGAGAAGAACTTGTCCGACGCTGCGCTGCTCGACGTCTCCGCACGCTGCGCGGTCGCATGCCGGTCTTTAGGCGTGCCGTTCATCGTGAACGATCGTGTCGACATCGCGCTTGCAAGCGGTGCGGACGGCGTGCACCTCGGTCAGGATGATCTCCCCGTAACGGCCGCGCGCAGGCTCGGCGGCGACGGACTGATCATCGGGCTCTCGACCCATTCGCAAGCGCAGATCGACGCCGCAGCGCGCGAGGACGCGGACTATATCGGCGTCGGGCCCATCTGGGCGACGCCGACGAAGGAAGGCCGGCCCCCGGTCGGCGTGGCGCTCGTGCGGTTCGCGGCGGAGCATGCGGTCCAGCCGTTCTTCGCGATCGGCGGATTGGATCCGGACAACGTCGCCGAGGTAGTGGCTGCGGGTGGCGAGCGCGTTTCGGTACTGCGCTGGATAACGCGAGCCGCCGACCCGAAGCATGCGGCACGCGATCTTTCCGAGCAGCTTGAGGCCGCCAGGCGCGCACGTGCCGGTTCCTAAGGACTTGTGAAGCCATGGCGACCAAACCGGACGACGAATTTGCGCAACGGCTGCCGCCCGGTCAATACATGGCGCGCGATTTTCCGGTGCTGCACGTCGGCGACGTCCCTCGGTTCGATCCGGCCGCTTGGCGCTTTCGCATCTGGGGCGAAGTAGACCGACCCGTCGAGCTCACCTGGGAGCAGTTCCAGGCGCTACCCACCCGCACAGTCACGACCGACATCCACTGCGTGACGCGCTGGACCAAGTTCAACACCACCTGGGGCGGAGTGCCGTTCCGGGACCTCATGCAGCTCGCCCGGGTCAAGCCGTCGGCTCGCTTTGTGGTCACCCACGGCGCGAACGGCTATAGCGCGAACGTGCCGCTTGCCGTCGCGGATCAGGACGACGTCTTGCTGGCCCACACCTACGACGGCAAACCGCTCGAGCCGATCCATGGTGGCCCGTTGCGCATGTTCGTGCCGTCGCGCTATTTCTGGAAGAGCACGAAGTGGTGCACCGGGGTGGAGTTCTCGAGCGACGACAAGCCGGGCTTTTGGGAGCTGCGCGGCTACAACAACGATGGCGACCCTTGGAAGGAAGAGCGTTATTGGTGAGCTCCCTGCTGATAGAAGAAGCCGGCCTGAGGCCGGCTTCTTGTCGCATCGGGGTGCGTCTTTTCGTTCTAGGAGGCTACGTTCACGTTGAGCAGCGTCGCGCTGTCACCGGCGTAGACGCCAGGCTCGCGCTCGGCGACTTGGTAGCCGGCATCGCGCGCCTGTTCGAGGCAGCGTTCGCACACCTTGACGGTGCGCAGCCTCAAGCTGGAGAGTCGATGGGCGAGGAAATGGCGGCCTTGCCTGTGTTGGGAGCCGCAGAACGCGCAGGTCGACATCTGTAGAAAAGCCTTTCAAGCGCATGAGCAGCGCCGTCCATAGGACCGCTACGGGCGGCCGTTGTTACACGGCCTGTGCGACAAGGTTGCGCGCACGTTTGTTCGAAGCGGCGTACCGATGCGCACCGCCCTCATCACGATCGGCCTCGCGCTTGCGGTCTTCGCCGTGGCGACATTCGCGGTCCAGCGTCCATACGATCCGGCCATCCATCGCTGGGAGTTCGCGCTCGCCGTCGCGCTCGCTGCGCTCGCGCTTGTGGTGCTCTCACTGCGCGGCCTCGCGCGTTCGCGGCCCGAGCGGTTTGCTGCGCTCGGCGGTCTGGGCGGGGTTGTGATCGCCGTCGCTTTTCTCGCTGCCGAGCTGCTCGTGGGCCCGCCGCAACGGCTCCCCACGGCGCCGGGGCAGATCTACCAGCCGCCGAACAGCAAACGGCTTGCCGTGGTGTTCCCGGCAGTGCGCCCAGGCGAGCTGAACCCGAGCAGCACGCCTGAAGCAGTGACCGTGATGACGGGTGCAGACGAAGTGACGCTCGCCCTCGGCCAGCAACTGCGCACGCATTCATACGTGCTGCACGCCGACGCCTGGCCGGCGGCCTACGTGCGAGCCTGGTCGTCTCGCCACATCGCCCAGACGGTGACGCAGCCGACCGGAGTCGCCTTCGTGTCGCCGGTGCTGCAGTTCCCGGCAGTCGATCCCCAAGGTTCACTGACCGATAGCTTTGCCGTTCCTGCGCTGCATCGCGAGGTGCGCGTCAAGTATTATGCCGGGCTGCCATCGCGTGGGATCGACATCCCCTTCCTGCAGCTTGAGATCGACGAGGAGAACGGCGGCTCGCTCTTCGGCGGCGTGGCGGTCAGCGGACGGCCACTGCGACATGCTGGCGTTGAATTGCTCTTCGATCTCGGGACATATCCCGTCGTCTCTATCGCCGGTGCGCCCGACGAGCTCACCTATGACGTCGGCTCAGTCGCGCTGCTCGTTGGCATTCTAGGTTTTGTCATCTTGGCGACAGCCGTGCCGCGCAAGCCCTGGAGGTCACATGTCTGAGCTCTACGACTCACCCGTGCGCCGGGTGGCTGACTGTTCGTATGCGGTCAGCGATGACCGCGTGCTGGTCGGCGCCTCGCTCGGCAACGGCAGCGCATGGGTCGTGGGCAAAGCCACGGGTGCCATCCAGAAGATGTACTCGCTTAAGCTGGACCGCGACGTCATGTGGTCGACCGTCGTGACCTACGGCAGCGCGAACCACCGCGTGCTCGTCGGTCTCGAGCCCGACGATCGCATGCCCGAAGACCGTCTCGGTCTGAAAGGCGGCCACGTGATCCTCGCGCCTGTCGCGGCTGGGACGTTCGAATACCACCCCGGTTTTCAACGCCACCGGTTCGAGCTGCCCAGTCAGCTCGACGTGACCGAGGTCGTCTTCGTGCCACGCACCGGGCTTGAAGACCCGGCGGTCGTGTATTTCATGGTCGACGTGCACAACCGCGGCGGCGAGACCCGAGAACTCACCGTGCATGCCTACACCAAGCTCGCGGGCACGACCCCAAAGGACATCACCGCGAGATACGACGCCAAGCTGCGTGCGCTCGTGGCCCACAACGCGTCACACCCCGATTGGGTGCGCGTCATGGGTGCCACGGTCAAGCCAGGTGGCTATCAGACCATGGCGCATGCGGCTGAATCATACGACCCGCAGAACGTGCCGCCGCTTTCCGGCGAGACGAAGGACACGGGCGACATCATCGGCGCCATTGGAACCGACCTGCGGATCGCACCCGGCAAGACCGAGCGAGTTGCGTTTATCCAAGTCTTCTCGGAGGCGGGCGAGGCGCAGGCGCGCTCGATCTACGAGGCGGCGCTGGATGTTGACGGTGCGTTGCGCAGAACGGAGGAGTGGTTTGGCACCTGCCTGGGCGTGGCGCAGGTCCTGACCCCGGAGAAGACCATCAATGACGGCGCGTACTGGGCCAAGGTCAACATGCTGCGCGTGCTCGCGCGCTATCCGCAAGGCGACGGCTTCACCAACAGTCCCGGATCTTCACCGGCAGTCGTCGGCCGTGACCTCGCCTGGTTCGCCTATGGCTGCGACTACATCGATCCGGCCACGTCGAAATCGATGCTGCTGCGCTTCGGCCAGACGCAATACGATTCAGGCAAGATGCCCGAATACTATAATGCCGTTACAGGCGAAGTCGAAGACTACGGCCTCAACATCAACGACGACACCCCGCTGTATATCCTGGCCTGCGCGCACCACTACCGCACGAGCGGCGACGATGCATTTTTGGCCCAGATCTGGCCCGTCATCGCCAAGGCCGCTGACTATATCCTCACCCAGCGCGATGCGCGTGGGCTTGTGGTCTGCACCGCGACCGGCGTGGAGGTTCGCGGCATCGCGAGTTGGCGCAACATCATCCCGCACTTCACCATGAATGGAGCGGTCACAGAGATCAATTCCGAATGTTTTGCAGCGCTTCTAACCGTCGCGCAGCTGGCGCGCGCGCTGGCCAGCGCCAGTGCAGACCGCCGCGACGAGTATGAGGCGCTCGCCGCCCATTACTCATTGTGCGCCCGCACGCTGCGCGATGCCATCAACAAACAGCTGCTCAATCCGAAAAACGGCATGTACCTGCTCAACATCGACCAGAACGGTCAGAGTCACGACGACGTCACGGGCGACGAGGTCTTCCCGGTGATGTTTGACGTCGCGCCCTGGCCCGTCGCGTATCGCATTATCAGCCGGCTTAACACACCGGATTTTCAGACCGAAGCAGGATTGCGCACCGTCTCGCGCCTGTCGCCAGACTACACGCCGTATCGGGACGTCGGTCTCATCGGCGGTGTCTGGCCCGGTCTCTCCTTCTGGTACGCGTTTGCCGCAGCCAAGATCTACCCGGATGCCATGGTGCGCAATCTCACGGCGGGCTATGCGCACTACTTGCGCGACCCCAAGATCTACAACACGGTGCCGGGCCAGTTCTCTGAATGGTTCGACGGCGAATCGCTTGTCAACCGCGGCATCCGGTTGTCACCCTGGGAACCACCGCGCTATCTGTGGGCGGCCATCGAAGGGGCATGCGGATTGACCTTGCACGACGCACCCAAACGCCTGCGCGTTGCGCCGCTCATGCCATCGGGGTGGACATGGCTTGGCGTACGGCGCCTGCCGCTGCTCGGCCGCGAGCTCAGCTATTTTGTCATCCGCGACGCAAACCGGTTCCGGATCTTCGCTAACGGCCATCTTGAAGTCGAGGGAGAGCTCGAGGTCTTCGACGAGGATGTCAGCGACCGCATTGACCGGCTCGACCCCGACATGGTCGTCTTGGCGTTTCGACGCCGCGACGAGTGGTTGTTATGCATCGGCAGCACGCTAGACGTGGCGTACACCTTCCCGCTCTCGCTCGGCCGCCTGCTCGACGAGCGCCGCAACTATCACGCCCACTTGTACTATGCAAGCCTCGGGCGCTGGACCGAGGGCGAGACCGCGCCGGGCAAAGACTTCAAGGATATCGCACTACACCTCGAGGCGCATAGCTTCGCGCTCGCCAGATTGGTGCCGGTGGAGTAACTTCACCGAGTGGTGCTGAAATCAACCCGCACATGAAACGGATGGCGGCGCTCGCCCTATTGGTTCTCGTGACGACAACGTGTGGCTGCACGAAGATCCAGACGCGGATAGGCGCAGGAAGCGCGAGCAATCCGTGGACCGTCCACGGCGTGCTGCGCGTCGGATCCTACGAGGACCTCGATAATCTCAACCCGCTGCTCACCACGCAAGCCTTCGTCAGCGACGTCGCGCAGATGGTGTTCTCGGGGCTCATCGATTTCGACGACCACGCCAACCCCATTCCCGACGTGGCGCTGGCGGTGCCCACACCGGAGAATGGCGGGGTCAGCCGCGACGGTAAGACCATCACCTATCATTTGCGCGAGGGCGTCAAGTTCTCGGACGGCGTGCCGCTGACGTCGGCCGACGTCAAGTACACTTGGCAGCAAATCGTCAATCCCGACAACAACGTCGGGTACCGCTATCCCTACGACCAGGTGGTCTCGATCGACACGCCCGACGACCTCACTGTCGTCGTACACCTCAAGGCGCCACTGGCCTCGTTCGTCACGGCGTTTTTGCACAACGGCAATATCGGGTCGATCTTGCCCAAGCATCTGCTCGAGCAATATCACGATCTCAACCGCGTCGCCTATAACAACAAGCCAGTGGGCAGCGGGCCGTTTGTCGTGGCGAGCTGGGAGCCTGGGACGCTGCTCGTGCTGCGTGCCAATCCTAGCTACTGGCGCGGGCCGCCTAAGCTTAAAGAAATCCAATACCGCATCATACCCAATCAGAACACGCTCATGACCGACGTCATGAGCCACAACCTGGATCTCTACTACGACGCGCCCGAAGTCCAATACGCGACGCTCAAATCACTCTCCGGATACCGCATCACCAGGGTGCCGAACATGACGTACGAGCATGTCGACTTCAACGCTGCGCGACCGCCGCTCGACGACGTGCGGGTGCGCCAGGCGATCGCTTACGCGATCGATTGGCGTAAGCTCGCCGACGACGTCTACTTCGGGCTCGACACCCCCGGCATGGCCGACACGCCGCCGATGCTTTGGGCATACGATCCGAGCGTGAAGCCATATCCGCACGATCCCGACCGCGCAAAGGCGTTATTGCGGGCCGCGGGATGGACGCCGGATGCGCAGGGCGTCTTACAGCGCAACGGTCAGCCGTTTCGCATCGACATCGTGACGGTGGCGGGCGTGACCTCACGCTTGAAAGCCGAAGAGCTTATCCAGCAAGATCTGCGCGCGGTCGGCATCCAGCTTGACGTCCACAATTATCCGGCCAACTTGCTCTTCGCCACCTACGGCGGCGGCGGCATCCTCGCCCACGGCAAGTTCGACCTCAGCCTGTACGCCTGGGAGTTCACCAATCCCGATCCCGACGACACGAACCTTATGGGGCCACACGAGCTCCCGCCGCAGGGCGAGAACTATACTTTCTACGCCGACCCCGACATCGGCGTCTGGCAGCAGGCGGGCGACTCGCACTACGAGCACGCGCAGCGCCGCCCGTACTATGTGCTCATGCAGCGGCGCTTCCACGACGCCGTGCCGTTCCACACCATCGTGTGGAGGGCGAATATCGATGTGGTGAACAACGACCTGCGCGATTTCAGGCCGGCGCCTGCCGTCAGCGATTTCTGGAACTCGTGGGAGTGGCAGATATAGGGTCTGCCCCGGGCGCGAGGCGGCCTCTACGACGAGATGATCAGTCCGATCTTGCCGGTGTGCTCGTTGCGCGCGAGACGCTCGAATGCGGCACGACCCTCTTCAAGTGGGTACTGCGAATCGACGAGCGGTTTGAGCCCTTTGCTTTCAACAAAGCGCATGAGCGCAAGGAACTCAGGCAGCGAACCCATGGACGATCCGAGGATGCGCAGCTGACGCCAGAAGATGCGTCCGAGATCGGCTGGAGGGTTAGGGCCCGTTGTGGCGCCGGCGACGACGATCGTGCCGCCCTGGCGCACCGCGCGCATGCTTGTTCCCCAGGTCGCCTCACCGACCGTCTCGATGACCGCATCGACGCCGTCGCCGCCGGTCGCACGGAGAACAGCCTTCGCGGCGTCTCGGCCGGCAAGCACGCCTTCGTGGGCGCCGAGACGCTTGGCCGTCGCGAGCTTGGCCTCCGAGGTGGACGACGCGATCACCTTAATGCCGGCCGCCACTGCCATCGCGACTGCGGCCGTGCCCACGCCGCCGCCCACGCCTTGCACGAGCACGCTGTCACCCGGACGCAGCCCGGCTTTCACGAAGAGCATCCGGTAGGCTGTCAGCGTGCTGACCCCGAGCGCCGCGGCTTCGACTGCCGTCAACGAGAGTGGTTTGGGGATCGCGTGCAGCGCCGGCAACACGACGTATTCGGCAAACGTGCCCTCGAGCGGACCATCGCTGAGCAACGTCCAGGTTCTGCACAGCATGGGATCGCCGCCCAAGCACCCGGCACACGCTCCGCACGAGGTGAGCGGATAGAGCACAACCTCGCTGCCAGGCTCGGGAGTGCCCGCAGGCCGATCGGGTCCGTAGGCATCGACCGTGCCCACGCCGTCGCAGCCCAGGATGCGCGGCAACGTTATCGGATATCCGACGACGCCGCGCAGCGTGAACAGGTCATGGCGGTTGAGCGTCGCGGCACGCATGCGCACGCGCACCTCGCCGGCTGCAGCTTTAGGTACCGGCCGTTCGCCGATCTCGATATTGACCAGTGGATCGTCGCCGCCGGTTCTCGTGGCATAGAGCGCTCTCATCTATTGTCCTCGCGGTCGTCGGAAACGTGTGTGCTGCCCGCTCATGACGCACCCGAAAAGACGGCGACCGACGTTGGATAGGCGCAGGTGGGCAGCGGCGCAGCGACGCTGCGCAACGTCCGGGTGTCGAAGATGCTGATCGAATCGGCTCGCGCATTGGGGACATACAGACGATGGTGGAGCGCATCGAGATACGGCAGCCACGGCGTTAGAGCGGCCGGCAACGTGGCGATATGCCGAAGCTGTGGGATCGAAAAAACGGCGACGTTCGACAAACCTTCGTTGGTCACGAACAGCCGCGACGTCGAGGGATCGACGGCCACACCGAGCGGCAAAGCGGCCTTGGAGCCTGTGCTCACCACGGTGCCGATACGATGCATGCTGGGCAGGGCGAAGCGCTCGAGGCCGGGATTCGCGCGCGAACCGTTCAGCGTCGCCGTGTCGTTGTCAGCCACGAACAACAGGTGGTGGATCGGATCGACCGCGACGCCGAATGGGCGCGTCGCGGTGCGCGCGCTGCCGGTCGCGCGGGCGATACCATGGGGGTCGACCGAGAAGCGCATCACTGCGTTGCTGTTGATGGCGGTGACATAGAAAGTGCGTCCGTTATCAGCAGCGGCGATGCCCTCAGGCGTCTCGCCAGCGCGCACGGACGAGACGAAGACCGGAACGCCGGCGGGGTTGATGCGGAAGAGCCGCACGCCTGGGGTGTCGGGCTCGGCCAGATTGTCGGTCGCCGCGAAATAGCCGAAGGCAAGCGTTGCGACCTCCGAAAAACGCGCGCCGGCGAGCGGCGCTGAGGCTCGCCAGCGCATGGTCGCGAGATCGACCACGACGAGTTGCGTGTCGACCGCGAAGACCGCGCGCCGTGTCGTGGCATCGACGGCGATGCCGGCCGCATGACCACCGGTGCTAAAGGCGCCGGCCAGCGTGCGGTCGTGCGCATCGAAGACGTTGACCGTTCCGTCTTCGTAACAGGTGGAAAGCACAGTAGGCCGCTGGACCGCAGGCGGTCTCACCGTCGTGACGGCGACCGAGTCCGTGACGCCGTCCCCAGCGTCCGCGACCACGTCGGCGGTAGCGGCCACAGCGGGTGAATGGTAAAGACCGTCGCGATCGATCGTGCCAGGGCCGACGACTGTCCAGGTGACGCCTGTGGCCTGGCTGCCGCCGACGAGAGCGGTGTGGAACTGCAAGTCGCTTCCGGCGAAGACCTTGGCAACCCGCGGGAGCACTGAGAGACGTGGCGGGAAGGTGCGCGGCTGGCCGGCGCTATTCGAGCACTCGAGCACGGCGATAGCCGCGACTGTGGCAGCTCCGAGGAGGACGATGGGAGCGCGTCTCATGGCGAGCGCCGGTCGAGCCAGCGGTAGATGTTGGGCATACGGTCGGCAAATGTTTGGGTGCCGGGCACGACTTCCTTTCTCCGTGTCAATACGGTGTCGATCACAGCGACAAAGCCGCTCGCCTTGTGGGTGAGCGCACTGGCCACGACCGCACCATCCGGACCGACGAGGCAGGCCCCGACCGTGCCATCAGTCCGAGCACCCAGCACGACGTATACCCTGTTCTCCATCGCCCGCGTCCGCGCGATCTCGAGGATCGCGCCTCGGGCCGGAGGACGCATCCACACGAGCAGATCAGCGCCGCGCAGCGCGGCGGCGCGCGCAGGTTCGGGCGCGAGCATGTCGGTCCCGACGAGGATCGCATGGCGCAGGCCCGCCGCGGCCTCAAGCGCGCGATTGACAGCGGCGACCGTCGCACCGGTGCGGACGATCGCGTGGACGGTCTGCGCTTCGATAGCGCGCAAAGCCAGCGCGTCGTCGCGCTGTCCGGGAGCGCTTTGGTATACGCCGAGCCACAGACGTGGTGGCACGCGCACAAGAGATGCGGCCGGTCGCGGGCGCGCGCGCAGCGTTCGGCGATCGCCCGGCGATAGCGCAGCGAGCAAGGGAGCAGGCGGCCTGCGGCGCACGTCCGCGACGATGACCTGAGGCCGGCTCGCATCGGCCAAGGCGACGACCATGCCGTCGGGCCCGACGATCTGACTGCGGCCGGCATAATGGACTGCGCCATGCTCGGAGCCGCACTTGTCGGCGGCGGCGATCCAGATCCCGTTCTCGATCGCACGGACGCGCAATGCGTAGTCCGCCTGCGGGTTATGCACGTCATCGTAGGTCGGGCCGGAGCCGACCCAGGCGGTCGGATTGAGCATCATCCAGGCGCCGCTCGCCACAAGCGTCCGGGCGATCTCCGGATTACGCCCGTCGGCACAGATCATCATCCCGATCACGCCGAAGCGCGTGGCGAAGACCGGCAATGCGCGGCCTGGCACAAACCAGCGCTGGTCGAAATTCCACAGGCGGCACTTGGCGTATGAACCGATCAGCGTGCCGTTGGCGTCGATGTAGGCCGCTTCGTTGCGCAACCTGCCGTCGGGTTGCCGGCGGGCGATGCCGACGCACACATCGATCGACATACGGCGGGCCAGCGCAGCGATCGCGGCGAGCGCCTCACCGTCGGAGGGGATGAGCTTGCGGTACGGATCGGCATCGAGCAGGACATAGCCGGGGTAGCTGCATTCCGGCAGCACGACCAGCTCCGCCCCGAGCGCCTTAGCCCGGCGGATCGCCCGTAACACGTCCTGTAAGGCCGTCGGCGCGAGCTCAAGCGGCCGGGCCTGAAGTTGCGCGCAGGCGACACGAACCGTGAGCCCCCGCACTCGTCTGGCGGCGCGCGTGCTCATATACTAGGTGATGTACGCTGACACAAGCGAGGATGTATCGTGCTGAAAAATGGAGCGTTGCTTTCTCTCGTCGCCGCTATGAGCATAGCGTTGTCAAGCGCGAGCGTTGCCGCCACGCAGAGCGCAAAGCCGACTACCGCGCAGACGCACGCACAACCGGCTCCCAAGCTCGCGCCGGTCGACGAGTACTTCGGAAGGATGAAGCTCAGTCCCCTGGGCATCAATAACACCATCCACGACACGAGCGAGCATGTCAAATATGACCAAGCGAACGCCGGTCGCTACTACCAGGGGCTCGAGTGGGCGGAAGATGCGTTGCATGACTGGGCGCGCAAATATCCTCAAGACACCTGGCTTCCTGGGCGCGCCTACTTCATGTCGCACGTCTTCTGGCAGATGCACACAGCTGAAGCCGATGCGGCCGCCGATCGCTGCCGCCAGCTGCTCTTCACCCAGTTCCCGACCTCTCGCTGGACCGCCATGGCGAAGAGCGAGACAAAAGACAAAGTAGCGCCGGTCGTCTCCACGACGACCGTGACGAAGCCTTAGGCCTGAGGGGGAGCGGCCGAAAAGGGCCGACGCGCTTCGGGGAAGGAAGAAGTGGCCGCATGCTGCGGCCACTTTTTTTTATCGTCATGGCGCTCACCACCGGTGCGCGCGGAGCGTCCCCCGCGCCAACCCAGGCCGCCGCAGGTGCCAACCAGTTCCAGGTGACGGGTATCGCCGTGCAGCGCACGGAGGCCCCAGCCGACGAATATTTCGGCCGCTACCGCTTGAGCAGCTTGAGCGTGCGCAATGCGATCTACGACATGACGATCGAGGGGAATTCACCGCTCGCGCTACCGCTGCAGGCCGAGCGCATCGAAGCAGTGCGTTCTGCGCTCGTGGAGTGGGCCGACAAGTACCCACGCGATCCATGGCTGCCGAGCTCGATGGTCAAGTTCTCGGCGCTGCTCTACGCCAAGCAAGAACCATCCTACGATCCGACCGCGATGGCGCTCTTGTCCTACCTGCAATGGCAATACCCGCAGACGTGGTACGCGCGCTACGCGCAGGACGCGCTCGCAGATTTCGAGATGTTGCCGAACATCGATCTCTTCGCCGGTCCCGGCAATGGGCAGCTGGCTTCAGTGCGAGCAAGCGCGCTTCCCATGCCCGCCTCTCGGCGCCACCACTAACCAAAAAATCGGGCGTCCGCGTGAGACGCCCGATTCTCGACTATCCGGATTCGCTAACTAGAACTTCACGCCCAGCCCCGCGTAGAGTCCTGAATGGGTCTCATCCGACGGCGACGCTTGCTTATGCGTGTACTTGTCGCCACTATAGCCGCCGAAGACGTAGAAGGGCAAATCGCCGAACCCGTAGTCGATACCCAGGTCGTACTTGTAGATCTGATAGGCCGTGGTGTACTGGACCCCAGCGTTTGGACCCGTGGGGACCGTATACGTGCCTCTCGGGTTCATGTAGTAGAAGAAGGAGCCGTACCAGCCGAGGCCGCCGGTGAAATCCGGCAGCTTCTCGAGCCCAACACCGCCGCCTGTCACCGACGGGTTGCCGTAGTTGTTCGAGGCCTGCAGGTATCCGAGGCCCACGTAGATGTGCGGTTTGAAGATCTGGTACTCCAACCGTCCATCCAGCGTCGACTGGCGCGCGAGGAACTGCGGCGTAGTGGCCACGCCGCCGTCGATCGTGTTGAATTGAGTCGTTGGCGTGCCCGGGGCGATGGCCGTCGTCAGGTATTGGTTCTGACGCCAGTCGACCTTCACCGCGAACGGGTTGAAGAGATAGGCTCCGGAGGCGACATACGAAGCGCCCGTCGAGCTCACGCCGCTCGCGTATTCGTTGTAGACGCGCGACAGCGAGTATCCACCCTGGACGTACCCGATGTAGCTCGGCGCCGGGGGCACGGGCGTCGGCACAGGCGTTGGAGCCGGTGTGGGCGGCGGCGGTGGCGTCGGCACGGGCGTCGGCGGGATGTAGCGCACGACGCAGACATGCTGCTCAGGCACCCATTGGACGTATGCGCCGAGGGCCTCTGAGATGACGCGCACGGGCACGAGCATCACGCCTTTGTACATCATGGGCGGTACGTCGAGCGGACGTGACTCGCCGTTGATGAGCACCTCGTTCTTGCCCAGCGTCACCTGGACGTCGGACCCAGGCTTGCTCGCCTTGACCGATTTGCTCGCTGCATCATACGAGACGGTTGCGCCCATCTGCTCGAACATGCTGCGCACGGGCACGAGGATCTCGCCATCTTTGACCAGCGCGGCGAGCACTCGGCCTTGGCGCAGCGTGTCGGGATTGGCATAGACGTGGTGATCGTTGAAGAGGATCGGCACTTCGCCCGACGGCGGGCTGCCGAAATCCATCGCCGGTGCCGTGGGAGCGACTGGTGCGACTGGTGTTGCCGCGGGTGCGGTGGTCGCCATCGCGGTCATGGTCGGTGCCGGCGTCCCTGCGTCGGCGAAACTCGGTGTGAGTCCGGCGACGACGAACGCGGCCACGGCGGCGGCCGCAAGATAGATGTGCTTCACGCTCGTGTCCTCCTGCGGATGTATGTCAGACCTGGCATCAGTCGTTTGCGTTCGCGAATTCTTTTCCCACCTGTGCCGTGCGAGAAATAGCCCACAATGGGGGACATGTCTTCGCACCGCCTGCGACATTCGACGCCGGCCCGACATGAAGCGTCTGTCGCAATCATCAGTCACCCGCGCTATCGATCAGAAGCGTAACCCAAGCCCGACATATGGTCCTGAGTGCGTCTGGCTGATCGGTGCGTTCTGCTTGGACGTGTAGCGATCTCCCGAGTACCCGGCGAGGACATAGACGGTTGAAAAACCGTAGTTCACGCCGATGTCGTACTTGAGGATCTGGTATTGTTGTTTGTAGGATGTGCCATTGTTCGGACCGGCGGTCTCCATGTACGTTCCCTGCATGGTCGGGAAATAGAAGAACGATCCATACCAGTCGAACGCCGTCTTGCCGTAGGGCAACTTCTCCAAGCCGATGCCGCCGCCTGTGAGGCGCGCGTCGCCATAGTTATTGTAGACGGTGAGGAAGCTCGCGCCGATATTGACGCGCGGTTTCATGATCTGGTACTCGGCGCGGCCCTCGAAATTCCACTGCCGTGCTGTAAAGATGGGCGTGGTTGCGCTGCCGCCGTCGATCGTGTTGAACTGGGTCAGCGGACTGCCCGACGGATCCTGGGCGTTATGCGTCGTGTAGTATTGATCCGAGCGGATGGTGCCGACGAGCGACACCGGACCGAGGAAGAGCGCAGCCTCGCCATTCCACGCGGCGGACGAATGCAGGTCGGGTGAGTATTGGTTGGCGATGAGCGTGCTTCCGATGGCGCCCTGGATGAAGCCGATCGGTGCCGGCGTCGGCGTTGCAGTCGGCGTCGGTGTGGGCGTGGGCGGCGGTGGTGGTGGTGTCGGCACGGGTGTCGGCGGGATGTAGCGCACGACGCAGACATGCTGCTCGGGCACCCACTGGACATATGCGCCGAGCGCTTCTGAGATCACGCGCACGGGGACGAGCAGAACGCCCTTGTACATCATGGGCGGCACGTCGAGCGGACGTGACTCGCCGTTGATGAGGACTTCATTCTTGCCCAGGGTGACCTGGACTTCAGATCCAGGTTTGCTGGCTTTGACGGACTTGCTAGCGGAGTCGTAGGATACGGTCGCGCCCATCTGCTCGAACATGCTGCGCAGCGGCACCATGACAGTCCCATCTTTGACGAGCGCGGCAAGGACGCGGCCTCGGGCCAGCGTGTCAGGATTGGCGTAGACATGGTGATCGTTGAAAAAGATCGGTACTTCGCCAGACGGCGGATTGCCGAAATCCATCGCGGGTGCGGTGGGAGCAACGGGTGCGACCGGCGTCGCAGGAGCGGCCGTCGCGGCCGGCGCCGAACTCATCGCAGGGGCTGGCGTTGCCGTGTCGGCCAGGCCCGGTGCTAGCCCAGAAAAAAAGAAGAGCGCCGCGGCGATGGCCGCGAGATGCGAGTGCTTCAAGATCGTCTCCTCCTAGCGAGTGGCAATCCTGGAACGAACCGTTTGCGAACGCTCGGGTTTTTCCCACCCACGACAAAAGCAAAGTAGACCGCGATGGGGGACACGATAAAGAACAAGACGCCCGGCATATCCGGGCGTCTTGATGTCTGAACCGGGTGCGCTTAGAAGCGGAAGCCGAGCCCAGCGTACGGACCCGAGTGGGTCTGTGACACCGGGGCGTTCTG
Organism: Vulcanimicrobiota bacterium; assembly: GCA_036741695.1. Lineage (GTDB taxonomy): Bacteria > Vulcanimicrobiota > Vulcanimicrobiia > Eremiobacterales > Eremiobacteraceae > JAFANK01. The sequence continues at coordinate 37,701 of DAINRU010000017.1, forward strand.
CTTCACCAAGAACCGATCGCCGTCGTAGCCCACGATGACGTAGACCGCTGACGGACCGTACTTGATTCCGATGTCGTACCGGAAGAGCGAATACTGCTGGTAGTACGTGTTACCGAGGTTGGGGCTACCAGCCGTCGTGACCGTGTACGCTCCCTTGATGTTGGGATAGTACATGAACGATCCGTACCAGCCCAGTGGTCCCTGGAAGTCGGGCAGTTTGTCGAGGCCGAAACCAGCACCGGTGAGCTTCGGATATCCGAAGTTCGTGTAGGTGCTGAGGTAACTGCCCGCGATGTTGAAGTGCGGCTTGAGGATTTGGTACTCAAGACGTCCATCCCACTGCGTCAGGTTCTGGGTGGATACCGGGATGGTCGCAGTCCCACCGTCAATCGTGCCGAACTGGGTCAGCGGATTGCCCGAGGGATCCTGCGCGTTGTGCGTCGTGCGGTATTGGTCCGAGCGGATGTTACCCGTGATCGCAAAGGGTCCGAAGAACAGGCCAGCTTCACCAGTCCACGCGCCGGTCGAGTGATTGCCGGCAGGCGAGAACTCGTTGGCCACTTGATGGAGGTTGAACCCACCCTGGATGAAGCCAAGCGGAGACGGAGTCGGCGCAGGCGTCGGAACCGGCGTCGGAACCGGCGTCGGCGGAGCTGTCGGCGCAGGCGTGGGGACCGGCGTCGGCGGGATGTAGCGCACGACGCAGACATGCTGCTCGGGCACCCACTGGACATATGCGCCGAGCGCTTCTGAGATCACGCGCACGGGGACGAGCAGAACGCCCTTGTACATCATGGGCGGCACGTCGAGCGGACGTGACTCGCCGTTGATGAGGACTTCGTTCTTGCCCAGGGTGACCTGGACTTCAGATCCAGGCTTGCTGGCCTTGACGGACTTGCTGGCGGCGTCGTAGGACACCGTCGCGCCCATCTGCTCAAACATGCTGCGCAGCGGCACCATGAGCGTGCCGTTCTTGACGAGCGCGGCAAGGACGCGTCCCTGGCGCAGCGTGTCAGGATTGGCATAGACATGGTGGTCGTTGAACAGGATCGGTACCTCGCCGGACGGCGGGTTGCCGAAATCCATCGCGGGCGCGTCAGCGAGCTGAAGTCCGGACGTTGCCGAAGTTACCGTTCCGGAGACAGTCGTGTTCGAACCCAAGACGTTGACGGCGCTTGTGCCGGCGAAGCTTGGTGCGATTCCAGCAACGACGAACAGTGCCGCTGCGAGGACCGCGAGATGAGGATGCTTCAAACCTTTTCCCTCCTTCAGGAAGTGAGACCGGTCTGTCGTGATTCGAGGGAGCCCAGCACGCCTTTTGGCGAGGTGAGCGAACGAGTGTGCGTTCGAAAAACGCATGTGTTACCCCTCTGGGGGTGGCCTCGATACCCGCCTATTATACCCACTTTGCGGTCATAAAATCTCGTGGCGGAGGCCTGTGGACCGAGGCCGAAAAGACATCTCACACACCATGCCCGAGACAGCCGTTCGCGTCACTCTACTAGAGAAGTCCCCGCATCCGACCGCGATGACCGCGACCGCTGCGCGGACATGCTATTCCGCAAACGACCCCAGCTCGATCGTGGAACGCTGGGAACGCCGGCCGGACGATATGGTCAAGACGGTTGACCGAGTCCGTTCCGCTGGACATCATTCGACCCTCGAGCACAACATCTATGTCTTTGGGGTCACCGGATTGTCGCGCGCCGCGACACATCAGCTCGTGCGCCACCGCCACTTGCAGTTCGATCAGCAAAGCCAGCGCTATCTGGCGTTCAAAGATGCGGACTTCCCGTACGTGAAGCCGCGCCGGCTGTCATCGTTGCCCGAGTTGTCAGCGCGCTTCGATGCGCTCATGCGCGAGGTGGGAGAGACCTATCAGGCGCTGCTGGCAGCCGGCCTGCCAGGCGAAGACGCGCGGTTCGTCTTGCCCAACGCGGCAGCGAGCCAGCTCGTCGTCTCCGGCAACGCGCGCGCCTGGTACGAGTTCCTCACCCTGCGTACGTGTAACATGGCGCAGTGGGAAATCCGCGAGATGGCATTCGCGGTGCTGCGCATCCTCAAGCGCGAGGATCCGGTTCTCTTCCGCGACGCGGGCGCGACGTGCGTACGTGGATATTGTCACGAACCAAACGGACCCGAATGCCCGCGCTACATCACCGTCATCAAGGCGCAGATGAAGGCTGGGGAAGCGGCGGGCGAGTGGCTCGCGCAACGCGCGAAGAACGGCAAAACCACGCCGCAATGAGGCTTCGTCAGCAGGAGGCCTCCGGCTGCGAACAGCACAAGCACGAGTGATCGCCCATCGACGTGCAATGAAGCGCCGCGCTCATCTAGCTATCATCATCGGCATAGCCCGTAACATTTGTGCCGACATGAGAGTACGAAGATCCGTGAACGATAACGAACGTGCTACGACCTACGTGCGGGCGCTGACGCTCGCTCTTGCGAGCATCCTCGTCCTCTCGCTGTCGGGCTGTGGGAAGAAGAGCGACGCGAGCCAAGATGCCCCACTGACGGTGACGAGCGCCGCCGCTCGGCGCGGCGACATCTCGGAACGGCTGACCTTGACGGGCGTCATTGCGCCCAAAACGCAGGCCAATTTCTCGTCGGTCATCACGGGCGAAGTCCTCTCCGTCCAGGTCAACGTCGGCGACCTGGTGAGCGCCGGTCAGGTGCTCGTGCGCATCGACGATTCCACCTTGCGCGCGCAGCTGCAGCAGAACGAGGGAAGCCTGGCGGCCGCTCGCGCGCAGCTCGCACAGATCCAGAGCGGCGACATCGGCGCGGCAGCAAGCGCGAACGCGGGTCTGGATTCAGCACGCGTCACCTACACCACCGCCCTTGCCAACGTACGTCGCGACAAACAGCTCTTGGCGCAAGGCTACGTCTCGCAGGCAGCGGTCGATGACGCCGATCAAGCTGCGGCGGTGGCAGCCGCCCAATTGCGCAGCGCCGAGGTCGCCGCCCAGAACGCGAACCTCGGGGGCCGGACCACATCCGCGGCACAGTCGCAGATCCGCAGCCAGCAGGCGGCGGTCGACGAGGCGCAGGGCGCAGTCCAGCTCGCCAGAGCGCAAATCGCCCAGGCCGTCGTCACCGCTCCCTTCGCCGGGGTGGTCACGCAGCGCAGCGTCGACCCCGGAACGCTTGCCGTCCCCGGGACCGCGCTCGTTCAGGTGTCCGACCTCGACCCGGTCTACGTGAACATCGGGATCCCAGAGGAGAACCTTCCTTATATCCACCCAGGAACGGCGGTGGACCTCACCGTTGAATCGCTGCCCGGGCGCTCCTGGCATGGCGATGTCAGCGCGGTGAACTCCGCGACGACGCAAGGGACTCTGTCCTACCTGGCACGTGTGATATTGCCCAACCCGCAGCTCGCGCTCAAGAGCGGCATGGTGGCAGACGTCAGTTTCCTCAAGGCCCAGCACCGCGGCGTCATCATCGTGCCCCGTGCGGCCGTTTTCCAGGGTGAGAACGGGATGGCCGTGTACGTTTTGGTCAAAGCGCCGGAGTGCAAATGCGACGGTAAGGCGAAGCTCCAAAGCGTCGTCACCGGGTTGGAGACGGACACCGACATCGAGGTGAGTGGGACCGGCATCGGACCAGGTGTGCCGATCATCGTGCAGCGGCCGGACACGCTAAAGGATGGCTCACCTGTCAGCACGAGCTCGGGCAGCAGCCAATCCCCGTCTCCATCGCGAACGCCGAAATAGCCGGCCGCTGCGGCCATCTCTTCACGAGTCGAGGAACGCATGAGAACAACACATGTTGCTGCTCTGAGCGCGGCTGGGGCCGCGCTCTTAGGGTCGATATCGATGAGTCTTGCCGCGCCGGCGCCGAGGCCGACCGCGACGCCGGCACCTGCGGCAGTGCGCGCCGCAACGCCGGTGCCCATAGCCTCTCCGACCCCGTTAGCAAACCTGCCGACCGCACCGCCCTGGCACCAGCCGACCGGGCCTTCCCCGAGTCCGACGCAGCTGTCGCTCAGCGACGCGGAGTCCATAGCGCTGGCCACATCCCCGGCGCTGACCGCGGGCCGAGCGATTGTCGATCAAAACAATGCAGGCATCGGCATCGCGCGAAGCGGTTATCTGCCCGATCTCAGCGCGAATGCATTGTATAGCAAAGCCGGATCGCGGTCGGGTGCGAGCTCGCTGACGACTGCGAACGGGCCGTTCATCTCACAACAGAACCAGGGGTTCCTCGAGCTCAAACAGTTGATTCTCGACGGCGGCCGGGTCAACGCCGAGGTGCAGGCAGCGCGATACTCCACCGACGCCGCCAAGCTGACCCTCTTGCGCTCGATCCAGACGGTGTTGCTGACCGTCGCACAGGAGTATTATGCGGCGCTCGAATCGCGGCACCAGTTGCAGGCGGCCCAGCGCTCGCTCGAGGTGGCCAAGGTGCAAGAGCAATTGGTCGAGGCGCAGTTCCATGCCGGCGTCGCATCCCAAGCAGACGTCTTGACCGCGCAGCTGCCGGTCGCCCAGGCGCAAGTCACGGTCGATCAGGCGCTGAACGGTGAAGCAGAAAATGTGGCGTCGCTTTTGACCACGATGGGCATACCGGCGACGACTCCGGTGCTTCTTAAAGACGACATCTCGGTGACTGGAACCCAACCCAACCTCAACGAGGTGATGGACGAGGCTTTGCATGAGCGCACCGATCTCTCTGCGGCGAAGGAGTCGGTCAGCTCAGCGCAGGCTAGCGTGCGTGCGGCCAAGCTCGCGGGATTTCCCCTTATCGGCGCCAGCGCTTCGTCGGGCACAGCCACCACCACGTCCGCCGGCACGCAGTATGGCGCGAACTGGTCGATCCAAGCCACCCTCGCGTTCCCGATCTATTCCGGTGGACTCATCCGCTCGGAGGCAGACCAGGCGCGGGCGTTCGAGCAACAAGCCCAGGCAAACCTCACGAGCACACAGCTCGACGTCTATCAAAACGTGCAACAATCCTACCTGCAGCTCGCCACCGCCGACTCGAGCTTAAACGCGGCCAAAGTCGCTCTCGACCAGGCGCGCGTGGTGCTCAACGTGACGAACGCGCAATACAAAGCCGGGGTGACGACGCTGCCCCTTCTGCTGAATGCGCAATCGCAGCTGACCACCGCGCAGTCCAACTACGTGCAAGCACTCTACGCGTACAAGATCGCGCAGCAAAACCTGCTCTACGCAGAAGGCACGATCGCTCCGAACTAATAGCGGGTACAGGGCGCGACGGTGCGCGAGGTTCGCGGGCGCGCGCTCGCCCGCCGCGCCCGGCAAGGGAATGCTGACGGGCCGAAAGAACGTCGCGCCTATGCCGACCCGCTCGCGCTTCATCGCAGTTCTTGGCTGCGTGCTATCCATTTTCGTGTTGTCAGGGTTCTCGTGCTCGAAAGAGCAGACCGGTCAGGTCACCGTCACCATCGACGATAAGGGCTATCACCCCGGCAAGATCACGGTCGCCCAGGGCACGCTCGTCACCTGGATCAATAACGACACGCAGCCGCACACCGCGACTGCCATCGGCGCCTTTGACTCCGGCCCCATATCGCCGGGCGGCGGCCGCTGGACCTGGACCGCAGCGGTTCCCGGGACCTATCAGTACAAGAGCTTGATGAACCCGAATATGGCCGGAGAGATCACGATCGTGGTCAGCGGCCCCACGAGCCTTTGAGGCAACGCTTTCCCCTTCTCCTCATCGCGCTATGTATGGCCGCGGGCTTAAGCGGCTGCTCCAAAGTAGGGCTGCAGACGGGCCAGCAAACCTCGACCACGATTCCGGGCACGTTGCGCTACGCAGACGTGGAAGAACCGATCGGCCTCAACCCATTGCTGCGGCTGCAAGCGGTGGGCACCGATTTCGACATGTTCATCTTCGGGCTATTCTTCAACACCGACGACAAGCTGCAGTACGTGCCCGAGCTTGCCACCGAAGTGCCGACGCTCGCCAACGGCGGCATCAGCCGCGATGGGCTCACCATCACCTATCACCTGCGCCACGGCGTGAAATGGCAAGACGGTGCGCCATTCACGTCGCACGACGTCGTCTTCACCGTAAACGCGATCAATAATCCAAAAAACAACCTGCAATCGCGCGAGGGCTGGGACCACATCACGCGGGTCGAAGCCGTCGGCCCCTATGAAGTGCGCTTCCATCTCAAGACGCTCTACGCGCCTGCGGTTTCGACGTTCTTCGCCGAGGGCGGGCAATACCCGGTGTTGCCGGCGCATCTGCTCGAGAAATATGCAGACCTCAACCATATCCCGTTCAACACGAATCCCGTCGGCACTGGTCCGTTTCGCTTCGTGAAGTGGGTGCATGGCGACCACCTCGAGCTTGCCGCCAATCCGCTCTACTGGCGCGGGCCGCCCAAACTACAACATATCATATTCAAGGTGATCCCCAAAGACACGACGATCTTGTTGCAGCTGCGCACGCACGAGATCGATGCGTGGTTTCGCGCACCATCCAACCTCTACACCGAGATGCTGAAGCTCGAGCCCGCATATCGCGTTCAGTTGGAGCCGTCATTTGTCTACTCACACCTTGATCTCAACATGAAGAACCCGCTCTTCCAGGACATCCGCGTGCGCCGCGCCATCAATTACGCGATCGACAAGCAAGGCTTGATCGACACGGTCGCACACGGCATCCAGATCGCATCAGATTCGCCCTTGAGCAGCCTCTCGTGGGCCTACAACCCGCACGTCATGCACTACGGCTACAGCCCGACAACAGCGCGCGCACTCTTGGCCGAGGCAGGCTGGACGCCCGGACCGGACGGGATCATGACCAAGAACGGGCAGCGCCTGACCTTCAGCTTCTCCGCCGTCACCGGTGGCGCCACCGGCGAGGCGACCGAGCAGATCGTGCAAGAACAACTCAAGGCGGTCGGCATGGATGTGAAGATCAAAAACTACCCAGCTGAAATATTTTTCGCCGCCGGTCAAAGTGGCGGCATTCTTCAGAGCGGTAAGTACGATGTCGGGTTCTACGCCTGGGTCTCTCCGGCGGATCCCGACGGTCAGTACTCGATCTATGCCTGCGACGAATTCCCCCCCGCCGGCCAGAACGATCTCTTCTGGTGCGATCGCACGCTGACGCAGGCGCTCACAGCAGGGCGCAGCACGTACGACCAAGCGCAACGCACGAAGGACTACGGGATTGAGCAGTCCGAGATCGCCTCGCAGTCGGTCACGATCGTCTTGTGGTTCCAGCGGCAGATCTTTGTCACGTCGCAGCGTTTCCACGGTTTCAAGCCGGCGCCGGCCACGACGAGCAATTGGAACAGCTGGGAGTGGTCGATGCAATGAGCGTTCGCAGTCTCATGAGTATGCGCACGTTCGCGGCCGTCGCAGCCGCCTGCATCGCGCTCAGCGTCAGCGCTTGCTCCAAGGTGACGACCGGAACGGGCGGGGCCGGCCACCGTGCGGCTGGCCCCATCCCGGGCGTGCTGCGTTACGCCGATATCTCCGAGCCCGATTCGCTCTCAACGCTGCTCTCGACCCAGATCGTGACGGCGGATCTGAGCTATCTCATGTTCTCCTATTTCTTCGACTACGACGCGCACGACAACTTCGTGCCGGAGATCGCGACGCAGGTGCCGACGATGGCCAACGGCGGCATTTCGCCTGACGGCAAGACCATCACCTATCACCTGCGCCGTGGGGTGAAGTGGCAAGACGGCGTGCCGCTCACCTCCAAGGACATCGTCTTCACCTATCAGGCGATCATGAACCCAAAGAACAACGTGCAGGTGCAGACCGGCTACGATCAGATCGCAAACGTCGAGGCCAAGGACGACTACACGGTCGTCGTGCACATGCGCACCGTCTTCGCACCCATCGTCGCGTACTTCATGTGCATGCAGGGCGGCTTCTCCATCCTTCCCGCGCATCTGCTCGCCCAATATCCCGACCTCAATCACGTCGCCTGGAACGCCGCGCCCATCGGTTCCGGCCCGTTCAAGTTCAAGGAATGGGTACACGGCGATCACATCACCATGGAGGCCAACCCCTTGTACTGGCGTGGCCCGCCCCATCTCAAGCAGATCATCTTCCGTTTCGTGTCCGACACGAACACAATCGTGACCCAGCTGCAGACCCACGAGGTCGACGCGTGGTTCCGCGCCGAGCCGGCCAAGTACACACAGCTGAACGCGCTGCCCGGCTACAAAGTGTACGTCTCGGCGGAGAACGTCTTCGGGCACGTGGACTTCAACACCAAAGATCCCATCCTGGCGGATGTCAGCGTGCGCCAAGCGATCGAAAGCGCGATCGACCGCAAGCGCATCGTGGCGGACGCGACGGGCGGCGTCTACGAACCGACCGACACCGATCAGTCGGTGTTCAGTTGGGCAAACGACCACCACGCGCCGTATTTCCCGTACGATCCGGCCAAGGCCGAGGCGTTGCTCACGGCTGCCGGCTGGACTCCGGGCCCGGATGGCATCCGCGTGAAAGATGGGAAGCGCCTGTCGCTGCAGATCTCGTACATCGGCGGTCAGAGCATCGGTGAGAAGGTCGCCGGCTTGATCCAGCAACAGGAGAAGAGCGTCGGGGTTGAGGTCACGCAGAAGACGTATCCGGCACTGCTGTTCTTCGCCTCCCAGCAGAGTGGCGGCATCTTGAATTCTGGGAAATTCCAGATGGCCTACTACGGTTGGGTAAGCGGCGTGGATCCGGACAATTCACCCCTCTACGGTTGCGATCAGTTCCCGCCTAAAGGCCAGAACATGCTCTTCTGGTGCGACACGACGTTGCAAACCGCTGAGACCGAGGCTCTGTCGACCATGGACCAAGGTCGCCGTACGAAAGATTACCATATCATCGCGACCGAACTGGGCGAGCAGGCGCCCACTGTATTCTTGTTCGCGGAGCGGCGCCTCGACATCGTGCCTGTCCAGTTCCATGGCTACGTGCCGTCGCCGGCCGAGTCGGCGTTTTGGAACGCCTGGCAGTGGTCCATGCAGTGAGCCCGACTGTCATAGACAGATGGCCTATGAAGCAACGGACCTTCAGGTCCGTTACCTCCTGAACCCTTATCCTACGGGCCTTTGCGCGCACCCGAACGAATCTCTGTAGATTCTCTGTATATGAGATGTAACGAAGTGACGTAAATCACTGTCTCAAGGAGCGTGTGATTTAGCTCACGAACTGGACTAACCGGTAT
>DAINRU010000018.1:0-44568 GCA_036741695.1 Vulcanimicrobiota bacterium
GGCTCGGACCGGCGATGCCAGCGATGAGCTCGAGAAAACTTGACTCGATGCCGTTGTTCTGCGCCTTGACGACCACTCGCCGCGGCGCCGATGTCGTGCTGTTGTAATGATAGTACAATAGTCGCGCCGGCTGTTCGAACGTGACGTCGGCATAGAAGAGCGTGCCGTTCTCGACGAGCGTCTCGGGGAAATCCGACACGAGCAAGTTCTTCGGTGGGACCGGTGGCTGCGCCAGATTCGTCACCACAACAGTGACGTCTTGATGGTAGGGCGCGTATCCCGGCCCCACGATCGATAGCGGAACGACGACCGTCACTGACTCGTCGGCCGCCAGCTCGTGATTGCCGCGCACCTGTTCAGGCAGCGCCTTCACCTTCGCGCCCGGTTCGGGATAGGCGACGAGCGTCGCCGCGTCGGCGGCCGCCTCAGCCACATAGTTCGACGACGCCGGATCGCCCGTGATGGTCACCGACGTCGAGCTGTAGGCTTTGCCCGCGTAGGCTTGCACGGTGACCGGGAGCGTGGCGCTCAAGCCGAACTCGTCGGTCGCGGTGATCGTGGTGGCGCCGGTGCGCAGCCCGCTCAGGTCGATCGTGCGGTCGATGGGATTGAAGATCGCCCGCACGATGTCCGCGTCATAACCGGAAAGGATGAGGATGCCGCTCGGCGGTGACTGCACGTGCACGGAAAGACTGCGCCCGAGGATGAGGTAGGCGGACGCCTGGTCCAGTCGCACGGGGACGGGCGAGGGGGGGATGACGATGGGCATGAGCGTCGGCGATTCGCCGGGCTGCGGCGACTGCTCGGGCGACTGGGTGCTCCCCGGCGAGGCGCTCGGCGCTTGTGAAACCATCACACTTGGGCTTTGCGACGGCGCGGCGCTTGGAGCGATAGGCCCGGGTGGCTGGCTGTGCGCCTCGCGCGCGCCCTGCGCCACCACCAAAACCACAGCGAAGAACACAGCGCCGAGCCAGGTCAAAGCTCGCGCCGCACCCGCCCGCACGTGAGACATCAGGCGATTTGCTGCTCTTGCCGGCTGACGGCAGTGGCGAGCAACGTCTTGTAGCCGTGGCTAGGGAAGAGCACGGTCACAAGGTCGCGCTCCGAACGCTCGACCGTTCCCTGGCCGAACTTGGGATGGTGCACGATGTCACCGATGCGGAAGTCGGCGCCATCCTCCTCGGGGACGGCCTCGGGCAGGCCCTTGGCCAAGGCTGCACGGCAGTTATCGCACGCGCCGCAGTTGACCCGGTCGTACTCCTCGCCGAAGTAGTTGAGGATGAACTTGCGGCGGCAGCTGCGCGTCTCGCAATATTGCAGCATCATCGCGAGCTTGCTCTGGTCGTACGATTTCTTGGTCTCGTAGCTGGCCAGATTCAGCGATCGCTCGACGTGCTTTTTGATGGCGGGAGGGATGCCGTAGGTGCCCTTGGAGACGTTGTGGATGAAGCCGCCCTTCTTGAGCAGCGCCAGGATGACTTTGAGCTTGGTCAGCGGCAGTTGCGAGATCTTGCGCAGATCGGTGAGCGACACGCCGTTGTCCTGTTGCTCGAAGTACTGCAAGGTGCCGAACACCTTTTGCACTTCTTCGACGTCCGGATACTTGCCGGTCAGGAAGTAGTTCTGCACGCGCGTGTCGCTCTGCCGGTAGAGCAGCAAGCACAAAGATTCCTGACCGTCGCGCCCAGCCCGGCCAGCCTCCTGCGTGTAGGCTTCGACGCTGCCAGGCAGATCGTAGTGGATGACAAAGCGGATGTTAGCCTTATCGATGCCCAGGCCGAAGGCATTCGTCGCCACGACCACCTTCACGTTCTCGTTCATGAAGTGGTTGTGAACGCGGTCGCGCTCCGCTTTCTGCAGCTTGCTGTGGTAGACGTCGGCCTCGATGCCCAGCTCGTCGCGCAGATACTCCGACACCGCGTACGTGTTCTTGATGGTCGCCGTATAGATGATGCCCAGCCCGTCGCGCAGCTCGCCGCCGAGCTTGGCGCGCAGGACGCGCAGCTTGTCGTCGTCGCTCGTGGTTCGGGCCACTTCGTAGACGAGGTTGGGACGGTCGAAACCGCGCACGATGGGCTTGGCGTGGGGGATCCCCAGCTGGGTCACGATGTCCTCGCGCACCGCGGGCGTGGCCGTGGCGGTGAGGGCGAGCACGGTTGGGTGGCCGAGCGCGGCGATGACCCGCCCAAGATTGAGGTATGCCGGCCTGAAATCGTGACCCCATTGCGAGATACAGTGCGCCTCGTCGACGACGAACAGCGGGATATGCAGCCGTTTGAGCACGTCGACGAAGCTCTCGTCCTCGAGCCGCTCCGGCGTGACGTAGATGAGCTTCAGGTTGCCGAGCGAGATGCGTTCGAGGTGGGAGACCTCTTCTTCATCGGTGAGCGTGCTATTGAGCGCGATGCTGCCGCTGATGCCCGCGTCGGCGAGCATATCGAGCTGATCCTTCATCAAAGCGATGAGCGGCGACACGACGACGGTCGTGCCGGGCAGGAGCAGCGCCGGCAGCTGGTAACAGAGCGATTTCCCTGCGCCGGTGGCGAGGATTGCGAGTGTATCTTTGCCGTCCAAGACGCGGCGGATGACGTCTTCCTGCCCCGGATAGAAATGCTTGTATCCGAAGTGTCGTCGCAGCGCCTCGTCAAGGTCGATGTCGAGTGACATGACGTTTGTTGTTGGACCTTCCTACGCGGGTGTGTGAGTCTCGCGCTCGCTAGCGTCAACGCCGTAAAGCCGGCCGTATATACGTACCGCGAGCCGCGAGGGGGTCTTTAGATTTCTTTTTTGCTCCTACCCGGGTTTGCCTCACTTGAAACCTACGGTTTCGCGCCCAAAGCTCCTTCCGTCTAGGAAAGGATTCTAGAGCGACCGAACCCGCCGTATGTGGCCGCACACGACTCCTCCGGATCGACGTTGACGCTGTACCGCAAGCACCGCCCCATGGCGTTTGACGAGCTTGTCGGCCAGACGGCTGTCGTCACCGGCCTGCAGGCGGCGGTCAAGAGCTCTAGAGTAGCCCACGCGTACCTCTTCGCCGGACCACGCGGGACCGGAAAGACGTCAGCAGCACGCATCCTGGCGAAATGTCTGAACTGCCAGCGCGGCGGGCCGCGTCCGGACCCGTGCGGTGAATGCGATGCTTGCCTTTCGATCGCGGCCGGCACGGCGTTCGACGTCATCGAGATCGACGCGGCGAGCAATCGCGGCATCAATGAGATCCGCGAGCTGCGCGAGCGCGTGAAGTTCGCTCCGGCGCAGTTCCGCACCAAGGTCTACATCGTGGACGAGGTCCACATGCTCACCGCCGAAGCATTCAACGCGCTGCTCAAGACGCTCGAAGAGCCTCCCGACAATGTCGTCTTCGTGCTGGCCACGACCGAGGCCCACAAAGTTCCTCCGACGATCTTGTCGCGTGTCCAGCGCTACGAGTTCCGGCGCATGCAGCCGGCGGACATCCTACGCCGGCTGACCGACGTTGCGAAGGAAGAGAAGATCGCCGCAGACCCGGCTGCCCTGCAGCGCCTCGCGTTCCTGGCTGACGGCGCGATGCGCGACGCGCTCGTGTTGCTCGAGCAGGCTCGTGGATTCGCCGGGAACGGGAAGATCGACGGCGCCGTCCTGGACGCCGCGTTTGGTGCGCCGGTCTACGACCTCGTCGAACAGACCGCAGATGCCATCGCCGCGTCGGACGCGCGCGCCGTGCTCGCGGCGGTCGCAGAAGCGGTCGATCGCGGGACCGATCCGGCGTGGCTTGCCAAGGAGCTGTTGCGCTGGTTCCGCCTTGCGCTGCTCGCCCAGGTGAGCCCCGACGTGCTCGCCGCGGAGGTGCCGCCGGAGACGGCGACGCGTATCGCCGCCAAAGCGGCGGCGCTGCCGCGCACGCGCATCCTCGCAACGTTACGCAACTTGTCAGAAGCGATCTCGCAGCGCTACTCCGCGCAGCCGCGCATCGATCTCGAGCTCGCGCTCATCCGCGTCGTGCTGCCGGCCGACGAGCTCTCGCTGCAGACGATATCGGATCGGCTGCGTGCGCTGGAAGAGCTCTCGGGCTCAGGTCACGGCGGCGCACCACCTCCGCCCGTCTCAGCAGCCCCGAGCAAGCGCGCATCATCCGGCACGGCGCGCAAGCCCGAGCGCACGCCGCTCAACGCCTCGCCAGATCCCGCTCCGAGCGACGAGCACCACGGCGACCATGCGAGCGCGCACGATGCAGCGCCGCTGGGCGCTGCGCACGTCGAACCCGATCGAGCTGACGCGCACGTGCGGGCTGCGGGCGAGAGCCTGAGCCTGTCGAAGCTCCGCGCGCTGTGGCCGCACGTGATCAGCGCCGTCAAAGAACGTTCGAAGCCGTGCTATGGCCATCTCGAGCACGCGGCGATCGTCGACGCCACCGCGCAGACGGTGACCCTCGGCGTCCCCTCCAAGTTCAACCGCGACTTGCTGGCGGAAAAGGCTATGGTCGCGGTGATCGAAGCATCGATCGGTGAGGTCGCAGGCGCAGTGGTCAACGTCGAGTGCGTCGTCGTGGCCGAGCCAGCGCAGGCGCGCACGAGGCCGGGGAGCGACGAGGCATTCTCGCTGGCCGAATCCGTGCTCGGCGCAGACCTGCTATGAACGGGAATGTCGTAACGGACCTTCAGATCCGTTTGAAGCAACGGACCTTTGAAGCAACGGACCTTTAGGTCCGTTCAGGAACAACCATGAACCAGCAGCAATTGATGCAGCAGGCGCGCAAACTCCAAGCACAGCTGGCCAAGATCCAAGAGGATCTCGGCCGCGAGACCGTCGTGGGGAGCTCAGGCTCGGGCGCGGTGCAGGTGACGTTGAACGGGCACGGCGGGGTCGAGCGCATCAAGGTGACGCCGGAAGCGGTTGATCCAAGCGACCTCGAGACGCTCGAGGATCTGCTCACCATCGCCTTCAAGGACGCCCAGGCCAAAGTCGCAGAGCTCTCGCAGGCCCGCATGGGCGGGCTCACGGGCGGTCTCGGGATCCCCGGACTGTAACCGGTTTGCAGTACCTCGCAGCTCCGCTCTCGGCGCTGATCGGCGAACTCGAGAAGCTTCCCACCGTCGGACCGAAGACGGCCGCACGCCTGGCCTTCCACCTGCTGTCGGCGAGCAAAGAAGACGCGCAAGCCCTCGCGCGCGCGATCGTCGAGGTCAAGGAGAAAGTGCGCTTTTGCAGCCGCTGTTTTTCGTTGACCGAAGGCGACCCATGTTTTATCTGCGCGGATCCGGCTCGCGATGCGTCGTCGATATGCGTGGTCGGGGAGGCCAAAGACGTCTACGCGATCGAGCGCACGATGAGCTATCGTGGGCGGTACCACGTGCTTGGCGGGCTCATCTCGCCGATCGAAGGCATCGGCGTCGGTCAGCTCAAGATCAAGGAACTGGTGGATCGCGTGGCTGCCGACGGCGTCAAGGAAGTCATCATCGCCACCAATCCGAACGCCGAGGGTGAGTCGACCGCGCTGTATCTCGCGCGGCTGCTTGCCCCGCTCGGCGTGCAGGTGACGCGGCTCGCATACGGCCTGCCGATCGGCGGTGATCTCGATTACGCGGATGAGGTCACATTGACGCGCGCGCTAGAAGGCCGCCGCTCCCTCTAGCCGCAGATGGCGGCTCAAGGTTTGCGGGCCGGCCGTCGCACGAAGTGCCGGGCGAACTCTCGAGCGCGCTCGGAGGCTTCGCGATACAAGGCCCCCATTGCGCTCGGGGACATGCGCAGGCCGGTCTCATAGTAATGCGACGCGGCTTGACCGACGACGAGCGTGCCCGCGTATGCGATGGCGGCCTTGATGGGGATGCCCGCCAGCGGAATGAACCCGGACGCCTCACGCGCCAGAGCGCGCCACCCATAGCCCCCGCCGACCACCGGCACGAGCTCCACGATCCTCGCGAGCTCGGGTTTTTTGCCATACGCGGCGGCGATGCGCAGCAACATACGCATCTGCAACGCGGTGATGGCGATCGTGTCGCCCGCAGACGCGATGCCGCCCGTGATGAGCCCGAGCACCGGTATGTGATCTGCGAGCGCCGAGACGGCCGCGATCTTGAGACTGTTCATCGCGCAGTCCATCGTCAGCCTGGCCGCCACAATCGGGCGGAACGCGGGGATAGCTGCAGCGAGCGCGATCTCCTGGCCGCGGTAGACGGAGACGAGGTCGGGCAAGAGGTACTTGCGCAGCTCGGCCAGCGCGAGCGCGCTCACGTAGTAGACTGATGCCGCCCGGGCGGCCGGTTTGGACGACGCAGGCGCCGTGGCAAGACGGGCCTCATCCAGCGCATTTCCCTCGCCGGTGCGCACGACGAGGACCGGCAGCGGCACGCTCGCCACATCCGCCAGCGCACCGTTGGTCGCCTCCACGTCTGCGCAATACACGATGGCGCGCGCGTCAGGCTCCGACGCGGCGACGGCGGCGAGCGTGTCAATGGCCTGGACAGCCCCATCGTCGAAACGGCCGGCGGCGGCCAGCGTGTCGAGGAACGCACCGCTGCCCGGACCACAGACGGCGAGTCGGACGCGCCGCCGCGCCTCAGCGTCGACCGCTTTGAGGTCGACGCGGCGCCGCACGTGGTCGATCCACGCCCCAGCGCTCGAGGGCTCGCGCGTGCTCACGAGCCGCGCGACTCAGTCAAGCGGCTTCTCGGAGTAACCCTCGTAGATGAGACCCATGATGATCTCGAGCGATTCCTGCGAGAGGTGCTTGTCCACGGCGATGTCGATGATCGGCTTACCGGTGGCTTTCTGTTCGTTGATGACAGTGCTCACCGGCACTTTCTCTTCGGCTGCGAGCCAGGTCGCGGCCATGATATCACCCGCGGAAAGACCGAGTTTGACCGACTCCTCATACGTGGGCGGGTCGACGCCGAGCCGCAGCTGGATGACACGGGCGAGCGTCTCGTACCGGCCCTGCGACACGCCGACGCCGAGCATGGTGATGCCGCTCGTCAGCTGCCGCGCTTGCGCGTTGTAGTAGAACGTTTGCGCCGTCTCAGCGGCGTTGGCGGCCAGATCGAGCGACGCGATGGCGCTCTGCGCCAGCGGTCGCAAGTCTTGCGCGGTGCGCGGCGACAGATCGCCGCCGAAATCGAGCTGCGCCCGGTCGAGCTCCCGGAAGTACGTGTCGAGCGGCGCGAGCGACTGGTACCCGAGCGCGATGGCGCCGCGGGAAGCTGTCACGCCGGCGACGAGGTCGTTCTGCGAGCTGGTCAGCTGGCGCAGCAGGTCGGGATAGAAGGGCAGCAGTTCGAGGTCGGTCGCGGTCATGTGCTGACGGTGCAAAGGCGCCTGCATCTCGTTGAGCACGCTTTCGTCGTCGCGCAGCATACCCGGCGAGTTTGTCTGGATGGCCTCGCTCTTGTCGAAGATGACGTTGATATCTTTGGCCATGTGCTCGAGGTCGTTCATGACGCCTTCGATGCGGCTACCTGGCCGGACGTCGACGTTGCTCAGGTTGGGGATCTCGTATTCCAAGCTCTGCAGGCGCTGGTCGAAGCGATTCAGGTCGTCTCGCTGAAGCTTGATGCGATCGTCGAGCGCGGTCTGCGTCTGCTTGCTCGCGCTGACCGCCGCAGTGACCTGTTCGATGAGCGGGGCGATGTTGGGGTTCAACAGGCCGTTGCCGGGTCGCTGCTCCTTCGGCAGGAGCGCCATCTCGTGCTGCGCGGCGGTCTCGGCCGTCGGCGTCAGGTTATTCTCGTGCTCGACCTTGGCCAGCGCCTGCTCGCTCTCCGCGAAGTCGCCGAGGGCGAGATCGCACTCACCATCGTGGAGCAGCGCGAGCTGGTTGTCGGGGTCTTTGGGCAGGACGTCCGTCTCGAGCTTGTGGCAGGAATAGGCGTAGCGGCCTTCGCTCTCGTCGTGGATCGCCTGAGCGAGATACGTCTCGGTCGTCGCTTGGGTGAACTCGGGATAGCCTTTCATGTGCGCGATGCGCGCCGCCGAGTCCGGGTGGTCCTCGAAGTACTTGTTGAGCAGATCGTTGCCTTCCTGATTCTGCTGACCCAGGCGTTCCATGAACGATACCATGGCGCTGGGATCGTAGCCGGCTCTCGTCATCAACATGAGCCCGTATTGGTCGGCTTGCAGCTCGTCGACGCGCGACATCTTCTCGAGCGACAGGTCCTGGATGAGGCTGCCGAAGCGCCAGACGAATGGCGACACCATGGCGAGAACGCCCATGATCATGTTGATGATCTGCGCCTTGGCGTTGAGCGTGATCTGGTTGCGCCGCTCGACGTGACCCATCTCATGCCCCAGCACGCCGGCCAGCTCGTCGTCGGAGTTCACGAAGTTCAGCAGACCGTAGTTGACGTACACGAAGCCGCCGGGCAGCGAAAAGGCGTTGATCTCGTTCGTATCGATGATCTTGAAGGTGTAGTTGATATCGGGGCGCGCTCTGTACTGCGCGAGGTTGGCGCCGATCGAATTGACCCAGTTGTTCAGGATCGGATCGGAAACGATGGGGTTCTCGCGGTCGACCTCTGCGGCAGCCTGCTGGCCCATGCGGATCTCGCTCTGGGTGGAGACGGCTTTGGCCGGCAGCGGTACGCTGCTCACGAGCAGACTGGCGAGCACCGCTAGGGCGATGCCGCGTGTGTGCGATCTCTTCATGATGGGTGCTCCCCCCGCGGGTCCCTCCATGCTCCACCGCAGGCCTTGGAGGGGACGGTAAGGAGAACTTTGCGACGGAACGCGTGCTGGTCCCTGCGCCGATGCTCACATGTTATTCAGCAAAATGCACAGCCTTGTCCACAGCGTATTCGCCGGCACGTCCACAAGGGAAAATGGGACCGCCCGCAAAGCCGACCGTACGAGGGCCACGTGCAGATAAAAGGTACCAAATCCGGCCTCTTGCTCCACATGCATGAGCGGCCGCTGACTCCCGTTGTGAGCAAGCTGCGCGAGCGTCTCGCCGCGTTGCCCAATTTCTATCGCGGCGGCCGCGCGGTACTGATGCTCGGCAACCAACCGCTCGAAGCGACGGATCTGGCCGGCATCATCGCGATCCTCCAGGAGTTCGGCATCATCGCCGATGGCGCCGTGTGCGATGCAGATGAGGTGGGCGACGCCGCACGTGCGGCGGGGCTGCGCATCGTCGCGCCCAGCGTCGCCGCCGCACCACGCGTGCGCGACGACCGCACCGAGCCCGCCCACGTGCGCAAAGCATGGCACGAAGGCGGCGATGCTGCCGCGCGTGAGGCCTCACGCCGCTCGGGCAACGGCGCATCCAAGGCTGCGCAGGCGGGCACGCCGGCCGCCGCTGAGAACTGCTATTACAAGGGCAGCCTGCGCTCGGGCCAAAGCCTGAGCGCGTTCGGCAGCATCGTCGTGGTGGGAGACGTCAACGCCGGGGCCGAGCTCATCGCCACGGGCGACATCATCGTGTGGGGGACGTTGCGCGGTGTCGCACACGCCGGTGCCGAAGGCGACGACCGCGCCGCCGTCTACGCGCTGCGATTGGAGCCCACGC
This sequence comes from Vulcanimicrobiota bacterium, assembly GCA_036741695.1. GTDB lineage: Bacteria > Vulcanimicrobiota > Vulcanimicrobiia > Eremiobacterales > Eremiobacteraceae > JAFANK01. The sequence continues at coordinate 9,482 of DAINRU010000018.1, forward strand.
AATTGCGCATCTCGCGTTCCATCGCTTCAGCACCGGCCGAAGGCGGCGATGCGCGAGGCACAGGTCAGCCGGAAGTCGCCCGCATCGTGGATGGACAGATCACGATCGCGGCGGCCGCCGCCGTGCGCGATAAGGCTAAATCGAGATGAAGGGCAATATCTTCGTCGTCACCTCAGGCAAGGGCGGCGTCGGCAAGACCACGACCACCGCCAACCTCGGCGTCGCGCTCGCGCGCCTGGGCAAGCAGGTCGCCTTGGTGGATGCCGACATCGGTCTGCGCAACCTCGATCTCGTGCTCGGCCTTGAAAAACGCATCGTCTACGACGTGGTGGATCTGGCCGAGGGCCGCTGCCAGCCGCGCCAGGCGCTCATCAAAGACAAGCGCCTGCCTGGCCTCTTCCTCATGCCGGCGGCCCAGACCAAAGATAAGGAATCGGTCAGCGAAGCGCAGATGGCGCGCGTCGTGCACGCGTTGGGCGCGGATTTCGACGCCGTGCTCATCGATTGCCCGGCCGGCATCGAACACGGCTTCCGTAATGCTGTGGCCGGCGCCGACGAAGCGATCCTGGTGACGATGCCCGAGGTCTCCGCCATCCGCGACGCCGACCGCATCATCGGGATGCTCGGCACGCGCCGCACGCGCGTGGTCGTCAACCGCGTCCGGCCCGAGATGGTCAAGACCGGGGATATGCTGAGCGTGGACGACGTGGCCGAGATCCTCGGGCGCGAGATCCTCGGGGTCGTGCCCGATGATGAGGAAGTCATCGATACGACCAATCGCGGGCAACCCGTCGCGCTCGACGCCACTCGCCGTCTGGCCGCGATATACTCGACGATGGCGCGCAGGCTGTTGGGTGAGGACATCCCGGCGCTCGAGCTCCTCGACGACGGGCTCTGGAGCCGCATCCGCCGTATCATGGTAGGTCAACGATGAGCAACGAAGTGCGCGAGCACGCCGACGAGCTGCTCGCACTCCAAGCCCCGCCGCAGGAAAGCGCGCCGGACGTATCCGAGGCGCAGCCCTCTGAACAGGCCACGCCGCCGCCCGCCGCGCCGCCGTCGGTCGAGGCCCAGGAGCAGCCGAGGAAACGGTCGCGCACGCGCGAGCGCAAAGCGGTCAGCGGGCGGGCGATCGTCGTGACCTCGGGCAAAGGCGGCGTGGGCAAGACGACGGTCACGGCCAATCTGGGAGCCGCGCTGGCAGACTCGGGCAAGCGGGTCGCCGTCGTCGATGCCGATGTGGGCTTGCGCAATCTCGACGTGGTGATGGGCTTGGAGAACCGCGTGCGCATGCATTCGCTCGACGTCATCGAGGAGCGCTGCACGCTTGACGAGGCGCTCGTGCGCGATCGCGTTCGCCGCTCGCTCATGCTCTTGCCGGCGGCCCAGAACCGCGATAAAGACGAGATCGACCCTGAAGATATGCAAGATCTCATCGAAGAGCTGCAAGGGACGTTCGACATCGTGCTCATCGACTGTCCGGCGGGGATCGAACAGGGATTCCGCAACGCCGTGGCCGGAGCGCAAGAAGCCATCATCGTGACCACGCCTGAGGTCTCGGCGGTGCGCGACGCAGACCGGGTCGCTGGGCTTTTGCCCAACGACATGCCGGCACGTCTCATCATCAACCGTCTGCGGCCGCAACTCGTGCGCAAGGGGACGATGATGAGCGTCGATGACGTGCTCGAGATCCTGCGCTTGGATCTCGTCGGCGTCGTACCGGACGACAAAGAGGTCATCGTGGCGACCAACCGGGGCAATCCCGTCATCGACATCTCGACGTCGCCGACCGGCGCCGCGATCCGGCGCATCGCCTCGCGCCTGCTCGGTGAGCAGGTGCCCATCCCAGATTTCCCCGCGCAGCAGGCGTGGTTCGCGCGCGTGCTGTCGGGCGTGCGCTTCCCACGCCCGCCCTCGGCGAAAGGATAAAGCATCATGCTGGACTTCCTCACCAATCTGTTCCGGCGCGAAGAGTCAAGCCGTAGCCAAGCCAAAGAGCGGCTGCGGCTCGTGCTCATGTCCGATCGCGTGGCGCTCGCGCCCGAGACCTTCGATCTGATGAAGGGCGAGATGCTGTCCGTGCTGCAACGCTACCTCGACGTCGACGAACACGGCATCGATGTGCACTTTGAGAACGCCGAACGGCGCTTCATGCTCTATGCCAATATCCCGGTGACGAACATCAAGACGAGCGAAGAGATCGAAGCGGAACGCCATCGCTACGCGGTGGGCGGCAACGGCAATGGCGCTCATGCAAGTGGCGGCACGGGCACGCGCCGCCGGAGGCGCCGCCGCCGCAACCGTAACGCCGCTGCGCCCAACGGCGACATGGCGTCGCCGCCCTCGCCTGCCGTCGAACCCTACGCTCAGGCGAGCAACGGCTTCGCACCTCCGGAGATCGAAGCGGACGAACCGAACAGCTCGCTCTAACCGCACCGCACGGCATCGCTCTCGTGCTTGAGCGGCCCTGGTATCTCTCGTTCAATTATCCGCTCGCGGCCATCGCGATCGCGCTCTCCGTGTTTGGCCTCATCGTCATCAAGAGCGCCACGTTGCATACGAGCGACGGATCGGGAGATTTCGTCCGCCAGGGCGTCTACCTCGTCATCGGCGTCGCGTCGATGATGCTCTTCTCGTTCGTCGACTATCACCTGTGGCAGCGCTGGGCGATGCCGCTCTACGTCATCAACATCCTCATGCTTGGCGCTGTGGCCATCGCCGGTCATTCCGCGCTTGGCGCGCAGCGCTGGATAGGGGTCGGACCGATCGTCTTCCAGCCATCCGAACCGGCGAAACTGCTCACCATCCTGTCGCTTGGGGCTATCCTTGCGGATCCACGGCGCAGCTACAGCCACCTGCGCGATCTGTGGGTACCGCTGGCCTTCATCGCTCCGCCGACGCTGCTCGTCCTCAAGCAGCCCGATCTCGGCACGGCGATCATCCTCATCCTCATCCTCAGCGCGATGCTGTTCTTCGCCTTGCCCAATCTCGCGCATTTCGCCGCCTACGCCGTCGGCCTTGCCCTGGTCGGTGCGTTCACCGTGCTCTCGCCATTCGTGCTCAAGGGCTATCAGCGCCAGCGTCTGCTCGTCTTCTTGCATCCACAGTACGATCCGCAGGGCGCGGGCTGGAGCCTCATGCAATCGAAGATCGCGATCGGCTCGGGGCGGCTGGCAGGCAAAGGCCTCTACCACGGCACGCAGACGCAGCTCGGCTTCGTGCCCGAGCACCAGACGGATTTCATCTTCACCGTCGTCGGTGAGGAGCTCGGATTCCTCGGGGCGACGCTGCTGCTCGCCCTGTATGGGGCGCTGCTCGGCCTGTCCATGCTGGCCGTGACCGCCGCGCGCGACCGCTATGGGCTGCTCATCGCCGTGGGCATCGTGGCCATGTTCTTGTTCCAGGTGCTCATCAACATCGGCATGACGGTGGGCATCATGCCCATCACCGGCATCCCGCTGCCCTTCATCTCCTACGGCGGATCGAGCCTCGTGACGTGCTTCATGGCTGTGGGCGTCTTGCTCAACATCCACATGCAGCGGTATAAGATGCTGTTCGGAGAAGTCTAAAACGCCTGGGCATCCCAGTCGAAAGCGCTGGTTCGGCTCGCCGTCAAAGGCCGCAATCACGCATCAGATACCAAAAGGCGGGACGCTTCCCGGTGCCGAACTGTGCGCATAGAGCCTGACAGTCACGAGGGGTTCTCCGGGTCGCAAAGCGATGCCGATGTATGAGCGGTGCAGCAGTGAAATTGACGCGCATCGCCGGAGATTGACATTCAAGATTTTTTTGAAGGGCGCACACGTTCGCCCGCCGCCTCGCAAACCGGTTGCCCAGGACTATCTGGCCTGTATCGCCCCTCCGCCTCGGCCCCCCGGCGTGTCTAGCGCCGCACGGTGCCTGCGGACCGCGTCACCATATCCTGTAAGGGGATAGAGGCTGATCAATAACACGAGGGTTTCGAGCGCGACCGCCCGGCGTATAGCCGCATGGCGGTATTGCGCTGTGCCCCATTTTCAAGCAAAGGTGTACGGTATTGAAGACCGAGATTTTGATTTCATGCGACGATTGGGAGAACCGCGTCGCCGTCCTTGAAGAAGGCTCACTAGCGGAGATCTATTTCGAGCGCGAAGAAAAAGTAATAGGTTCCATCTACAAAGGCCGGGTCGAAAACGTCCTCCCCGGCATGGGCGCATGCTTCGTCAACATCGGGCTAGGGCGCAACGCATTCCTCTACGTCGACGACATCATGCGCGACCCCATCAACATCGGCGAGACTGAGATCACCGACCGGCGCCGCGGCCACACGGTGAACGAGCTCCTCAAGGTCGGCTCGGAAGTGCTCGTCCAGATCGTCAAAGAACCGCGTGGCCTCAAAGGCGCGCGCGTCTCTACCAACGTCTCGCTACCGGGCCGGTACCTCGTGCTCATGCCCACCGGCCGCTACTCGGGCGTCTCCTCGCGCATCGAAGATGCACAAGAGCGCGACCGGCTCAAGCAGATCATGCGCCGCGTGCGCCCCGAAGGCATGGCCACGATCGTGCGCACCGCGGCCCAAGGCGTCAGCGAAGCCGAGCTCATCGCCGATCTCGGCGTGCAGCTGCGTCTCTGGCATGGCATCCTCGAGAGCTACAAGCGCTCGACCGCACCCGCGCTCTTGCACAAAGACCTCAACTTGGTCTTCAAGGCGGTGCGCGATTTCCTGACCAGCGACGTCAACGCCGTCTACATCGATTCGAAGGAGCAGTACGACGAGATCCGCTCGACCATGTCACTGCTCGGCCCGCAGTACATCGACCGGCTCAAGCTCGTCGAGGGACCCGGGACGCTCTTCGCGCAGCGCGGCATCGATGAGGAGCTGCAGAAGCTGCTCAAGCCCAAGATCCCGTTGCCATCGGGCGGCCATCTCGTCCTCGAGCATACCGAAGCGTTGACCGTCATCGACGTCAACACCGGCAAGTTCACCGGCGGACGCAATCTCGAAGACACCATCGTGCGCACGAACATCGAGGCCGCGGCGGAGATCGCGCGCCAAGTGCGCTTGCGCGATATCGGCGGGATCATCGTCGTCGACTTCATCGACATGTCGCACGAACGCAACCGCCAGCAAGTCATCGCCACGCTCACCGAGGCATTGCGCCGCGACCGGACGCGCAGCACGATTCAAGAGTTCTCCAACCTCGGCTTGCTCGAGTTCACGCGCAAGCGCGTCGGCAAGGACCTCGCCGGCCAGCTGCGCTCCGATTGCCCGTACTGCACGGGGTTGGGCACGGTCATGTCGAGCGAGACGGTCGCCATCGGCGTGCTGCGTCAGATCCGCGGTCGCGTGGCCAAGAACAGCCTGCGGAAACTCGACGTCATCGCCGATCCTGGCGTGGCCACGCAGCTCCTCGGCTGGTACAAAGACGAATTCGAAAAACTCGCCCACGACCACGACATCGACATCGCTCTCTACGTTGAACCGCAGCATCACCGCGAGCATGTGGTCGTGGAAGAATCACGGCGCATGCGCGTCGCACCGCAGAGCGGCACGGTGGTCGAAGCGGAGCTCTTGCCCGTGCGCATGCCGAACCCGGCGTCGGGCGTCGCCGAGGTGAACGGCTACCTGCTGGAAGTCAAAGATGCCGCCAACGCCACGGGCCAGCTCGTCAAACTCAAGATCGCGGGTGTCGACGGCAACTTGGTGCGCGCCGAGCTCGCCGAGCCGCTGCCCAGCTCCGGTCGCCGCCGCCGCGGTCAGCGCGGTCGCGGCAAGGACGTGGCAGCGAGCGAAGCGCCGATCGCGCCGCCCGCGCCGTCGCTGCGCGACGTCGGTTCTCCCGAGGACGGACGCCGCCGCGAAGAGGTGGAGCGCCGTCCTGCACGGCTGCGCCGGCCTGAGACGGTGGCGTTCTCCGTTGCTGATGATGAAGAAGAAGCACCGCGCGTGGCGGTGACGCAGACGCGTCCCAGCCAGCCGGCTGCGCGCTCGGGCAGAGGCAGAGGCCAGGGTGGCCGAGCCGAGCCTGCTGGTCGCGGCAGGCGCCGCTCCGGAAGCGGTCGCGGGAGCTCGTCTTCCCAGGCTCTCGTGGTTGGTGGCGAAGGTGATATCGATTATGATGACGGTGATGAAGACGCCGTGATCACAAAGCCCGCTGTGGCGCAGCCGCGCGTGCAGCGCGCCGCTGAGCCGGAAGCGGAGGGGGTCGACGGCGAGGCACGCAAGCGCCGCCGCCGTCGTGGCCGCGGAGGCAGAGGCCGCGGAGGCGAGCGCCCAGAGTCAGCCAACGCGCCCGCGGGCGAGGCCGAACCCATCTACGATGAAGACGAAACGGTTGTCAGACCTCGCGGTCACGGTGCGCCCGTCGATCGGGAACGAGTGCCGCTTGCCGCACCGCGAGAGGCCTACGACGAAGACGAAGACACAGACGACGAATTGACTGCAGTGGTCGATCCGCGTCGACGCGAGGTGGAGCATCGGCCGGCGGAACGGGTGCACAAACGCTTCGGTCCGGTGCGCCAGCTCTATGGACGCCCGGTCGAGGTCGATGAGACTAGGCTACGGCCTGAGCGCCCGGCGCGCGAAGAATCGCGCGGCCAGCGCGGTCCGGCGAGCGCACCTGCGCGGTCCGAGCGTCCACCGCAACGACAACCACATGCGCGGAATCGCGATGACGAGGAGCTCGACGTCGTGATCAAACCGAAGGGCCCGGCGGCGATCCATGTCGAGATGCGTACTGACGTACCGGTGCGGCGTCGAGCGGTGCACGACGACGGCCGCGAACGCATTGAGCGTGAACCACGCGAGCAACGAGAGCCACGAGAAACACGAGAGACACAGGAGCCGCGAGAAACACCACGGGAGCCGCGAGGCGATCGTGGACGAGGACGTGAGCGCGGACCACGTGAGGGTGGGGGTCGCGAGCGTGGGCCTCGGGGTGACCGGCCCGAGCGGCGCGAGGGAGGTTCGCGCTTCGGCGGTAGGTCGCGCGATAGAGAGCGTCCACCGAAACGCGAAGGACCCACGGTCAAGCAGCTCTACCCGCCGCCGAACCAAGAACCGGCGGAAGAGATTCAAAGCGACGGCGAGCCGGCGCCACGCAAACCCGGATTCGGCCGACAGCCGCGTGGGCCGCTGATGCGGCCATCGGATGCGCCGCCAGTCCCCAAGGGGAAAGTGCGCCAGCTCTATCCGCCGCCACCGCCACCGGACGAGTCTGCGCCGTCGCACGAGGTATCGCATGCGCGCGACCGAGTCGTCTTCGACGAGGCCGGGGATGAGGAGAACGGGTCGGTGTTCGTGAGCGACGCAGAGGAGCTCGAAGAACGCCGCCGCCGCGCGCGCGAGCGCGCTGAGGCGCGCCGCCATCCGGAAACGCCCGACGGCGACCCGCTGGCGAGCCCCGAGGAGCGCACGGCGAAGCCATACAACGCAGGCACGCCCGAAAGCGATGAATGGCCTGTATTCTGACCTATAACGGCAAGACGCCGAAGATCGGCGCGGGCGTGTTCATCGCACCCACCGCGTCGATCATCGGTGATGTCGAGATCGCGGATGGAGCAAGCGTCTGGTTCGGCGCAGTGCTGCGCGGCGACGAAGCCGCCATCCGGATCGGCGCGAACACATCGGTGCAGGACAACGCCGTCATCCACGTCTACGAAGGGCACGACACGATCATCGAGGATCATGTGACCGTCGGGCATGGAGCGATCCTGGAGGCATGCCACGTCAAAGCGGGAGCGCTCATCGGCATGAACGCTGTCGTCTTGGACCGGGCAACCATCGGACACCGGGCGCTCGTAGCTGCCGGCTCAGTTGTACTGGAAGAGCAAGATATTCCGGACGGCATGCTCGCTGCCGGCGCTCCTGCCAAAGTGAAACGTGCGCTCGAAGGCAGCTCAAAGCACTGGCTCGAGGTGGGTGCCGCAGCCTACATCCGGTTGACGAAATCGTATCTCGACCAAGGCATCGGTGGCTCCGACGTTGCTCAAACCGCCGCTCGCAAGGGCTAGCACAAACCAATTTCCCGCAAGGCGTTAGGTCCTGGCGGCGCCCGCTCTGAGAATCGCCTCGACGGTCCGCAGGTCTTCCAAGCGATCCACATTGACCGCGAGCTCAGGATCCGGGCATGGGATGCCGCGGCAGACAAGCCCGGTGATCTCGTTCGCCCGCCGCTCGAGCTCGGCGATCCCCACCCGGCCCGTCAAGACCTTGAACACGAGCATCGGTGAGAACAATGACGCAAGCCTGGCCGGCGACTTGCGCGCCGCCGTGAACTTGCGCAGCACCGATTCGATCTGCGCGGCTGCACCGGCGCGCACGAGACTGACACCCGCACCGCAAAACGTGCCATCGCGCAAGCGCACCCAGGTGTGACGAACGCAGGGGTACGAACGGTCGTGCAGCCCGCGCTCGACAAACCCATAGCCGACATCGCACGGCGTGTTCGCGGCGGCCTCGGCGAGACGATCGATGGATCCCGGTGTCACAAGCGGCGTGTCGGTCGCGACCACGAGGACGCGCTCGTCATCTGCTAGCCCGCGAAATCCTGCTAAGACGCTTGCGATGAGATCGGCCCCGGGCTCGATCACCTCGTCGCACAGCGAAGCTGCCTCTGCTGCGTGCTCGAGGGCGGAGCGCTGCGTGACGCAACGGACCTGCTTCACCCATGTCGATCCGCGCAGTGCGCGCAGCACGCGCACGAGCATGATCTCGCCGGCGATGGGCAGATATGCCTTGTTGGGCACGTGGTATCCACCCGCACGGAAGTCGGCTTCGAGCGATCCTCCGGCGAGCGCGACCGCGCAAAAGGCTGCCTCAGTCACAGCAAAAACCGGTGACACACGCCCACTCAGCCTCCGCGAGCGCCATTCTTCCGAGCCCCTCGCGCGCGTGTGCGTGGCTTTCGAAAAGGCCCGCCACGCACGAACCGCTACCGCATAGGATCGTCCCGGCTGCCCCGGCCGCGCGCAGGCGAGCGCGGATCTTGCCGACGGCCGGTAGTTCGCGCTCGATCACGTCGCTGAAATCGTTGTGGAGCAATCCGAGAACGCCTTCGAGATCCGCGCCAGCGAATGCAGCGCACATCGCCTCGGCTGAATCCATGGCTTTCGGTCCGAGCTCGTGAGGAACGCCAGCGGCGTCGAGCAACTCGTAGGCACGTCTCGTCGGGCTGACTGCGTCTGGCTGCAGGAGCACGACACCCCAGGGCGGAGCGTTGCACGCTCGATTCACGACCACGTCGCCCACGCCGCTGACGACGCGCAGACCCGGCACAAGCAACGCCGGCACATCCGAACCAGTGCGCAGCGCGGCCTGCTCGATCCGTTCGCGCGCAAGCTTCACACCGTTTTGTCCGAGGATCACGCCCACACCGCGCAGTGCGGCGGCCGCGTCAGTGCTCCCGCCCCCCAAACCAGCTTGCGTGGGGATCCTCTTCTCGATCGTGATGCGCACGTCAAGTGGTTCGGGGTCGAGCGCGCGCACCGCACGCCAGGCCAGATTGTCTCGCTCGTCAAGATCGAGGCCTTGGCAGGCGACCTGCAAGCCCGACGAGGAGGCTGAGAAATGCAGTTCGTCCGCGAGATCGAGCGCGGCGACGACTGACACCACCTGGTGCAGCGAGCCCACGATCGGGCCGACCTCCAGGCGCAGATTCAGCTTCGCGTGCGCTGTGAGCGAGAAGGCGCGGACCACCGTCTTCACGGGCTTTTGCGCCTGGACGGACTCGTCGATTGTATGTCCCGCGGCACGTGGCTCCAGGCATCGGTCAAAATGCCGATAATCTTAATGAAGTTCGAGCTACGGACGAAGTCTTAGGTCTGCGCTGCTGCGGACCTCCAGGCCGCTGGGATGCCGGCCCCCTAGAACGCCCAAGGAGTTACATGACGCGTGGACAGCATGGTCGCTCGCGACGTTCAAAAGCCCCCTGAACTGGACAGCCTGCTACGGCAGATGTTAGCGCTCGGCGCATCCGACTTGCATCTCAAGGCCGCCGCGCCGCCAATGGCGCGCGCTCACGGTGTGCTCAAGCCGCTTTCCGAGCGGCCGCTCTCGTTGCCCGAATGCGAGAATCTCATCTTCTCCTCGATGACCCATGCCCAGCAACAGGAGTTCATGGAGACCAAGGAGCTCGACTACGCGTACGGCCTGCACGGTCATGGCCGTTTCCGCGTCAACGCATATTTCCAGCGGGGAACGGTCAGCGCCGCGTTCCGTTCGGTGCGGCTCGACATCCCGAGCTTTGAAGAACTGCGCCTACCGCCAAGCCTGCGCTCGCTCTGCGATAACCGCGATGGCATCGTCCTGCTCACAGGCGCCACCGGTACCGGCAAGTCGACGACACTTGCGGCCATGATCGACCACATCAACGCCACTCAGCGCCGCCACGTGGTGACGATCGAAGATCCGATCGAATACATCCACGTCGACAAGATGTGCATCATCTCGCAGCGCGAGGTGGGCATCGACACGGAATCCTTCACGGTCGCGCTACGACAAGCGCTGCGCCAGGATCCCGACGTCATCCTCATCGGTGAGATGCGCGACCCGGAGACGATCATCACCGCGCTGACGGCTGCAGAGACGGGCCATCTCGTGCTCTCCACCCTGCACACCCAGAACACGACGCAGGCGGTGGAACGCATCATGGACGCGCTGCCGGAAGCCAACCGCAAGATGTTCATGGTCCAGCTGGCGACGAGTTTGCGCGGCATCGTCTCGCAGCGGCTGCTGACGCGTCTTGATGGTTCGGGCGTCGTGCCCGCGGTCGAAGTGCTCATCGCCACTCCGACCATCAAGAGCCTCGTCATGGAAGGCAAGTTCAGCGAGATGTACCAGTACATCTCGGGTGGACGGTTCGACGGGATGCAGACCTTCACGCAATCGCTCATCGACCTGTATCAGAGCGGCTTGGTCACAGAGAAGGAAGCCTACTCGAAGGCCGACCGCCCGACCGAGTTCCGCCTCGCCATCGAAGGCCACATCACGAGCGGCTCCGACATGCAAGAGATGGGGGCGTATCAGTGACGGGCAGCAAACGCCCGTCTGCCGAGTGGTATACGCCGTATTTCGCGCCCACCACGGTGCTCATCGCCGTCACCGTGCTCATCGTCTCGATAGAAGCCGGCAAGTACGTCGGCAACTACTTCATCCAGCGCGACCATGCCGACATGGACTTGGTGGCGGCGACGGCAGCGCCAGTCGTGTCCCACGCGCCGACAAAACCGGCAGCTCACAGCGCGCACCCACACGCGCACACGGCCGTTTCGGGCAAGACCCAGAACTAACAACAGCTAACCATATAGATCGCCGCTCGCGCACCCTATCGGACGCGCACCGCCGAAGATCGTTCGCCGCGTCCCGCCGCCGGCGGAGTCTTCTGTGGCCGCGGGGGTACACAGACCGCGCCGATTTTGCTAGCATAAGAGATGAAGAGGGACGATCGTGAAACAGAAGGGTACGGATAAGGTCAAGCGCGGTCTCGCGCAGATGCTCAAGGCCGGGGTCATCATGGATGTCACGACGCCCGAGCAGGCGATCATCGCGCAAGAAGCCGGTGCGGTCGCCGTCATGGCGCTCGAGCGCGTGCCGGCGGATATCCGCAAGGAAGGCGGCGTCGCGCGCATGGCCGCCATCGAAGTTGTGCAGCGCATCATGGATGCGGTCACCATACCGGTCATGGCGAAGGCGCGCATCGGACACTTCGTGGAGGCGCAGGTGCTCGAGGCGCTGGGCATCGACTTCGTCGATGAGAGCGAAGTGCTCACACCGGCCGACGAGTCGTATCACATCGACAAGCGGCCCTTCACCGTGCCGTTCGTGTGCGGCGCGCGAAATTTGGGCGAAGCGCTGCGCAGAATCGCCGAAGGCGCTGCGATGATCCGTACCAAGGGCGAGGCGGGCTCGGGCAACATCGTCGAGGCCATCCGCCACCTGCGCCAAGTCTCTGATGACATCCGCCGCTTGAGCGTGCTGCCCGAAGAAGAGCTGGTGAGCGTCGCGCGAGATATGGGCGCACCGGTCGAGATCGTGCGCGAGGTTGCCCAAGCCGGCCGTCTTCCCGTGGTGATGTTCGTCGCCGGTGGGATCGCAACGCCGGCCGATGCGGCGCTGTGCATGCAGCTGGGCTCCGAAGGCGTCTTCGTCGGCTCCGGCATCTTCAAGAGCCAGAATCCTGCGAAAACCGCCAAGGCCATCGTCGAAGCCACCCATTACTTCGACGATCCAAAGGTGGTGCTCGAGGTGAGCAAAGAGCTCGGCGCGCCGATGCAAGGCCTCGAGATCAGCCAGATTCCAAAAGATCAGCTCCTCGCTGGCCGCGGCTGGTAGCGTCCATGCCGGCGAGCAAGAAGAACGCCGCGGCGGAGTCGTCGGCTAAGCCTCACCTGCGCGTGGGCGTGCTCGCCCTGCAGGGCGACATCGAAGAACACCTGGCCGCTCTGCGCGCCCTCAAGGCGGACGCGGTACGCGTCAAGACGCCGGAAGAGCTCAAGTCGGTGGACGGGCTCATCATTCCGGGCGGCGAGTCGACCGCGGTGGCTAATCTGCTCGAACATTTCAAGCTCGCCAAACCGCTCATGGAACGCGCGCGATACGGCATGCCGATCTGGGGCACGTGCATGGGCATGATCGTCATGGCCGAGAAGATCGTCGGATGGAAGCAGCCCACGCTCGGCTTGCTGCACATCGAAGTCAAGCGCAATGCGTTCGGACGCCAGATCGAGAGCGGCGAAGAACCGGTGCAGATCGAAGGGTTCGACAGCAAGCCGTTCCCCGGCGTGTTCATCCGCGCGCCCTGGATCGAATCGGCGTGGGGCGGCGCACATGTCTTGGCGTACGTGGATGGCAAAGGGGTCATGGTCTGGCAGAAAAATCTGCTGGGCACCTCGTTCCATCCCGAGCTCACCGACGACCCGCGCATCCACAAGTATTTCCTGGATATGGTCGCCGCCGCCAAAGGCTGACGCGCGAGTTACCGTGGACGGCCCGTCCGAAGCCTCCGATCAGCGCTTGTACGCCGACATGCAGCGCGGGCTGCGCAGGTTCCAAGAGGGCGACCAGACCCTGCACGATCTGATCGTCGGCCTCGGTGCGGGATTGACCCATCTGCAAGCCGTAGACGAATCGTGGAAGAGCGAGTTCACTGAGCTGTGGTCGGAGCTGGACTACATCCACGCTGATTGCGTGGAGCGGCAATCAGGTCTCACAACCGAAGAGTTCCATAGGATCAAAGGAGTCGTCGAGCGGTTGGCGGCGATGCTCGCAGCCGTGCGCAGATGGTCTGCATTGGAGCTCAAGACGTTGCGAGCCATCATCAACAGCCGCCGTCCCGACGTGCTGCGCGACATCCAGTTGGGTCTGGGCGAGAGCCTAGCGCCCACGCTCATCAATGAGATCCGTGACGCGCTGCACGACGAGATCATAGAGAACGGCACGACCGACGGGAAGATCAACCAGTGGGGCGAGGCGTGCGAGGACTTCATGTGGAGGATCGACGCACAACCGCCGCCGGAACCTCCCTCCTAGCAGGGGGCGCCACCCCCACACGCTTAACTTTGAAGCGTGGGGGTAACCACAGGATGAGTGGCGAGCACAAAGGCCACAACCACGGCGACGTCGCGACGCAGGAAGTCCCACCGATGCGGGACCTTGCTTTCAGCATGCTCTCGCTGCTCATCGAAGCCGCGGCCGCGCATCTCAAGGTCGAAGTCCCCTCGAGCCCACAAGAGCGGCCCGACACACAATCGGCGCCGAACATGGGCGAGGCGCGCGTCGCCATCGACGCGGCTAATGCGCTCCTGGCGTCCGTCCGCTCCGTCATGGAGAACGACGCGCTCCTCGCCATCGAAGGCATGCTCACCCAGCTGCAATTCGAGTACGTGAGGCTGGTGAGCATAGGCTCATGACCGACGTCCTCGTCCTCAACGCCACCTACGAAGCGCTCAACGTCACGTCGTTGCAGCGTGCGGTCAAGCTCGTCTTCTCCGGCAAGGCGGAGATCCTCCACCACCACGAGCGGCTGCTGCGCTCGGCGACCATCGAGATGCGCATGCCGTCCATCATCCGCATGCTGTACTACATCCGCCGGCCGCGCCAGAAGGTCGCGCTCACCAAGAAGAACGTGCTCTTGCGTGACGACTACATGTGTCAGTATTGCGGGCGCAAGGGTGAAGGGCAGATGACGGTCGACCACGTGATACCGCGCAGCTCGGGAGGGCCGTCGACGTGGGAGAATCTCGTCTGCGCGTGTCTCATCTGCAACAACCGCAAGAACAACCGCACGCCGCACGACGCCAACCTGTCGTTGCGGCGCAAGCCACGCACGCCCAAGTACATCCCCTGGATCCAGATCAAACGCCACACCGTGCCTGGCGAATGGTATAAGTTCCTCTTCTTGTACGACGTCTCGATCGAAGAGCGCATCGAAGCCTGAGGCTGGCCATGCAACGCAAGAAAGTCGGCATCGTCATCTTCGACGACGTCGAAGTGCTCGATTTCTGTGGCCCGTTCGAGGTGTTCTCGGTGACGCGGCTGGACGCAGAGCGGCGGCGCGAGGAGCCGTCGCCCTTCGAACCGCTGCTCGTCGCCGCGACATCAGAGCCCGTCACCACGACCGGCGGCATGCGCGTCTTGCCCATGACCACGTTGCGTGACTGTCCTCGGCTCGACATCCTCGTGGTTCCCGGCGGTTGGGGCACGCGGCGGGCGATGAAGGATGAAATACTGCTGTCGTTCATCCGTGAGCGCGCTCAAGCCGTTCAGACGCTCGCGTCCGTATGTACCGGGTCGCTTGTGCTCGCAAGCGCCGGATTGCTCGAGGGCCGGCGAGCCACGACCCACTTCGCGGCGCTCGACACCATGGCGCAGCTCTTCCCGGGCATCGAGGTCGATCGGACATCGCACGTGGTCGAGCATGACGACCTCATCACCTCGGCGGGCATCTCTGCCGGCATCGACATGGCGCTCCTGGTCGTGGCTCGGCACTATGGCGAGCCCGTGGCTCGGGAGACCGCGCGCTATATGGAATATCCCTATCCCGACTCGATCGCGCGGCGCGTCGCCGTCTAAGACGGCATCTGCCTCATGCACGCAAGCCCGCGCTTCGTCAGCGAACGCATCGATCCTGAACCCGGCACGTTCGACCCCGCGGCCATGGCGCGTGGCGAGCCCGGCGTGCCGGCCTCGTTCCAGTGGCGAGGTCAGCGATACCGGGTGGCGCGCACGATCGCGACGCGACGCCAAACAGGCGAGGACCGCGGCGACACTTACCTACGCCGGCACTACTACGACATCGAGACGAGCGACGCGCTGCGCATGACGCTCTATTTCGAGCGCAATCCGAGCGACCGCAGCAAGGCCAAGGGCTGGTGGCTGTACACCCTGACGCTGCCCGATCCGGTCATCGAAACGGAGCGGCTGGCGCTGCGGCGCTGGACGTATGCCGATCGCGACGCGTTCGCCCGCATGGTCGCAGACCCAGACGTCATGGCGCATCTGCACGACTTCGAGCCGATGTCAGACGCAGAGGCGGATGTCGCGCTGTCCAGCACCATCAAGCGCTACGAACGGGGATACGGCGACTGGGCGATCGTCGATCCGAAGACCGGCGACATCCTGGGAGAGAGCGGCCTCACACTGCTCGATGACGACGAGGTCGAGATCGGCTGGATGCTCCTGCCGCCCTATTGGGGTCAGGGATATGCGTCAGAACTCGCAAGCGCCGTGAAGCGCCATGCCTTTGAAAGCCTGCGCATGCCCCGGTTGGTCGCGTTCGTGAGGCCGGATAACGACCGCTCCAGCCGTGTCGCCCTCAAGATCGGCATGCGGCTCGTGGATCGTTTTGTCAACTATGACGGTGACGAGATGCTCAAGTACGAAATCGTCAACCCGGAGCTGTAACCGGACCCCTAGGTCATCGTGAGCACGACCTTGCCGAAGTTGCGGTTCTCCGCGAGGTAGGCATAAGCGCTTGCCGCCTGCTCGAGCGCAAACGTGCAGTCGATGACCGGCCGGACGTCGCCTGCAACGAGCTTGGGTATCACATCGCGCTCGAAGGCGCGGGTGGCGGCCGCTTTTTCGAGCAAGGTACGCGTTCGCAGCATAGTGCCGATGAGCCGCAGCCGCTTGGACATCAGCACGGGCAACGGCAGCGTCGCGGTCGCGCCGCCCATTGTCGCGATGATCACGAGCCGGCCGAGCACGGCGATGGCGTTGAGGTTACGCTCGAAATACGCGCCGCCCACCGGGTCGAGGATGATGTCGACCCCCTCGCCACCGGTCAATCTGAGGATCTGCTCATCGAACGCATCGGGCGCGCACGCGAAAAGATGGCCCAGGCGAAACGCGGGGTCGGTGCTCAAACGCATGGCGGCATCGATCTTGCTCTGGCTGCGGGCGGTGCCAAACGTCTCGCAGTCCCATGCGCTGGCGAGCTGGAGTGCCGCCACCCCGACGCCCGACCCGATCGCGTGGATGAGAACGCGCTCGCCCGCCTCCATGTTCGCTTGGGTGACCAGAGCGTCGTGGGCGGTGATGAACGCCTCGGGGATGGCTGCCGCTTCGACGTCGCTCAGCCGGCTTGGCACCGCCATGAGCAGTTCCTCGGGGCTCACGATGAACTGCGCATGCGCTCCTCCGCCGCACAGACCGAAGACCCGCTTGCCGCGGACGGCTCGCGAGCATTCAGGTCCCACTTCCTCGATCGTGCCGGCGAATTCCAGCCCCGGTATGTCTGGCGGTGCATCGCTCGGCACCTGATAGTGTCCTCCCAGCTGCAATAGGTCAGCACGATTGAGTCCAGATGCGGCGATGCGCACGAGCGCCTGTCGCGGGCCGGGCGTGGGTGTGGGCGCAGTGGTGACGTCTAGACGCGGCGGGTCGCCTGAGATGATGCGCAATACCTTCATGTCGTCTGGCGGTTTCCGCGCTCTGGCCTGCGCGTCCGCTTGACTAGTGCCCGAAAGGTCCGCTGGTACGCGTTTGACAAACGGACCTCAAGGTCCGTTGCTTCAAGGTCCGTCGCAACGCACCAGATCGAGGAAGCATTGCCTGCGTTAGACCAGACCAAGACGCCGTATTTCGACGCCCTCATGGAGTACATCCACGCGGGCACCGTCTCATTCCACACCCCCGGACACAAGCACGGCGTTGGGATGCACGAGCGCTTGCGGCGTTTCATCGGCGACAATGTCCTCAAGATGGATCTGACCCAGGTTCGCGGGCTCGACGACCTCAATGCGCCGCACGGCCCGATCCAAGAGGCGCACGAGCTCGCTGCTGCCGCCTACGGAGCCGATTTCTCCTATTTCCTCATCAACGGCTCGACCGTCGGCAATCAGGCCATGTTCATGAGCACGCTGCGGCCCGGCGACAGCATCCTCATGCCGCGCAACAGCCACAAATCGGCGTTGAGCGCGCTGATCATGAGCGGCGCAACACCCGTCTACATGCGCCCCGAAGTGGACGCGAGCCTCCATATCGACCATTGCGTCACTGCGCAGACCGTGAGCCAGGCACTCGATGCAAATCCGCACGTCCGGGCTGTCTTCATCACAAGCCCGACCTATTACGGCGCAACGGCAGATCTCATCGAAATCGAACGGATCGTTCACGGCCGGGGCAAGCTCTTGCTCGTGGACGAGGCATGGGGACCGCATCTGCACTTCCACCCGGAGCTGCCAGCCTCGGCCACAAGTGCGGGGGCGGATATGTGCGTCAACTCCACCCACAAGCTGATCGCCGGGATGAGCCAGGCGGCGATGCTGCACGCGCAGGGCTCCCGGATCGATCTGGGCGGGCTGCGGAGCACCCTGCGGCTGCTGCAGAGCACGAGCCCGCTGCTCGTCTTGCTCGCCTCGCTCGACGTCGCGCGCATGCAGATGGCGACGCAAGGCAGGGACCTCCTTTCGCACACACTCGAGCTCGCCCGCGAGACGCGAGTGCGGCTGCGCGCCATCGAGGGCATCTCGTGCATTGGACCGGAGCAGGTAGGCCGACCGGGCATCGCCGGCTATGACGAGACACGCCTGGTCATAACGGTGGCAGAGCTTGGCTACACGGGCTATGAGGCGAGCGAGATCCTGCGCACGCGTCACGACGTGCAGATCGAGCTGGCTGATTTGCGCAATATCGTCGCTTTGGTGACGATCGGCGACCGTCGCGCAGACCTCGAACAGCTGGTGAACGCGGTCGCCGCGCTCGCCACGGCGAGCCACAGCCACGAGCGCGGCGCTGCCCGCGTCCGGCGGCAGCAACGTCAGCCGAGCGACGGACTCGACAAGATTCCCGAGCAAGTCGTGACACCGCGGGAGGCCTTCCTCGCCGATCACGTCGAAATTGCATTCAGCGACAGCGCAGGGCATGTGTGCGCAGAGGTGGTGACGCCATATCCGCCGGGGATTCCAGTTCTATGCCCGGGGGAACGTATAACGCAAGAGACGATCGACTATCTGCGGCTCGAAATAGACGCCGGCGTGCACATCCAAGGCCCCGCCGACGAGAAGCTGCGAATGATTCGCGTGCTCGCGGCCGGGGAGCGACCCGACCGATCCAAGCGTCCATGAGGTGACGATTTTTTGAAAGAGGACCTTGCCCACAGTCCATCAAGCGACTGGGAACTCGCCGCCCTCCTCGACATCTTCCCCCCGAACATCCGTCAAGCCCTGATCCGACTTCCCCATCTGGATCAACTCATAGAGGTGATCTTGGATCTCGGACGGTTGCCAGAGGCGCGCTACCCGCACGACTACTGCAATCTCTCGGATCAGCCCGTCACATCCGACGACATTGCGGCTGTGACGAGCCGCGTCGGCGAGTTCGGTAAAGACAACCGCGCCGGCATCGAGCAGACGCTGCACCGCATCTCCTGCCTGCGCAACCGCAGCGGCAAGATCATCGGGCTGACCTGCCGGGTTGGACGCGCCGTCTATGGCACGATCGACATCATCCTCGACGTCGTGCGCTCGGGCAAATCGCTGCTCTTGCTCGGCAAGCCGGGCGTGGGCAAGACCACCATGCTGCGCGAGGTGGCCCGGGTGCTCTCCGGCGACTTGCGCAAACGCGTCGTCGTGGTGGACACGAGCAACGAGATCGCAGGCGACGGCGACGTGCCGCACGCCGGCATCGGCCACGCGCGGCGCATGCAGGTCGACGTGCCCCAGAACCAGCACGCGGTCATGATCGAGGCGGTCGAGAACCACATGCCTGAAGTCGTGGTGATCGATGAGATCGGCACGGAAGCCGAAGCCCTCGCGGCGCGCACCATCGCCGAGCGCGGCGTGCAGCTCATCGGCACGGCGCACGGCATCGATCTCGAGAACATCCTCATGAACCCGACGCTGTGCGATCTCGTGGGCGGCATTGGAGCTGTGACGCTCTCGGATGAGGAAGCCCGCCGGCGCGGCACGCGCAAGACCGTGCTCGAGCGCAAAGCGTCCCCGACCTTCGACGTCGTGATCGAGATCCAGGACCGCAACCGCCTCGCCATCCATTCGCCGATCGCCGAGGTCGTCGACGCCATGCTGCGCGGCCAGGAGCCACGGCCTGAAGTACGGGTCCGCAATGCCGAGGGCGGGGTCGAGGTGTTGCAAGAAGCCGAAAAGCAGACGGTGCAGACGCGCTACACAGCGCCGTCGCGCCGCCCGTTCTACGAGAGCGCGGAATCCGCGTTCGCCGAGGCCGACGTGGATGAGGAAGCGGCGGGCGACATCGTGCGCATCTTCCCCTATGGCGTCAGCCGCGCGAAGATCGAACGCGCCATCGCCAATCTGCGAGTGCCGGCGGCAGTGGCCCGCAAGTGGGATGACGCGGACGTCGTGCTCACCCTCAAGGCGCTCGAGCGCCGCGACAACGGCAAACTGCGCGACATCGCCGGGCAGAACGTGCCTATCTATGCCATCAAGACGAACACGACCGCGCAGATCCAGAACTGCCTCAAGGATCTGTACGACCTGCCCTCGCTGAACGACGAAGAAGTGGCGCTGCGTGAGGCCGAGGAGGCCACCTACCAGGTCATGCTGCATCACAAGCCGGTCGAGCTCTCCCCGCAATCGTCGTACATCCGCCGCCTGCAGCACCAGCTCGTTGAGAAATACAATCTGCAGTCGCGTTCCACCGGCATCGAACCAAACCGTCGCGTGCGCGTCTTCAAGGAGGCCGCTCGATAAAGGGCGGGCTGTTCGTCACCTTCGAGGGGATTGAAGGCGCAGGCAAATCAACGCAGATCCGGCTGCTCCACGAGGCGCTCTCCGACACGACCATCCCCTTCGTCTTCACCCGCGAGCCGGGCGGCACGCCGCTCGGCGAGAAGATCCGCGAGCTGCTCATCGATCCGCTCGGCCAGATGTCGGGCGAGACTGAGAGCCTGCTGCTCAGCGCGTCGCGCGCCGAACTCGTCGATAAGGTCATCGAGCCAGCGTTGCGCGAAGACCGGCTCGTGGTATGCGATCGCTTTTGGGATGCGACTATCGCCTATCAAGGATACGGTCGCGGACTTCCCATAGAATCCCTCATGTCCATCACCACGTACGCCGCGCGCAGGCTCGAGCCGGATCTGACCTTCTTGCTCGACATCCCGATCGAGGTCTCCCGGTTGCGGCTGCGCGGACGTAGCGCAGATCGACTCGAGGGTGAAGCTGCGGCGTTCCACGAGCGCGTCGCGCAAGGTTACCGCCGTTTGGCCGCAGCGCAACCCGAGCGGTTCGTCGTGCTCGACGGGACCAAACCCGAGGCTGAGCTTGCCGTGCGGATCCGCACAGACGTGCTGTCGCGCTGGCATGGCTAGAACAAAAGAGCCGGCGGTTATCGAACCCCCGCGGCCGCAACCGCCGCCGCCGTTCGTCGGCCAGCACGACGTGCTCGAGTATTTCCGGCGCGTCGGCCCCGATGCTCTTGCACAGGCCTACTTGCTCCACGGACCGCGGGGAGTGGGGAAGCGTACGTTCGCGACGATTCTTGCCATGACGTTGCACTGCGAGCGGCCGACCAGTTTCCCCACCGGGTATTGTGGGACGTGCGGCCCGTGCCGCCGCGCCATCGCGGGCTCATCGGGCGATACGATCGTCATCAGCGACGAGTTCATCCGCGAAGCCGATCGACTCGCCGGTAAGAGCGTGGAGCGCAAGACTGACGTCATGGGGATCGAGACGTCACGTCGTATCATCCAGCTCATGCAGATGCATAGCTACGAGGGCGGCAGGCTGATCTGCATCGTGCCCGATTTCGACTTCGTCACGAACGACACTGTGTACAACGCGCTGCTCAAGGAGCTCGAAGAGCCCAATATTGGACGGCTCTTCCTGCTGACCGCCGAACGTCCCGATCGGGTCTTGCCCACCATCAGGTCGCGAACGACGAGCCTGCGCTTTGGCGCGTTGTCGGAGGACGAGATCGCGACGCAGCTGCAGTCGCACTACCACGTGCCGAAGGAACGCGCCCGTCTGCTCGGGCGCCGCGCACAGGGCAGCCTCGGTGACGCGCTACGCGAGCTCGAGGAGGAGGGTGGTGACCTGCGCGCCGCGTCGCGGGCCTGGGCGCTCGCCTGTCTTCGCGAACCGCGGCGCATTCCGCAGACGCCCCAGCTCTCCAAAGAGAGCCCGCGTGAGGACATCGTCGAGATCCTGCACGGGGCGCGCCTGGCGGTTCGCGACGCGTTGACGGTCGCGCTCGGGAGCGGCGATCAGGTTCTCGACCGAGAGCCGGTGGATCAATACACAAAGACCGTCGCGGCATTGGGCACGGATGCCGCAGCGCGGTTGATCGTCGCGCTCACATCCGTGAACGAGGCAGCGCGCATCGCCGACGAGACGAACATCCCGCCTGCCAACGTGCTCGGCTGGCTCCAGGTCCAACTGCGCTCGGCGTAGGGCGGATCAGAAACTGACAGACTGAGCTCGTTCGATGTATCGGCCTACGGTTGTAAGTTGAGGAACCAGTAGGCGACGATGCCGCCACAAATCCCGAGGACCACTCCCAGCAGAATCGCGCCGAAGATCGTCCCCATGGAATGCGGGCCGACGGAATCCGGGCGGTCGCGCCGCGCTTCGGCAAACCCGACGATCGCGATGATGGCGGCGCTGGCGAACACAAGACCAAAATCCACAAAATCGACGCGGTCGTTTGCGCGCAGCGCCAGTGCGGTGTACGTCAGCGATTCACCGATGAGGAAGAACCCAACCGTCAGCAGCAGACGAGGAACGTACCCTCCGCCGTAGACATCCCGACTCATAGGCGCGCTCCTTGCAGCGCGGACCCACACGCGCACTCACGCTTTGTGGGCATCCGCTCGATCATCGTGTGGATGACCTGCTTCACGCGAGCGTTGTTGGCTTGGAACACCGCCAAGACGCCCTCGTGGGTGACCGGCTCAATGCCCGCCTGGCCCTCAAGGCCGACGTCATAATCGGTGATGAGCGAGATGTTGACGTAGCAGATCTCAAGCTCGCGCGCGAGGTAGGCTTCCGGGTACTGCGTCATGTTGATGACTTCCCAGCTGTGGGATGAGTACCAGCGGCTCTCGGCGAGCGTCGAAAAGCGCGGACCCTGGATCGTCACGACCGTGCCGCGCTCGTGGCAGGTGATGCCTGCGTCCGTGATGACCTTGATGGCGAGCGGACGCAACTGCGGGCAATACGGGTATGCGAACGACACATGCGTGGTCACCGGTCCGTCGTAGAACGTGTCTTTGCGCGCGTTGGTGCGATCGACGAGCTGATCGCAGACGACGAAGTGCCCGGGCTTGACTTCGGCCTTGAGCGAGCCGGCCGCGCAGGGGCCGATGATGCGCTGCACGCCGAGCTCCTTCATCGCCCACAGGTTGGCGCGATAGTTGATAATGTGCGGCGGCAACGCGTGGGTACGACCGTGGCGTGGCAAGAAGGCGACGCGCCGCCCGGCGATCTCGCCGATCGCTAACTCGTCGCTCGGTGGACCGTACGGCGTCTCCACCTTGACGTCGCGCTGGTTTTCGAGCAACGAATACAGACCGGAGCCTCCGAAGACGCCGATCTCGGCGCGTTCTTTCATCCCCTCTAGCTTTCTTTGAAATCGCTGGGTTTGAGGTTTTCGATGTACTTGCGGAAGCGCTGCATCTCTTCTTCTTCGGTCTTCTTGTCGTAGACCGATTCTTCCAGCGCGATCTTGTCGGTCACGAAGATCGGTGCGTTGGCGCGCAGCGCCAGCGCGATGCAGTCGCTCGGGCGGGCATCGATCTCCTGATCTTCACCGCCGGCCTCAACCACGAGCTTGGCGTAGAACGTGCTGTCCTTGATGTCGTGGATGATGATCTTCGTCAGCTTGGCGTTGAGATTGTCGAGGATGGATTTCATGAGGTCGTGAGAGAGCGGGCGTGGCACGCTCTGCGCTTCCAGCGCGAGCATGATCGCGGTCGCTTCGAACGGCCCGATGAGGATGGGCAAGTAGCGCTTTCCTTCGAGATCTTTGAGGATCACGACAGGGTCATGGGTCAGCAGGTCGATGCCGAGCTTGTCCACTTTCATCTGCCGCATGCGCTACCGCCTCATAAGGGAATTGTCGCAGGCCCTTCGCTTCAAAGGGTGTGGTTCCTATCGCGGCAATCGTGCCATGATAGGAACGCTCAGCGGTGGGGTGAAAGCGCCGAGCGTGGAGCACGTCACAACGATATTCGGCACGCGCTGGATGCAGTCGATCATCGCGATCGTCGTCGCCTTCCTGATCTGGCGCCTGATTGATGCCGGCATCACACGTTTCTTCGCGCGCCGCTTCATCGGCCGGTTCATCCCGCGCGTGCCCACCTACGCAAGCCTTGCGAAATCGCTCACCTGGGTGATCGTCCTCTTCGTCGTGATCCTTGTGCTGCTCAACATCTGGAGCGTCAACATCGCCCCGGCGCTGTGGTCGGCCGGCGCGCTGAGCGTGGTCATCGGCCTAGGAGCGCAGGCCATGCTGCGCGACCTCATCGCCGGGGTGTTCTTGCTCTTCGACGACACCTTCGACGTGGGCGACGGCGTTGAACTGACCACCCCCAACGGCGTGGTCAGCGGCGTCGTCGAGAACATAACGCTGCGCGAGACGCGTGTCGTCGACCCACGTGGCTGCATCATCTCCGTGCCCAACGGCAACATCGTGTTCGCGGCCAACACGACGCGTCTGCCTTCTCGCATCCGCGTCGGCGTGACCGTGCCGCTGCGCACCGGCGTCGTGGCCCTGCGCCAACGTATCGGTGAGATCGCAGACAAAGCGGCGCAATCGAGCGACGTCCAGGTCGACCACGTCGCCGTGCGTTTGGACGACGTGAACCCCCAGAACGCGACCTTCAGCATCTCGTTCCACGTCAACCGCCAGCACGCGCTTGCGGCGGAGGCGTTCCTGCGCGAGATGGTGGCGACGACGCTTCAGGCTGAAGGGCTGTTGCCCGGCGTTACGCCTGAGGATAGGCACTAGCATGTCGCTCGCCTGCGGCATCGTCGGATTGCCCAACGTCGGCAAGTCGACGCTCTTCAACGCCATGACGAGAGCAAGCGTGGTCGCCGAGAACTACCCGTTCGCCACCATCGATCCCAACGTCGGCATCGTGCCCGTGCCCGATCCGCGCCTCGACGTGCTGGCGGAGATATTCTCGAGCAAACAGATCGTGCCGGCCACGACCAGCTTCATCGACATCGCTGGGCTCGTCCGCGGCGCGTCCACAGGCGAAGGGTTGGGCAATGCGTTCCTCTCGCATATCCGTGAAGTCGATGCCGTCGCCATGGTCGTGCGTTGTTTCCAAGATCCCGACGTCATCCACGTCGAGGGCGGACCCGACCCGCTGCGCGACGTCGAGATCCTCACGACCGAACTCGCGCTGGCAGATCTGACGACGGTCGAGCGCCGGCTCGACAAGTCGCGCGCGCGCGCCAAGGCCGAGCCCAAGCTCGCTGACGAAGTCCAGGCGCTGGAGCGCATCGCCGCCACGTTGAACGAAGGCAAACCCGCGCTCGCGTTCGCGCGCGGATCGCGCGAGGCGGAGCTTGCACAGGAACTGTCGCTGCTCACCGCAAAGCCGCTGCTCTACGTCGCGAACGTCGACGAGTCCGACACTGCGGCGTCAGCACGCGGTGTGGAGCAGCTCCAGATGCGTGCCCGCGCCGAAGGTTCGGAAGTCATCGCCCTAAGCGCAAAACTCGAAGCCGAACTGGCCGCCTTGGCGCCGGCCGACGCCGATGCGTTCGCGCGCGAACTCGGGATCCAGTCGCGCGGCCTCGACCGTCTCATCGTCGCCGCCTACCGCCTGCTGCATCTCATGACGTTTCTGACCGCGGGGGAGAAGGAGACGCGCGCCTGGACCATCACGCAGGGCACGAAGGCGCCGGAGGCGGCGGGCAAGATCCATAGCGACATCGAGCGTGGTTTCATCCGGGCTGAGATCGCGTCGTTCGACGACCTGGCGCGGCTGCGAAGCCTCAACGCGGTCAAGGAGGCCGGCCTCTTGCGCAGCGAGGGCCGCGACTACGTGATGCAGGAAGGCGACGTCGTCAATTTCCGCTTCAATGTCTGATCTTCTGGAGAAAGCACCATGACAACCGCCGCTGGCACGAGCCCTGGAACCGGATCCGCCAACCCGCACAAAGTGCCTGAAGCCTCGGTCTTCGGCGAGGCGATCGAATACTTCAACGAGGCGGCGGCCAACCTCGAGCTCGATCCCAACCTGAAACGCATTCTGACCCATCCCTCGCGTCAAGTCATCATCTCCATCCCCTTTCAGCGCGACAACGGCGAGTTCAACGTCTACACGGGCTATCGCGTGCAGTACAGCTTTGCGCGCGGACCGGCCAAAGGAGGCGTGCGCTACCACCCGGATGTGACGCTCGATGAGGTCACGGCACTCGCCTTTTGGATGACCTGGAAGTGCGCGGTCGTCGACTTGCCCTTCGGCGGTGGCAAGGGCGGCGTGACCTGTGACCCACGCATCCTCTCCCGCAACGAGCTCGAGCGCCTGACCCGGCGCTATGCGGCGGAGATCATCGAGGTCATCGGACCAGATAAGGACGTGCCGGCGCCTGACGTCGGCACGACCCCGCAAACCATGGCCTGGATCATGGACACCGTCTCCATGCACAACCGCGGCTACACGCCGGGTGTCGTGACTGGAAAACCACTCAACGTGGGCGGATCGCGTGGACGCGTCGAGGCGACCGGGCGCGGCGTCATGCACGCGATCGAATCGGCCCTCGACAAAATGGGCAAGTCGCTCGCCGGCCAGCGCGTCGTCGTGCAAGGCTTCGGCAACGTCGGCTCGATCTCGGCCAAGCTCTTGCACGAACACGGCGCGGTGATCGTCGGCATCAGCGACCAGTACGTCGGGCTCCACAAGAAGTCGGGCATCGACGTCGAAGCCGCTCTGGCGCACATGAACGCGCCCGAGAATGAGCGACATTCGCTGGAGGGCCTCTTGCACTGCGAGACCGTCAGCAACTCAGAGCTCCTCGAGCTGCCGTGCGACATCTTGGTGCCGGCCGCCATCGAGAATCAGCTCACCGCCGACAACGCACGCAAGATCAAGGCGCACCTCATCGCCGAAGGCGCAAACGGCCCGACGACACCGGCGGCGGACGGTCTTTTCTCGCAAGCCGGCGTGACCGTCATCCCCGACATCCTGGCCAACGCGGGTGGGGTGACCGTGTCGTATTTCGAGTGGGCGCAAGACCGCATGGGGTATTACTGGCGCGAGCGCGAGGTCAACGAAAAGCTCGCCGAGGTGTTGCGCGAGAACTTCGACGCGGTCTGGGAGATCGCGCAGAACCGCAAGGTCACTTTGCGGACGGCCGCCTACATGCTGGCCATTCGGCGGGTCGTCGACGCCCTCATGACGCGCGGTATCTACGCCTAGCGCCCGTGCCCATAGGTCTTTTCGAGATAGGGAATGATGAGGTCGTCATCATCGATCACCGTATCGCCGTCGACGAGCACCGGAACGGTCGGCTGGCCCGAGACCTCGACGACTTCCGTGCGCTCGCTGTGCCTGACAGGCACCTCGATCACCTCGTAGTCCAAACCAAGCTCATCGAGTTTCTTGCGGACTCTCTGACAATACCAACACCATTCGGCGTTGTAGAGTTTCATTCGTGACGTCACGACGAGCGGACATCTGCGGGCACAATCATCGTCCTCTTGTTTGCGCCGCCAGGGCGCGCACACCCTGGTGAGGAAGCGACGAAAGCAATGTCAATAGAGAGCACCAAGAAAGACGCGCAGCGCGAGGTCATTCCTTCCTCCTCCATCGACCGGAAGCTCGTCGCCGCCAAGCTCGATGAGTTTGTACGGCCTTCGACGTTCCCGGTCGCAGTGAAATTTTTGCGCGCCGGAGAAGAGCCGCCGCCGAAGTCGCGCCGCCCCCTCGCCGACATGCAGCGCCACGTCACGGTATGCCAAGGCTGGGCGATCGCGCGCCGCTACGGATGGACGACTGTGTTGCGCGCTGAGGACATGAAGTGTCCGCTAGGGGCACTGGTCGCGGGCTTCGCTCTACCCAACAAGTTCTACGAGGAAGGCAACTTGTGCGCCGGCATGTATACCGCGGACGCTCAAGCAGGCGCTCGCACGGAGGCGGCGGTGGAGAAGTTCGCGCCAGGCGAGATCGACGGCATCGTCTTTGGACCGCTGGCCCGCGTCGAGTTCGATCCCCAGATCCTCATCATCTACGGCAACGCGGCCCAGGTCATGCGCCTGGTGGCGGCGGCGCTCTACGCCCACGGCGGGCGCATCACCTCATCGTTTGCGGCACGGATGGACTGCTCCGATCATCTCGTCGTACCGCTGCGTACCGATCAGCCGCAGGTCATCCTGCCCTGCAACGGGGACCGCATCTTCGCCGGCGCTCAAGACGAAGAGATGGCATATACGACCCCGTGGAGCAAGGTCGGCGAGCTTGTGGAAGGCCTGGAAGGCACGCAAAAAGGCGGGGTCCGCTACCCTATACCGTCCTTTTTGACCTACGAACCGGGCATGCCCCGTAAATATGAGGAGCTGCTCACCATGCAGCGCGAGGAAAGGGCGAAGGCGGGCCCCTAGGCGCGTCGAATTATAGCAGTCGCAGGGAAGCCTGAGGTGGGGCATGCGCCGCAACTACCGCCGCCTGACAATCGTCGCCTTCTTGATTTTCATCGTGGCATCCGCCGCGCTTCACTTGACCGTTGGCTCGACCGTCGCCACCTTCTTCCCAAGCTGGCGATACGCGGGGACACCGGACCAGGCGATCTCCATCATCTCGCTCTCCCGTAAAGCGCTCGAGCAGCGTCAAGAACCCCCGACGCCTTCGCCCACCGCGCCGCCCAAGATCGTCACCCGCACCTCGACGCACCTAGCGCCGCTCAAGTACCGCGAGATCACCCGCTTCGAGAAAGCGCAGCTCGCGGCCATCGTCGCGCCCGCGCGGAGACGGTCCAACCTTTACATCGTTGGATCGCGCCGTCCGAAACCGGGCACGGAAGAAGCGCCGGCGGTGAGCAACGCGGTCGAACCAACGCCCACGCCAGGCAGCGCCGGTGCGCCCAAGGATACGGGTGGATCGAACGACGAGTCGAGTTCGAGCGTGTGGGGGGATGACAATCCGGTCAAGGTCCTGCAGGCAGTGCCCGTGGCGTTCAGCGCGGCACCGCCCAAGCCTGTGCGCATCGACGTCGAGGTCGGACCCGATGGCAACGTCGTAAGCCTGCACATCGTGCAGTCATCGGGCGATCCGAACGTCGACGAGATGGCGCTCGACGCGGCGCGCAAGACCGTCTTCGCACCTGCGACGCTCAACGGTCTGCCGGTCCACGGCAGCATCGTGCTCGAATATCCACCGGTCGGCAGCGGGAGCGTGTGATCGAGCGGACGATCCCGGCAGTGCGCGACGCCAAGACACGGATACTCGCGCGTGCGCGTGCGATCGGGTTCGATCTCGTCGGCATCACCGATGCCGCTCCACTGGGCGACACCGAAGCGGTTTTCAAACAGCGTCGCGATCGCCGCTACCTCGAACGCTGGAACTACAGCGACAAGATCATCGAGGCCGCCTGCCGGCCTGCTGACGTGCTCGCCGGTGCGCGCTCCATCATCTGCACGGCCACGTCGTACTTCAGCGATGTCGAGCCCCACGACCCGGACGCGCCCGGCCTGCGCGGCGCGATATCGAACTACGCGTGGGGCGTCGACTACCACCGGGTCGTAGGACGCATGCTCGACGAGCTTGCGGCGTTCATCCGCGCCGAGTTTCCCGGCGCAGGATGCCTTGCGTGCGCGGACACGGGACCGCTTGTGGACCGCGCGGCTGCCGCACGGGCTGGTCTGGGCTGGTTCGGCAAGAGCGCCAACCTGCTCACGAGAGAGTTCGGCTCCTACGTCTTCCTGGGCGAGCTGATCACAACGCTCGAGCTCGAACCCGACGAGCCGTTGCAGGCGAATTGCGGTCAGTGCGTCGATTGCGTCGTGCACTGTCCTACCGGCGCGATCTTGCCCGATGGAACGGTGGATGCGCGCCGCTGCATCTCGGACCTCACGCAGGCCAAGGGACCGATCCCGCGCGAGTGGCGCAAAGCGATCGGCAACAGGCTATGGGGCTGCGATTCGTGTCAGACGATCTGCCCGGTGAATGCTCGCAAAGCAGCGGCCCGGCATGCCGAATTCCAGCCGCTGCCGCACATCGGCACCTCGATGGACCTCCCGGCGGTGCTGCGCATGACCAAGTCCCAGTTCCGTGAGTGGTTTGCGCCCACCGCCATGGCCTGGCGCGGCAAGGCTGTCCTGCAACGCAACGCCGCCGTCGCGCTCGGAAATTCCCGCGATGCGCGGGCCACACCTCATCTCATCGCCGCATTGCGCGACCGCAAGGCGCTCGTGCGCGGTCACGCCGCCTGGGCGCTAGGTGAGCTCGGGGGCGAGCCGGCTCGGCGCGCTTTGAACGAGCTGCTCGAGTCTGAGGCGGATGCATGGGTCCGCGATGAGGCAGAGCAGGCCCTCATGCGCTTTGAGGAAGAACCTGACGGCCTACGCTTGAGCGCGCGGAGGACGCATACATGAATCTCGGCTCAAATGAAATCACGTTCTGTGGGCATTCCTGTTTCGCTATCAAGACGCAGAGCGGCAAGCACTGGATGCTCGACCCATGGCTCGAGCAAAATCCGGCCTGTCCGACGCGCTTGAAGAATCCGGCTAAGGTGGATACCCTGCTCATCAGCCACGCGCATTTCGACCATATCGGCGATGCGCTGCGCCTCGCCACCAAGCATGACGCGACGGCCATCGGCATCTACGAGACGGTCGCTTGGCTGCAGAGAAAAGGCGTCAAGAAGATCCTCGGCTTCAACAAGGGCGGGACGATCGATCACGACGGCATCAATGTCACCATGACGCACGCGCTGCATAGCTGCGGCATATCCGACGGCGATGATATCCTGTACGGTGGGGAGCCTTGCGGCTACGTCATCACCCTCGAGAACGGAGTGCGCATCTACCATGCCGGCGACACCGCCGTGTTCGGCGATATGAAGATCATCGGCGAGCTGTACAAACCCGATATTGCGCTCCTGCCGATCGGCGATTTCTACACGATGGATCCGCTGCAGGGAGCGTACGCGATCCGTCTGCTCGGCACGAAAGTGGTCGTGCCCATGCACTATGGCACGTTCCCCGCTCTCACTGGCACACCAGAGCGGCTGCGCGAGCTCACCAAGGACGTCAGCGGGCTGCAGATCATCGACCTCAAGCCGGGCGAGACGCTGACCGGCGAGCTGAAGCGGCTCGTCCCCGCGTAAGCCTAGCTCGTCTTCACCACGATCTTGCCGATGAGCCGCCCGATCGCGTCGGCTCGGTCGGCGCTATTGCTCAGGTGGCGATAGACCTCGCGCACTTTGAAGATCAGCGACACATCGCTGCCCTCGAAGAGCTCGGCGAGGGCCGTACGGTAGCGGCTCTCGACCAGGTTCTCAGCGTGCTCGGCCTGACCGGCTTTCGTCCAGGCCAGCTGTGGATCGCTCCGCAGCGCCTTCACCGCGGCGGCGATGTCGAGGCTCGCGTCTTCGAGTATCACGGCGATCGCGCGCATGTGGTCGGTCGAGGATACCTTGAAGATGGCGATCTCGCGCGCAGCGTTATTCAGGTAGTCGATCATGTCGTCGATCGCTTCGCCGAGGTTGTAGATGTCCTGACGATCGATCGGTGTGATGAAGGCGTCTCGCAACGCGGTCGTCAGCTCGCGCACACAAGCGTCGGCCTCCTTCTCTAGCCGGTCGATCTCGTCAGACAGCGCCGGCTTTTCCTCGCTGACGTAGCGCCGGAACGTCTGCGCCACCTCGACCAAGAGGGCCACGTGATGATCCAACAGCGACAGAAAGCGGTCTTCGCGACCGGGCATGAAGAGATCAGCCAACCACATAGTTCATCGTGCTCCGTGAAGCAGTGTGCGAAGGAGATAGGTCGCGGCGATGCCGGTCAAGAGTCCGATGGGTGCGGTGAGGAGCCATGCGCCGACGAGTTCGCCTGCCACTTGCCAGCGCAGCGCACGGGGGTTCGCGGACGCCCCAACGCCCATGATCGCGCTCGCGGTGGTTTCGGTCGTGCTCAGCGGTCCGCCCAGCGCCGAGGCGGTCAACACCGTCGCGGCCGCCGCGATCTGAAACGAGAGCGCGTGCAGCGGCCCGATGCGGAAAAGCTTGCCCCCGACCGTCTTCGCCACGCGCGTGCCGCCGACGGCCATTCCTGTGGCAAACGCGGCCACCGAGACGCCGATCGCCCAGAAGGGAACAACAAACGACGATCCCGGCGTTCCGATGACCGTGGCGGCGACGATCAAGCCGACCATCTTCTCGGCATCGTTCGCCCCATAGCCGATCGCCTGCAACGCAATGCTGACGTACTGCAGGCGCATGAGGCGTAGGCCCGTGCGCAGGTCGACATTGCGCAGTGCGAACACCGCCAGCGTGTAGATGATTGCTCCCGCGACGAAGCCGACGAGGATCGAACCGACCAGGCTGAGGCCGACCTTCGCGACGCCCGACCACATGAGGTCGGGCAGCTGGCGCGTCACGATGAGCGAGCCGATCGTCGCGCTGACGAGCGCCACAGATGCTGAGACCGGCACCCTCACGGCATAGGCGAGCAAGAGGGCGAGCATCCCGCCCATTAAGCCCCCGGTCAGCGGGAGTTGACCGACCACGCGATAATCGACGATCCCGTGACCGATCGTCTGCGCGACGGCAGTGCCGGCGATGAGCGGACCGGCAAACGCTCCGACAGTGATGATGACGAATGCCACTCCCGGTGGTATGGTCCTGCTCGACGTTGCCGCGGCGAGCAAGTTGCCGCCATCATTGAATCCGGCAACCACGTTGAACGCGATCGCGAGAGCAACTGCGGTGAGGATGCCGGTGTCGTGCGTTGGCTCTAGCCGCCTTCTATCGTCTACAGGATGCGCTTGCCAAGCGCAGAGCAGATGAGCTCGGTGGCAAGTTTGGCGGTCATGTTGTGCTCGTCGAGCAGCGGGTTGACCTCGGACAGCTCGAGCGAATTCGCCACGCCGCTCTGCGCGATGAGCTCCATCGCTAAGTGCGCCTCGCGGTAGGTGATGCCGCCAGGGACGGGCGTTCCCGTTCCCGGCGCCAGCGACGGGTCGAGGCTGTCGATGTCGAAGCTGACGTGGACGCTTGCAGGCCCGCGCTCTGCGATGGCGATCGCCTGCTCGACGACTGCCGCCATGCCCAGACGATCGATGTCGGTCATCGTGAAACAGGCGATATTGCGATCTCTGATCAGACGCCGCTCACCGGGATCGACGTCGCGTAGAGCGATGAAAACGAGGTGGCCGGGGTCGGCGGCCGGCGTCGGGAAGTCCGGCGGTGGGAAGACGTCGCTCATCTCGCCCAACGCGGCGGCCATCGACATGCCGTGCAAGTTGCCGGTGGGACTGGTCGCTGGGGTGTTGAGGTCGGGGTGGGCGTCGATCCAGATCACGCCCTGAGGTCCTTGGACGCGGGCGAGACCCGCGATGGTGCCGATGGCCATCGAGTGGTCGCCGCCGATGACGACGGGAAAGGTGGAGGCGCGCATCGCTTGTTCAACCGCGTCGGCGATGGCCCGGCTCACCGTGACGATGGGTTGGACGTTGCGCGGGTGCCCAGGACCGCCTGCGACCTCATCAACTGTCGCCGTCATGGGGATGTCGCCTTTGTCGTCCACTGCATAATCGAGGGACTGCAGCTGCTGCACGATGCCGGCGGTGCGCAAGACCTGTGGGCCTAAGCGCGCGCCGCGGCGGCTTGCGCCCAACTCCAGAGGTACCCCGATGAGCGTTGCGGTGCGCGTGGTGTCCTCGCGAGAAAAAGAAGACGCGCCGCACTCTCAGGGCGGCGGGCCTCGTTTCGTCGCGGTCGCAATGGGGCCCTGTCATGCGACAGGCGATGCGCGTCGCATCGGCCAAGCACCGTGGATGAAAACGCCGATGTCTCTCCGCGTTCTTGTCGCTGTGCTGCTCGTGATGATGTCGATCAACGTCATGTCGAAACCGGCGCTTTCGTTCAATTTCACCGGGATGTGGGTCGGAACGATAAAGTACTTCGCGATGAATGGCACCCAGATCGACGTGTACAGCTCGGAAAACCAGCGCTCTTTACTCTTCGTGCTTCCACCGCACATACCCATCACGAGCGCGGACGGAACGCAGCATTACCCTAAGTCGGATCTGAAAGTCGGCACGCTCGTCCGCGTCCACGTCAACATGCCATACGGCTGGGGCTACTACGGCTACGGCGCCACTATCGGCGCGATGTATGTGACGCGCATCGACATCTTGAACGGGTTGGCCATCCACAAGTCCATCCAGAAGTCCCTACGGGAGACCCTGCCGTCGCCGACGCCGGGCCCCTCACCGACCTCTCCTCCGCCGGTGCCCATCATCTTCGTCTCGCCCACCCCGACGTAGCGTCACTTTTTCAGCCACCCGGCTAAGCACCCTGCGCTGCCGCGCCGATACACCTGTGACGGGGGCATCGTGCATATCAAGCGTTTTTTTATTTTTACGGTAGCGGCGTCCATCTTCATGATGCCCGGCTATTCGTCTGTCGCTCCCGCCGCACCCAAGCCGGCCGTCGTCGCTCTTGCCGAGACCGACTCGCTGAGCGGCCTCGCGCCGAAATTGGCCAAGTTAGCGAACGAAACGCCGGGGATGGTGGCGATCTCGGTCGTCGACCTCAGGCGCGGCTACGCGATCTCCATCAATGGCGACATGAACCTGCCAGCTGCCAGCACCATCAAAGTACCCGTCATGGTCGAGGTCATGCGCCAGATCGCCCTGGGCAAGTTCGGCTTCGAGCGGACGGTCTCGCTTCGCGATAGCGACCGCGACTGTGGATATGGGGACCTGTGCGATGCCAGCTGGGGATCGAAATACACGGTCTGGCAGCTGCTTTGGTCGATGATCACCGTCAGCGATAACACCGCAGCCAACATGCTTATCCGCCTGGTGGGAAGACAGAACATCAACCAGACGATGCAGAGCCTCGGCCTCACGCAGACGTGGCTGGGCGACAGCATTCACAGCGACGGCGATATCCGCCAGCTGCGCACGAGCGCCAACGACATGATGCGGCTGCTCGGGATGATCGCCGAGCGCCGGCTCATCAACGCTCGCGCCGACAACGCGATGCTTGAGATCCTCGCCGGACAGCGGCACAACACGATGTTGCCTGCTTGGTTGCCCAAGAACGTCACGGTCGCGCATAAGACCGGGACCTTGCACGACACCCTCAACGATGTCGGGATCGTCGAGCTGGACAACTCGCCCTATGTCATATGCGTCTTCACGACGCACCTCGCGGATCTGGACGTCGGCGAGCGCTTCATCCGGCGAGTGTCGCTCTTGACCTATCGCGCGTTCGCGAAGAGCGCGCAAACGGTCCAAAACTAGGGCTTCTCAAGGCTCCATTCGAACAGTTGTGCGTGACGATGCGCACGACTGACGTATCGCTGCAATATGCGCTGCCTCACACCCGTCAGATAGACGATATATTCATCACGGCGGCGCGAAGCGTTGTAGCAGCATATCCGTTGCTGGGGGACACAACGCCAACTGGGAAAGGCGTATAGCAGAACGTGGCTTTGGCAGGGGACCACGCACACA
>DAINRU010000019.1:0-5237 GCA_036741695.1 Vulcanimicrobiota bacterium
GTCGTGCATCGGCCCATACCTGCGACGTTACCGACCGCGCTGCCTGCGACACCCATGCTTGCTCGAGCTGTGAGCGGCGTTACGTTTGAGTAGGGACTCATGGGTCCACCGAGCGGGCTCTAGAAGAACAACCCGCCCAGAGCGTACCCAAGTGCCGCTCCGCCCAGCGTCATCGCGGCGTTCACGCCGTCATTATCAAGCCAACCCAGACCGCGGACAAGGTCGGACCGCGACAAGCAGCCGGAATGCGCCCGGGTCTCGGTGGTCGTTTGGCAGCGCGGGCAACGCCATTGCCCTTGCAGCGTCGCCCCTAGCACCGAGTCGAAGAGGCTGCCGGCGAGGCCGGCCAGGGCGCAGATGCCGACCCAGCCCGCGAGTGGTAGAACTCCGGGTGCAAAGATAAAGGCTATGCCGACGACCGCCCCACCGAGAGGTGCGGCAACCGTTCCGAGCAGCGTGATGCCTCCCGACGTACCGGCCGGCACAGGTCGCAGATCCGTGATGCGCCGAGCCGGGCCGCGCGCGAACGCGCCGATCTCCGTCGACCAGGTGTCTCCTGATGCCGCCGCGATCGCGCACACCGCCGCGACCGACAAGCGCGCGGCGTGCGGCCATCCCACGATCGCAGCGACGCCCGCCGCGATCGCGCAGAGGACTGCTACCGCGCCGTTGGCCCCGACCTGTGCCGCATCGCGTCGCGCGTCCTTGGCGGCCAGGCTGCGTGCTCGATCGGCCGTCGCACTGCCCACCCGGCCGAGCAGACTTCCGCTGGCGAAGAAGATGATGATCGCTGCCGCGACGAGCAAGCCGCCGAAGGCGAACGACAGCGAGCCGACGACGATCGCTGCCAGCGCTCCAGATAGGGTGAGAGCTCGTGCGCGATATGCTATAAGCGCGATGGCGGACGCCATGACCGCGCCTGCCGCCGCGCGCAGCGGTATCGTCAGGAACGTGGCGTCGTGTAGTAACGGCATAGCGCGTCGACGAGTGCTGGGAGCGTGGCGTCGTCGGGGATGATCTCGACGTGCAGGCCACGCCCGCGAGCCTCGGCAAGCGTGACGGGGCCGATGCAGGCGAGCAGCTTCCCGCGTAGCGCACCCGCCGCGGCATCGTCACCCAGCGCGTGCGTCAGCGCCCGCACTGCGCTCGGAGAGGCGAGCGTGATGACGTCGCTACGCCCGATGCGTTCGCTTAAATCCCGCGGCGCCGCCTCCACTGTCGTATAGGCGTCGATCTTCTCGACCCGGCATCCGATCGCGCGCAGTTTCGCCACGAGCACGGGGCTTGCGTCGCGAGCCGCGACGACGAGCATGCTCTCCTGCGCAGCGGCAGCCTTCGCGATCGCGTCGGCGAGCGCGCCGCTCGAGAACTCGGCGGGCACGAGATCCGCGCGCAGATCGAGCTTCTCCATCAGAGCCTGCTGCGTCGCCGGTCCAACCACCGCGATGCGTGGCGGGGTGCGCAGCGGGCGGTGCCGCGCGCGCGCGAACGCCTCGACGCCGGCAGCGCTTGTGAAGATGAGCCAGTCGAATCCATCGGCCCGCTCGACGGCGTCCTGGAGAGCGCGTTCGTCCGGCGGAGGACCGATGTGGATGAGCGGCGCTGATTCGACCTGCGCGCCCGCCGTTTCGAGCAGCCTGATAAAATCCGCGCTCTGTTCAGGTGCGCGCGTGACGAGAACCCGGATCCCGTGGAGCGGGCTAGACGTCTTTCTCGAGTCCGAGCAGAGGCGCTGCGTGTGCGAGCTGGCGCTGCAGGCGATCGCTGAACGCGTCGAGATCGAGGATGGTCTGCGCTTGCTGCGCTGCGCTGTCGAGCGCGCGCTCGGCCGCCGTCTCGCGAAGCTTCGTGACAGGTTCGTGGAGCAGCTTGTTGATGATCGTGATGCTCGCGGCGATCACCATCTCACGCTGCCGGGCGTCGAGCTCAGGCATGCGCGCGAAGAGCCGCTGGATCTCCCCGTCGCGTATCTCCTCGGCCTTGGTGCGCAACGAGGCGATGAGCGGCGCCACGCCGCGCGAGCGGTACCAGCGCTGATATGCGCTGACCTGCGCCGTGATGATGCCTTCGACCTTGGGGATCTCCGCTTGGCGGCCTTCAAGCGAGCGCGCGACCACCTCGCGCAGATCCTCGAGCGAATAGACGACTGCGCCATCGCTTGCTGCCGCCGCGGGTTCTATGTCGCGCGGAACGCCGATATCAACGGCGAGCAACCGGCGCTCGACGCCGGCACGCGCTCCGCGCAGCATCTGCGCGGTGATGAGGAATTTCCCGCTGCCGACCGCGCTGATGACGAGGTCGCTCTGTGCGAGGGCGAGCGGCAGCTCGTGCAACTCCAACGCCACGGCGCCGATCGTGTCGGCAAGCGTCTGCGCGGTGCGCAGCGTGCGGTTGACAATGGTTACAGACGTTGCGCCACGAGCCCGCAGGTGCTTCGCCGCTGATGCGCCCATCTTGCCCGCGCCCACCACGACGCAGCGCGTCCGCGTGAGATCGCAGTGCCGCTCGGCGAGCTCGACCGCCGCGGCGGCAAGCGAGACGACGTCCTGGCCGATGGCGGTCTCGGTGCGCGCGCGCTTTCCGGTCTGCAATGCGGTGCGGAAAAGGCGTCCCAGATGCGGGCCGATCGAGCCCGCGTCTTGCGCGATGCGCAATGCCTCTTTCACCTGGCTCATGATCTGCGGTTCGCCGATGAGCATCGAGTCCAAGCCTGCGGCCACTCGATAGAGCTGTTCGACCGCCTCGGCGCCGAGCATCGTATAGAGATACTTATCGAAGTCCTCGACTCGCATGGCTCGATAGGTGGTGAGGAACTCTTTGAGCTGCGCGACGCCGAGCTCGTAGGCCTCGACGTCGGCATAGATCTCAAGACGGTTGCACGTCGACAGGATGACCGCTTCACGGACCGCGCTATATTCGCTGAGCGCGCGCAATGCTTCGGCGATGCGCTGCGCCGGAACCGTGTGACGGTCCCGGATCTCGAGCGGGGCGGTACGATGACTGAGTCCGAGAAGAACGACAGGCATTGCTCGACCGGGTTTAGGCCAAACGCCGGTTCATCCCTCGTGGCCCGTGGGACTTATGTAGAGCCGCGTGCGCGCATTATCTTCACAGGAAATTCACGAGAGATGGTGCGTCAGTATCGAGAGCTCCGAGGCAAGATCGATGGTACGCACCGCCACCGCCGGGGCGAGCTCAAGATTGGTGGGCGCGAAGTTGAGCAGCGCGCCGACCCCCGCGGCGACGAGCCGTTCGGCCACGCGTTGCGCCGCCGATGCCGGCACGGCGATGATGCCGATCCCACAGTTCAGCTTGGGGAGCACGCGATCGAGATCGTCCTCGTCGCTGATGGTCACGCCGTGCCAGCTCGTGCCCACGAGAGCGGGATCCTTGTCGAAGATCGCGCCGATGTGGAACTTCTCTTCGCGATACTCGAGAAAGGTGGCAAGCGCGTGGCCTAGGTTCCCGAAGCCGACGATCGCGATGCGCCAGTCACGGTCAAGTCCGAGCACGCGAGCCAGCTTCTTCACCAGCACGACGACGTCGTATCCCTGACCGCGGCGTCCGAAGGTGCCGAGCTGCGACAAGTCCTTGCGAATCTGGGTCGAGGACATGCCCCGGCCGATCCGCGCGGCCAGCTCTTGCGAGGTCAGCACCTTGTCGCCGGCATGCAGCGCGTCCTCGAGGCCACGATGGTATAAGAACAACCTGGGAATGCTGATGACAAACCCGCGCGGGCCTCGAGCCTCGCCGTTGCGCGACGGTTTGGGCGATCGTCTCTTGCGCGCTGCTATCTTCATGTCAGGATCGCGCCGCCACAGCCGTCACCCCGAGCGACTGTCCGGCGGCGGCGATCGTGTCGTCGATATCTGCCGGGCTGTGCGCGAGCGAGATGAAACCCACCTCGAACGCTGA
The DNA here is from genome assembly GCA_036741695.1 of Vulcanimicrobiota bacterium. GTDB lineage: Bacteria > Vulcanimicrobiota > Vulcanimicrobiia > Eremiobacterales > Eremiobacteraceae > JAFANK01. The sequence goes on from DAINRU010000019.1 coordinate 3,916, forward strand.
TGGCGCGAGATACACGCCGCGCTCGAGCATGGCATGGAAGAACGCTGCATATCTCTTGGCGTCCGAGCGCATCACACAGGCAAGATCGAGCACGGGTTGCCCATTGAAGAACAGTCCGAAGATAGAGCCGACGCGGTTGAGCTGCGCGGGGATCTCGCGCGCGTGCAGGAGCGCTCGCAGGCCAGCCTCGAGTGCGGCTCCCAGCGACTCGAGCCGTTCGTACGCGCCGGGCTGCGCCAGCCGGCGCAGCTGCGACACGCCGGCTGCCATCGCGATCGGATTGCCCGACAGAGTTCCCGCCTGGTAGACGTCCCCCAGGGGTGCGAGACGGCGCATGATATCCGCGCGGCCACCGAACGCGCCCACCGGCAGACCTGCGCCGATGATCTTGCCGAGGCACGTCAGATCCGGCGTGATGCCGTAGAGCGACTGCGCCCCGCCGTGGGCGACGCGAAAGCCCGTGATCACCTCGTCGAAGATGACAAGCGCGCCGTGGCGGTGCGCGATGTCCACGACCGCCGGCAAGAAGCCGGGTTGCGGGAGCACGAGCCCCATGTTGGCGGCGATAGGCTCGATCGTGATGCAGGCGATCGTATCATGATGGTCTTTGAAGACCCGTTCGAGCGCGGCGATATCGTTGTACGGCACGACGACGGTCAGTGCCGCCAGGCTCGCCGGCACGCCTGCCGAGCTCGGCACGCCCAGCGTCAGGGCGCCAGATCCTGCATTGACGAGCACGGCATCGGCGTGCCCATGGTAACACCCGTCGAATTTGACGATCAGCTCGCGTCCGGTGAACGCACGGGCGAGACGCAGCGCGCTCATGCACGCCTCCGTACCGGAGCTGACGAAGCGCATGAGTTGCATCGACGGCATGGCCGAGCGGATCGCTCGGCCGAGCTCGATCTCTGCCGGGTTAGGAGCGCCGAATGAGCTTCCGCTCGCTGCCGCCCGTTGGATCGCGCTCGTCACCTCGACGTCGGCGTGGCCAAGGATCAACGGCCCCCACGAACCCACGTAGTCGATGTACTCCCGGCCATCGACGTCGTAGACACGCGCGCCTTCGCCGCGCACGAGGAAACGCGGCGTGCCGCCGACGCTCTTGAAGGCGCGCACCGGCGAGTTGACGCCGCCTGGGAAGAGATCTTGCGCCGTCGCGAAGAGCCTACGCGAGCGAGCGTCGTTCATGAGCGCAGCATGCCCGCCGCGTCTTCGGGGGTGTTGATGTTGAGGAAGGTCGCCTCATCCGCGCCGATCGCAAAGTGGACCACGCGTAACCCTTCGAGCGCCTGGGTGACTTTCTTTCGTCCCTGCGCGAGCGT
>DAINRU010000019.1:5337-41166 GCA_036741695.1 Vulcanimicrobiota bacterium
CGCCCAGCGGTCCGACGTCGCCGTAGGCGTCAGGCACCGTGGGCACGGGCACGAGCTCGGCGAGCTCGGGCGGCAGCGAGTCGCGCACGCTGACGATGCAGGGCCGCCCGCTGCTCGTGAGCCGGCGGAAGACTCGGACCAACATGGGCTCGTCACAGACAACTCGCGCGAGCTTGCCGGGCAGGCGCATCGCCCGGCCACCCGCCAGCAGCACGATCGTCACTTGCTCCACAGCAAGGCACCTTTTAGTGGCATGGACCTCGAAGCAACGGACCTTTAGGTCCGTTTCCTTTTGCTTGTCGAATGCCGCTGCGCGAAGCTGCGCGCGAAATACGTGACGATCGCGTCGGCGCCGGCACGCTTGAAGCCGACGAGCATCTCGTCCACGACGCGTTCCTCATCCAACCAGCCGTTGCGCGCGGCGGCTTTGACCATCGCATACTCGCCGCTCACGCTGTAAGCTGCGACCGGCACGTTGACCGCCTCGCGCACTCGCGACAGCACATCGAGATATGGCAGGCCCGGCTTGACCATGACCATGTCCGCGCCTTCGTCGACGTCGAGCAGCGCTTCGCGCACGGCCTCGCGCGCATTGGGCGGATCCATTTGATGGCTGCGGCGGTCGCCGAAGGCCGGTGCTGAATCGGCGGCGTCGCGGAATGGGCCGTAAAACGCGGACGCATACTTCACCGCATAGGTTAGGATTGCGACGTCGATATGACCGTGGGCGTCAAGCGCATGGCGCAGCGCAGCGACACGTCCGTCCATCATGTCCGACGGGGCGACGACGTCGACGCCGCAGCGCGCGTATGACAGCGCGCCACGAGCAAGCAGTTCGAGCGTTCGATCGTTGTCGACCTTGCCATCAGCGCTCAGGATGCCGCAATGACCGTGGGAGGTGTATTCGCAGGCGCAGAGATCAGCGATGACGAGCAGCTCCGGAGCCGCGCTCTTGATCGCCGCGATAGCCCGCTGCACGACGCCGTCCGGATCGTCGAGCCCGCTCGCGAGCTCGTCCTTGGTGGGTGGGATGCCGAAGAGCAGCACCGCCGGGATGCCGAGCGCCGCGGCGGCCTTCGCGTCATCGGCGATACGATCGACCGACTGCTGATACACACCGGGCATCGACGCGATCTCGTTGCGCACGCCTGCGCCTGGAACGACGAAGAGCGGCTCGATGAGATCGTCGACGCTGACGCGATGCTCCGCCACGAGCCTGCGCATCGTCTCGCTGCGCCGCAGCCGGCGCGGGCGTTTGGTCGGCGTCGGCACGTTGATGCGGGCCTGTGCCGGCGCGGTTGACGGCTTGACGGATTTCAACGACTTCATCGCGTGTGTTCATCTCGCTGTCTGGCTGAGACGATGATTTCGCGACCGCCGGCCGCGAGCATTTCGGAAGCCAGCGCTTCGACGGCCGCGAGCGCTTCGCTTGCGTCGGCTGCTCGGCCCTGAGCGCTCCGGCGCACGGACGTTGTGCCGTCCGTCGCTGCTATCACGGCCACCAAGCGCCATGTTGCGTCCTGCACGCTCGCGTACGCGCCGATCGGCGCCACGCACCCGCCGCCGACAGCCGCCAGAAACGAGCGCTCCAGACGGATGGCGAACGAACTGGGACCATGATCGAGCGGCGCGAGCAGCGCGCGCACGTCCGCGTCTGCGGCGCGGCATTGCACGTAGAGCGCCCCCTGTCCGACCGCCGGAACCATCACGTCGGGCGCAAGCGGGCTACCGCCGCCCACCGACGGCAACAGGTTGATCCGCGCGAGGCCCGCCAGTGCGAGGATCGCTGCGTCGTACTCACCCGCGCGAACCTTGCCGATGCGCGTGTCGACGTTGCCGCGCAGCGGCGCGATGCGCAGGTCATCTCTGACCATACGCACCTGCGCCGCACGGCGCAGCGAACTCGTGCCCACGAGCGCCCCCGGCGGCAGAGAGCCGATATCGGTGTATCGATTGTCCTGTGACACGAGCACGTCGCGCGCGTCCGCACGCTCGAGAACGACGCCGGCATCAAGCTCCGGCGGCAACCCGGTGGGCAGGTCCTTTGCCGAGTGGACGGCGATGTCGGCACGCTCGTCGAGCAGCGCCTGCATGAGCTCCTTGACGAAGACGCCGTCGCCGCCGATGGCGATGAGGCTGCGATCGATCTGCGCGTCGCCCTTGGTGGTGATGGGCAGTATCTCGCAGTCGACGTCGGCGCGCTCTTGCAGCTGCTGCACCACGAGTTTGGTCTGCGCGAACGCAAGCTCGCTGCGCCGAGTCGCCACGCGTATGGTGCGACGCCGCGCGCGTTGGGCCATGCTGCTCATGGAGGGTTAGTTATGCGAATCGTTGCAAGTTCATGCCGTGCAACGTGTGGTTGATCGTCCGGCGCGAGGCTTGCTGCTCTTACGCCTCGCCGTTTTTGCTTTTATCGCATCGCTGTATTTCGTCCGCCTCGGCGCGAGTTCGCTCTGGGATAACAGCGAACCGACCTACGGCGAGATCGTAAAGGAGCTGTTCCGCACCGGCGACTGGTTGACGTTGCATTTCAACTACCACACCTGGTACATCCACCCGCCGCTCTGGTTTTGGACCGCCGGCCTTTCGGTCAAACTCTTCGGGCTCAACGAATTCGCGCTACGCCTGCCCGCCGCGCTGTGTGGTGTCGCGGCTGCGGCGGCGACCTATGCCGCGGGGCGTCGCCTCTACGGCGAGCTGGCAGGCATCCTTAGCGCTCTCGCCTTTGGAACGAGCCTCGAGGTCATCGTGATCTCGCGCATGGCCATTTTGGACAGCATGCTGCTGTTCTTCAGCACCGTCGCCACGCTGTGGATCTTCTTCGCCATCCGCGACGGCGATCGCAGGGCCTTTTGGATCGCGGTCATCGCAGCCGCGCTCGGCACGCTCACCAAGGGACCGGTGGCAGTTGCGCTGCCGCTGCTCGTCGTCATCGCCTTTCTCATGTGGACGAGGCGCCCGTTCTGGCGCGGACTGCCCTGGATCAGCGGTGCGATCGTCTATCTGCTCGTGGCGGGGTCGTGGTTCGCCTTGGAGACGCTGGCCAACGGCGGCGAATTTTTGACCTCGTATTTCGGATTGAGCAACGTGGGCCGCTACCTCACGCCCTTTGAGAACCAGCCCGGGCCGTTTTGGTACTATCTACCGGTGGCGGCCATCGGTTTTTTCCCGTTTGTCGCCTTTTTGCCCAAAGCGATCAAGTCCGCGTGGCGGCGCTGGACCGAAGACGAGCGCTATCTGCTGACCTCGGCCATCGTGCCATTCATCTTCTTCTCCGCGGCGCAGACAAAGCTGCCCAATTATATCGTCGTCATCTTCCCCGGCCTAGCGATCATGGTGGGGAAGACGCTGCGTGACGCGATCATGGAGAACAGCGTCAAGGCGCTGCGCGGCGCCCTCATCTTCTTGCCGGCGTCGCTCGTCTTGGTCACGATCGGCGTCGTTATGTACGGCGAGAGCCAGAACGCGGGTCCCTTCCACGCACTCGCCCCGTCACTCGCCTTGCTCGGCTGGTTCGTCGTGCCCACCGCCATCGCCACGCTGCTCGTCACGTATCTCGCGAACCGCGTATGGATAGCGCCGGTCGGGCTCGCGCTCATGATGGCCGGGTTCATCGGCACGGTCGCATGTTCGATCCTGCCGCGGACTGAGGCGTTCAAACCGATGAAGGGCATGGCCGCCACCGTCATGTCGTACTACCGTCCAGGCGATAAGGTTGGCATCACGGGACCGCCCGGCGCATACTCGCTGCTCTTCTACACAGAATCGCACGGCTACACGTCGGTCGGATTCAGCAAGGATGCCGACATGCAACCGCAGGCGTTTTTCGACCAGCCGGCACGCGTGCTCGCGGTCGTCAGCCCGGGCGATCCCGCCATGCTGGCCCAGCATGGCATCAAGGTCTGGGTGCTCAAACGCACGCCGAAGCTATGGCTTGTGACCAACCGGCCTCCCAACGGTTGAGCTAAAGCCGCCGACGTTGGGAGTCGCTTGAGCTCGCTCGGGCTAATATCTCTTCGATCACCGACGTCTTGGCGTCGGCATAGTTCTGCACGAACTTCCAGTCTTTCGCGGCGAGCGTGCGCTTGGCGTCGGCGTAGCGCTCGCGATCGTCGGGATGCTGGCGAAGCCGATCCCGAAACGTCAGCATGCGGGCGATCTCAGGGCATCCTGGCGAGAAGACGTGCAGGTTGACGTTCGTGTCGGGCCCCTTGAGCACTCGGTGCTCGTGCCACTCGGGCTCGCGGATGCGCAGCACATACCCGCCCTTCTCCAAGTCGGGCACGTATGCTGGCTCATCGGCCGATGCGGCGACGACGAGCACGACGTCGATGATAGGCTTTGCGATGAGCCCGGGCACCGACGTCGAGCCGACGTGTTCGATCGCAAGCGCCCGCTCTGCCAGAATGCCTTTGATGCGCGCCGCCTCCGCAATGAACAACTGGGGCCAGCGAGGATCGTAGTCTTCGAGCACGATGCGGCCGGCCAGCGGTTTGAGCTCGCCGATCGTGACCTCGCGGATCTGCTCTTCCGTATGCGACGGTGGGTCTGCAGGGCCGTCCTGATGTGGCATAGCGCTCGTCACGTAAGACCGTGTGCGGGGCTAAACCGTCGCACCCTATTTGTATGAGTGCAAGCCGCTGATCCAGATGTTCACGCCGAAGTAGCAGAACAATATCGAGATGAAGCCGGCGATGGACCACCAGGCTGCGCGCACGCCGCGCCACGACGGCCGCGTGTGCAGGTGCAGGTACGAGGCGTAGATGAGCCATGAGGCCAGGGCCGCCGTCTCTTTAGGGTCCCACTGCCAATAGCTCCCCCATGCCATGTGTGCCCAGACGCCGCCAAGGATGATGCCGACGGTCAACAAGATCTCGCCGACCGCGATGACGCGATACGACACGACGTCAAGACGCGCCGATGCAGGCACCATGTCGAGCCAGCCGAGCCAGGCCGGTCTGCCGATCGCCGCTCCCTGCGCCGCGACCGCTGCGCCCACCGACCGGCCGGCGACGCGCGCCACCCGGTCCTCATCCCACTTCTTGAGCAGATAGACGATACTCGTCGCGAATCCGATGAGAAATGCGGCATAGGAGGCGAGCACGATGGGCACGTGGATGAAGATCCACGGGCTCTGCAGCGACGGCACGAGCGGCTCGAGCCCCTTGTTCCAGCCCTTGGCGTAAGCGAGCAGTGCATCGGTGAAGCCCAAGACGAGCGGTCCTGCGAACCATATGTTGAAGCGCGATCCAAAGATCAAAAACATGATGACGGCCCAGAACGAGACCATCGACAGCGAGCCGTACAGGTCGTTCCACGGCACGTGGTGGCTGTAGTATGCCCGCAGACCAAGGCTCATGCCCTGGCTGACAAGCCCAGCGACGGTGAGGAGCAGGGCCAGGCCCACCACGCCGCGGTTGCGGAAAAACCAGTAGACGACGAACGCCGCGATGGCCAGCGCATAGAGGACCACCGCCGCGTCATACCAGCCCATGTACTGCAGCGTGTGTTGCGTCATCGCCGCCTGCACGTTGGCGTTGTACTGCGTATACTGATTGCTCTCAGGCATATGCTTTCACTCGATCCTCGTCATGCGCGCCGCCGCCGGCTGCAAGCGCGTGCGCAAGCCCCGTGGTGAGCGCCGCGAACTCATCTTCGTAGATGGCGTTGCCCTTGGTCGTGGTTGCTGCCACTTCGACGGCGCAGGCATCCCCCTCTGCGCGGATTTTCGCGTACAGCTTCACTGGCACGAAGAAGAGCGCCATGACGAAGCCCGTCACGAGGATGATGCAGCCCAGCGCCACCCAGCTTTGGCCTGGGTCGTAGCGATAGGTCAGCCCCGTCGAGGGCGTCGGCGTAAGCGCTGTGACCCTGTATCCATCACCGACGTCGATGCTCGAACCGACGGGCAAGAGCACAGGCCGGTTGGACGTGGGGATGTTGTCGTGGAAGATCCAGATCGCGTACTCATCGCTTGCCGGCAATGCGACGCCGGCCGGGGTCTGGGACGGATCGGTCGGACCGAGCAGCGTGCCATACTCGATGACCCGGCTCGTGCCCGGCAAGAAGATCGCGTCCTGCGGTTGCAAGCGCCCCTCCGTGCCCGGCAGCGCCAGGACCTTGCCGCGCTGTGTGACCTGCAAGTGTCCGGCGAAGCTGTAGGATGCCTGATAGAAGTAGACGCCCGCCTGCGTGATGTGGGGATGGTTTACGAGGATGATGGCGCGCGATGCTGTGCCTGACGCATCCGCGAAGGTCACGTCGGATTGGAATTTTTGCGCCTGATAGATGACCCCACCCGGCGTCTGCACCGGGACGAACTGCGCCGTGAATGTGTCGAGCGTCAGGCGCAGGTTCGCGGGCGAGACCACGGCGGTCTCTCCTCTGTAGAGCACGACCTGCCCCGAGAAGCCGTGCAACCAGCCCAAGAACACGCCGAACGCGATGACCGTAAAGCCGAGGTGCGCGACGAGCACGCCGTAGCGCGCCCACTTCTGCTTGTCGCCGAAGATCCAGCGAGCGCCGTCGATCACCTGCGAGCGCAGCGAAAAGCCGCGCGACCGCAAGTAGCGCTCGGCGGCTTCGGAAGTCACGGCCGCATCCGCGCCGGCAGCGACAGCGGCGTGCAGCCCGAAGTTCCCGATCGGCACCGCGCGATCTTTGGGGAAGCGTTTGGGGATGACGCGCCGGAAGGTGCACACCGACATCGAGAGCAGCAGCAGCACGACGAGCGAGATGTACGGCACGGAATGGAAGATGCCGGTGAGATGCAGCCGCACGATCGCGTTTGCGATGGGCAGCGGATACGTGTCGTAGTAATGCTGTTCCGGTTGGTTCTGATCGACGATCGTACCAACCGTCGTCATCGCCGACCAGATGAGGAAGATGACGACCGGGAACATCACATTGCTGAGAAGGTTGAGGATCTCCTCAAGCAGCGGCTCGGATGCATGCTGCGGCGAGCTGTGTTTCGCCTTCACCTGCGCTGCCTGCGCGCGTACCGAACTCAAGGGCCTATCACGTGCCTCGCTGTCGACGCTATTGCGAACGCGATTCCGCTTCTCGCCATAGACGACTTCCCCTGGTCAGATGAAACGGACCTGAAGGTCCGCTGCTGCAAAGGTCCACTGCCGCAAACGTCGGTTGCTACAAAGACGTCAGCGCGGCGATATTTTCGGTTGCGTGAAGCGCACCACGATGATGCTCAATCCGTACAGCGCAAGCAATGGCGCACCGAGCAAGAGCATGGTGAGCGGATTGCCGTCCGGTGCTGCGATGGCGGCGGCGATCATGATGACGATGGTGGCGTAGCGCCACCCTTTGACAAGCGAGCGCGCATTGACAAGCCCGACGCTCGCCAGGATCGAGAGCACGATGGGCAGCTGGAACATGATCGCGAAGATCGCGAGCAGCAGCGTGATGAAGCCGACGGTGGGATCGAGCTGATAGGTGCCGACCACCCCCGCGCTCTGCGTGAAACCCAGCAGCCGGGTCATGATGAACGGCAGGATGAAGAAACCGCATACGGCGAGACCGATCGCCGACATGACGAAGCTCGGAATGGCGTACCATACCACGCGCGAGCGCAGTCTGCGGTCCAACGCCGGCGCGATGAACGCATACGTCTGATAGAGGATGATGGGGAAGGCGATGACGATGCCGATGAGGAGCGACAGCTTCAGATAGACGCGGAATATCTCCGTCGGCGAGAACACATGCAGCTGGATGCCGCTCAAGAAGTATCTCTCGACGAAGGTGAGGAGCTTGCCGACGACCGCGAGTCCGGCGATCGAACACGCGGCGACCGCCGCCACGCAGATGATGAGCCGGCGACGCAGCTCGGCAAGGTGCTCGGTGAACGTCATCTCGACGTCGTCGGAGGCGGGGCGCACCTGCGGCGCTTCGGCCATCTGCGTCGACATCGATCAGGTGAGAGGGATTATTGCTGCGGCGCTGGCGGGGGCGGCGTGGGTGAGGTGCCCGTCGCGGCGGCGTTGGACGCCGGAGGCGGTGCCGGCGTCGTGTCGCCGTGCTGCGCCTTTTCGAATTCTTTCTTCGCCTCGCCCATCGACCGCGCGAGCTTCGGGATCCGATCGGCGCCGAAGAGCAGTACCGCGAGCCCGACCAGGACCGCGATCTCCGGACCGGAGATGATCGCAAACGTTGGGGTCATGTGAGCGTGAAGCTCCTTTCGAGTTCCTTCGTATGGAATATCGGCGAAGGCGACGATCGCCCTGCAGGCTAGGATGAGTATTCGCTAAGAGCGTGCGTCAGCGCTTCAAGCTCGGCGGCTGCTTTGCTGGGGGCAAGCTGGCTGACCGCCGCCCGGGCTTGTGCCTCGTAGTCCTTCACCACCCGCTTCGCGCCTTCGATAGCGGGGTGCTGACGCAAGCGGCTGACCACCTGGGCGAGCACCGCCGTCGCGCCGCCCGTCTCGAGGTCGGATCGTGCGAAGAGCTCGGCGGCGACGGCGCGCAGCTCGGGATCGCCTGATTCGAGCGCCATGATGAGCGGCAGGGTGACCTTGCGTTCGCGCAGATCGGAGCCGGCCGGCTTGCCGAGCGCCGCTTCACTCGCGGTGATGTCGAGCAGATCGTCGCGGATCTGGAACGCCATGCCGAACGCCCAGCCATAGGCGCGCAGCGCCAGCACGACCGGATGCTGGCGCAACGTGGGACCTGACTTCCCCGTCGTGCGCTGCAAGGCGACGATCGAGCCCACTTCTGCGCACGATGCGAACAGCTCGGCCGTCTTCTTCCCGATGATCTCATAGTACTGATCGCGTGCGAGCTGCAGATTGCCCATGGCGCGCAGCTGCTTCACCTCGCCGTTGCAGATCTCGGAGAGCATCGATGACAGGATGGTGGGCACGGGATTGTCGTAGCCCAGCGTGACCTTCTTGAAGACCCAGGAGAAGAGATAGTCACCGGCCAGCACCGAGAAACGGTTGCCGTGGACGTTGTTCGTAGAATCTCTGCCGCGCCGTAGATCGGCGTTGTCGACCACGTCGTCATGGATGAGCGTCGCGACATGGATGAGCTCCATGTACGAGGCGAGCACCGGGTCTTTGGGCGCGTCGGCATTGGTGGCAGTCGCGGCCAACAGCGTCATGCGCGGGCGAAGTTCTTTTCCACCTGCGTCGAGCATGGCCCAGACCGCGCCCGCGATCTGCGCGTTCTCAAGGCTGAGCTCTTCGCGGACGAACTGCTCGACGACCTCACGGATGACGCTCGACGACGAACTGCTGATCATGACAGGCTCGCTGCGAACTCCGGCTCGGCGCGCACGACGGTCGATGCGTCGGTCGTGCCGATGTGCAGGTTTGCCACGCCGCCGACAAGCGACACGTTGCGCGTGTGCGGGAAACCGTTGTTCTTGAAGAGACTTGCGAGCGTGCGCGCATCGGGGAAATTGATGAGCGACTCCGGCAGGTAGCGGTAGGCCGCTCGGTCACCGCCGACCATGCCTCCCAACCAGGGGATCACGCCATAGAAATATGCGAAGAATGCGCGGCGCAGCAACGGATTATCGGGCTTGCCGACCTCGAGATTGACGAATGACCCGCCGGGCTTGAGCACCCGTGCGACCTCGCGCAGGCAGGCCGCGATATCGGTCACGTTGCGCATCGAGAACGCCATCGTCGCGGCGTCGAACGTTCCCGAACCGAAGGGAAGTTTGAGAACGTCCGCTTCCTCGTAGCGTGTGTTGGCGCGACCTTCATGGGCGCGGGCGATGGCGAGCATCTGCGGGCTGAAATCGACGCCCGTGACGCGGCCGCTGGGCACGCGGCGCGCGAGCTCGCGCGTCAGAGCGCCCGTGCCGCAGCACAGATCGAGCACGTGGGCATCGGTGGCCAGCATAAGGCTGCCGGCTGCCTGTTTGCGCCACAGCGCGTCGACGCCGCCGGTCATGACGGTGTTGGCGAGGTCGTACCGCCTCGCGATCTTGTCGAACATCTCGCGAACGGCGCTTCCCTTATCCATATCGGTTGTGGCTGGTTCACGCGGGCCGCGACCCTTTCCTGGGATTGCGCTGGCACGTGTGCGACCATGCGCTTGACGCGGATGCCACCACGCGTGAGGGGAGAGCGCATGGAACAACTTCGGGTCGCCTTTGGCTACGCAGCGCGCGATGCGTTGTGCGCGGCATTCGATGCGGCGCGCGAGCGCATCGACCTCGAATGCTACAGCCTGTCAGATCCCGCGGTCATCGCAAGTCTCAACGCCGCCGCCCAGCGACACGTCGCGGTGAGCGTGCACGTCGAAGCCCACCCGTCTCGATACGGCCGCAAACCGGACACGGGCGAGCGCCCGGATGCGGCGCGGCCGTCATCCGCCGTCGACTCCCTGCGCCGCAGATTCGTCGCGGGCGTCGCGCTCGTCGCCGAGGACGATCCCAACGTCCTCATGCACGGCAAGGCCGCGGTCGTCGACGGACACACCGCGCTCATCGCGACCGCGAACCTCACCACCTGTGGTTTTGAGAGCCCGGGCGAGGTGCTCGTGACCGATGCTGTGCCAAGCGACGTCGCCGCAGTCGCAGCGTCCATCAGCGGATCCGCGGTCAGCGGCGACTACGTCGTGAGCGGACCCGCTGCATCGTTGCGCGCTCGCCTGCAACATCTGTTGGAATCACCCGGTGACCTGCGCATTGCCACTGAGGATCTCTCGGACGAACGCGTCGTCGGCGCGCTCGAGACGCGCAGCGCAGCAGGCCACCACGACCGGGTGCTCATCGAAGCGGACTGCCGCGTCAGCCGCACCCAATACCAAGCGCTCGCACAGCTGCGCGCTGCCGGGATCGACGTCCGCACGCTGCCCACCGGGTACATGCATGAGAAGTATGTGGACGGCGGCGACGAGATCTATGTGGGATCGGCCAACCTCACCCGTAATGGATTAGATGAAGCACGCGAGCTCGGCATCGTCGCGCCCGCATTGGCGTTGGGCCAGGGGGCGCAAGCGCTGCGCGCCGGCTTCGACGGCATGTGGTCGAGCGCCGTCCCCGCCTGACGCACGTCGCGAGCGCACGTCACGTTCTCGCACCGTCATGACTCCGCTACGAGCGGGCGGCTAAGCGGGGGAACAGACGGAGCGCATTCGCGGTCGTCGCCTGCGCGATCGCCTCGGCCGTGGTGTCGCGCAGCGCAGCGATCGCCGCGCAGGTGAGGCCGAGGTAGGCAGGCTCGTTGCGCTGGCCGCGATGGGGCACGGGCGTCATAAACGGACAATCGGTCTCCAGCACGAGCCGCTCGAGGGGAAGCCGCTGCACGGCATCATGCAGATCGGTCGCCTTCTTGAACGTGACCGCCCCGCCGATCCCTAAGAACGCGTCGTGCTCGTCGATGAGCGCCGTGCCTACGTCATAGGATGCGGTGAAGCAGTGGATGACGGCCGGCGTGCCTGGTTTGCGGTGCGCGCTCATGATCTCCATGACCTCATCATATGCTTCGCGACAATGGATGATGGCTGGAAGATCGCGTTCGCCCGCCCATTCCAACTGTCGTGCGAATACCTCGCGCTGGCGCTCGCGCGGCGAGAAGTCGTAGTGGTAGTCAAGCCCCATCTCGCCTGCCGCGACCACACGCGGATCGTCGAGCAACGGCACAAGCCAGCGCAGGTCGCCCGCGTCCTTGGCGAGGTGAGGGTGCACGCCGACCGCCGGCGCCACGGCCGGAAACCGGCCGGCGAGCGAGAGCGTGGCTCGGCTGGTCGCTTCGTCTTGCCCCGCCGACACGATCATCGTAACGCCTGCGTCTCGGGCCCGTGTCACCGTTTGCTCGAGGTCGGGCTCGTATTCGGGGCCGTCGAGATGCGCGTGGGTATCGACTAGCGCGAGCGTCACGCGGGCCCGGCTTCGATCTCGACTCGCGGGAACAGCGCCTGGGGGACGCTTGTCTGCGTTCCCGCTGCAAGCTGGCCCCAGCGCAAAGTCTTCTCCCACGTCTCGCCCGGCGTACCGGCCTGGCCCAAGGCGTCCCACACCGTCTCGCTCGCCACCGGCATGAACGGATAGATGAGCGCCGCGATCCAGCGCACGCCTTCGCACAGATTGTACAGCGTCTCGTCAAGCGCCGCATCGTCGCCGCTCTTGGCGAGCACCCACGGCTTGCTCTGCTCGACGTAGAGGTTGAGCGAGTTGACGCGATCCCAGATCGCGCTGAGCGCGCCGCGGAAGTCGACCTGATCGAGCGCCGAGCGTGCCGCCTGCACGGAGGCCTCGAACTCGACGTTGATCTCGTCGCCGCTTGTCACCGCAGGCACTTTTCCATCGCGATAGCGCGCGAGCATCGAGAGCACGCGCTGCACGAGGTTGCCGAGATTGTTCGCGAGCTCCGCGTTGTAACGCCCGACGAGCGATTCTTCGCTGAAACTGAAGTCGACGCCGAAGGGCGCCTGCGCGAACAGCACGTAGCGCACGCCGTCGACCGAAAAGCGCTCGATCAGCTCGGCCGGCCGGATGACGTTGCCGACGCTCTTGCTCATCTTCTGGCCTTCCATCGTGATCCAGCCGTTGGCGAAGACGAGCTTGGGGAGCGGTAAGTCCAAAGCGATGAGGATCGCCGGCCAGATGATCGTGTGGAAGCGCAAGATCTCTTTGCCGATGAGCTGGACGTTCGCCGGCCAGAGGCGCTCGAAACGCGCCATGTCGTGGGGATAGCCGGCCGCCGTGATATAGTTGCAGATCGCGTCAAACCACACGTAGATGGTCTTCGATTCGCCCGGTATCGGGATGCCCCAGCTCACCGCGGTCCGCGAGACGCACAGATCCTCGAGTCCACCGCGCAAGAGCGACGCCATCTCGTTCCACGCGCTCTCGGGCCGCACCCAATCCGGAAAGGTGTTGAAGTGGTCGACGAGGATGTCGCGGTATTTCGATAGCTTGAAGAACCATGCGTCTTCGGAGACCCACTCGACCTCACGTCTGCACTCGGGATTCGGACAACGCCCGTCGACGAGTTTGCTTTCCGGCCAGAACGACTCGTCGTTGCGGCAGTACCAGCCTTCGTACTTGCCGGGGACGATATCGCCTTGCTCGCGCAGCTTCACAAAGATCTGCTGGACGGCGGCTTCGTGCTCGGGATCGGTCGTGCGGATGAACTGGTCGTACGAGATCTCGAGTTCGTGCCAGGCGCTTTTCCAGCGACCCACGATCTCATCCGTGAACTGCTTGGGTGACTTGCCTGCAGCCGCCGCGGCATCGGCGACCTTGGGCCCATGTTCGTCCGTTCCCGTCAAGAAGTGCACGAGACCGTTGCCCGTGACCCGGTGATAGCGCGCCAGCACGTCGGCCGCGATCGTGCTATAAGCATGCCCGATGTGCGGCGCGCTGTTCGTGTAGTACAAGGGCGTTGTGAGGTAAAACGTATCTTTAGCCATGTGACCGGCCTTTTTTCAGGCGTTGGATGAAGAAGCCTGCCAAACGGCTAGCGCTTCTTCGTCGTAGCGGCGGTGCGGACTTTGATCGCGAGCGCATAGAGTTCGTTCTTTGATAACCCAGTGGCCAAGCGGATCGCCTCGCTCGCGTCCTTGGCGCTCACCCCGTGCTTGCGCAGGAACGCGATCGCCGCTTCAGCCTGCGCCCCAGCTGTCTTAGCCTGCGGTTTCGCGCCCTCGAGCACGAGCGTGAACTCACCACGCGGCGGAGATATCTCGCGCACGACCGCAGCCGCCGTGCCCCAGGCCTGCTGTTCGAATTTCTTCGTATACTCGCGCAGCACGAAGAGCTGCCGCTGCGGCAAGGTCGCCGCCACGTCGCCGAGCAGCTCGATGACCCGATTGGCGGCTTCGAACCAGACGATCGCGGCGGGCTCCTCTGCGAGCCCGCTCAAGTACGCACGCCGCGGTCCCGGCTTGCGCGGCGGAAACCCGTCGAACCGGAACGAGCTGACGTCGAACCCGGAGAGCACGAGGGCTGCCGGTACTGCGCTTGGGCCGGGCAACACCTCGATCGGCGCACCGCAGTCGCGCGCCTCGCGGACAAGCTCGATGCCTGGGTCTGAGATACCCGGCATGCCCGCGTCGCTCACCATGGCCACATTCTTGCCATCGAGCAGCAAAGCGCGCAGGTCGCGCAGGCGCGCCGCATGTGCTCCTTCAGGAAACGACCGCAGCTCCGTGCCGATGTCGAAATGTCGTAGCAGGTTCCTCGTCACGCGCGTGTCCTCGGCGAAGATCACATCGCTCTCGCGCAGCGTCCGCAGCACGCGCAGGGTGATGTCCTCAAGATTGCCGAGCGGCGTCGGGCACAGCACGAGCCTGCCGGGGGCGGGCACCTACGGGGCGACCCGGGGGAACGCCCGCCGATCCGGCTCGATCCAGTGGGTTCGCGCTTGCGCTGAGAAGAGACGCTCGTGGCTGTAGAAGCGCATGGGCAACGCTGTGTCGAGCAGATCCGGATTCATCGCCGCGAACTCCTCGAACTCAGACGCCGGGTGGCACGCGGCGTGGAAAGCCACGAGTTGTACCCATGCGGCGGTCAGCGTCTTGTGATACTTCGTGGCGTGACCGTGATGCGCAGCGAAATGCCGGATGGTCGCGTCCATGGCGTCGATCGCGGCGGGCAGCCCGTCGCGGGTGACGTAGAGCCAGGCAGCCCGCACGTGGTCGCGGTGCCGGAAGCCGCTGTTCGGCAATCGGCACGCCTCCAGCGCGCGCAAGAATTTCACGTCAGCTTCACTCATCACGATTCACAACAACCTTTCTCGGTGCAGTACGCCTGCGCCGTCGATGCCACGCGCACGACCGGCCAGCGACGGGACATCACGGTCTGTTCGGCGTAACCTGCCCTTCACACTTTGAAGAACGATATGCCGATGACCCGCGATCGATCGCTGCACGTGCTCGCGTGCGCGCTCTTATGCCTCGCGAGCTTAGGGTGCTCGAAGATCGTCCACACGAGCACGGGCGTCGCGCGCCACGGCTATACGCAACCCGGGGTGCTGCGTGTCGCGATCTCGCAGGACGCGAAGACGCTCAACCCGATCCTCTCCTCTACCACGGTTGATGGGTTCGTCGACCGTCTGCTCTTCGAGCCCTTGATCTCGGCCGATGCTCACGCCGACCCGGTGCCCATCTTGGCGACGGCCGTGCCCACCTTGCGCAATGGCGGGATCAGCCCGGACGGGCTCACGATCGTCTATCATCTGCGGCGTGACGCGCGCTGGAGCGACGGTCAACCGGTGACCAGCCGAGACGTCACGTGGTCGTGGCAAGCGATCATGAACCCCGCCAACAACGCCGTGTCGCGCCATGGCTACGACGTCGTTCGGGCGATCGACACACCGGACGAACACACGGTTGTCGTGCATCTGAAGACCCCGTTCGCGCCGTTTGTGAACACGTTCTTCGCCGAAAGCGATCAGCCGTACAACGTGGCGCCGGCGCACGTGCTGTCCACGTTTGCGACGATCAATCAGATCCCGTTCAACACGGCACCGATCGTCAGCGACGGGCCGTTTCGCTTCGTCGAGTGGGTCCACGGCGACCACATCCTACTGACGGCCAACGACACGTTCTTCATGGGGGCGCCGAAGCTGCGCCAGATTCGCATCGAGGTCATACCCGACGAGAACACCTCGATCCAATTGCTGCGCACGCACGCTATCGATTACATGTTCCAGGCGTCGATCAACACCTATCAGGACCTCAAGAACATTCCCGACGTCCGCATCGTGTGGAACAATATGAACGGCTTCGAAGGCATCGGGTTCAATCTCTCGCACGGCGCACTGCGCGATGCGCGCGTGCGCGCCGCCATCATCTCAGCCATCGACAAATCGGCGCTCGTGCGGAGGCTGAGCGGCGGCCAAGAGAAGACGGCGACCGAAGACCTGCCCGACTGGATGTGGGCATTCAATCCGGACGCCCTGCCGCCGTCATACGATCCCGAGCGCGCCAAACGTCTGCTCGGGCAAGCGGGCTACACCATCGGCGCGGACGGCATGGCGCGCAGAAACGGCGAGCCGCTGCAGCTGCTCTTCGTGTCGGACAGCTCGGATGTGACGCATCGCAAGCTGATCGTGCTCGTGCAGTCGATGCTGCACGCGGTGGGCATCGACACGGTCATCAAGCTCTACCCACCCGACCTGCTCTATGCCCCTGCCGGTATGGGAGGGATCATGCACGGTGGCAAGTTCGATCTCATCACCGAGCCGTGGTATTCGGGCATCGACCCGGACGATTCGTCGCAGTTCATGTGCCGCTACATACCGCCCGCCGGGTACAACGACACCCGCTATTGCAATGCGGAGATGGACGCCCTGCAGCTGCAGGCGCTGTCGACCTATGCTCAGCCGGCGCGCCGCCGAGCCTATTTCAAGATCGAGGCGCTGCTGGCACGCGATAACCCGCAGATCTACATCTGGTGGCAACGCCAGCAAGAGCCGGTCAGCGTCGACTTCAAGGGTTTCGCACCCAATCCGGTCGTCGAATCATGGAACGCCTGGCAATGGAGCATCTAGTCTCACGAGTTGTGCAGTCTTACGGGCTCGGCATTGAGGCTTGGGGGTAGTATAATTGACCTCGAGAGCCGGGGAGGTCCGCCATGCACAAATATCCTTTGGTCTCGGGTCCGAGCCGGCACGTAGGCGGCCTGCTCACCCTTTACCTCGCGGCAGGAGCATTGCTTCTCGCGGGCACGGGATGCGGATCCAGCCCGGGCAACAATAAGATCGCGATCACGAGCGTGCCGGATGCACGGCTTTACGGCATTGGGGGCATCGAATCGGCCGGATTCCCAAATGACGTGACGGTGTTCGAGGGGCCGCTCTCCTCTCAAGCACCGCCGCCGGCAGCTTCTCGGCGCCCCTTGTAGCTGGGGATTTGAATGAGGGCATCGCGGTGGATCCGACCGACACGACGGGCGCGGTCTACGTGTCCTCGAGCGCTGGTCAGGTCTGCAAGTTCGCTCGTCCAAATCCTAACGCGACCACCCCGCTCTTCACCATTTCCGGTTTTGCCAACCCGAACTACCTTGCATTCGACAGCAACGGTGATCTGTTCGTCGGCGGTGGCACGACCGTCGTCGAGCTCAACCATCCGATCACGAGCGCGAGCGTCCCACACCAAGTCATCAATAGCAGCAACGCTATCGTTGGTCTCGCGCTTGATGCGAGCAACAATCTGTATGACCTGGTCGCAACGCCGGCAGGATCAGGTCAACTGCAGGCGTACGCGCCGCCCTACACCGCTCCGCCGGTCGTGACGAGCAATAGCGTGGCTCATGCATCGAGCATCGCGTACGACCCGGCGGCCAACGTCCTCTTCGCCCTCTCCTTCAACTTAGGTAACACCGGAGGGACGGTCTCAGGCTTCCCGCTGCCCTTGACTGCCAACGCATCCCCCACCATCAACGTGAACGTCACGGGTTGTCTGGGTGGTTTCGCGTTCGACGCGGCCGGTAACTCATTTCTCGGCCTCTGCGGCGGCTATCCGTCAGGTGGGAGCGTCGCCGTTGAAGGTCCGCCGTTCATCGGTGTGGCTGGATTCACGTTCGCGTCTCCATTCTCTTTAAACCCGCTCATCACGGGGCCGTGAGATCTCCGCACAGAGTAGAGACGAGCCCCGTGGCGAGATGATACCTGGCACCCACAACTGCTAGACGCCCCTCCTCCCGCGCAGACGAAATGATGGGTCCCGCGCGCTGGAGCGCTGAGGTTACGGCGCAGACGTTCTGTGCGATCGCTGCCTGCAGCACGTCGTCATGCTGACGCACGAGCTCGACGCTCGGTCGGATGGCGTCGACGATCATCGCGATGCGCGACGAGAACGGACGCTGATTGATCACTGACTGAACCGCTGCGGCGACGGCGCCGCAGTTCGAGTGGCCGAGCACCATGACGAGCGGGCAGCCAAACGTCTCGATGGCGTATTCGACTGATCCGATGACGTGATCGTTGAGGATATTGCCGGCCACGCGGATGACGAAGAGATCGCCGAGGCTCTGGTTGAGGACGATCTCGACCGGTACTCGCGCATCCGAACAGCCCAGCACAATGGCGAACGGACGCTGTTCGGCGATCGTCAGGCGGCGCCTAGCCACGTGGTCGAGTACGCCTTTGGGCGCGGCGTCGGCCGCATATCGACGGTTGCCGTCGATCAGGCGTTGCAGGGCTTCATCTGGTGAGATCGATTCGAACAGACAACACCTCGCGGACGGAGACCCGGCCGTCTCTTCGCCTGGGTTTGGGCGTTTAGCAATAGGCCGCCTCGAGGCTCTTGACATGTGACCTTATGGTCACGTATACTACCAGGCATGGACGATGTGTTCAAAGCCCTCGCCGACCCCACACGGCGGCGCCTGCTCGATGCGCTGTTCAAGCGCGACGGGCAGTCGTTGAGCGAGCTCGAGCGGCGCCTACCGATGACGCGCTTCGGTGTGATGAAGCACCTGCGCGTGCTCGGCACAGCGGGTCTTGTCGTGACGAAGCGGCGCGGGCGCGAGAAACTGCACTTTCTGAACCCGGTGCCGATCAGGCTCGTCCACGACCGGTGGGTGAGCAAGTACGCCGAGCCCTGGGCCGCGACCATGAGCAACCTGAAGCAAAGATTGGAGGATGACACGATGGAGAAAGTTTTCGAGATCTACATCAAGACCACGCCGGAGCGTCTCTGGCAGGCGATCACCGACACCGAGATGCGCCGCACGTATACGTTCGGGGCCGTCATCACGTCGGACTGGACACCTGGCTCTCGCTACGAGGGCCACGGCTGGGGTGCGCCGATCCTCGAAGGCGAGAACCTGGAGGTCGATCCCCCGCGCCGGCTGGTCCAAAGCTTCCGCGCCCTGTGGAGCGACGACGTCAAGCGCGAGGGGACATCGAGGGTCACATGGGAGATCGAACCGGTCGGCGACTCGTGCCGGCTGACCGTGACCCACGACCAACTGCGCGAGGGCGCCCACGGCGAGATCTACGGTGGCTGGCCGATGATCCTCTCCGGCCTCAAGACGCTGCTCGAAACCGGCAAGACGCTCACAACACCCGGCTCGCTGCGCTTTTCACAACCCCCGCAAACGCCCGCCTAACACGCGTGCGCACGTACCGACGGCCCAAGCCGCTACTGCAAGTGCGGTTTGGGCCGGTATTCCAAATCCTCAGGATTGAATCGGTGCTCGATCAATTCACCATCGTGCTTCTTGTAACGAACCACGATCGTCCGGGTGTCCACTTCGATGACTTGCCCCTCGACGCCGAGGTTCTTGATCAGCACGTGATCGCCACGTCGTAGTTCCATACGCCACACTTCGGCCACGCCCGCGCCTCGCCTGTTGCAATCGCCGGAAGCTCGTGTGCGAGCAACCCGCCGGCAATGACCATCACCGCCGGAGTCGCGCAGCGTTTTCGGCTCATCAACATGACGACATTCGGCACCGGCATCATCGTGTCGCTAGTATCTGCGACCGGTACGGCTACATGGGTCCCGATGGCGCTGGACAGTGCGGACCTGCCGGCGGCGCAGCGCCGTTCCGAATCAGCCGTTCAGTCGATCACGATCGGCGAAACGCGCGACTTCACAATCGAGCCGCGCGGGCCGGGCGAGTATCAGTTGCTGGTCTGGGGTTTTCCTGGAGATCAAGTGCGCGTGACGCTTCCCCTCCACGTGGTTGCGTCGCTCGCGAACTGATCCCCAGGGGGCGTTGGTCGAGTTATTGCGCCAACTGGCAATTGACCATCCAGTCAATGCCGTACTTGTCGGTGAACATGCCGAACATCGCGCCCCAGAAGGCCTTCTCGAGCGGCACTTCGACCTTACCGCCTTGCGATAGGGCGGCGAAGAGCCGCTTGGCCTCGTTCACGTCGCTCGTGCCGATCGACAGCGATATGGCGCCGTCACCGTAGGTCGTCGTCGGCTGAGCATCCGATGCCATGAAGTTGACCGCGCTCGAGCTGAAAGTGGAATGCATGATCCTGCTGCCCAGTTCGGCCGGCAACTTCATGTCGGCGGGCGCTTCTTTCCAGCGCATGATCTGACTAATGTCACCGCCGAAAATGCCCTTATAGAAATTCAGGGCCTCTTCGCATTTGCCGCCGGTGATGAAAAGGTAAGGCGCAAATTCCATGCTTTGACTCTCCAGTTCGGTTGTAGTGGGGGACGTAGCTTCAGCGAGCAGCGGGGGCACGCCTCCGTGCTAGACAACGGTCACTCTGGGGGTTGGTTTGAGCCCCCGATCGCGATGTACGTGACGACGTCCCACGCGTTGCGAATGCCGGTGAAGATCAACAAGACGACACCGCCGGCGAGCGCGAAGAGCGCTTCTACCGGAGCCACGGGAAGGGCGACCGCACCTGCGAAGATCGCGCCGTATGCGACGAATGGCAGCATCGTGTACCACGTCCAGTCCTCAAAGTCGGGGATGTACGCGGTCAGACGCTTCGCCCGGAACATCACGCGCACGATGTACACGATGCCGAAGAGGCCGACGAGCCCGATCAACACGGCAGCGTGAATCAGCGAGCGCCACGGCGCGTTGAGAAGAGCCGAGACCAATAATGCAGTGCAGAAATGCATCACCGTCGGCGTGCTGTACGTCGCTATCCCATCCGAATTTTTTTGCACGCGTTCCGTCCCTCGTACCAGGGTGATCACAACGAACATCAACCCGGTCAAAGCTGCGGCCGACGAGCCGGTTATGACGTAGAAGCTCGACCACGGAGAGAGGAACGACGATGCGGTTTCAGTCATTGTTGTGTCGCCCGTGCCCCAAGCGAGGCCGCAGCTTCTGCGGCGGCGCGCTCGCCAGTTTCGAGTGCCCCATTGACCGTACCGCCTTGGCCGTCGCTCGATGTCGCCTCGCCCGCGAAGAACAGCGTGTCGTCGACCGGCGCCGCGAGCGCTGCCCGAGCGTTCCCGCCCCCAACCGCTACGTAACTGTATGCACCGCGCGCGAACTGATCACGGCCCCAATCGTGGATTGCGCCACCCTCGAACTCCTCGCTCACGAGCGCGGTCTCGCCAAACAATGCCCCGAAGCCGTTCAGGGCTCTCTCGATGACTTCCGCCTGCGATGCGTCGCGTAGCGCCAACGCCTTCGGCCCCCCGGCCCATGCGGCGATAAGCTTACTGCGCACCGGCAATTGTGCCCAGTACGCCGTGAACGCCTGCCCATGGGGGCGGAAGAACGCAGCGTCGCGGTAGCGTCCGTCGCGGATCCGTTCCCAGAACGCCGACCGGAACCATAATATCACCTTGACCGCTTGGCCCATCTCAATGCTCCCAAGCGCCTTGCGTTTCGCCGAGGGCAGGTCGGGATCGAACGCGATCTCGGTCTCGTCGCCGGTGTGCCGGAGGACGCCGATTGGAAGCGTCACGATGGCAGCTCGTGCACGAATCGTCCGCACTTCCCCGCTGGGGTTGCACACATCAACGGCCACGGCCCCACGGGTCCAGGAAATTCGACGTACGATGGTTGACAGGCTTACCTGAACGCCCGCCGCGGCGCAGGCGCTGCGCAGACGTTCGAACATCGGCCGGTAACCGCCAAGTGGACGGGCGCTTCTCGAATCGACGCCCGATTGCAACTCGTCTGCAATCGCCTGCACGCTTGCGGTAGCTGGATCAGCAGCTTCAAATCCCTCGACGAATGCGCGTGCCGCTTCCGCCATATGGCGTGTTGTTTTGTCACCCTCGAGACGTCGCAGGAATTCCTCCGCGCTCTCGTCCTTGGCAAGCAGGCGGGCTCCCTCAAGGGCACGAGCGGCTAATGAAGAGTCCCAGTCGTCACGGCGCAAATCACCGTTTTCGCTGCACACCCATGACTCGCCGTCCGCGGCGACGGCTGTAACTCCCACTTCGCGCAGCAGCCTCATCGTCTGAGTGGCCCGGCCATGGATGAACTCCGCACCGAGCTCGGCTGGAGGCGTCATCCCAGTCACTTCGCGCGATCGCACGCGGCCGCCAACGCGCCCACGCGCCTCCAGCATGATCACCCGCAGCGACGAGCCGGCCAGGCTCTGCGCCGCGGCAAGCCCGGCCGCACCAGCACCGATGACGACGGCGTCCGCGTCCATGCAACGGAGTATATCGCGGATGGCAACCCCTTGCCATCATAATAGAGTGACTTTACCGTCCTAGTCTTCCTGCGAAGGAACCATCCGCAAAAGCGTGAACCGCGAAGCCTCGCTGCGAAGAGGAGCTACGTTTGGTTTATCACGAGCCCCATGCGGATTGTGCGTGCCATAGCCGCATAGCAGCGGCCGTTGCCGAAAGGCTGACAAGGTCGAGATTTCTTGCCGTGACCGGGTCGTTTGCGGCCGCGTTAAGTGTCGGTCGTCTGGAACGTACAGCTGCAGCGAGCGAAACCGATGAGTCGGCCATCGTGTACGCGGCGAAGAAGATCATCACCATGGAGCGCGACCAGCCGATAGCGACCGCCGTCGCCGTGCGAGGCGCTCGCATCATCGCTGTCGGCAGCCTTGATAGCGTCACTGAGACCTTGAGCGGCAAGACGTACACTATCGATGATCGCTTCGCCGACAAGACCATGATGCCGGGATTTGTCGAGCAACATCTACATCCGCTGCTTGGCGTGATGACGATGTCAACGGAGATCATCGCCATCGAAGACTGGGCCGTGCCGGGGAAGTTCTCTAAGGCGGCGACGACCCCCGAAGAATACCGATCGCGCCTGACAGAAACTATCGCACAGAGCGCTCCCTCGAGCGAGACGCTCTACACGTGGGGGTTCCACCAGTATTTCCACGGCAAGCTCTATCGTCCTGAACTCGACGCCATCAGTCCTGATCGGCCGGTCGTTATCTGGCACCGCTCGTGCCACGAGTTGATCTTCAATAGCGCAGCCCTGAAGAAGTTGGGCATCACCGAGGCCGCACTGGCAGGCAAGGGCGTTGCAAGCGATCAGGCGAGTTGGGAGAACGGCCACTTCTACGAAAAGGGCCTGACCCTCGCCATACCGTTCATCTTGAGCGATTTCGTCACCCCAGACCGCGTCGCTGAAGGCACGCGGATCCTCAAAGCCTACTTGCACCAGAACGGCATCACGACGATTTGCGAGCCGGGCACGCAGATGAATCGCAAAGTGCAGCAGTATTGGGAAACGGCGCTGAACGGCGACGATGTCACGTTCCGCACGTATTTCATCCCTGACGGCAGGGCACTCTACGATCAATACAAAGGCGATACGGCGAAGATGCTCGAGGTGACCCCGACGTTCACGGCGTGGGGAAGCGGCAACGTGCAGTGGCTGCCGCAGCACGTGAAGCTCTTCAGCGATGGCGCGATCTTCTCGTTGCTGATGCAGGTCGAGGAACCATATCTCGACGGTCACAAGGGGGAGTGGATCGCGCTGCCTGAGGAGTATCAACAGGCGTTTCGGGCCTATTGGGATGCCGGCTATCAGATCCACACGCACGTGAACGGGGACGCAGGGCTGCAAGTGGTGGTCGATGCGCTCGCCGAACGCGTGGCGGCGCACCCGCGCTCGGATCACCGCTTCACCGTCGTGCATTTTGCGGTTGCGACGGACGGGCAGGTCAAGCAGCTGGCGAAGCTCGGGGCGAACGTCAGCGGTAACCCGTACTATGTGACGTCGCTCGCCGACAAGTACGCCGAAACCGGACTTGGGCCGGCTCGTGCCGATAGCATGGTCCGCTTAGGCTCGGTGGTCGATGAAGGGATCAGCATCTCACTGCATTCCGACATGCCGATGGCGCCCGCGCAACCGCTGCTGCTGGCATGGGCTGCTGCAAACCGCGTGACCGTCTCCGGGCGGACGGCTGCCCCGGATCAGCGCATCACGCTCGAAATGGCACTCCGCGCGATCACGATCGAGGCAGCGTACTCGCTGCGGCTTGAAGACGAGATCGGCAGCATCAAGCCGGGCAAGAAGGCCGATTTCACGATTCTCGACTCAGACCCGTTCGCCGTGTCGCCCGCGGAGGTCAAAGACATCAGGGTGTGGGGTTCGATCCTTGAGGGGCGCATCTCGCCCGTGATGCTTGGAACGAACAGTGCCTCTGTTATTGCCCTGCCTCCCGGCCTTGGCGCTGGGCCGGATGGACTCGACCACCCGATCGGCTAGTTCAGCTCTAGCTGCTTGAGGTGCGTGCCAGGACCATTGATCGGCTGATGGCCATTAGAAAAGGTCGCAAGGCAAAAGGCGAATCATTTCGCTGAACGAAAACCTCGGAGAGATGGGTGCGTCTAGTGTCTAGATGTCACCCGTTGTCCGATTGGTATGGTGTCACGTAGCCCCATCGACATATAGGATTGATTTGTGCGTCCGCAGAGCGCAGCGCCACGCACAAGGAGCCAACTTCGATGGACGTATTCTTCTACGGCATGCTCATCATCATCGTCCTATTTGCACCACTTATTCTGGCGCTCTCGGCGATTGGAACGACATCCGCATTAAAACGGCAGGTTGAAGCATTGGACGCGCAAGTGCGGACCTTAAGCCGTCGACTCAGTGCGCTCGGGGGACCCGAGGGTAGCGCGGCCGAGGTTGAGTCTGCGCCGTCAGCGCCGGTGCCCGAATCTGCGCCAAGCACCCCTCAGCCCCAAACAGTGACGCCCGCACCGCCGCGACAAGTAGCTCCCCCTCCAGAGCCGACGCCAACGGTCGTGTGGACCCCTCGCGCGCCGTCGCCCGTGCTTGAGCCGGGCGCCGCGACAACGGGCAAGACGCAAAGCGATCTCGAGCGCTTGATCGGTGGAAAGTGGCTGAGTTGGATCGGCATCTTGGCGCTGCTCCTGGCAACTGCATTCTTCCTCAAGTATGCGTTCGACAACAACTGGATCGGCCCGATCGGGCGAATCGCCATCGGCTTTTTGTCAGGCGCGGCGCTCATGGTCTACAGCCAATGGCTTTTCAAGAAGACCTATGTCTATTTCTCGGAGGGCATCGCAGGGCTTGGCGCGGGCGTGCTCTACCTCTCGCTCTACGCCGCCTTCAATGTCTATCACCTTATCCCCAACGTGGGTGCCCTCGCCGGCATGGTCCTCGTGACTGTCGCGTTGCTGGGATTTGCGCTGGCGCGCGACTCGCAACGCATCGCCGTGCTCGCACTGGTCGGCGGTTTCATCACTCCGCTGCTGCTTAACACCGGTGAAGAGGCGGAGGTTGCGCTCTTCACCTATCTAGCGGTTCTCAATGCCGGTCTGCTCTGGGTAGCATACGTGCGCAACTGGCGGGCGCTCCCGCTCGCTTTCATTTTCACGGTATTCTATTTTTGGGCATGGTACGGTGACCACTATGATCCGTCCAGGCTCAACGTCACCCTAGCCTTCGCAACGTTGTTCTTCGTAGAGTTCGCCGTACTGCCCACTGCGCGCGCGCTGAAGATAGGTTCTTTGTACACGGAGCAAGTTACGCTTGTGCTCCTCAACGCCGGGTGGTATGTATTGATGCTGCATGTCTCCCTCTTCGAGCAGCACCGCTGGACGCTCAGTGCGGCCGTGATCGTCCTCGCGATCGGCCATCTCATCGTCGCCCAAGGTGCCGCGCCACCTGCGCAGGGTCGGCCGCTGGCCCGCGTGCTCTTCTCCGGCCTGGCCCTGACGCTCGTGACGCTAGCCATCCCGATCGGCCTACGGGGAACCTGGATCACCATCGGCTGGGCGATCGAAGGCGCAGTGCTCGTGTGGAGCGGCTTCGTCACTGAAACGCAGTGGCTACGCGTCGCCGGGGTCGCGCTGTTCGCTCTAGTTGTCGCGCGTCTCCTGGTGGCACCCATCGAGGGCGGTCAGCTGATATTCAACCAGCGGTTCGGCACGTTCGCCACGGTCATCGCCTGTTTCGCCATGGCATCGTACCTGGCAGCCAGCCGTCGTGCCGAGCTCGCCCGCGACGAACGGACGCTCTTCCTTTCGGTCCAAGTCGCGATCAACGTCCTTGCGCTATGGGCGCTCTCGGCCGAAGTGCTCGATCGCCCGTATACCATCGCAGAAACCCAACAATTGCTGCTCACGCTCGTCTGGACGCTCTACGCCGCTGCGCTCTTGGTTCTGGGCATCCGCAGCAATTCGTCGTTACTCCGCTGGCAGGGTCTTGTGCTGCTTGGCATCAGCATCGGCAAGGTGTTCCTGGTCGATCTTTCGGAACTCGGGCTCGGCCTACGCATCCTTTCCTTCATGGCGCTGGGCATCGTGCTGCTGGGCATCTCGTTTCTCTATCAGAAGAGACTCCAACCAAAGGGCTCCGAGAAAGAGCAATGATTGTTGCCTTCGTCGCCGGCCTCGTCTTCACCATAGCGACCGCAATGCCGCTCACCGGAGCGTGGGTGCACTGGGACGCATCTCGTCCGATCGAAACACGCAGGACAGC
Source organism: Vulcanimicrobiota bacterium (assembly GCA_036741695.1). GTDB lineage: Bacteria > Vulcanimicrobiota > Vulcanimicrobiia > Eremiobacterales > Eremiobacteraceae > JAFANK01. The sequence continues at coordinate 31,621 of DAINRU010000019.1, forward strand.
CCAGCCCATGCTCGTCGCCTTCGCCCTGCCTGTTGCGGTGTACGGCAGCGCCCAACCTGGGCTTGCCGACGTTCGCATTGTCGACGACACGGGGAAGGAAGTTCCTTATGTCATCGACGCCCAGGAGGCGCGCCCCTTAGCGGTTTGGAGCGATGCCCGCATTTTCGACACGGGATTCGTCCCCGGTCAATACACGCAGGTTGTCGCCGACGTCGGTGACGGACGTGCGCCTCACAACCTGCTCGAGATCCTAGCGTCAGCGGCAGATGGAGACTTCTTCAATTGGGCTGCAGTCGATGCTAGCGACGACGGCCGGAATTGGCGGATCGTGCGCGATCGCGCGCCGATCTTCCGTTTCGAGGCAGACGGAATCAAAGGTCAGCTGCAAGTTTCATTCCCAGAAACGCATTCGCGTTTCTTGCGGGTGAGAATCCTCGACGGACGCAGGCCGTTCGGCATAGACGGGGTGAGCGTCTCAAACGAGGTCGAGACCAAAACGTCGCGATCGATCGTAGCGGCTCACGCAATACCGAACTCGCGGGCGCCGGCACAGAAGAGCTGGTGGGATGCAGACACGGGCATTAATAACGCCCCTGTATCCGCCGTGGGTTTCTCAGCTTCACAAAGCGCATTTCACCGGCTTGTGACCGTAAGTTCGAGCGCCGACGGCGAGTCGTGGGACGATGAGGCGCAGGCGTACATCTATAGGGACAACGGTTCGTCGCAGATGCTGGTTGAAGTTCCTAGTGGCCAAGCCCGTTATTGGCGGGTGACGGTTTTCAATCGAAATGACGCCCCGATTCAGGGACTGAGCATCCATCTGCTGACGATACCACAATACGTCGTCTTTCGACAAGAACCAGGCCGCAGCTATCGCCTGGTCTATGGCAATAGCCGCGCCCAGGCGCCCGAATATGATTTTGCGACCCTGACGACCCGTGAACAGCGAGACGCCGCACCGCGCGTCGCCGTCGGTGCGGAATCCTCAAATGCCGCGTACCTCAGCCCCGAGCCTTGGACGGAGCGCCACGCATGGATACTGTGGGCTGCCTTGCTCGCGGCGGTCATCGTCGTCGCAGCGCTCGCGATCCGGTCCATGCGCTGACATGAAGGCTGGCTGGGTGATAGTCAAAGGCTAATCTTCCTCGCCACGGACTGCGCGAGGACGTCAGTACGCAGGTTTACATCGCTGTGCGAAGTCCTACCGTCGATCGCCTAGTGCATGTGAGTCGGCCAGGAGCCTCTTATTGCTTGATGAATAGCTTGCATAGGCGCGATCAGTTGATAATCGCTTGACGTTTTAGAGGGCGGCGCAACGTATGTATTTCAGGAAATGGATTTTTCTCATTGTCTTACTTGCTTTCGTATCGCCCGCCGGCGTGCCCAGCCGGGCGGAGACAACTGCGACCAGCACAAGTGGTACGGTCCGTACGTACTATATCGCAGCGGACATAATGAATTGGGATTACGCCCCGCGAAAAATGGACGTCGTCATGGGCAGGCCGTTCTCCGCAGATGAAGCGGTGTATACGGTTTCCGGTAAGCACCGCATCGGTAGCGTCTATCGTAAAGTCATGTATCGCGAGTATACCGACGCTACATTTCGAACGTTAAAACCTCGACCACCGAGCGACGCGTACGCAGGAATTTTGGGACCGATAATTCACGCTGAAGTCGGTGACACGATCAAAGTCGTTTTCAAGAACAACGCCGATCGCGCATTCAGCATGCATCCACACGGCGTTCTTTACAGAAAAGACTCGGAAGGCATGGCCTACAATGATGGCAGTTCGGCGAGTGATAAGGAGGGCGGCGCCGTGCTACCTGGTCACACGTATACCTATACGTGGGAGGTCCCGGAACGTGCGGGTCCCGGACCAAACGACCCAAGTTCTGTCGTTTGGCTGTACCATTCGCACGTGAACGAGCAACGCGACATCGACTCTGGTTTAGTTGGCGCCATTATCGTCACTCGTCGAGGTATGGCGCGCCCGGATGGCACTCCCAAAGATGTGGATCGCGAAGTGGTGACCCTCTTTAATTTCTTCGACGAGAACCAGAGCTGGTATCTGAACTACAATATCCGTACGTATACGCTCGATCCGCGAGGAACCATGAAAGACGATGTGCGATTGGCAGCGATTCCTGTCGACGCAGAGGGTGATTATAATCTGGCCGGAAGCGGATTTGTCGACAGCAACCTTAAGGCAACGATCAACGGCTATCTGTACGCTAATGGGCCAACGATAGTCATGAAGCAAGGCCAACATGTGCGTTGGTATTTGCTCGTCATCGGCAATGGCTTCAACTTCCACACTCCGCATTGGCATGGCAACACCGTGCTCGTCAACGGGCAACGGACTGACGTTGTGCTTCTCGGACCGGCGAACATGATGACCGCCGACATGGTCCCTGATGACCCCGGTGTTTGGCTGTTTCACTGCCACGTGAGCGATCACATGGCTATGGGTATGAGCATGCTGTACGAGGTCGACCCAGTCGATCCTTAGCGAGTCATTGAGATGGCTTGGACCTTAACTCCGTTGTTGACCCCCCAGAGGCGCACTAACCAGGCTACGCTGCGGGCCGACCATATGGAACAAGGCCTTTAGCCTTCCTCTGCCTCCCGCGTGTCCCCATTAGCCGGCAGAATGGCATCCATTTTCCTTGCGGACTCACGCTGGAGCTTGGGAAACGACCTTGGCGTTGTCACCGTTTGACAGGCGAGCACTGGGCAGGGTAATCATTCAACCTCATGGCGAAACGTCCAAGTGCATTAGATTCTTCGTCTGGGCGGTATTGCTATTTGTGCCTATCCCGCCTAATTTAGGAGAAGGCTATGAAAATGTCTGCGAAGCTCGTATTGACGTTCGCCTCATTGATCGTCATGATCTGCGTATCGCGACAGGTCGCTTGGGCAATTACGCCGACCGTAGCCGCCAGTCCAAGTCCGTATACCGGCAACTGTCCGGGGACGATCAGCTTCACTGGGACAATCACGGCGACGGCGGCTGGGACGGTGAGTTACGAATTCGAGTACACTCCGCCGGGTCAAACGACGGCGCTCGTCCCCAAGGTCCAAAGCATCACCGTCAAATCTCCAGGACCGGTGATGGTTAGCGGTAGTGGGGGCGTCACTTTATCGGGAATCGGCACCGTGGTGCTGCTCGAGACAGCCCCGGTGAAAGCTGCCTCGAACCCAGCGACCTTCAAGGCCGTGTGTTCATCAAGCGCTATGAACTATCACTATCCGGTCCAAAAACCGCAGATCTCGCGCAATGCCGTGCAGATGCCCTACTCGTCCACAACGCAATCGCTCAGCCTCGTTGCGTCGGACTCCCGCATACAGGCCTACAACTACGGAGGTGCGGACGTCTTTAATAGTTGTGGCAACGGCCAACCCTTGTGCGTCGGCTATTACCACAACGAATCTGACGTTGGTCCCATCGTTTCGACTCACCAGATACTAACCTGGCGCAGCTACTACTTGTTCCAGCCGGTTAAGATACCGTCGGGCTCGCAGTTGACGAAAGCAACACTGACCGTAAATGCCTCAAATTGGCCGTCTAATTGCTATGGCGGTATTGCCCCAGCGGTCTCTGATTGGACCACTACCAAGAGCTATACCGACGGCAATTTCACCTATGCCATTCCCACGAGCTTTGGTGGCCCCAATGCCGAGGGCTTCTACACTGTCACGTTCTTTGTTACCCCGATCGTCAAGGATTGGGTGAGCGGCAAGATACCCAACCACGGGTTCGTGCTTCGCGGTTCGGATGAAAACGGATCTGGGCCCAACAACGTTTACTGCGTGCTGAACTTCGCTGGAGCGGGCAAGCTCGTCATCACGTTGACGACGCCCGTTCTGCAGTATCATCAGTAAATTTTTCCCAAATGACGCTTGCAGTGCTCAGGCGATTAGGTTCAGCGGGCGGGCCTCGGGCAGACCGCCCCGGCGCTCCAGATAATCACGGCTCAGCTTGACTATGTGATCAAAACGGGTCCATTGCAGCGGCTCACTCCGTCTGCGCAGTTCGATCACGTCGGCCAATTGATCCCAGGCTTCGATTGCGCGATAGGAGCCCATCTCGAGAAACGCCGACGTTGACGAGTAGGCGCTACAAGCCGCACGTGATGCTCGCGTTACGATCGGTTCGTAAGCCGCTTCAAAAAGAATAGTCTGCAAGCTCGCCGAAGCAGTCACTCATGAACCGGGCACCCCTTTGGATGCTTGTGCTGCTTGCACTGTTCACGATCGGCGCCGCTCCAGCTGCGCCGGTGTCGCCGTGGGCAAGTCTTGCCGATCCGGTCTTCACGCATATCGACACGAGCGGCTTGCCAGAGCCCACGGTCAATGCGGTCGCCCAGGACTCACAAGGCTTCATCTGGATTGCCAATGGCAGCGGCATCGCGCGCTTCGATGGCTACGGTTTTAAAGTCTATTGGCCGGTCGAGAACGACCCGAGGGGGCTGCCGAAAGGCGGCATCAACTCGTTGCTCGCCGATCCGCACGGCGGGCTCTGGATCGGCAGCGCGTCCAGCGGACTGGTGCACTACGATCCGCGCACCGACATGTTTCACGATTGGCGGCCAAACGCGCCGCATCACACCGGCCCGCTCAGTATCTCCGTCAACGCGCTCGCACTCGAAAAGGATGGCCGGCTATGGGTAGGCGGGTCGAGCGGCGTCGAACGCTTCGATCCTGCGACCGGAACGTTTACGCCGTTCCCGCTGCCCGGCGCAAACGGCCTTCCGGTCGCCAGCATTCTCGTCGATCGCACCGGAACGATCTGGGCCGCGACGGGCACCAATGGCCTCTATCGTCTGAGTCCAGGAAACCCCCGCTTCCGACCGTTCCCGTTGGCAATGTCCGGAAGCGGCAAAGCTCAACTCAATACGCTCTTCGAAGACAGTGCAGGGCGGCTGTGGATCGGTGGTTTTCAGGAAGTCTTCGCTGTCGATCCGGCCCGTCGCAACGCTGTGCGACTGCTCGCCGCCGGCAATCCGCACTCGCTCGCTCTCGGTGCGAATAATACTATCGCTGAACCGAGGCCAGGGCAGATCTGGATCGGTGCAAGCCGCAGCGTCATCGACGTCGTCGATGCCAAGACGCTGCGCGTGCGTCATATTTTTGCGGATCCGGAGGATCCCGTCGGGCTACCCAGCGGGCAAATCTTGCAATTCCTGCGCGATCGCTCGGGTCTGCTTTGGATCGCGACGCAGCAGGGGCTGCTCGTACAGAACCCCGCCGGCCGAGGCATTTACAGCCTCTCGGTAACGCGCGCGGATCTCGGGCTGAGTGGCCGTCAGGTCAGCGCGCTTGAATATACGCCGGACGGGTCGCTCGTCGTCACAAGCAGCTATGCCGAAGCGGGAAACGTCGTTCGGCTCAATCCGATCGCGGGACCGCAGAGGATCGTTCTGCCGGATGTCGATGTCAACTCCGTTTTCGCATTAGCTGCCGCACCTGATGGAACGATCTGGATCGGTGGAACCGACGGCGTCTGCCGCTGGCGGCCCGGCGAAGCGACGGTCTGCCCTGCGACGCCGCGAGCGCTACGCGATGGTATCGTCAACTCGATGCTCTTTACGCACGGCACGCTGTACGTCGGAACCAACGCTGGATTGATCGCATTCAACCCTCAGACCGGTGCAACGGTCATCTTTCATCAGGGGAACGGTCCGCGCTCGCTCAGCAACGACGTGATCGTCGGGATCTACGCCGACCGCGAGGGTCAGATTTGGGTCGGTACCGGAAATGGTCTCAATCACCTCGATCCACGCACCGGCCGCGTCGTCCGATTCGTCAACGATCCCAATGATTCGAATTCGATCTTGCAGGGTGCCATCGGCGCGATCCTCGAGGATCGCAGCGGCCGCATCTGGGCAGGCGCCCCGGGCGGCATCAACGTCCTTCAATTCGACGGCGGCGGCCGTGCGAGCGTGCGACGGCTGGACCGCAGCAGCGGCCTGCCCAACGACGACATCGACGCGCTCGCCCAAGACGCGCGCGGAAACATCTGGGTCAGCACGAATAATGGCGTTGCTCGCATCGATCCCGTGACGTTTCGCATTCGTGCGCTCGGGCTCGCTGACGGCGCGCCGAGCGACGAATACTCGTCCTTCGCCGCGCAAGCTCCCGACGACACGATCTTCTTCGGCGGCCTTCGAACGATTACGGTCATCGCACCAGACGCGAATTCGCCGTGGAGCTACGCGCCGCCGGTGCTGCTCACTGCGCTGAAGGTCGGCGGGAAGAGCGTTGCGATCGGCGGATTCGATCGAAGCGGTGCGCGAATCGAGCTCCCTGCAGGCCAGCGTAACATCAGCGCGGAGTTCGCGGCACTCGACTACTCCGATCCGCAATCGCTGCGTTACGAATATCGGCTCGACGGTTTCGATCGCGATTGGATCTCGACCGATCCTGCGCATCGCGTTGCCACCTACACCAATCTTCCTCCGGGCAACTACGCGCTTCGCGTACGCGCGACGAACCGACTCGGCGCCTGGAGCGCATCCTCGATCGCCTTGAACGTCATTGCCTTGCCGGCATGGTACGAGACGTGGTGGTTCCGGGCGTTGGTCGCGCTGCTCGTCATTGTTGCGCTCGTGCTGCTGTACCTTGCCCGCACGGCTTCGTTGCGCCAGCGTGCTCGCGAGTTGCGCACCGTCGTGGAGGAGCAGACGCATGAGCTACGCGATGCCAACGCCAGCCTCAAAGCCTCGGCGTCGACGCTGGAGCAACTCGGCGCGATGGGACAAGAGATCACCGCAAATCTCGACCCTCAGGCTGTCTGCGAAACGCTCTATCGCGACGTTCGCAGTCTACTCGACGCGCGTTCCATGATGATCTGGCGGACTGACTCCTCAGGGACAACGCTCGACGTGGTCTTTGCTATGGAAGATGATGCGCCGGTTCCACCCAGCGGTAGTGTTCCGATCGACGATCCCACCGCGAACAGCGCGCGCGCCGTGCGAGAGCGACGCGAAGTACTCTTCGAATGGTCCGGCGACGGCGTCTCGCCGTCGCACATTCCCGGCAGTCTGCAGACGCGCTCGAGTCTCTTCGCACCGCTGATGATCGGCGATAGCGTGATCGGTGCGATGTCGATCCAAACCGACACCGCGCACGCCTACGGCGAGCGCGAACGCGCGATCTTCAGAAACCTCTGTTCCTACGGCGCGATCGCAATCGCGAACGCGGCAACGCTTGACGAGGTCAAGCGCATGCAAGGCCAACTCGTTCAGAACGAGAAAATGGCCGGGCTCGGCACCCTCGTCGCCGGCGTCACCCACGAAATCAACAATCCCGCGAACTTCGCACATCTCGGTGCGCAGGAGCTCGCAGGCGAGCTCGGGCGGTTCCGCGAGTTCTTGCACGAGATGGCCGGCGACGGCGCTCCGCCTGAGGTTCTTGCGGACATCAACGCGCGCTTCGACAGGCTCGACGTGCGCGCCGGAACGATCGCCGAAGGTACGACGCGTATCCGCGATCTTGTCAAGGACCTGCGCACGTTCTCACGCCTGGACGAAGCCGACCGCAAGATCGTACGCATCGGCGATAGCTTGCAGTCGACGCTGAACTTGGTGCGCACGCAGTATAAGAAGATCGCGGAGATTCGCTGCGAGCTCGATGCCAATCCCGAGATGGAGTGCTGGCCGGCGCAGCTCAACCAAGTCTTCATGAACTTGGTCGTGAACGCGTGTCAGGCCATCGCCACCCGGCAGCGTCGCAATCCCTCCGATGAATACCAAGGCGTGCTCACGATTCGCAGCAGAACCGATGGCAACGCTCTCGTGCTCGAGTTCGAAGACAACGGCTGCGGCATTCCAAAGGCAGCGCTGGGACACATCTTCGAACCGTTCTTTACAACCAAAGGCGTCGGCGAAGGTACGGGGCTCGGGCTCTCCATTTCGTACGGCATCATCGAGAAGCACGGCGGCACGATCAACGTGCGCTCGGTCGAGGGCCACGGCACATGTTTTACGGTGCGCCTCCCATTGGCGAGCGAACCGGCAGCAAGCACCCGATCAGCCAGTAGCGCGCGGGCCACGGCGTAGGAGGAGCGAATACATGCCGCTGTTTTCTTCGGAGAAGCTCAAGCAAATCAAAGCGCGTGAAGCGCCGGCAGCCGATCGTCCGCGCGTGCTGCTCGTCGACGACGAGCCCGCAAATCTGCGGATGATGGCTGCGTTGCTCGAGCGCGAGTTCGAGCTACTCGAGGCGCCCGATGGTCAGGCGGCGTGGGAATTGATCGAGTCGCTGTCTGAGACCGAATCGCTCGCGTGCATCGTCAGCGACCAGCGGATGCCGCGGCTCACCGGGGTGGAACTCTTCGAGCGCGTGCAGCCAGTGATGCCGCGCGTCGTGCGCATCATCGTCACGGGATTTGTCGACGTCGACGCGATCATCGATTCGATCAATAAGGCAGAGATCTACAAATTCATCGTCAAGCCGTTCGACGCTAACGATTTCAAGCTGACGGTCAGGCGCGCAATCGAAGCGCACCAGATGCAACGCCGGCTCGACGCGAACCACCGCGAGCTCGAGGCGCACAATGCCGCATTTCGGCGCTTCGTACCCGGAGAATTTCTCCAACACCTCGATCGGCCGAACATTCTGGAAGTGCAGCTCGGCGACAATGCGCTGCACGACATGACGGTCCTCTTTGCCGACATCGTCGATTTCAGCTCGCTCTCCGAGCACATGCAGCCGCACGAGATCTTCCGGTTTCTCAACTCATATCTCAGCCGCATCGGTCCGGTCGTCCGCGGCCACAACGGGTTCGTCGACAAGTATCTCGGCGATGGAGTCATGGGACTCTTCCCGAAATCGCGCAAGCACGCGCTCGATGCCGCGCTGGACTTTCGCCGGGACCTCGTTGAGTACAACGCCGGCCGCGCGCGCGCCGGCTATCGACCGGTCGATGTGGGAATCGGCATTCATAGCGACTTGCTGCTGCTCGGAACGATCGGCGAAACCGAGCGTATGGACACGACGGTCATCGCGGATGGTGTGAACGTTGCTTCGCGTCTGGAAAGCCTGACGCGGATCTATCGCACGGGCATCATCGTTTCCGCAAACGTCGTGTCGCGCCTGAGCGAGAGCGATCCATATTCGCTCCGAACCTTGGGCAGCGTGCGCGTGAAAGGCCGCGAGGCCGCTGTCGAGATCTTCGAGCTCTTCGATGCCGACGAGCCGAGCCTCGCCGAACACAAACGACGGACGGCGGGCGATTTCGTCACTGCGCTTGCTGCCTATCAGGGTGGAGATTTTGCAACGGCCGGCCGTCTCTTTGAAAAGATTGCCGCCCTGCATCCGGACGACGGACCGGCTGCGTATTACCGAGCGAGATGCACCGCGCTGACGCTCAACGCACCGGCGGAATGGTCTGGCGTCGACGTCTTCGAGACGAAGTGACGCACTCCACCTGCCCGTCATATTTCATGGGCTTCTAGGAGAAAAAAGAAACCAGCTGTATCAGCTGGTGCCGGCGCAGACCCGTCGCAAAGCATTATAATGCGTCCGCGCGGCGATTGCAATAG
>DAINRU010000020.1:0-40183 GCA_036741695.1 Vulcanimicrobiota bacterium
GCCCGCGAATCCGGCCGTCGCCACCGGTGACAAGGTCGAGCTGTCCGCAATCGCCACGACGAAGGATGGATCAAAGGTCGCGGTCGACGCTGCGACAATCCTGTGGCGCCAGACAGGAAACGAAGGACGCGTCGAACCTGACGGACTGTTCGCGGCCGGAGCTGTGCCGGCACGAACGATCGTGACGGCCCAAGCGGGTGGCGCCTCGGCTAGCGTCACCGTCCTGACGGGCGATCATGCCTTCATGCTCCAGGCGGTGCCGCAGGCCGGAGCGTCGGCCGGCGCCTGGCATTATGTCGCTCGCCCCGCCGGCTTGCCCGGGGGAGCGGATGGCACGCCTGCGCCCGACGGTTCGCCCGCGCTTCGCCTCGCCTACGATTTTTCGAGCACGCAGGCGACGCGAGCGGCCTACGCGCAGACAGAGCTGACGCTTCCCGGCCAGCCGATCGCGCTCTCGGTCGACGTCTACGGCGACCGGAACTTCGAATGGTTGCGCGCCGGCTATCGCAACGCCGACGGCAACGACGAGAGTCTGACCGTCGCGCGGCACGTCGACTGGCAGGGCTGGAAGACGATCCGCGTGGAGATCCCCGAGCAATCGTCCTGGCCGGTCGTTTTCACCAGACTATACGCCGTCGAGCGCTCCAAGGACACGCACGAGCAAGGCTCGCTCTGGTTCCGCAATCTGCAGCTGTTCTTCGCCGGACCGCCTTAGATGCGGCGCGTGCTGACATCCGCGGTCAGGCGCTCATCGAACCCGATCTCTTCACCCTCCGCAGGTTTGAGCAGTCTGTTGTGTATCGCATAGCTCTCCTGCGAGACGAAGCCGAAGTACGGGTCGTACCACGCCGTGCCATGCAGCTCGATCGAGCCGGGCAAGAGCTTCGGCAGATGATACTCCACCCCGGTGATCGTGCCTCGACCGACGACGTCGATCTCCACTAGGCCGTTCGTGAACCCGACCACCTCGTGGTCGAATGAGACGGCGCCGCTCCCGAGCGCCGTCACCACGTGGACGGTCGTGCGCCAGCGCTGACCGACATGACCGGGCATCGCGGGCGTGAACGGCAGGCCGACCATCGCAGCGTCGGCGACGCTGAGTTGGTCGCTCGAGCGCGGCTCGTTGTCAGGCGCGAGGGCCACATCGAAGGTCGACGAGCTTGTGGTCAGCTGGTTGCGAGGCACGTCGAAGGCGGTGACGCGCGAGTCGACCTTCAGCACCGCGCCGGAGCGATCGACCGAGACGACCGTTGCGTGAAAGACGCTCGTGATGTGGCGTTCCTCGTTGATGATGACGCCGGCTTGCACGAAGTGCTCGAGCCGCTTGTGGGGCAGCTTCCAGTCTATGTGGTCGTTTTGGTAGGCGTGTGCGCTGATCCGGTCGCCCTCGTGCAGCGGGATCATCACGATCGGTGTCAGACCGGAGGGCTGCGCGCGTCCGGACGCAACGGAGCCTTGGCACACCGCAATCGAACACGCGAGGATCATCCATCGAGCAACAGCGTTCACGTAAGGATTATCGGACCTGCGGGCGGGAAAATCGAACGCCGGACGCGCAAGCGAGCCGCTATGACGAGGCCCAGAGCATGAACCTCGCCCCGAACGGTTCACGCCCGGCAGCACGAGCCTATGGGGGCATGCTAACCGCGCCGCATGCGCTCGCTGCGCAAAGCGGGCTTGGGGTCCTCATGGATGGCGGAAACGCCGCGGACGCGATCATCGCAGTCGCAGCCAGCCTCGCCGTGCTGTACCCACACATGACCGGCATCGGCGGCGACGTGTTCTTCTTGTACTACGACGCCGGGCGCGGCGAGGTCGTGAGCTATAACGGTTCGGGCGCCGCCGCCGCAGCGGCGACGATCGAGCACTACCAGGAGCGCACACTGGATGCGATCCCCGAGCGTGGCGGTGCGGCGGTGCTCACCGCGCCTGGAGCGGTCGATTCGTGGTTTGCACTGCACGAACGCTTCGGCTCGATCGATATGGCCCGCATCCTCGCGCCGGCGATCGCCTTTGCGCACGACGGAGCGCCCGCGGCGCGCAGCTTCGTCGCCGCGGTGGCCCGTCTGCGTGACCTGCTCGCCGCTGACGAAGGAGCAGCCGATCTGTACGTCGAGCACGGGCCGCGCCGCGTGGGTGAGCGCTTTGTGAATCGACAGCTCGCCGCAACGCTGCGTGCCATCGCGCAGCACGGTCGAGCCTGGCTCTACGAAGGTGAAGGGGCACAGCACATCGAGCGTTACTGCAAGCGCGTGAGCAGCCCGTTGCGTGCCGCGGACCTTGCCGAGCACCGCGGTTTCTTCACGACGCCGGCCGCCGGCACGTTTTACGGGTCGACGTCGATTACAGCACCTCCGAACTCTCAAGGCATCGCTGCGCTCATCGCTCAGCAGACCTACGAGGCGTACGCGAGCCTCCCCATCCATGGATCGCTTGCCGACGGCAGCGCGGCTCGTGCGCACGCGGGCATCGAGGCGATACGTCTCGCCTTCGCAGACCGCGACGCATGCGTCGGCGATCCGCGGGAACCGTTATCCTGGGAACGGCTGCTCGCGGGCGAGCATGCTCGCGCACTCGCGCAGCGGATAGACCCGAACGCCTCATTCGTGCAGTCGGAAAGTGGAGTCGACCGCGGTGACACCTCATACTTCGCCTGTGTCGACGCTGCGGGCAACGCCGTGTCGTTCATCCAGTCGCTCTTCCATTCGTTCGGGGCAGGGGTGGTCGTGCCCGAGCTCGGCTTCCCTCTGCAGAATCGCGGCACCGCATTCGAGCTTTCGCTAGGGCGGCTGCGCTCGCTCGCTCCCGGCAAACGCCCCTTTCACACGCTCATGCCGTGCATGTTGCTGCGCGAGAAACGGCCGTGGCTCGTCTACGGGTCGATGGGGGGCGAGGGGCAGCCGCAGACGGCGTTGCAGATCTCCACGCGCGTTGCCTGCGACGAGATGGACCTGCAGGGGGCGGTCGAAGCGCCACGCTGGCGCTACGGCAAAGACCCGACAGACGAGTGCGCGCGCGTGCGGGTCGAGGCACGTCTCGGCGCGGCATGCGTCACAGGACTGCGGGCGCGCGGCCATATCGTGGAGGTCGTCGACGATTGGGATGAGTCCATGGGGCATGCTGGCGCGATCGCGATCGATCGCGCGCAGGGACTCGTGACCGGCGCCGCAGATCCTCGTGGTGACGGCGCGGCGCTCGGCGTCTGATGGCAGCGCTGGCGCCAGCCAAGGAGATGTTCCGCGGGCCGCACTCGCTGCGTTTCCGCGGGGAACGCGCGTGGTTGTGGATCGATCTGCTCTTCGCGCCGGCCACGGTCGGCATCGTCGGCTCGATCCTGCATTCACCGTTCCGCATGTCGGAGCTGGGCATCATTCTCGTCGCGGCGGTCGTCTTCGTCACCCTATCGCGCGGGCGTCTGCTGGGCACAAGCGTGCGCGTGCACGAGGGACAATTTCCCGAGCTGTTCGCGGTCGTCGAGCGTTGCTCGCTCAAGCTCGGGATGCGCGCGCCGCAGGTCTTCCTGCGCGAAGACCCCATCGTGCCGATCACGGCGCTGGGGCTGGGTGAACCGTATTCCATCGTCATCTCGAGCTCGTGGCTTCGGCACTTCGACGAGAAGGAGCTCGAGTTTCTCATCGGCTGCGAGCTCGGCCACATCGCCGCCGGTCAGACGCGCATCAGTTCGCTGTTCTCGGCGTCGGGCAGAGAGAACCCGCTTATCGCGCTGGTCTTCGGCGCATGGCTGCGCCGCACGGAATACACCGCATCCCGGGTCGGCCTTGTATGCTGCCGCTCGGTCGAAGCGGCCGTGCGTGCCATCTATGCGACATCGTTTCGCGAACTCAAAGGACAAGTGCGGCACGCTGCGTTTGTGGAGCAGGGTCTCGCCATCGAAAGCGACCCGTCGCTAGCTATGGGAGAATGGCTGAGCGAGAGCCCCTATGCGGTCAATCGCATGAAGGAGCTCGAGCGCTTTGCGACCTCTGCTGACTACGCGTATTGGAAAGAGCGCGTCGACGAATATGTGGCCAGCGGAGCGCGAGCGGAAGCGCCGGCGCACAAGCCCACCAAGGCGAGTCTGTATTTGCGCTCGCTGGCCTTTATCGTCGACCTGATCGTGGTCGGAGCGATCAGCGCATCGGGAGCGTTCGTCGTCCACGTGACGACGAACAAGAATGACCTCGCGGACACCATCCGCGATCTCGAGGCAGACTCAAAGACCGCCTCGCTCGGCCACTGGCTTGCCACACATGTGACGACCACCGGCTCCAGCCTTGCACCGCTCGGCGTGATAGGGGTGATGGTGTACAGCGCGCTCATGGTGGCGATTGTTGGGCGGACGTGCGGCATGCTCGTCTTCGATCTGCGCGTGGTCCGCAAGGACTTCCGCCCGGCGAACGCAGTGCGCATAGTCTGGCGCTACCTGCTTGCGCTCGTCAGCGTCATCACAGTCGTGCCGTTGCTCGTCAGTCTCGTGTCAGGCTTTTGGCCGCACGAGGTGTTCTCCGGCACCCAACTCGTACGCGGCGGTGTGCCGCAGCGCCTCGAGAAACACTAGAGGCCGCGCTTTCGGCCGGCCTCTTGTAGTGTCTTTTCGCGGACAAGCGCTACTTGACGTGCGCCTTTACGTTCTTGCCCGCCAAGGTTTCGCGTATGACGGCTTCCTGCGTGATGTGGACGCCGTGTCCGGCCAGGACGCTGAAGCTACGGCCGGGCATGTGGACGGCCACGCTCCCGGCGGTCACAGCCAGGTCGGTCGAGTCGGTCCGGGCCGTCACGGAGAACGTCGTGCCCGTCGGAACGAAGGTGGCCTGAGCCGTTGCCACATGCACGGGCGACACGTCGCGGTGCAAGATCTCGTTGATGCGCATCGTGCCATGCCGCAGTTTGAGGAAGATGGCATCCGCGGCGCCGGTGGCCTGATCGTAATGCAAGCGGCTGACCTGGACCTCAGAGCCGCTTTGCAGCGTCAAGGCGAGGTGTGGTGTGATGGCGACGATCGCCGACTGCGAACCTTCGGGCCGGATGACCTCGCCCGTCGAGATGGGCGTATCGGCTTCGGCGACCTCGCGCGTCTGGTTGTTGGGGGTGACCGCTTGCAAGGTGCCCTGGACGGACGCGGTGATCGTCTCGTCGGGGGGCCGATGGAAACTGTTGGCGAGCACGCCATGTGCGATGAAGAAGACGGCGAGGCCCGCGACCATGACGCCACCGAGCGCATAGGCGGGGCGCAGAGCCGCGCGCCACGAGAACGCGGGGCGGATGACATTGGCCTGACGTGCCAAGCTTTCGGGCGATTTGTGCAGCACGCGTTCCAGGATGCGCGCTTCGAGGCCGCGCGGCACGGAGAGCTGCGGGACGCGACGGATCAGGTCTTGGAAGCGCTGCGCCTTGGCGAGCGTGCCGGCGCACGCGAAACACGTCCGACGATGCCCGTTGAGCAGCGCTTGCTGCGCAGGGGTGATCTGGGCATCAAAAGACTCGTAGAGGAGATCGAGCGCTTCAGAACATTCCATTGTCGCGTCCTACCCTCTTACACCAAAAGCGGGTCGAGCCAGACCTGCAGCCGGCGTTTGGCGCGGCACAGATTGGTTCGAGCGGCTTGTTCGTTCATGCCCAAGACGTCGGCGATCTCTCCGTATGACAGCCCCTGAAGCTCCCTCAAGATGAAGACCATGCGTTGTTGGCTCGGCAGCGCGCGCAGGCCATCTTCCAATGCTCTGAACGTCTCGCCACGCTGTGCCATGACCTCCGGTCGTTCGTCTTCGCGAACGAGCAGCTCCGCTTCGTTCACGTCGTCGATATCCGTAGTTTGACCACCGGCGCGGCTCTGATGTGTCAGACAGACGTTCACGCATATGCGATACAGCCAGGACGAGACTTTGCTGCGCCCCGAAAAGGTCTTGGCATGCTGAAAGGCCCGCAGGAAGGTCTCTTGGACCAGATCCTCGGCCGCAGATGCGTTGTAGCGATATGCTACATTGTAGAGCATTCGGGTGTATCGTTTGACTAACTCCGCAAAGGCTTCGCCGTCCCCGTTAGCGACCTTGGTCATGAGCTCGACGTCGAGGTTGTTCGACACCGGCTCTAGGTGGTAAGACCTGACCGCCCCTGCGATTGTTACACCCACAAAGAATGGGAACATTGACTTTTCAGCTCACCAACACTAGGCTGTCCGTACCTGTGACTGCTGCCACGAGCGCCCCAAAGTCACGCAATACCGGCGCTGTGAACGGGAGTCGACGCTTATGGTATCGGGCTGCACGTGGCCGGACCTTATCGGTACAGAACGAATATGAGCCAGGGCACGAACGCTACGGCCCCCCGCCAGGCATAGCCTGCCGGGCGGAGAACGACCAGGACGTCAAAAAGGCCGAAACGGACCTGAGGGTCCGCCGTTACAAGCTCCCCGCTACGTGGTTTATGGCGTGTAAACGTGCGCAATCTCATACTTGAAGAGCTGACCGATGCCCTCGATGACCGTAGCGGACAATTCCGCTACTTTTTTATAGCAGGGTCCGGCCGGGTCGAGCCCTACGCCGCAGACGATCCGGGAGCAGTCATGGTGTCCGCGCGCACAGATGCGCTCCAGATCCACCCGCTCTCACATGCCGACGCCCATCAGATCGCCGTCGACTTCATCGCTACGCTGACCGACGGGTCCCTGGCCGAAAAGCTGCATGAGGCCGCGACCGGCTCGACGCCGACCGCGAGGTTCGGGCAAGTGCTGAGCGCCTTTCCCCGCGCTCGCCGTTCGTGGATCGCCTATCGGGCCCGGCGTCTCGAGGCGATCGCGCTCGAATGGCTGCGAGAGCACGGCGTGGACCTCGGGAGGCTTGGGCTCGACCGCCCGGTCCGCGCACAAGAAGACGCGACCGGATTGCGCTTCGACCCTGAGCTCGACGAGCGTCTCGAGCGTTTGCACGAGCGGACGATGCGCTTTGCCGCATCACCTGCGGCCGCCCGGGCACGCGCGTCTTGCCGTCATACCTTGCGCATCGATGAGATTTACCATTCAAACGCCGTGCGCGGCAACCGCCTGAACCGCGATCAGACAGAAGAGCTGATCCTGCGCGGAACCACGGTCGGACAGCTGACGCTTCGCGAGCACTTAGAAGCCGTCAACCTCAACCGGGCGCTCGACCGAGCAGAAGTCCTCGCGCTCTCGCCGGCACCGCTCACCGAGCACGGCATCCGCGAGCTGCATGCGCTGCTCTTCGCATCTATCGATGACGAGAACGGTGGTATCTACCGCCGGATCGACACGCGACTGGTGGGCCGCGATTATCTGCCGCCGGAGAGCGTGCTCGTGCCGGCGTTATTGCGCGAATTCACGGAGTGGTTGGAAGAGACTCCCGCAGACCCTGTGGCCCGGGCGACGGCCGCCCAGGCGAAGATCCTCAGCATCTCGCCTTTTCTGGACGGCAACGGCCGGGTGGGTCGTCTGTTGTCCAATCTGATCCTCTATGCTGCCGACTATCCGTCAGCCATCATTCGTCTGGAGGATAGTACGCGCTATTATGACGGTTTGCGCCAGTCCGATGGCGGCGACATGTCGATCCTGTTGACGCTCATGATCGAAAGCATCGAGTCGAGTCTGAGCACGCTCGAGGCCGCCTCCGCAACGGCGTAGAAATGGCGTGCGATGAGATTCGCCGCCACACCCCAACATCGACGAGCTGCCCGGCCATGACGAGCGAGCACGGCGCGACCGTGGCGGCCAGAGCCGCGCGCCGCGCCGCGATCAGCCTGGCGCTGTGGCACATCCGCGGCGGCGAGCAGGTGCGCCGTCTGGCGGCCTCGGGAGCTGCCGCTTGCGACGACTTGTGCACCCTTGCCGTGCTGGCAGACGAATTGCGCGTGCCCGACGTGGCGCTCGCGCGTGCCGCTGCAGATGAGGATGACGCGGCGAGCCGGCTCGCGCATATCATCTATAGTGCGCGGCTCGTGCTGCGGTCGGCAGGTTTCGAAGCGGCGAGCGTCACGGATCAGATCGCTCCTGCCCGAGAACACTATGCGCCTGATGCCGCAGGTTCGGGGACAGAACAGATCGTCGGCAGTCTGACGCAGGCGTTTGAAATCTTCGCCCGCGCGGGAGTGAGGCGGGTGCGCGCGCCGCGTGCCTTGCTCGACTCTCTGCCTAACGGTGCTCCAGAATCGACCGGCGCCGTGGGTCGACTGCTTGTCGCGGTGTACGCAGACGATCCCGAAGCGTTATTGCCCGCACTGTGCGGCTCGCCGTATCTCCTCGACCCGGCCCATCTGCGCATGGCGCTGGCTCGCGCGCGCGAGAAGGGAGCGGCATCAGCCAGGGAGGCCTTGGCGTCTGCTGTCGGCGTGCTGCCGGGTGCGCAGGCCAAGGATGCGGCGCTAGCGGCGCTTGCAGCCATCGACGCGGCGCGAGCTCAGGGCAACGACAGCTCGCTTGCCCGTGCCGCCGCCTCGCTCGCGGCGGCTCTGCAGGAGCACGCGCGTGCGAACGGGTCTGCTTTTGACGACGCGCAGCTCTCTGACGTGATCGCCGCCGCCCAGGCCGCAGACATGATATGGGCGCGTGCGAGCTCCGCGCCGCCGGCGTCGCGTCGCGTCGCGGACCTGCTCGAGTCGCTGACGAACGTGACGATGGGAGAGAGTATGACGCTTGTGGCCGATGACGGCGCAGCGCCACTACCCGAAGCCAGCGTGACGTTCGCTCGTGACTTGAGCGCGCCGATCGGCTGGGACGCGTTCGCGGCAGCGCTCGACATCGACGCCGGCGCGCGCGAGGTGGTCTCCCGGCCGGGACTGGGTGTTGTCGTCTCGGCGCCGCTTTCGGGCGCTGTCGTCACGTATCTCATGGACGATGCGCGCGCGTCGCTGACGTCAGGGTCGTCTACGCGGGGGTACGCTTGGCCGCCAGCGGAGGCAGCGGAGCTTCTGACCGCCCCGGCCATGACGTTTTCCGCGTCGCGGCTCAACGCGTACGTCAAGTGTCCGCGGCGCTGGTTCTACGAATATCTGTGCGAGGCGCTGGATGATCCGTCGTCGCTGTACGCGTCGTACGGCAGAGTTGTCCACGATGCGCTTGAGGCGCTGCATCGCCGGATCCGCGTGCCGAGCGATTACAGCGCGCCGTTCATCCTTGACTGTCTGCTGCGCGAGCTCGATACGGCCTTTGGGAAAGCACGTGCCGATTTCAGCTCGCAGCTCGAATATGAGGTTTCGCGGATGCGCGCGCGGCGGATGGCGGAGCACTACGTGCGTTGGCTGGCGGCAGAAGCGTCAAGGGCTCCGATGGAGATCGTGCACGTCGAGCTCTTGGCGCGACAGCGCTTCGGCGGTCACGATTTCATCGGCTATATCGACCGGATCGATCGACCGCTCGGCGGCGGACCGGTGACGATTTTGGATTATAAGACCGGTCGTATCGATACGGACCCCCGTGCATACCTGGCCAAAGTCCGGCGCGGCGACGAAGCGCAGCTCGCGCTGTATTACGCGATGCGCCGCGCGAGCGGCGATGAAGTGGCGCGCATCGCGCTCGTCTCCATCCGGGATCCGCGCGATGCCGCCTGGATTCTGGCGCTCGATATCAAAGACGACGCGGGCAAGGCGGTCATCGAACGCGAGCCGCACGACGGCGTACTACGCGCCACCTGCTCGCGGGCGGATCTCGAGGCCTCGCTTGCCGCGCTTGTCGAGCGTTGCGACTTCCTGACCACCCAGGGGTTGACGCACTTCCCGGTGGGTGACGATCCTCCGTGCAACTTCTGCGCCTACGCGCGCAGCTGTCGCGAACGGCCCCCGGACGGAGAACGCATCTTTGCGCGTTAGTGAAGGCACACGAGGGCTCGACGTGCGCTCTGCACTCAGCCTGAACGCAGCGCAAGCGCGTGTGGTCGGCGCTGCTGGTACGACCGTCGTGGTCACAGGGCCACCAGCCAGCGGCAAGACCACGGCGCTTGCTGCCCGAGCGCTCGCGCGCCGGGCGTCTGGGGTCGAGCCCCTGATCATCTGCTCGCACGACTCCGGGACAAACGCCTTCATGAAGGCGATCGAAAGCCTCGGCGGCGCTCGGGGAGAGTGGCGCGCCGCGACCCTTCCGGCGGTCGCCGCGCAATGGCTCTCGCAGGCCTATCTTTCCTCGGCCAGTGCGCGCGGCACTATCGTGGGTGGGCGAGGGGCGGCGCGCGAGATCCTGTCGCATGCAGCGCGAGGATTGCTCGATATGTCCTGGCCGCTCTTCGCGCGCTCCGACATCGATCTGGACTTACCGCACTTGAGCCGGCCAGATGCGTTCCTCGACGAAGCCGCGGCGTTGTTCGCGCTCTTGCAGCGCTCGCGTGTGACGCCGGAAGAATTCGAGGAAGGCTGCGCGGCCGGACTCGCATCGTTTTACGGCGAGCAGACGGAACGCGCCGTAGTGCTGCTCCAGGATCCTGTCGTGCACAAGCGCGCGAGCGCACGCGGTCGCGACGCCTGCCGCGTATCGGCGGATGCGCTCGCCGTGCAGCGACGCGCCGAACGAGACATCGCGGCGATCCTCGTCCAGCTGTATCGAGAATATCGCGCCGTCGCGGCGAGCGAGCCGGTGCGAGCTCCGGAGGACATCACAGACGCGGTCATCCGCTGGCTGCGCACCGACGAACAGGCGGGCTGTGCGATTGCATCCGCGATCGGCGAGATCATCGTGGACGATGCGGAAGATGCCGAGCCAGCTTTAGCGAGCGTGCTCGAGGCCATACGTCTGTACCGCCAGTTGCCCGTCGTGCTCGCCGGAAGCGAAGCCGCACGCGTCGATGGATTCGAGGGACGCCGTTCAGCGCTGGCGGCGCTTGGCGCGGCGGAACGCATCGAATTAGCGCCGCTCGCTGCCCCTGCGGCGCTCGAGGTAGCGAAGCTTCGCGACGAGGCTGAGGAATCGGACTGGCTTGCGCAGCGGATACGCGACCTTGTCGCAGCTGGCGTCGCAGCGGAGAGCATCGCCGTGCTCAGCCGCACGGACCAGGCCGCCGCGATCTACGCACAGCATCTGCGCGAGCGAGGCGTGCCGGCATCGAAGCCTGGCAGCCGGCTCGAACGCGACGATGAGATGGCCGATCTGCTCGCGCTGTGCGCCGTCGTGGACGACCCGCTCGACCAGGAACATCTGATGCGCGTACTGTCCTCGCCGCTCGTGGGCCTCTCCGATGCGAGCCTTCGAGCGTTGTGCCGGGACGCAGGCGAGCGGCGGCAGCTCAGCCTTGAGGTCGGCGTTGTGCCGACCGCAGCGACGACGATCAGTCCGCCGCCGGGCACGCTCGCGCGCAACATGGAGAGCGGCGATGCCGACGGGATGCTGCCGGAGACCGCGCGTGAACGCATCGTCGCGTTGCGCAAGAACCTGCGGGCATGGCGCGCCCAGTGCCGGCTGCGGTCGCCGGTCGAGCGTTTGGTCTACCTCGCAGGTGCCGCGGGTTTTCGCGATCGCTGGCACTCGAGCCCGCACGACGGGCGCGAGCGCCTGCGCGGCGATTTCGAGCGTACCGCCCAGGCGGTGGCGCAGGCTGCGATCTCGTGCACGGCATGTGACTTCCGCACGATCGCTCGCCTCATCGAAGACGAAGTGGTCGCGCTCGGTCCGGCGCCGGTCGTTCCGGGTGCAGTGGTGACGGACAGCATCGTGGCGGTCAAGGGTTTGCGATTCGAGCACGTCTTCGTCGTGGGCGTGGCGCACGAGCGCTTTCCGCGCATCTACACCTCGCGGGCGATGGCGTTCTCGCGCACCTACGGATTGATCGTGCGCGAGAACATCGCCGGAGGAGCAGCGCAGACCGCCAAGTTCGCCTGGTACTATGCGAAGTTCGGCGCGAAAGCGATGTACGTGGACGAAGAACGCCGCGCCCTTGAGTACGGTCTCTCTCGCGCGCGCGTGAGCGCGAGCGCCACGGGGTTTGGCACACCGCCGTACTGGGCGCGCGAGCACGATCTTCTCGCCGGCTTAGAGAAGCGCTGACATGTGGAGGCTGGATGACGCAAAGCAGATGTCAGCCCGCGTACGATGGATAGCCGTGGCGTTGGCGCTCGGGATGCTCAGCCTCGGCGCGCAGACGGCCAGGGCGGACACGCCGCTGACGCTCGGCGGGGTGAGTTTGGGTGCGTCCGTGCTTGACGCAGTCAAGAGCTTCGGGGCGCCCGGGCTCGTGGCGACCACAGACGACGGCGTGGAGTGGCGCTGGTACGATGCGAGGGGTCTGGACATCGACGTGCTCGCAGACTCGTCGCTCATCGTGCGCCAGATCCTCGCGCGCCGTCCGCAGCCGCTCAGCGGATTTGCGTCGGCGCTCGTCCAGCCACGCGAATTCCCTGTGCTTGAGCGATCCGCGGACGAGGCGGCGCGCACGATGAGGTCGTCAGGCGGCGTGCGCCTGGCCGAGCCTGAAGACACGATCAGCGCCTGGAGGGTGGTTGTGGCGATCGTCGTGCTGGAGCTGCGCAACGACAACGTGCAACGCATCCTCGCCCTCGACACGGGCGCCGCAGCTCGTCTGGGATATATCGCCGGTGTGGCGCCGCCGCCCTATCGCGCGCCGCGCCTTCTGGAGCAATACGCCGTCGACTATCCTAAGCGCGCCATCGAGCGGCGCGCTGAGGGTACAGTCGTGGTCAAAGTCCTCATCGCGTCCTCGGGAAACGTCAAGGACGTCACCGTGCTCGTGTCGTCAGGCGATGCCGATATCGACGGGTCGGAGATGCTCTCCATGCGCAGGTCGAAGTTCTTGCCTGCGCACTGCGACGGTCAGCCCTGCGACGGCATCTACGTTGACCGCGAGGAGTATACACTCTCCCCCTAGCGCGGGTGGAGCGCCCAAAAGACGCGTTCGGGCGTCATCGGCGTCTCATGCGGAACGGCTCCCGCAGCGTCGCGGATCGCATTGCCGATGGCGCCTGCCGGCGTGGTCACCGGCGGCTCGCCGGCGCCTTTCATGCCGCGCGGGCCTTCACGCGACGGGGTCTGCACGATGATGGACTCGATAGCCGGCGCATCCAGGATGGTCGGCAACAGGTAGTCATGGAAGCCGGTGTTGACGATCCCATGCTCTGCGAAGCGCAATTCTTCGGTCAAGGCGAACCCGAGCGCCTGGACAGCGCCGCCCTCGATCTGGCCGATGACGCCGTTCGGGTTGATGGCGAAACCGACATCCTGCGCAGTGACGATGCGCAGCACATCGACGCGCCCAGTGTCCTTGTCGACCTCGACCTCCGCGGCACTTGCGGTGAACGACGGCGCGAGCCAGCTGGCGAAATCATGAGACTGCACGAGCTCGGCATCGAACTCTGGATCGCTTTGCTCTTCGGCTTTACCCACACCGACGACCGTGCCGCCGGAGGCGGCCGCAAGATCCGCGAAGGTCACCCCGTGGTCCGGCGCGCCGCGCACCGCGGCCCGGCCCGCCCGCAGTTCGATATCCTCACGGCGCGCTTCAAGCACGTCTTCGGCCTTGGCGATCAACTGCGCGCGCACGTCGTCGGCCGCGCCCAGAGCGGCCTGTCCGGCGGAGAACGTCGACGCGCTGCCGCCGACGCCCGAATCGTACGTGCCGGTGGCCGTGTCCGCCAGCGTGAGCGTGATCGCGGAGGGTTCGATCCCCAGACGATCGGCGACGATGATGGGCAGTGCGCCGGCAGCGGAGCCCGTGCCGACCTCAGGATTACCGCTCAAGAGATGCACCGATCCATCCTGGCGGATCTCGACCTTGGCCTCCGACCGGCCGCATGACGAGAACCACCACGAGCAGCTGATGCCGCGCCCTCGGCCCGCGGGCAGCGGTGTTCCCCAGCCAATAGCCTCGGCCGCCTGTCGCAGCGTCTCCTTGACGCTCACCGCATACAGCGTCTGGCCGGTAGGGCTCTTATCGCCTTCCTCCCATGCGTTGCGCATTCGCAGCTCGAGCGGATCCATATCGAGGGCACGCGCAAGCTCGTCAAGGTGGAGCTCCTTGGCAAAGGTCGCCTGCGGCCCGCCCGGTGCGCGAACTGGTCCCGCCACTTGCTTGTTCGTGTAGACGAGCGTGGATTCGAGGTCGAGATGTGGTATGCGATATGGCGCGGATGCGAGCATCGTCGCGATGAGTCCCGTTCCGGCGCCGTAGCCGATATAGGCTCCGGTGTCGAAGACGAACGAAGCGCGCATGGCGCAAAGCGACCCGTCGTGCGCCGCACCCGTGCGGAACACGGCGCTACCGCCATGACGGGGAAAGACGTTTTGCCCGTCTTCGTGACGAGAGAAGATGAGGCGTACCGGCCGGTCGCAGCCCAGCGCCAGCGCGGCGGCATACCACTCGGTGGCCATGAGGATCTTGCCGCCGAATGCACCGCCGACGAATTGGTTGATGAAGCGGACTCGCTCCAGCGGAAGCCCGAAGAACGCGGCGAGCTCTTCGCGGTTGCCGTACGGCGACTGCGATCCGCAGAACACCGTCAGCCCACCGTCGGGCTCGCGGCGTGCGATCGCGCCGCGCGGTTCGATGTAGCCTGGGATCCCGGGTGAGAACGTGAAACGCGATTCCACGACCACATCGGACGTGCGCAGCGCCGCATCCACGTCGCCACGGCGAATGCGGTTGTGGCCGCAGACGTTGCCGTGCAGCACGCGGTTCGGTCCGCGCTCGTAACGCTCCCAGTCGGGATGGACGAGCGGCGCTCCGGGGGCAAGCGCTTGGTCGACGTCCAGGATCGGCGTGAGAGGTTCGTAGTCGATCTCGACCGCGGCGGCTGCGGCCCGAGCCAGCGCGTCAGTCTCAGCGGCGATCGCCGCGACGGGTTCGCCCGCATACCTGACGTAGTCGATCGGGAACAGATGCTGGTCTTTGATGCCGAAGTCAAGAGGCGTGCTCGGCACCGATCCGCTGTAGGCGACGGCGGCGACCCCGGGCATGCGCGTCGCGCGCCCGACGTCGATGCGACGGATGCGCGCGAACGGGTGTGGAGAGCGCACGAGCACGCCCGTCAATGACCCCGCAAGCGAGAGGTCAGCGACGTAGATCGCGCTGCCCTGCACCTTTGCTCCAGCGTCAGCCCGCGGCTGCTTCGTCCCTATGATGCTCACGTCAGGCTCGCGACCGGATGCGCGTCGGGGCATGCGGCTTCTCGCCCTGTAGCCCTTCGTCACGCAGATGCTGCGCCGCGAGGGCGACGGCGTGCTCGATCGACTGGTAACCCGTGCAGCGACAGATGTTGCCGGCAAGGGCGGCGCGCACGTCCGCCTCAGTCGGCGAGGGATTCTTCGCCAAGAGTGCTGCGGAGGACATGATCATGCCAGGCGTGCAGAAACCGCACTGCAACGCGCCGCCCTCCACGAACGCGCGCTGCAACGGATGCAGAGCTCCATCATCGCCGGCGAGCCCCTCGATCGTCGTGATGTCACGCCGATCGGCGTCCACCGCGAAGAAGAGACACGCATTGACGGGCGCGCCGTCGACGAGCACGGTGCACGCGCCGCAGTAACCCGTGCTGCACCCCTCTTTCGTCCCCGTCAAGGCGAGCTGGTCGCGCAGCAGATGCAGGAGAGACTCGTGCGGCTGCACCATCGCGTCGCGGGTCCGGCCATTGATGGAGAACGTGATCGACTGCATCAAGAAGCGTTCAACACAGCGCGCTCGACGAGGGTGGCGACAAGCGCGCGCCGGTAGTCGGCGCTCGCTCGTGCATCGCTCTGCGGCCGCGCATCTGACGATGCGGCCAACCGGGCGGCGTCGCGTGCCACAGATGCCGTCAGGGCCCGACCTTCGAGGAGCGCTTCCGCGCTCGTCGCTCGGATGGGTGAGGGTGCCACGCCGGCAAGGCCTATGCGCGCCTCGCCGACGACCTCGCCGTCCATGCGCAGCGCAAGC
Organism: Vulcanimicrobiota bacterium; assembly: GCA_036741695.1. GTDB lineage: Bacteria > Vulcanimicrobiota > Vulcanimicrobiia > Eremiobacterales > Eremiobacteraceae > JAFANK01. Next base: position 15,852 of record DAINRU010000020.1, read on the forward strand.
GCGACGGCGACGAGCGCCATCTCAAAACCATGCCGCGTCGTCATCTTCTGATACGAGCAGTGGCAACGCCTGAGTGGGATGTCGACAGCTGTGAGCAGCTCTCGCGGCGCGAGGACGGGTCGCTGTCTCGCGAGCACCTGCTCAATAGGGACGGGCGCTGAGACGTCCTCGAGCGCGGCGATCCTGCAGCTCGCTCCGTGGGCTAAAAGCGCCACGGACAGATCGGATGCCGGATCTCCAGAAGCCACGTTGCCGCCGAGGGTGGCGACCGTCTGCAATTGGGCTGCGCCCATCGTCGACGCCGCAGCGGCGAGCAGGGGCGCGTATTGGCGGACGAGCGGATGGCGCTGCAGCTGCGCCGCCGTGCACAGCGCACCGACGCGCAGTGCGTCCGCATCCAATTCTACGCCGCCGAGCTCGCCGATGCGCTTGAGGTTGACCAAGGCGGCTGCACGATGGCCCTCGTGGCGCAACCTGAAAGCAAGCCGCGTGCCTCCGGCGAGGATGCGCGCCTCGGAGCCGAAGCGGTCCAACAGCACGAGCGCCTCGTCGAGAAAGTTCGGCTCGTAGTATTCCATCGCGCCGCGCGTTTCTCCAATCGCCCTGGGGAGTCCCTATACAGCGAGCAGGTCGCACGCGACGGCCGTCCGAAACTGCTTCTCGTTGACGGTTGGGCGCGAAGGAAGCCGGTGAGAATCCGGCGCGGTCGCGCCACTGTGATCGGGGAGCCGCCGGCTCGCCACTTTCCGGTTGCGGAAGGGAAGGCACCGGCACGCAAGCGATGATCCGAGAGCCAGGAGACCTGCCCGCCGTCTGAGTGCTCGTACCTCTTCGCGCCAAAGAGGTGGCTGCTCGATGATCCGTTCCAGCGGCATTTCGCCTGCCGCGCCGCCACAAGCTGCGGCATCCACTGCTGACCTTCGTCTGCCGCGCCTTCACCATGTGCCGCGCTCCACGCGAGGCATCCGGCTAGCGCTGCTCGCGTTCGCGCTGCCGGTGAGTGGGCTTGTGGCGCTGTGCATCGGCAGCGTGCCGTTGCCCCTTGATGCCGTGTGGAGCGCGCTCGCGCATCCCAACTCCGCAGGCGTCGCGCACACGATCGTCTGGGACCTGCGCCTGCCGCGCGTGCTCATCGCCATGGGTGTAGGTGCGGGTCTCGGTGTCGCGGGCACATTGCTCCAGGCGCTTTTCCGCAACCCGCTGGTCGACCCGTATATCACTGGCGTGTCGGCAGGCGCCGCGCTTGCAGCCGTTGCCGGCTTCACGCTCGGGCTCGCCTTCGCGTTCATCCCCGCGCTGGCGTTCGCCGGAGGTTTGGGCTGCGCGCTCATCGTGGCTGCGATCGGCGCAGGGGATTCGGCGTCGGGCAACCTGCGGCTCGTCCTCGCCGGGGTGGCCATCTCGGCTCTGGCCAGCGCCGTCGTGACGTTGATCCTGCTCCAACACGGCACGGGCTCGAGTCTCGGCATCCTCGCCTGGCTCGCCGGCGGCATCAACGGCCGCGGTTGGAGCGATCTTGGACCAATGGCATCGTATCTCGGCGTCGGCTGCGCTCTCGCCTTCGCGCAGGTCCATACCGTCAATCTGCTCCGCCTCGGGCACGCCGCCGCACAGGGCTTTGGGTTGCGCATGAACAGCTCTCGTTTGAAGATTTTGGCGACCGCATCACTCATCACAGCGGCTTGCGTCGCGGTGAGCGGCGTCGTCGGCTTCGTCGGCCTCATGGTGCCGCATGTCGTCCGGCGTCTTGTGTCGGGTGACGCGCGCTGGCTGCTCGCGGGAAGCGCGCTTGGCGGGGCCATCGTCGTCGTCGTGGCCGATCTGCTGGCGCGGACCGTCATGCAGCCGGCGGAAGTCCCACTCGGCGTGTTGCTGGCGTTTGTCGGCGTGCCGTTCTTCGTGATTCTGGCGCGCCGGCCGGTGGAGCTGTAGACGATGCAGGTGATGCGCGCTGAAGGGTTAGCGGTCAGCTACGGCGCCCGGCGGGTCTTCGCCGGGCTTGATCTCACGATATCCACCGGCCGCTTGGTCGCGCTCGTCGGACCCAATGGCGGCGGCAAGTCCTCGCTCTTGCGGGTGCTCGCCGGAACGCAGCGCCCCTCCGCCGGACGAGTCATCCGGTCTGGCAGTGTGGCGCTCATCGCGCCATCGGGCGACCCTCCGGGCGATCTCACCCCATTCGACCTCGCCGGCTACGGTCTCGCCGCGCGAAAAAAATTCTGGCAATGGTGGCTGCGGCACGACGAGCAGCAGCGTATACGCGAGGCGCTGGACCGTTGTAACCTCGCCGATCGTGCCGACGACCCGGTCGCTACTTTGAGCGCGGGCGAGGTGCAGCGGGCTTGGATCGCCGCAGCGCTCGCGACCGCGCCGGACATACTGCTCGTGGACGAGCCCACCTCGCATCTCGATCTGCGCTATCAAGTGGAGATGCTGCAGATGCTCGCAGCGCTCGCGCGCATACGTGTCTCGGTCGTGGCGGCGATCCACGATCTTACCCTCGCCGCTCGCTTCGCGGATGACATGGCGCTCATCGCCAACGGCCGGCTGCAGACGGGGCCGCCCGACGAGATCCTCGAGCCTGGGGCGCTCTCCGCCGCGTTCGGCACGCCGGTCTCCACCCACCGCCATCCCACAGGCGGCTACCTCATCTGTCTGCCGCAATGAGCACGAGAAGAAGGGAAACACACGTGGGCCCAGCGTTCGTCCTTGCCGCGGCGGTCGCGCTCGTTTTGCATGCAGGCCCGGTTCGCGCAGACGAAGCCACGTCTCCAACTCCGGCTGCGACGGCTGTGACCAGCACTTCGCCGGGTCCATCTCCTTCCGCGAGCGCCTCAGCGAGCGCGCTTGCCACGCCGAAGGCGCTCGGCGCGGTCGTCGTCACCGCGCAGCGCCACCCCACGCCGATCGACGCGACCTCCCGGCAGACGTATGTCATCTCGTCAGGTGACCTCGAACGGCTTGGTGCGCTGACGGCTGCTGATGCTTTGCGATTCGTGCCGGGAACGGTCGTGCAGCAATATGGCGGCTACGGCTCGCTTGCGACCGTGGCGCTGCGCGGCGCGAGCTCCTCGCAGACGCTCGTGCTCATCAACGGTCAACCCGCCAATGAGTCGGACACAGGCGTCTTCGATTTCTCATCGCTCCCGGTGAACGTCATCGATCGCATCGAGATCGTGCAAGGCGGCTCGTCGACGCTCTACGGCAGCGCGGCGATGGGCGGCGTCATCAACATCATCACCAAACAGCCGGTGAGCGCCGGCAATCTCAGTCTCTATGCCCAGGTGGGCTATCAGGGCACGTTCACGCGGGGGATGGGAGCGACGTTCGGGGGACCGGATATGCTGGCTCGCGTCGACCTACAGGCCATATCCGCAAACGGCGCGTTCGAGTACCCGGCATTCGGCGAGCTCTATCCCGGAGGCACACGCACGAACAGCGATGCCAAAAACTCTGACGCCGGGCTCGCGCTAGCCGGGCATCTCGGGATTGTGCTCGTCAACGCGTCGTTCCATAACGACACGTCGGCGGTCGGCATTCCGGGAAGCGTCGCGCCGAACGCCGACTACACGAGCGATTTCGCACAGCAGCAGCGCATCTATCAGCGCATGAATCTGGATTTCGATCTCCCTCTGAGCCACGGCGACGTCGACGTGCAAGTAGCGAGCTTCGGACGGCGGCTGCATTTCTTCGACACGTCGCTCGTGTACCCAAACGGAACACCCGCGTTCCCGTACGATAACCAAGCCAACGGTGATACGCGCTCGGCATCGTTACGCACGACGTACGATCTCGGCCGCAGCAACGTCATGACGGCGGGCTACGATACCAGCGGCTCGGACGTCACCTTCGATCAAGCCTACGTCCCCCCGGATTCACCTGTGCCCAAGCCCTGCGAAGGCGCCACGAATTTCGATTCGTGCACTGCGCAAGACGCCTCGAGCGCCTGGTACGTCCAAGACGAGATGCATGCGCCGAACTCGCCCCTGACCCTGGATCTGGGCGCTCGCGATCAACGCTCGCAAGGGACAAATCCCGTGACCGTGCCCTCGCTCGGTGCTGTGATCCGCTTGTCGGGCGGGGTCGACGCGCTTGCCAACTACGCTCGCGCCTTTCGCACGCCAGACCTCGATGAGCGCTACTATCCCGGCTACGGCTCACCTGTGCTGCAGCCGGAGTACGGGGCGACCTTCGACATCGGCATGCGCTGTCACAGCGGCCGCAGTGACTGCACCGTGTCGTATTTCGGGCAAGACACGAGCAACCTCATCATCAACGTCCCGATCGACGCCTTCGGCGACGTGAAGCCATTCAACGTGAGCCGGGCGCTGGTGCGCGGCATCGAATCAAGCATCGACACGAAGATCGGGATGTTCGCGCACGCCTACGTGGCGTACACTGACTTCATCCGCGCCGCGGATCTGAGTCCGGCGACCACAGGACCTATCAGGCTGCTCTACCGGCCGACGTCGACCGCAGCCTTGGGGCTGTGGGTCGGCCGCGGCACCTGGACGTACGGCGTGGATTCGACATATGTCGGACGCCGCTACGCGGACGAGCAGAACCTCCAGGTGCTGACGCCCTATCTCGTCACCGGCGTGCAAGTGCGCAAGGCTATCTCGCGCCACTTGGCGCTGACCGTGCGTGCCCAAAACCTTAGCAACAACCACAACGCAGAGGACGTGCTCGGGTACCCTGTCGTCGGTTCGGCGTTCTCCGTGCGGCTCTCCACGCGATAGTGCGACGTACCGAGCACGGGCGGCGCAGCGGCGTCGCGTTGTGGGCCGTGACCGCGGCGCTCTGCGCCGCGTGCGGACAGCATGATGGTGCGGGCCCCCGCCCGCTGCCGTCGATATCGGGGGCGCGCGGCGCGCGAATCGTCACCCTAGCGCCATCGCTGACCGAGATCGTCTACGCCATCGGCTGCGGGGACATGCTCGTCGCAGACACGAGCTACGATGACTATCCTGCGGCAGCGCGACGTGTGCCGCACGTCGCCGATCTCGTGAACGTCGATCTCGAGCGCTTGAGCGCACTGCGCCCGACCGAAGTCCTCGCGCTCCACGATGAAGAGCGCGAAGCGGCTCCGATCGGCGCACGCCTGCATGTCACCGTGAGGTATCTCCCCAATCGGAACCTTGACGACCTGTTCGTCGATATCGCAGACGTCGGCAGGGCATGCGGGATGCCGGCCGCCGCCGCTGGGCTCGCGCGCTCGCTGCAGGCGCGCATCGCCGCGGTCGCGCGTACGGCGTCACGGTACCGCGACCGCCCGAGCGTGTTCTTCCTCTTGGACTTACCTGGTTTCACCGCCGGTTCGCGCAGCTTTATCGACGACCTCATCCGGCTGGCGGGTGGGCGCAACACTGCAGGCGGCATCGCCCAAGCATACCCGGACGTGAGCACCGAGGCGCTGCTGACCATGGATCCGCAGGTGCTCGTCGTCGCTCGCGATGCCGACTTCGGTCCGACGGTGCAAGCGTCGGAGCCATGGCGCAGCATACGGGCCGTGCGCGACGGACGCATCGTGCGGCCGCCGTCTGATGACATCATCGAGCGCAACGGCCCACGAGTCGTCGAAGGCCTCGAATGGCTCGTGAAAGCAATCCATCAATAGAAGCAGGACGTGTATGTCAACCGACGATGAAGCAAGGGACCTTCAGGTCCGTTTTGGCAGATGGCTGCCGCGCTTGCCGTGCTTGCGGGGGCCTTCCGGGGTCGAGGCTTCGTGAACGTCGAGATCATTCAAGCGGAAGAAGACGATTTGCGTCCCTTCAGCGAATCCGACTTTCACGAGCGGGTTTTCGCGGGGGGCCGACGGCACGATGGCATGGACGCGGCCTGTCCTGCCTATGAAGCGACGGTGGCGCTCGGTGAAATAGGCGGGTTCGGGCTGCGAGTCTCGCACCGCAACCGACCTGCCGACGAGCACGCCTGGTCGCGGAGCGCCGCGCTCGCCACCGGGAGTCGACGATGTGTCCGAGTCCATGACGAAAGGTTCGGGTGTGGCCCAGGGTGCCACCTTGAGCGATAGCGCCATCGGCTGCGTCTATCGCAGCGACGATGCGCTCGATGCCGCCACGGAACAGCTGCTCGGCCTCGGGCTGACCGCCGACACGCTGCACGTGGGCGCGTCAGACGCCGGGCGTGCGCAGACCGTAGCATTGCGCACCGGCATCCGCGCCGACGTCGAGCCGGAAGATCCACTGCGCGCTCTCGTCGACGTCGCGACGGAAGGCACCGCGCGTGCCGCCGTCGATCGCGCCGGCGTTGCAGGCGCGATCATCGGGGCAGTTGCCGGTCTAGGCCTCAGCTTCACCAAAGTTGGGTCCGCGATCCCGGTCATGCACGGCGCTCTTGTCGTCGCCAACATGGGTCTGTACTTCGTGCTCGGGGCGATCGTGGGCTCCGTGTTGGGCGCAGCGCTGACCCCGCAGCCATCGACGCACGTGGGATTTCGTCTCATCGACGGCATGCAAGAGGGCAACTATGCGCTCATCGTTGTGGCGCCCCGCGAACGTCACGACGAGCTACAGGCCGTGCTCGAAGCAGCGGGTGGCACCGGGATAACGCGCGTCTAATGGATGCGATCGATGCGGTGATCCTCGCTGCCGGCCGGCTGCCGCTCCACGAGGCCCAGCGCGTCGGCGTGGAGATCAAGGCGCTCGTGCGGGTGGGCCGGACGAACGCCCTGGAAACTGTGATCGCGGCGATGCGAGCGTCACGCGCTGTGCGGCGCGTGATCGTCGTGGGTCCTCGCCAGCTGCACGGATCGGTGGCGGCGGTGGACCTGTGGCTGGATGAAGGTGCAAGCGGCGAGGAAAACGTTCTCGCAGGGCTGGGGGCAGCGCAGACCCGTCGCGCTATGGTGAGCGCGTCAGACGTTCCATTTGTCCTTGCAGCGCACGTGGATGATTTTCTCGGTCGCGTGCCTGATGACGCAGACTTCGCATACCCGGTCTACGAACGCGACGAGTTTCTCGCGTCGTACCCGCGCGGACGTTCGAAGTTCGCACGGGTCGGGACGACGGACTACACCGGCGGCAGCCTCTGCCTCATGACCGTTGCGCTCGCGCTGCGCAATGCAGCGCTCATCCGTCGTGGATTTGCAGCGCGCAAGAGCCAGATAGCGATGGCAGCGCTGCTCGGGGTGGAGGGGGTCGTGCGCTTCGCGATGGGGAGCCTGGATATCGCCCACGTCGAGCGTCGCATCGGGCACCTCACAGGAGGTCGCGTGGTGGCCGTCCGCGGCGCGCACCCGGCTCTGGCGATGGACTATGACGACGCGCTCGACATCCAGTATGTCAGGGATCGACCTGGGGCGGGCGCGTGAAGAAGGACAACCTCGTCTCGCTCTCCGCGTTCTGGTTCGCCTGGGAATTGCACTGGGGCGCGCTCTTGGGGGCCGCCCTGCAAGGGCAGATAGCGCGCTTCACAACTCCCGACCTTATCGGCACCGCCACCGCGGTGCTGCTGGGTGGCGGCGCCGCCTTCTCGATTCTCGCGCAATATGGCTCCGGCAGGCTGTCGGATCGCTCCGGTCGGCGCATGCCCTTCATCATCGTGGGGACGTTGCTCGACATCGCCGCGCTCTTCGCTTTTGCGCTTTCTCCATCGTTTCTCGTCGTGGTTGTGACGTTTGCGCTGGTCCAGATATCGCTCAACGCGGCGTGTGGGCCGTATCAGGCGCTCATGCCCGATCGCGTGGCAATGTCGGCGCGCGGACGCGCGTCGGCGATCATGGGCCTGTTCCGTCTTGCCGGCACCGCTGCCGGGCTGCTCGCCGCCAGGCTGTTCGTGCATCAGCCAGGCCCGAACGTCACGGCTACGATGTTCACTGGCGGCCTGCTGAAACTGGCGGTTGTGATCTCCGTGGTCCTGCTGGTCGCGCTCGCGGTGACGATGTTCGGCATCAGCGAACGAGCGCAGCCGCCCCGCGAGCAGCCTCCCTCCTTCGGCGATTGGCCCGCACGCTCGAGCTTCATCTGGCTCATCGCTTCGCGCGCGGCGGTCAACATGGGGCTGTACCTCATCCTGCCGTTCCTTGCGTTCTATCTGCGCTTCTCCCAGCACGTGGCGAAGTATCTGGCGACGAGCGTGGATCTGCTGCTCGTGATGACCGTCTGCGCGATCGTCGGGACCGTGCCCGCCGGCATCGCCGGCGACCGCATGCCGAAGAAAGCCATCTTGTACGGCGCGCTCGTTCTGCTCGCCGCTGGTGCTACAGCACTCAGCGTCATCGCCGCACCGTCAAAGCTCCTCGCCCTGTCGATCGTGCTCGGTCTGGGCTGGGGCGCATATTATTCGGTTGACTGGGCGCTCGCGTGCATGCTCTTGCCCGAAGGGCGTGCGGGCGCCCTCATGGCCATCTGGAACATCGGCGCCTCAGCCCCCCAGGTGGTAGCGCCCATCGTTGGCGGACTCATCGTCGATCGCAGCGCAGCGCTGACGCACGATCTTGGCTTTGGCTATAGGCTGGTGTTCGCGCTGGTGGCGTTGTTCGTGCTGCTGGGCGCAGGGGGGCTCGCCTTCGTCCGCGAGCCGCGGGCAGGATTGACGGAAAGCGGCCTAGTAACGGGCCATCGTCCAGATGTGATCTAAAGGAGACGTGACGCGTGAAAAGATTGACGGCTCTGCTCGTTGTGCTCGTCGCCGTATCGCTTGCGGTGTCCGCGTGTACGAAGGGCCAAGACACCTCGGGTTCGTCCGAGTCCTCGTCGCAAGCCACCGCCGCTGCAAGCGCCGCTGCGCCGGCCGAGATGGCCAATGCGGTCGCTGCAAAGCTGCCGATCCCGCTCGCGAAGCTGCCGAGCCAGGCCGTCGCCGCCGGCAACGCCTCCGGGGGAGCACAGGTCTTCGCCGCGCAGTGCGCGAGCTGCCACGGGGAAGGCGGGAAGAACGGCTCGGTTGGGCCGACGCTCGCCGGTGCCGGGCTCAAGGCCGGGCAGGTGGCTTACATGGTCCGTCACCCGCAAGGCGTAGACAAGACCTCGAGCATGCCTCCCCTGCCGCTGACCGACAAGCAGGTGGCAGACGTCGCCGCTTACGTCGCATCGCTGAAGTAGCTTAACGCGAGGACTCAGGCGATGGGCGCCGCGGCCGAACACGGCCGGCGCCCTTCGCTTTTCACGCGAGAGGCCGCAGCCTTCGCCGCACCTAAGCGGTAGAACATCCGACACATGACGACAAGCCTCCACTGGTTCCGGCGCGATCTGCGCCTGCAGGACAATCCGGCGCTCGCCGCCGCCGTGGCGGCATCGGCGACCACCTACGCCGTCTTCTGCACGGACGAACTGCAAACGCTCAACGAGCGGCAGCGTGGTTTCGCCGCCGCGGCGCTGCGCCAGCTCGCCGCCGTGCTCGGCAAGGCCGATGCCTCGCTGAGCGTGCTCGAAGGAGACGCGGGCGCTGCACTCGTCCACGCGGCCAAACGTTTGGGAGCACAAAGCGTCTTCTGCGCCCGCGCCTTCGACCGAACCGAACGCGAAGCGGTCAGCAAGGCTCGAACGGCGCTGCGTGCTGCAGACGTCGAATTGCACGAGACCGGAGGCGCCGTCGTTCACGAACCCGAGGCCGTTGACGAGCGCAAGCAAGCGCCCGGGCAGGGGTACCGGGTCTTCCCGCCGTTCTACGACGCCTGGAAGACGCTTTCGGTCGAGCGCGCCCTTGAGGCCGCGATCCCCAATGGCCGCGATCCGAGTTGCGGCGCGATCCCGGAGCTGGACGTCATGGAGCCCGCGCCGCTGCCCAAGGAGACGTCAGCGCTTGAGGCGTTAACGAGATTTGTGACCGCGCGCGCCGGCGACTATGGGACGAACGCTGAATATCCAGGGCGTGACGCGACCTCGCATCTGGGCGCCTACCTGCGCTTCGGTCTGTTGAGTCCGCGCGCTGTCTGCCGGGCGGTGCGAGAGAAGATGGCGCGCTCGTGGACCCTCGCGCAAGAACGGCTGTCGATGGAGGTGTTCTTGCGGCGTCTTGCCTTACGCGACTTCTTCATCCACCTCGCATACTATCAGCCGAACATGTGGGACGAACCGCTGCAGGAGAAGATGCGCGGCTTTGTCGGGTCGGAGAACGAGGCGTTCGCCACGTCCTGGCGCTCTGGCCTCACCGGGTACCCGATGGTCGACGCGGCGATGCGACAGCTCACGCGCGAGGGTCGCGTCCACCAACGAGCCGCCGTCGTCGCCGCTTCGTTCTGCGCGGCGGATCTCGGGCTGGACTGGCGTATCGGGCGCGACACATGGATGCGCGAACTCTTGGCTGCCGATGAAGCGATCTGCGTGGGCAACTGGCAGCGCATCGCGGGCATCGGATCGGATCAAGCGGCGTATCCCCGCATCTATAACCCCGTGCGTCAGGCGCAGCTCTTCGACTCGCAGGCCACCTACGTGCGGCGGTATTGCCCGGAACTTGCCAGATTGCCCACGCGCGCCGCGCTCGCACCGTGGAAGATCGGCACCCAGCAACAGATCGAGCTCAGCTTTTTCACTCCACAGCAATATCCGGCCCCAATTGTCGATCACGAGACCGCGGCGCTCGCATTCCTGCGAAGATACCAAAGTTACCGCAATAGTGCGTCGTGACTGCAGAGGACATATGACCATCATTCGAACCGGTCGAGGACCCAGGCCGTGTTTGGCTCGCATTCGATGAAAGACAAGGACGATCTCAAGCGGCGCATCACTCGCCTTGAGTCGCTGTTTGAAGTGACAAGCCGCGCATTGGTGCGGTCCAAATATAGGGCACTGGACCGTCTCGACGAGCAAACGCCGGCCACACGCATGTTGACCTGTCTGATCTGTGAGTATCAAGCCGCGCAGCAGACGTTTGCGACCCGCGTCTCGGAATGCCAGTTTGGCGGCGGAAGGCTCGAACGATACGCGTGTCCGCAGTGCGGGGCGCTGTTCGGTCCCATGAAGATGCTGGATATCACGCCGGATGATCTGACGGACGAATACCGGCTGCTCTACGCGACGTATGCAGAAGCGGATCCGACGGAACGCGAACTGCGGACCTTTGCTTCTATGTCCCCTGTCCGGGGGGGCACGTACCTCAACTGGGGCTGCGGGATCTCGTCGAACACCGTCGCGGTCTTGCGCGGGCGCGGCTGGGATGTATGGGGGTACGAGCCGACGGCGCTGAGCACCGAAAATCATATCATCTGCCGGCGCGCAGAAATCCAAGCCACGTTTGATGGGATCTTCTCGAACAACGTCATCGAGCATTTCACCGAGCCAGTGGCGCAATTCCGCGATTTCGCATCGATGCTCAAGCCGGGCGGCGTGATGGCGCATACGACGCCCTGCTATGAGTACCTGTATCACAACACGCGCTTCCACACCATCTTCTACCTGGAAGATTCCATCCGCGTGCTCGCGGATAAGACCGGTTTTGAGATCGTCGACCGCCAGGTTGATGGCGACTATATCAATGTGCTGTTCCGCAAGACCGCTACGCAATAGCGATCGTCGACAGCACCACCCTGCAGGGCCGTACCGCCACCAATCGAATCCGCCTGGAATTCACGGTCCGCTTTTTAGGCGGCGCTAGATTGATTCAAGCCGCGGCCCGCAGGGTCCGCATACGGGTGATGCATGGCAAAGGCAGTGCGAGCAGGCGCGCGTTTAGGTGAAGGAGCGCCGGCTGAGGTGCAAGCACCGGAGCCTACCGTTTGGCAGCGCATCGGAGATGTTGGGCGTCGAATCGGGGACGCAATCCGTTGGCTCTTCCGGCCGGTTGCGGATGCGCTCATGTTCCTTGCGCGCGGTGACCAGATCAAGCGGGTCGCCGACAACGTCGATGACGTGAGGCGCATCACCCAGCACCTCGTGCAGCTCTCGGATTTCTTGATGGAGCGCACGGATCTCTTGCTGCTCCGACGCGCGGTGCAGCTGGGCGAGCATGAGGTCCTCGTGCGCACACCGTACGGCTGGTTGATCGTCCCAGCACAGGATGAAGTGCTGCTGACCGTGTTGCTCGATGCCGCAGGTGTGCTTGAGCCGGGCAGCACGACCGTGATGACTCGATTGATCCACGAAGGCGACACGGTCATCGACGTCGGGGCGAACATCGGCTTGATGACGGTGCCGGCGGCCCGGCGTGTTGGCACAACCGGCACCGTGGTCGCTCTTGAGCCCTTGCCGGTCCTCGCTCGCGTCCTGCAACGGAGCATGCACATAAACGGCGTGGCGGAGAGGGTCACGATCCACACCTGTGCGGCAGCTGCCCAGAGCGGCACTGCACGGATTCACATCTCCAATATCCTGGGTCACAGCTCGTTGCTTCCGGTTGAAGGTGAGATCGATGCGCTGGATGTGACCCTTCACCCACTGGATGAACTGATAACCCCACAACAGTCAGTCTCCTTTGTGAAGATCGATGCCGAGGGGTATGAGCTGCCTGTCTTTCGTGGCATGCGCCGCATCGTGTCCGAGAACCCCGATCTCGCCATGATCGTTGAATTCGGCCCGAGTCACTTGCGACGCTCCGGTGTGAGCATCGAAGAATGGCTGCACGAGTTTGCGTCTCAGGGTTTTCGGCCGTATGAGATCGATGAGGCAAGCGGACGCTGCGCACCGCTGCGTGAGCACGGGCTCGACACGCTGATTTCCGTCAACCTGCTCATGCTGCGTCGCCCCGAGAGCAGCTATCCGCAGATCGAGTTTGCATGAGCACACGATCGGTCGTGATCCTTGGCGCCAGCGGCCATGCCAAGGTCGTGCTGGAGGCCGTGCGGGCGATGGGATGTTTCGACGTGGTGGGTATGACCGATCCGGCTGCCGGCGCGCGCTCGGTGCTCGGTGTCCCTGTGCTTGGGGGCGATGACATCCTGCCCGATCTGCGTGCACAAGGGGTGCAGGCCGCTGTGGTGGCGCTTGGGGACAATTCCTTACGTCACAGACTGGCTGTAAGAGTGCGCGAGTTAGGCTTCGAGCTACCACCCGTGATTCACCCCGAAGCGTTCATTTCGCCAACAGCTGAGATCCTTGATGGAGCGGTCGTCATGGCGCGGGCCGTCGTCGGCACGGCATCCATCGTGCGAGCGTTCGCCATCGTCAACACGGGCGCGATCATCGACCACGACAACGTCATTGGCGAGGCGGCACACGTGGCTCCAGGGTGTTCACTTGCCGGCTGCGTTCGGATAGGCGATCGTGCCCTCATCGGCGTGGGAAGCTCCATACGACCGAAGATCACTGTTGGTGCCGATGCAGTAGTCGGCGCCGGTTCCGCAGTGGTGAGCGACATACCTGAGCGGGCGTGCGTCGGCGGCGTCCCGGCTCGGGTTCTCCGTCGTTCTTCCCCGATCGCTCGATGAAGGTCGGTTTGATATCCTCCATCGTTCCGCTCGTGTATGGCGGTGGCCGCAACATCGTCGACTGGCTGCACGAGAAGCTGCAGGAACGCGGTGAGCTATCCGAGATCGTCTACATCCCGACGACCTACGACGCCGATACCATCCTCGAGCAGATGGTGGCGTTTCGGCTGCTGCAGCTGGAGGATTCCTACGACCGGGTCATCACCTTTCGGCCCCCTGCACATGCAGTGCGGCATTCACACAAGGTGGTCTGGTTTATCCATCATATCCGCCAGTTTTACGATCTGTGGAACACCCCATACTGCCCGGTGCCGGACACTGCCCCATGGCGGGCGCTCCGCGCCACCCTCGTGCACGCGGATACGGCAGTGCTAAGCGAAGCCCAGAAAATCTTTACCAATTCGCGCATCGTGAGCGACCGGCTGAAGACGTTCAATGACATCGACAGCGAGGTTCTCTATCCGCCCGTGCTCAGGCCGGAATTGTTCACAGCCTTTGACTATGGCGACGAGATCGTCTGCGTGTGCCGGATGGAACACCACAAGCGACAGCATCTGCTGATCGAGGCCATGAGCCATATCAGCTCCGGCGTGCGATTGCGCTTGTGCGGGGAAAGTTTGAGTCCGGACTACATGCAGTCCTTGCGTGAGATCGTCGAACGAGAGCAGCTCGGCGACAGGGTGCGTATCGAGGACCGCTGGATCAGCGAAGAAGAGAAGGCCGAGCGCTTGTCAACTGCGCTGGCGACCGCCTATGTGCCGTTCGACGAAGATTCCTACGGCTACTGTACCATCGAGGCCGCTCATGCACGTCGCTGCACCGTGACGCTCTCTGACGCCGGCGGAGTCTTGGAGTTCGTCACCCATGGGGTGAACGGGTACGTGGTCCCGCCGGATCCCCGGGCCATCGCTGATGTTTTTGACCGCCTCTATGTGAACCGTGCCCTGGCACGCGAGATGGGCGAATCGGCGCAGCAGCGGCTGCACGATCTGGGAATCAACTGGGACAGCACCGTGACGAGGTTGCTATCGTGATGTCCCCCATCATCAGATGCCGTGGGCTAAAATGCGTCACGGGATCCCAACCGCTGCCGTGAACGTCTTAGTGCTGACCGACCGAGTACCGTTTGTCTACGGCGCAGCGGAAGAGCTGTGCGAACATCTCGTGCGCAATCTGCGTGTCTACGGCGCGCAGGCGGAAGCGGTATGGCTTCCGTTCAGCTCTACGTCCGCGGAGCGTCTCATCGAGGACATGCTGATCTCGCGCAGCCTGCAATTGCTGAACGTGGATCGTGTGATCGCGCTACGATTTCCAGCCTACCTCGTCCCGCATCCCAATAAGGTCTTCTGGTTATTCGATCACCATCGTCACGCGTTTGAGGGGTGGGATGCCCTGCAGGGCGACAGACCGGACGATGCGCGCGGGGAGCAGATACAAAGTTTTGTTGGACGGGCGGACCACCTGGCCTTTGCAGAAGCGCAGCACGTCTACAGTGCCGATGCTGCGACGGCCCACGTGTTACGCCGCTACGACGGTGTCAGCAGCACCGTTCTGACTCCGCCATTAAACGACCCGGAACTCTTCGGTGGGGCTGATCCCGAGGGGTATGTCTTTATCGGCGGGCGGGTCAGCGCGGGCGCGCGGCAGGCGCTGTTGGTCCGCGCTCTGCGCCACGCGTCTGAGGCACGCTTGATCATCGCGGGGCCGGCGGACTCTCCCGAAGATGCCGAGCAGTTGCGGCGCCTGGTGGAAGAAGAACGAGTGGCAGATCGAGTGCAGCTTGTCGTACGTCCTCTGCCACGTCCACAGTTGGCCGATCTGGTCAACCGGTCATCGGCGGTCGCGCACGTACCGTACGCCGCTGACCAAGCGTGGTACGCGACGCTTGAGGCTTTCCAGGCCGGCAAGCCCGTGGTCACCACGTCGGACGCGGTCGGGCTGCTGGACATCGTCAAGCACGGCGAGACGGGACTCATCGCCGAGCCCACGCCGCAAAGCCTGGGTGATGCGCTGCAACAGCTTTCCCGCGACCCAGGCCGGACGGCGCAGATGGGCATTGCCGGACGGCAAAGCCTCATAGCCGGCGGATTTGATTGGCCGACCACTATTCAGCGTCTGCTGTCATGAGCATGCGGATCGTTTGGGCCGGGCCCTGGGATAAACGTTCGTCCATCGCCGCGTTTGGCGCGGCGATCGTGGATGAATTGATGTCGCGTGGGCACGACGTGCAAGTGCTGCGTACCGAACTGGGAGCGGCTGCGAAGCTTCGGGGCAGACGATCGGGCGCGCACTTCCGCACGTGGAAAGATGCGCCTCTTGCGGAGTTGGCGCAGAACACGGACGCGATCATCGTGAACTTCGGCGACGACTACCTTTTTCACGGCGCGATGCTGCACAATTTTGCACAGTTCGGTGTCGTCGGTATTTTCCACGATCGCGTCCTGACCCGTCTGGCTGAAGGTTGGGCACGCTCGTCACCCGATGTTGAGACCATGCTGCGGGGTCTGGTCAAGCCCGCCGACGGCGCGCCCAGCGGTCCCAAAGGCGCGGCCGGTACGAGCCCGATGCTGGAATGGTGTGCGAGTGGAGTCGCCGGCGCTGCGGTGACGGGAGAACGATTCGCCGAGGAGGTCTGCGCCGTCTGCCCGGGGCCGGTCGCGGTGATCCAGCTGGCCTACCAGCTGCGGGGCGTTGCGCCACCGCGCCGCATCCCTGCCTCAGGACTCAGAGTGGCGAGCTTCGGCAGCGGCGACGACACGGAACGTATCGACCAAGTCATCGTGGCCATCGGCAGCTCTTCGCAGCTGCGACAGCGCTGCCGGTTTCGTGTGATCGGTGACATCGCTGCGCGGGAGCGTGACCGCCTGCGGCAACTCGCCGCATCATCGCACATGTTACCATTGGAATTCACGGGCTGGGTGTCAGATGAGGCACTGCGCACGACGTTGACGAAGGTCGACATGTTGGCCTGTCTCCCCGATCAGCAGTCGCCGGAGGATTCGAGCTCTCTGCTCGTGTGCATGCAGTCCGGCCGGCCGACCATGCTCGCGGCCGGGGCGGCTTTCGCTGCGCTGCCAGATGGTGTGGTGCTGCCATGCACACCCGGAGACGAGGCAGCTGATGTCGCGCGGCACATCGCATGGGCGATGAGAAATCCGCAAGATGCCTCCAGCATCGGGCAGAGGGCGCAAGCGTACGCGCGCCAGACGCATGACGCCAAACACTACGTCGATGCGCTCATGCCGTTGCTCGAATCGGCCATCGCTCGTCGGCCGTTGACGCTGGCTGGCCGGGCGTTGGGAAAGACGCTGGCGGCTTTTGGAGTTGAGCCTGAGGACGTCGCCACGACCCGGCTCGGTGTGGCGGTCGATGATCTCCTTGGACAGTGACTACAGGTAACATCATGGCTTCTCAACAAATGACGCCCGCAGTGATCGCCCCCCGCATTCCGGTCTATCGACCGGATCTATCCGGTAATGAACGCCGCTACGTCCTCGAATGTCTTGATAGCAGCTGGATATCAAGCCTGGGCGAGTTCATCCAGCGCTTTGAAGCGGCGATCGCTGCGGAAACCGGCGCGAAGCATGCGATCGCCGTCAGCAACGGAACGGTGGCGCTGCATGTGGCCCTCCATTGCCTCGGAGTCGGTCCGGGTGATGAGGTGATCGTCCCGACCTTTACCTACATCTCATCCGTCAACACGATCGCCCAGACCGGTGCAAAGCCGGTGTTCGCTGAGTCCCGAAGATCAGATTGGGACGTGGATGCCGACGATATCGCGCGACGTATCACGCCGCGCACGAAGGCCATCATGGCCGTCCATCTCTACGGCGCGGCCTGCGATATGCAGGCGATCAAAGAGCTGGCCGATGCAAAGGGCGTGCGGATCGTCGAGGATTGCGCCGAAGCGCTGGGCACGAGGATCAATGGCCGCCATGTAGGGACGTTCGGTGACGTTGGGACGTTCAGTTTTTTCGGCAACAAGACGGTGACCACAGGCGAAGGCGGGATGGTGATCACAAGCGACGACCGGTTGGCGGCAAGCCTGCGGATGGTGAAGGGACAAGGTCAGTCCCTCACGCGGCGCTACTGGCATGAGGTGCTCGGATTCAATTACCGCATGACCAACATCGCCGCGGCGATCGGACTGGCGCAGATGGAACGGTTGCCCGCGATACTGACGCGAAAGCACGCCATTGCCCAGCAGTATCGAGAACTTCTTGCGACATCCCCGGTGACATTTCAGCGCCTGGCGCCTGGGGTGGAGAGCTCGGACTGGCTCGTCAGCCTGTTGTTGCCGGAAGGGTCCGACCGCGATGCCGTTATGGCAGCTATGTCGGAGTCAGGCGTTGAGACTCGCCCGGTGTTCTACTGCGCTCACCACATGCCCATGCATAAGACTGATGAGACATTCCCGGTCGCCGAGAATATCGCGTCGCGTGGAATTTCGTTGCCGAGTTACCCCACGCTATCGGAAGCGGACGTGCGTCGCGTAGCAGATGCTCTGGTCAGCTCTCTACGGCGCTGATTCACCGACCGCTAAGCGGCCAAACGATTGTCCGGAGGCCGCGCGCGCCCGCATCCTCTCCTCCATAATCTTGCGACCTTCCTCATAGATCGCCAAGTCGACGCGGTTGTTCTCGAGAATGCGCCGGCGATCGGCTTCGCTGGGCACCGACTTCTCGACGGGTTCGCGCGTCGGGTCGTCGGCGGCGTCGTAGGTCGAATTATCCCTAGGCAGGGACGTGGGCACCGGCAGGTCGAGCAGCTCGCACAGCATGGCGACGGATGGCTCGAACAATTCCGTGATGCCGACCCAGTCGAAATCTCGCAGCGCGGCGATCGCTTCTGCGATCGCTACGTCCTCATCCCGCATGAGCGCTTTGAATCGACGGCCGAGCAGTTGGCTGGCGGCGGTGTTATAGATGCTATCTAGTGAGATGATCGAGGTGCTCAGGAACTCGGACAACGTCAGGGATTTGGCGACAGCCGGTCCGTTGACCGGCGGCAAGGAAGTGCGGATGAAATCCCACGTATACGAGCGCCAGAAATCGTAGAGCGACACGGCTCGGCTGAGCGGATGCCGGAGCATGGTCAGCTTGATGCCGCCGGGACCCATCCCCTTCATGAAGTCCGTGGTGAAGTGGCCGACGTACAGGCGATAGCCGCGGACCTCATCGGGCTGCCAAGCCCACGTGCCGTCGAGCGGCGGCGGACACAGCTCGTGCGCTTCGATGCCGGAGCGCAAGATTGCGACGATCGAATTGCCAGCGCATTTCTCAACGGCCATGAAATATATCGGACCACGCGCGTTCATCACGTGCCCCATTTGTCTTAGACGACGTATGCCTCCTCCACGACAGAAGAAGCGTCACTGCTGCTGCGGCGCTGGGGGATTTGCCGCCCGGGGTGGGTAACTCAAACGCTGCCAGTGATCTACCGCAGACTCTTTGATTACACTCGCCCGATGCTCGTGCCAATGCTGCTGGGCGTCGCTCTGACGGCAGTCGCATCCATGGCGACCCTTGGCTACGCCAAGGCAGTGGTGGCGCTCTTCACCGCCGTCCAGACTCACAGCTTGAAGATCCTCGAATTCGGGCTCTTGGCCGGCCTTGGGCTGAACATCGTCAAAAACGCAGCGCAGTATTTCGGCTCGTACACGATGCAAGGCGTCGGTCAGAAGGTCATCGCCAGAATTCGTGGGGATCTGTTCACACGCATTCAGTTCTTGCCGCTTCCGGTATTCGATCGCTGGAGCCGGGGCGAAGTGCAAACGCGCTTCGACATGGACGTGAATCTCATGGTGACGGGGGTCACCTCGCTGCCCCTCATGTGCAGCGCCGTGATCACGCTGTTGGGCGCGCTCATCTACATGTTCTATTTGGATTGGGTGCTCATGCTGCTCACCATAGCCGTGGCACCGCTCGTCACCATGATGGTGATCCGATTCTCAAAGCTGGTCAGAGGCGCGACGCAGCAATCGCTCGGCGGCATCGCCGAAATCAACAACGCACTCCAGGAATCGTTGGATTCGATGCGGGTCATCAAGGCTTTCGCCCGCGAGCCGTATCAAGTTCGCCGTTTCCTGGACCTCAACGAGTCCTATCTCGGCCTGTCGATGAAGCTGTCGCAAATGCTGTTGACGCAAGTGCCCGTCATCGACTTCCTGGTGACGCTCGGCCTCCTCTCGCTGGCTGGGGTTTCGTTCTACGAACTGGTCATCGGCCGTAAGACGCCGGCTGAGCTCGCCCAATTCTTGACGCTGGCCATCGCGGCCAGCAATCCCATAAATCAGCTGGCGAACTACTTCGCGGATTTGATGAAGGCGCTCGTCGGAGCACGGCGCATCTTCGAGGTGCTGGATCTCCCGATCGAGGAGCCAGATGCCCCCGATGCACACCGTCTCGAGAATGTTCGCGGGGCGGTGGAATTTCAAGATGTGCGATTTGCCTATGACGGAAAGACCGAAGTCTTGCGCGGCGTCTCGACGAGCGTGCAACCAGGCGAGATCATCGCGCTCGTCGGGCCATCCGGCGCCGGCAAGACGACGCTCGTCAACCTCATACCGCGATTCTACACACCGACATCCGGCGACGTGCTCATCGATGGTCAGAATGTCCGCGACCTCACCCTCGCCTCATTACGTGGGGCGCTCGCAATGGTGCCGCAGGATCCGATGCTGTTCTCGGACACAGTGGAGCACAACATCCGCTATGGACGGCTCGACGCGTCGCAAGCGGAGATCGAGGAAGCCGCGAAGCTGGCCAACGCTCATGTGTTCATCAGCAAATTTCCCGAGGGATATAAGACCAAGGTGGGGACGCGTGGTATTCGGCTCTCCGGCGGCGAGCGTCAGCGCATCGCCATCGCCCGCGCCATCCTGCGCGATCCGCGGATTCTGATACTGGACGAGGCGACGTCCTCGCTGGATGCGCAGTCGGAAGCGCTCATCCAGGAGGCGCTCGAGCGACTATTCGTCGGCCGCACGACGTTTATCATCGCCCATCGCCTTTCGACGATCAGGAAAGCGACAACCATTCTGGTGCTGGCGGAAGGCCGAATCGTGGAACAGGGCAATCACGCGGAGCTTCTGGCGCGCAACGGCCTCTACGCGAAGCTCTATCACACCCAGATGCTGCATCCCGCCGCCAGCAGCTTCTGACGGGCGACGGTGCTGAACAACCTTCGCGTGCTCCTGGTGCAGCGACCCAATGCGCTTGAGCACTACGGCGGCGACACGAAGCTCGTGCTCGACACATTTGCAGCGCTCAAAGAGTGCGGCGTCAGCGGGGACCTGGTGGAGAGCGATCGGCCTGACGCGCGTGGGTACGATGTAGCGCACATCTTCAACGTCGGTCAGCCTGACGTCTGCAAACGGCAAATGGATGCGTGCGAGGAAGCTGGAGTCGCTATAGCCCTGTCGCCGGTCTGGTTAGACCTACGGGAATATTTCGGACGAGGCTATCTGTACGAGCGTATCTTCCTCAATGCACGAACGACGCCCGAGGTGCTGGGCAAGCTGGGTAAGTTGAAGCGCCGGGGCGGGCAGCGCGATCTCGACTCGCTCATCAACCGCCGGGAGCGCAAAGAGCTCGAACGCCGGCATCAGGAGCAGTCGGCGCTCCTCCACCGCGCAAACGTGCTCGTGCCGAACAGCGCGATCGAGGCGCGCGATTGCCTAGTCCAGCTCGGTGTTCGAGAGAAGCCTTTGATCGTCGTTCCGGTTGCCGCCAATCTTGAGCCGGAGCGATACTGGCAGCGCGAGCGCTCCGGCCTGATGGCGATCGGGCGGGTTGAGACGCGCAAAAACCAGAGCGGGTTGCTCTTTGCTCTTCGCGATGAGTCGTTTCCCATCGATATCGTCGGCGCGATCCATCACGACGACCTGGTGAAGGTATGTTTGAAGTGGTGCCCTCGAGCGCAGTTCCACGGTCGCCTGGCACGCGAGCCGATGCTCGAGATGCTAGGACGCTGCGAGGTGCACGCCCTTGTCTCGTGGTGTGAAACCGCCGGCATTGCGACGCTCGAGGCGGCTGCCGCGGGCGCGAAGATCGTGGTTGCCGATCGCGGAGCAGAGGTCGAGTACTACGGTGATGACGCTGAGTACGCAGACCCGGCGGATCCCGAGTCCATTCGCGCCGCCGTACTGCGTGCGTTCGCACGCCCTCCGCGGTATCATGGGGACTCGCTTGACCAGCGCATTCGACGGCACACGTGGCGGCACGCGGCGCTGGAAACGATTCGCGCCTATCAGATTGCGCTCGGGCGCCCGATAGGCGAAAGCTGCTAGCGCGACGTGCGGGCGGGCTGGCTCGCGAGGCGGCCTTCGACACCAAGGCCTACTGCGATCGCGGTCCCCGCGGCAGGCCGGCGCTCGCGGTTCACGGCGCGATAGCGCGCATCGTCAGGCCACCGCCAGCGCAAGCGGGCTTCGGCCGCGCGCCAGGCGATCAGCCGCAACGCGTTGGCATGGCGCACGGCGTTGCGTAAGCGGTCGCGGCGGCTGCGCCGCGCGGCGAGGGCATCGACCTCGGCGAAGATCTCTGCCCGATCGTGGCGCAATGCAGCGATCACCGGTCGCATAGCTTGTGGATGCTCGCCTTTGAAACGGTTAGCCCCGAGCAGCAGGTGCGCCCATACGGACGCGGGTGTCGCATAGGCGAGCTGCGCTTCGGTGGGCGCTTGGCCCGGACCCAACGACGCGTAGAGGCGGCTTTTCTCCGCCTCTTCCCGCGGCAACACGACATGAGGGTACTGACACCACTGGGCAGGCAGCGCGATGCGGCGCCCAACCGGTGAAAGCCGCTCGTGGATCTTCCCCGACCAGCGCAGCGTGGGCGAGAGCCGGACGAAACAGCGGCTGCGGTGCAGTTCGGTCCACCAATCGAACGATCCGAGGAAGAAGCGGCTATATCCATCAACCGCATCGACGTCGGCTGGCAGGCGCGGGAGCAGCGCGGCCATCGCCTGCAGCTCCTCCCCGTGCACCTCGTCGGCATCCACGAACAGTCCCCAGGCGCGGGAGAACGCCGGCGGCGTCGCATCCAGACAGGCATTGCGGGCGGTCGCGAAATCGACGAACGACGAACGTACAAGCGTCAGGCGACCGGCGAGCGCGAGCCGCGAGCGCAGAACCACGTCCGCGTTTGCGCTCCGGGCAAGTCCTGAATTATCGTTGACGACGGCGTGGTCGCAGACGTCCGCGATCGACTCCAAGACGGCGCCGAGATATTGCTCAGGCTTGCGTCCCACGATCAACTGAGCGACGATGCCCGGGAAAGACGACATTGAGACCCCAAATTGCGCGCTCCGCCCTACCCCTCCTTTTGGGACAGCTAGAGGGCGCCAGCCGACCCGTCCTCAACGTTGACATATGCCGTTGCACATCGGCGTCGACGCGTGGAACCTCACCGGAGATCGACGTGGAATCGGCCGCTACGTCCGAGAGATCTTGCATACCTGGGCCGGCTGGCAGCCGGAACGCATCGCGCTGA
Organism: Vulcanimicrobiota bacterium; assembly: GCA_036741695.1. Classification (GTDB taxonomy): domain Bacteria; phylum Vulcanimicrobiota; class Vulcanimicrobiia; order Eremiobacterales; family Eremiobacteraceae; genus JAFANK01. The sequence continues at coordinate 38,670 of DAINRU010000020.1, forward strand.
CTTTGCTCGTGCCCGAGCGAGCTCCGTGGTTTTCGCGCAAGCGTTACCTCAAAGAGCTCGGCGGAGCCGACATGGCCGTGCGCCATCGAGGCGCGGCGCGTACGCTCGACGTCGTCTGGTATCCGTGGAACGGCATGAGCTGGGTCGCAGGCGTGACGAGCGTCGCATCGTTACACGACGCTAGCCTATTCGCGCTCCCTCCGCCCGACCCGCGCGTCGCCGAAAAAGAGCAACGCCCACTACGGCTGGCCGCCGCTCTGGCGCAGCTGATCATCACGAACTCACAGTTCTCGAAAGAAGAGCTCGTGCGCTATCTTCCACTCGATCCGGCCCGGGTCGAGGTGATTCCGCTGGGTGTCAAGGAGTTGTTCGCGCGCGCGCGCAGCGGCGAACGAGCGGCGTCGGCGCGTCCGTATCTGCTGTTCGTCGGCGAGCCCGAGTCGCGCAAAGGCGTTGCGACGCTGCTGCAGGCCATGATGCTCTTGCCCCCCGAGCTGCGAGCGTCGACCGAGCTGATCGTCGCGGGGGCGACCGGCCAGTACCGTTTGCCGCCGGTTCCGGATTCCGTCGTGATGCGTGACGTCGGGTGGGTCGCCGACGAGACGCTCGCGGGTCTGTACGCGGGCGCATCGGCCTTCGTCTATCCGTCCGAGTACGAGGGCTTTGGGCTTCCCGTCGTCGAGGCGATGGCGGCAGGCACTCCAGTCATCGCCTCGGACACCCGCGGGCTGCGAGAAGCGGGCGGACAGGCGGCGCTCTTCGTGGAGCCGGGCGATCCGCAGGCGCTGGCGGCGGCAATCGCGCGCGTGCTGACCGATCGAGCCGTCGCTGCGGATCTTGTCGCGCGCGGTGCGGCGCGCGCCCGCCAGCTGACCTGGGAGGAGACCGCGCGACACACGCTCGCAGTGCTCGAGCGAGCAGCCGCCGAAGCAAGTGCAGGTGAAGCTTCGAGGCCGACCTGAACCCGCCGTCCGGACATTCGTGGCCGCGACGGACTTAGAAGCCTGGCGCGCGGCGCTCGCCCTGCGCTACGCCGTCTTCGTCGTCGAGCAGCACGTGCCGGCGGGTGAGGAGGTCGATCGTCACGACGTGCACGACCGGACATGTCTGCACGTCCTGGCCGATGTCGCGGGGCTCACGGTTGGAACCGGTCGGATATACGAATCTGCTCGCGGAGAGGGCAAGATAGGGCGTATTGCAGTCGAGGCGAGCCACAGGGGCCTTGGCGCCGGGACAGCTATCCTAGATGCCCTTATAAAGGAAGGCCAGGATCGGGGTCTGCTCAGCGTTATCCTCGACGCCCAGACCCAGGCGGTCCAGTTCTACGAGCGGCACGGCTTTACGCCAGAAGGGGAGGTCTTCGTTGACTGCGGCATCCCCCACAGGCGGATGCGGCTGACTCTTATGTAGCAGGGGTTAGCTGGAGACTGCTGTGTAGCAACGGACCTCTAGGTCCGTTTCGCCTCCCGGCGGCTTGACTAGTCGAACCTTTGTGCTATAATCTTTATCTGTGC
>DAINRU010000021.1:0-40034 GCA_036741695.1 Vulcanimicrobiota bacterium
CTCGTCGCTATCTTCTCGGTCACCGCCTCTGGCTTTTTGACGCTACAGAACCTGGACAACAATGCGAGGCAGATGGCGGTCGTGGGGATTCTCGCGGTCGGCGAGACCTTCGTCATCATCACCGCTGGTATCGACCTTTCGGTTGGGTCGCTGCTGGGCTTCGGCGGCATCATCATCGCCCTCGCGCTGGCTCACAACGTGCCGACCGTGCTGGCGGTGCTCGCTGTCCTCGCCATCGGCGTGGTTGTCGGCCTGGTGAACGGCAAACTGATCAGTGCGGCGGCGCTGCCGCCATTCATCGTGACCCTCGGGATGCTCGGCATCCTGCGCGGGTTGACGCAGATCATGGGCAACGGGCAACAGGTCGCCTACGACGCACCCCGCTTCACGAACTTTGCGGCCGGCACGACGTTTGGCATCCCGAACCTGTTCTGGGTCTTCGCGGTCGTGTGCGTCATCTCGGGATTGTTCTTGCACCTCACGCGCCGCGGCCGGTACATGTATGCCATCGGCAGCAACATCGAAAGCGCGCGCAGAGCCGGCATCAACACGGGCGCGACGATTTTGACCGTCTACGCGATCAGCGGTCTGCTGACAGGCATCGCCGGCATTTTACTCACCGCCCGTCAGGCCCAAGGAGACCCAAACGCCGGCACGGGCTACGAGCTCGACGCCATCGCGGCTGCAGTGCTGGGCGGGGCGAGCTTGTTCGGTGCGCGCGGCTCGGTCATCGGTACCTTTTTGGGCGTGACGCTCGTGCAGATCATGACGAATGGGCTGAACCTCTTGAATTTCGATCCGCAGGTCGCCCGCATGCTCGAGGGCGCGCTCATCATACTCTTCGTCTACCTCGATCACTGGCGTAAGCCGAAGGTCGCGATCGCATGATGCAAGCAACCGCCGCGCGCACGCCAGACACCGTGCTTGAGGCGAAAGCTATCTGCAAGAGCTTCGGCAACGTCGTCGCCCTCAAGGACGTGGATTTCGAGGCCAACGCGGGCGAGATCACCGCTCTCATCGGCGACAACGGCGCCGGTAAGTCGACCCTCACGAAGATCGTTTCCGGCGCGCTCGAGCCGGACTCGGGCACGATATCGATGCGCGGCGAGCCGGTCGTCTTTCGCACGCCGCGCGATGCACGCGAGGCGGGGATTGAGACGGCATATCAGGACCTCGCGCTCGCGCCCGATCTGGATATCGCCGCCAACCTCTTCCTGGCGCGCGAGATCCTCCACCCGGGGCTGCTCGGCATGCTGGATATGTTCGATCGCGCGGCGATGCGAAAGCGTGCGCTCGAGCACCTGAGCGATTTCGGCATCAGGGTTAGTTCGATCGATCAACGAGTCGACACGCTGTCCGGTGGACAGCGGCAATCCATCGCTGTCGCCCGCACGGTGCTGTGGGGGGCCGCGGTCATCATCATGGACGAACCCACCGCCGCGCTGGGCGTCGCACAAACAGCTCTCGTGTTGGAGCTGGCTCGAAAGGTGCGCGACGCCGGGACGGCCGTGATCTTCATCAGCCACAACCTGCCTCAGGTCTTTGAAATAGCAGATCGCATCATCGTCATGCGACACGGACGCCGTGTCGGAACTCTCGACCCCAAAGCCACTACCATGGATCAAGCCGTGAGCTTGATGACCGGAGCGCTACCCGTGCTGTAGCTCGACGATATTTTATGTTGCAATGCAATCTAAGGAGGCTGTTCCCAATGCAACCACTCGTGGCGTCCATCACCAGAATGTCTATATTCGTGTTGACTCTCGTGCTCTTGACGGGGGTGCTCCCGGCACGAGCCGACCAGGCGCTCTCGACGACCCTCAAGGGTAGCGTCAGCGGAACGGTCGTGGACCGTGACGGCTCCGTGCCGATCTCGGGTGCGATCATCGATCTCATCCAAGGGAACACCATAGTTGCAACCACCAGGGCCGACAAGTTCGGCGCCTTCTCGTTCCCGCCGGTGCCGACCGGCGCGTACGCCCTCGTCGTGCGTGCGGAAGGTTATGGGTCGGTGCGGTCGGATGCGATTCTTATCGGCCCTGGTAACCTCAATCTCTCTCTCGTGCTGCAGCGGACGCGCTCAGCCGGGGGCGTTCGCACCTTGGGCCGCGTGACGGTGAGCTCGCATGCCGCCGGTCTGCAGACCACCACGACCATCCAGGCTTCGGTCGACCCTCAGCTTGCGCAACGCACCAATCAGATCCGGGCGGCGGAAAGCCTCGCCAAGTTGCCCGAGGTCAACCTGATCGGCACCTCCTCGTCGGTCGGTGATGATATCGCGGTGGACATCCGCGGTCTCAAGCCGAGCGAGACCCAGACGATGCTGGACGGGCACCCGATAGGTCCCTTAGGGGTGTATCCGGGGAGCATCGGCGGCGGTAGCGGCGGTTTCGACTACCAAGTCTCACCGCTCTTCGCGACGGAGAACTCGCTCGTCACCTACGGATCGGGTGCGGTCGGCCTCTATGGCGTCGATGCCATCGGCGGCTCGGTCGACATGCAGACCTTCAATCCGACACTGCTGCCGCACGGCACCGTGCAATACGGCTTCGGGGGCTACGGTAAGCAATCGTTCAGCTTCGACGCGACCGGCACCGACGAGAAGCTGGGCTATGCGCTTGCGTATGGCGCTACCGGCACCTACGGGAACTTCCCAGGGTCGACCAATCAGCAGACCGGAGACCGAGGCACAGACTTTAGCGCATCAACCGCGCAAAACACGACCTACTGGGTTACGTCAAACTACATCTTGCACAATGAATTGGGCAAGATCCGTTACGCGTTCTCGCCAAGCACGTCGCTGACGCTGACCGGGTATTCTGCGACCTCATGGGACGACAAGACGGGTAACGGGGACAACGATAACCTCAGCGCACCGTTCGTCAACATGAAGAATCCAGCCGACTGCGTTGCGCCCGGCGGTGTGCCCGGACAAGTCGTCACGCTAACGCCTCCGACGGTCACCCCGGCGAAGACGCAATGCATTTCTCAGCAGCAGTTCTTGCAGGGGGCGAGCGGCCCGGCCGGAGGAGGTCCGGATGCGCAACAAACGCTTACCAACCAAGACTACCATGCCCGCTTCCTAACGACCGTCGGCAATAATCAGCTCGTCGCCGACTGGTTCACCGACAACTACGTCCAGAACAAACTGCGGCCCTCGCAGTGCCTCCCGGCGCAGTGCCCCAACGACCCGACCCAGTTCTTCCTGAACCCGTTCACCGGCATCACTAACCCCGTGTACCGCACCTTTGGCGGTCTGGTCAGCGACGACATCGCTTCTGGTAAGAACGACGTCGGCTTCGGCATCTACCAGCAGCGACAATACACGACCGGCTACTCCTGGAACGGAGGATCGCTTCCGGCACAACAGCCCAATGCGGCGCTGTACACGCGCATTCAGAGCTACTTCGTGAGGGACGCGTATGCGCCCAGCCAGCAGATCTCGCTCTTCCTCAACGCTTGGGAAAAGGATTCACTGGTCGGTGGCTGGTCGTTCGATCCACGACTATCCGTCATATATCGCCCGGAAGGGGCGGACGTCATCCGCGTCACGGCTGGCGCGGCGTCGGCCGACCCCGCGGCCATCGCTCCGAGCATCTCGACGATCGGGGGCATCACTCCGGGCAACTGTCAGCAGGTCTCGGTTGGAACCCTTCCCACGCCGGGGGAGCTCCCAGAGAAGGCGACGGACGAGGAGTTCTCACTGGCTCATCGCTGGGTGGCAGACACCATCACGAACTTCACCGCCTACGACACCAACGAGAAGAACACCATCTTCGACGCCTTGACTCCCGCCGGACCTTACACGGACCTGATCAATTTCTACGGAGGTCCGGGCTATATCAACGCGGTTCTCGCCCACGTTAACGCGGTAAGTTGTGCCTCGACGCCGATCACCGCTGCGAATCTCTTCGTCGACACGAATCTCAACGTCGCCACGGCGCGGGCCCGCGGTTATGAGATCAGCCAGCGCTATCGCGTGACCCCAAATTTTGTGGTCGATGGCTACTGGGACGTGCAGTCGGTGACGATCTTCGACTTATCGCAGGACTTCTTGATGAGCAACGTGACCTTGATCCCCGGATCGCAGTTGCCCGGGATCCCGCTTCACAAGTTTGGGGCCTACATCGACCTGAGCGACAATCGCGGCGGCGATCTCTACATGGATTACACTCAGTACGACAGCAACAACTCGTATAATCGCCCGTCCTACGGCGTCGCGGATCTGGCGATCACGCAACAAGTCGCCAAGCGCACGTACGTGAACCTCGGCGTCTCGAACCTGTTCAACCAGGCCGTGGACACGTACGGTCGCATCGGATTGGGTGTCTTCATACCGGAGAACCAATTCGGCACCGACTCGAGTGGGCTGCAACAGGGAACGGAGCGTTTCGGTCTGGCGCCGGCGTCTGTGAGTTTCAACGTGATCCAACGCTGGTAGGAGGCAACCCACAGACGACCATCACCCGTTTCATAACGTCACCTTAAGCGTGTCCCTCCATAATGAAACGGGTGATGGTTCCATCCGTGTCACAATAGTGTAGGCTCTGGTCGTGCGTTTGTTGATCGTCGAGGATGATGTGCGGCTCTGCGACGTCGTGCGACGGGGCCTGAGTGAACAGGGCCACGTCGTGGACGTCGCTCACGATGGGGAAGCGGGCGAGCAATTCGCCTCCGACAGCGACTACGATACTGTCATTATGGATATCCAACTGCCCCGACGCGACGGCTTGAGCGTCATCCGCTCGCTCCGGCAGCATGGGCTACGCACCCCGATTCTCGTGTTGACTTCGCGAGACGCTGCCGACGACGTCGTCGAGGGGCTCGACGCCGGCGCCGACGACTACCTTCGCAAGCCTTTCGTGTTTAAGGAACTTGAGGCGCGCATTCGCTCAATCACACGCAGGCCCAACTCGATACCATTGGCAAACGTTCTTCGCGTGCACGACCTTGAGTTCGACATCGCGACGCGCAAGGTGCGGCGCAACAATCGCGACATCGTCATGACCGGACGGGAAGTGGCATTTTTGGAGTATCTGATGCGCAATGCCAATCGCGTCGTCACGCGGAGAATGCTGGAAAACGCCCTATTCGACCGGCGAAGCAACGTCGGATCTAATGTTGTGGACGTGTACGTGAGCCGGCTACGGCCGAAGATCACGATCAACGGCGAACCGCAGCTGTTGCACACCGTGCGCGGCATCGGGTACCGTTTGGGGACGGAATAGGCCTTGTCGTGGTTGACCTCAGCGCGTAACCGGCTCACCGCCTCCTACGTCGCTGTGATGTTCCTCGCAATGGCAGCTTTCGGCGCCGTGGCGGTCATCGTCATCGACCGCGATCTGCATGCGTCGCTCGACGCGAGGCTGCGAACCACCGCAGAAGCGGCATTGAACTTCGTGGACGTGAAACCGAGCATCAATATCGACGAGCGCGATCGCGAGCAGCTCCTGGCACTGCCAGGTTCGCAGATCGACCTCGCCGTTCTCAGCGATACCTCGGGCATTGTACTGTCGACGATGGCGGCGCCATCCGCGGACTTAGTGGGCTATGCTCGACGGTCGGTGGGGTATGCCACGCTGCAACGTGCCGGCGTGAGCGTCAGGGCACTCGTGCTTCCGGTGACGAGCGAGGGCAAACGCGTCGGCGCCGTTATCGCGTGGGCTCCGGCGAGCTGGATCGAGGACACCGACCGTCACGTGGCCATCGCGTTCGCGGTCGCGGCGCTCGTGCTCGCGCTGGTCGCGTCGATCACGGGCTCCGCGGTCGCGCGCCGGGCACTTGAGGATGCGTTTGCGCGGCAGCGGAGGTTCACAACGGACGCATCGCACGAACTACGCGCACCGCTGTCGGTCATCCGGGCGGAGGCGGACCTCGCACTACGACAACCGCGCGATACGCTCAGCTATCAGCGTGCGCTCGAAACCATCGCTGCGGAGACCGATCGGATGGAGAAACTCGTGAGCACGTTGCTCGTCGCGGCGCGCACGCACGATGCCCACGGCGATCGAGCGATCATCGATCTGAGCGCGCTCGCGCGGCGGGTGTGCGACCGTCTCCGGCCCGCAGCTCACGTGAAGCACGTCGTCGTGACGACGGACGGACGTGACTGTAGCGCGCTCGGCGACGCAGACGCGATCGAGCGGGCAGTTACAGCTGTGCTGCACAACGCGATCAAGCACACCCCGAGCAGAGGGACGATTCGAGTATCGCTGGCGCGCCGTCTCGGGAACTGCGAACTCTGCGTGCACGATTCTGGCCCGGGCTTCTCCACACAGGCTCTTGCGCACGGCTTGGAATGGTTTTGGCGCGAGGAGCACGACCGTTCTGGCGAAGCGACCGGTCTCGGACTAGCCATCGCAAACTCGATCGTGCGCGCGAGCAGCGGGCACATCACCCTCGCGAACGGGCCAGATGGCGGGGGGGAGGTCACCATTGTTCTTCCGGCGCGCTAGGAGGGCTCTGGCCGGCTGCATTCATGTTGCTGTAATGATGTGGTGCTAGTTTGAGACTATGAAAAGCTATCGTTTGAGCATCATGGCTTGGCTGTGCGTGCTTGTCTGTGTCCTCATCGTCCCTGTCAAAGTGCTTGCCGCAGCGAACGATACGAACCTGGCATCGCCCCGTTTCGTATTAGTCTTGACGAGACATGGCGTACGTTCGCCCACACAACCGAAAGAACTCGCCGCCTACGCAAGCAAACCGTGGCCCGCCTGGACCGTCGCCCCCGGTGCGCTCACGCCACGCGGGGCGGCGCTCATGCAGCAGTTCGGGAGCTACTATCGGCGCTTCTATCAATCCGCCGGCATCTTTCCGAGCACAGGATGCCCGGCCGCCGGTTCGGTCTTCGTGTGGGCGGATCTCGACGAGCGGACGTTGGCCACAGGGAACGCGCTCATCGCGGGTATGGCCCCCAGCTGCGGCATCACGGTGATGCACGCGACGGGCAAAGAAGATCTGCTGTTCGACCCGCTTCCCACATTGGGGAAAGCCGATTCGACGCTGTCGCTCGCGTCGGTTCGCGGCGCAATCGGGGCGGAGCCACAGGCGCTCGTCACCGCGTATCGCGGCGCTTATACGACGCTGGATGATGTGCTCGGTTGTACGACGACGTGCAAGCGGATCTCCCAGGTACCGACGACGATCGACGCCGACCCAGACACCGGGCTCGCGTCGGTGAACGGCGGACTCGACGCCGCTGGCACAGCTGCTGAAGACTTTCTGCTCGAGTATGCCGATGGACATCCCAGCGTCGGTTGGGGTCATGTCGACGGGGCCACAGTGCTCCACGTGATGCACCTGCACGCCCTCAAGACCTACATCGAACACGAGACATATTACAATGCGCGGGCCGAAGGATCGAATCTGTTGTCGCATATAGGTGCCACGATCGACCAGGCGGCCACCGGCGCGAAGAACGCGAACACGCGAGTGCCGCTGACCGGCCGTTTTGCGGTCATCGTCGGGCATGATTCGAGCCTCGAGAAGATGGCTGGCATGCTGCGGTTGTCGTGGCTTATGGACGGATATCAGATCAACGACACGCCGCCGGGTGGCGCGCTCGTCTTCGAACTGTACACGCCTGCGAATGCCGTCGCTTTCGTGCGATTGTTCTTCACCGCACAATCACTCGACCAGATGCGTGCGGGCAACGGCGAGCATCCAAGCCGAGTGCCGGTCTACGTGCCGGGTTGTCCAAGCATGGATTGCCCCATCGACACATTCGATGCGGTCGTTCAACGTGCAACCGACCCGCGGTTTGTGGGCACCTGGTAGGTGCGAAGGTCCGTCGTAGCTATCTGCGAAGTGCATCCCTGAAGGTATGCATGCGCATACACAACCGGGTCTGCTCATGACGAGAGATGCCGTCATACACTGGTCGTCTTTCGATCGCCACATACGCACTCAACAAGAGAAAGGGTAACCATGCATCTCGTACCAGTCACGCCTCCGGCCCACGTCCAGGTATACAGCGGCTTCGACTATGTGACGTCCGACGCCGACCGCCGCCGCGTTTACGCGGCGCACACCGGCAGCCAGACCCTCCTCGTGGTCAACGCGGACAGCGGCGCGATCCTGGGTCAAGTCGACGTGGGAGGTCCGCTGCATGGTGTGGCTGTCGATCCGGTGACGGGTCACGTCTACACTGGCGACGGCTTAGCTCGCACCGTGTCCGAGGTCGATCCGGCCACCATGGCGGTCGTGCATTCCGCCGACGTGCCCGGTAGCGTTGACGCCATCGCGTATGACCCGGCGCTCCATCGCGTCTATGCCGATGAAGATGACGGCACGCATATGTACGTGGTGAACACCCAGACCATGAAGATGATCGCTGCTATCCCGCTCCCCGGTCACAAGCCGGAGTACCTCGCGATCGACCCTCAGACACACGATGTGTATCAGAACATCGATAACCTCGGAGAGGTCGCGGTCGTCAACGCCGATCAGATGAAGGTCTCGCGGACGTTCCCCACACCGGTCATCAAGCGCAACCATCCGTTGCAGTATGACTCTGCGTATCACATCATTATGGTCGGCGGGAAAAATGGAACGGTCGCTGCCTACAGCCGCGAAGGCAAGCTGTTGGGGACAGCAAGCATCCAGGCCGAGGTCGATCAGTGCGACTATAATCCCGGCAAACATCTGCTCGCCTGCGCCGGGTCGAGCAAGGTCACCGTGTTGCGGTTGAGCTCCGCGGGGCAGCTATCCATCGTGGCAACCGCCGATGTTCCAGCAGAGGCCCACACGCTCGCCTTCGATGACCGTACGGGCAACCTCTGGATCGTGTGGTCTGCGACTTCGGGCGACTTCGTCCAAGAGCTCACGCTGCAACAATGACGACTCGATACACCTAGATCTCGCATGACACGCCGTCGCACCCATGCCGCGTTCGCGCGAGCGCTGGTCTCGTGTTTGCTGTGCTGTGTGTGGCTGGTCGCAGCGAGACCCGCAATGGCCGGCCAGCCGTACGAAACAGACGATCCAGAACCCGTCGCCTGTCATCATCTCGAAGTCGACCTCCAGTACTCGCGCCAAGGTCCGAATCCGACCACTGCTCCTTCCATTGAGGTTGACTACGGGCCCACACAAAACATCGAACTATCGGTCGCGGCGCAGCCTGGGGAGACAGACGTCGGCAGCGCGATCCGCTTTGTGACCGAGTCGAAGAATAGCCCACAGATAGGGTTTCTCCCCGAGATCGACTTCAAGCGCGATGGAAGCACTGAGTCATTCTTGCCTGTCTGGATCCAAAAGAGCGTTGGCAGGTTCACGATCTATGGCGGCTCGGGCGTCTCGCACAGCTATGTCTCCAGTGGCGTCACCCTGCAGTATCGGGCCAACGAGACGTCAAGCTACGGCGCCGAATTCTTCACCAACAACCCGCGCGTGGCAGGCGGTCAGGCCATGCCGCGATTCAATCTAGGCTACACGGGCCAGCTCGATGAAGCGCACGCCATCATGCTTTCGGCTGGCCGCAATTTTGGTCCGGGTGTTCATTACACGTTTTATGTCGGATACCAAATGATCTTGGCCCCGAAAGGCCACGCATCCAATTGCGGCCAATGAACCACGCACCGTAATGCTTGAAGGAAACGACATGCCTCGCGCCCTCATCATCATCGTCTCGGCGGTCATCATCCTCACCGGATGCGTGCAAGAACGCGCCGCGATCAAACAACCCGCTCCGCCGGACCCCCTGGCTGACGGCCGATCCATCTTCCAGACGGGGAAGGATGCGGACGGGGTACAGATCGTCGCACAGCCGCCGCCACTCTACAACCGCTGCGCGGCATGTCATCGCGCTGACGGTTCGGGCAACGTCCATCTTCCCGGTGGTGCGGTAAGCGCTGACCTGCGACACCGCGCGCTCGTCACGGAGATGAAGCATCCGTATAATCTGGCGTTGCTCGAGCGCGCGATCGCGACGGGTATCGACAACGACGGAGAGAAGCTCGATCCAGTCATGCCGCGCTGGCGGCTCTCGGCGCGAGACCTGCACGATGTCGCGCAGTATGTGCTCACGCAGCTCAAGTGAGGCACAAGGTTCGGGCGTGAGCTCGCGGGAACGGTAGAGCGCCCATGGACGACGTGTATATCATCTCCGCCGTGCGCACGCCGATCGGACGCTTCGCGGGCGCCCTTAAGGACCTCACGCCCGTTGAACTCGGTGCGCATGCGATGCGGGCCGCAATGGATCGTGCCGGACTCAACGGCAAGCATCTCGACCTCTACGTCTTCGGCAATGTGCTGCGTGCTGGACACGGCCAGCTTTTGCCACGCCAGGCCGCGCTTCAGGCTGGGATACCGGACACCGTCGATGGCTATGCCGTCGACATGGTCTGCTCATCTGCGATGATGAGCGTGCATAGCGCCGCCAACGCGATACGCGTCGGCGACGCCGAGCTCGTCCTCGCCGGCGGCTTCGAATCCATGAGCCAGACCGGGTTCATGCTCTCACAGCGCGCACGCTGGGGGTACAAGACGCTGCTCGGATCGCCCGAGCAACTCATCGATGTCATGCAATTTGATGGTCTCACCGATCCAGTGAATGGCGAAGCGATGGGTTCTGAGACCGAGCGGCTAGCGCGCGAGCACGGCGTCACCCGCGCGGAGCTCGATGAGGTCGCGGCGCTGTCGCACGAGCGCTCGGCACAGGCGACAAAGCAAGAGATATTCGCTCGCGAGATCGCAGCCGTCGAGGTGACGACTAAGAAGGGCAAAGAACGCTTCGACCACGACGAGGGGATCCGCTCAGACACGACACTCGCGACGCTTGCGAAGCTTCGTCCGGCATTTGCCCCTGACGGCCTTTTGACCGCCGGAAACTCAAGTCAGATATCCGATGGCGCCGCCGCCATGCTGCTGGCGAGCAAGCACGCGATGGAGGTGCATGGCCTGCGTCCCATCGGCAAGATCCTCGGCGGTGCTTGGGCGGCCGGGCCGACCTGGCGCTTTCCCGAAGCGCCGATACCCGCCGTGCGCAAGCTCATCGACAAGCTCACGATGAAGCTGAGCGATTTCGATCTGTTCGAGAACAACGAAGCATTCGCGCTCAACAACTTGCTGTTCGAACGGCAGCTCGGCGTCGCACGCGATAAGCTCAACGTACACGGTGGGGCCATCGCGCTCGGCCATCCGATCGGAGCATCGGGCACGCGCCTCATCGTCACCCTGCTGAACGCGTTGCAAGAGCGTGATGCAACCTATGGATTGGCTGCACTCTGCCACGGCACTGGTGGCGCGACCGCGCTCGCGGTGGAACGGGTATAAAGCCGCACTGACCTAAAGGTCGGTTGCTTCAAGGCTCAGCGTATGGTCGTTCACGTTCCGACGCCGCCTTGTCCGATGTGCAATACGTACTTCACGATGAGCCGGTCGAGCGTCGCAGATGCGGCGGGCGAACCGAAGTCGATGTATAGCTCGTTGCCGCCGGCGAATTGGTCGTGGAACGACGCGGCGAAGTTCACGCCGGGGTAGGAGAACCCACCGGTGCCGCTGATGGAGCGCAAACCAAGCGAGACGCTCGCATTTCGCCCGATATTCTCCCCAAACGTTAGCCGGCGCAGCCACTGGCTGTCGCTTTCACCCGAAAATGGCCGCTCGTCCGTGCCCGCCAGTTCGAACGAGACGTTGAAGCGGCTTGTGATCTGGCGTGCGATGGAGCCGCTGAACTGCTGCAGGTAGAATGGTGCATAGATGTTGCTGAGCGATCCGCAGAAGGCCGGATTTGGCGATGTCGTGGACACCGGTTGGGAGCACAGCGTCGCAAACGGCCCCCAGGAGTAGGACAGGGAGACCGGCTGTGCGCTGCTCTGCGCGTAACCGATGGAGACATGGCTGCTGTTGTAGGGCAGCGTTTGCGATTGGAAGTACTCCGGGTAGCCGCTGCTCGTCAGGAGTTCGCTGATCGACGGTCCGAAGTCGATCGCGACTAGGTCCTTGAACGTGACATTCAGATCTTCGGTCATCTCGGTGTAATGCACTTGACCGTTCGCATCGACGTAGCGTTCCGCGGCGATGTATCCGCCGTATCGCTTGATGGATGAGTTAGGCGAGCCGACGCCCTGACCGCCGAAGTCTGCGTACGGCCCGCGCATATCATTGAGCTGGGTGTAGCCGTCCACCGGGCTATACAAGGGCCCGATATACCGATAGCCGGCCTCGAATCCTGAGTACGGCATGTTGCGCGCGATGTCGAACAGGAAGTTGCGCCCGAGGCTCGCATCGCCGATGTACGACCCCGTTTCGTCGCCATAGAGAAAGGATGACTCCCAGCCGCTGGCGAGATTCGCCTTGCGCGCACCGACTTCAAGAGTGTTGTCGTCGCACGTCAAAAGGGTGCCTGGGCAGGGAGTCACGCTGGTCCCGTCTTGGGTGTGGTGGGCGAGCACCCCATCGACGTAGTAGCTGAAGTCCTGGTTGGCGGTCTTGTGATTAAAACCAAAGGCCTGGTCGTCGAAGCCGGGCCCTCCGACTGCCAGCAGACCGAGGGCATCGGACCCTTCAGTCCCTTCGACCTTGCCGCCCCAGTTGAACGTGCCGATGCTGGGCGAGTAGAAGACCTCGTTCGGCGAACCACCTTCGATATAGTACATGGGGTTGGGATTGAGATACGGCGCGCCCTGAGAGAAAAACGGACGGTATTCGAACAGCTCGCGCTGGAATTGTTGTGGTGCGATGGTCTGCTGGTCGACTTCGACGTTGGAGAAATCCGGGTCGATCGTCCCCACGAGCGCAAGGGTATTTGTGAACGGATAGGTTCCATCCGCTCCGAAGTTGCGGACCGGTTCCGGAGCGAACGTGCCGCCTGTCTGCTGGAACTCGTTACGGTCGGAGCCGCTGCTCGACAGCGCGAAGATGTCGGCGTACGGTTTCGGCCGCGTCGACGAGGTGCTCACGTGCAGCCCCGTCAAGGCCGGCCAGTACGTGCTGTCGTCCGGGCCGCCCATCTTCGGGTTATATGCCCAGGTGAAATCCTCGTCCTTAGCGGCGACGTGACGTTGCAGGTTGACTCGCCAGGATTGGACGGATCCGCCTGAGGAGCGAAGATCTTTGAGCGGGATGGCCATTTCCGCCGACCAGCCTCCCTGATGCATGCTGGCCGCTGCTTGCCAGGGAGGGTTGTAGCGGTTGGATTCGCTGGATTCCTGATAGCGCACGCCGCGCGGTGTTGTCTTGAACGTGTAGACGCGCGAGCCATTACCGCTCGGGTCGATATTGATCTCGACTTGATCGTCAAGCTCTTCGCCGACGTTGTTGGTGGTCTGCGCAGCGACGATCGGCGCCGATGACTGGTCGCACACAAATGCGACGTAGAGATACTTGGCGTCATACAAGAGGTACGCCGTCGTCGCCAACGCCGGCGCCGCCGGCTGCCGCGTCGTGTAGTTGTAGAAGTCTTTTGCGGTGACGCCCGTCTTCCACTGGGGATTGGACACGGTGCCGTCGAGGAGCAGCGGCTGCGACGCCTGGACGGCGGGGAAGGCGTTCGCTTTGTCGACGAACGCCGCAGCCGGCAGGGGCGGCAGAGCCACCGCCACTGCGAGACCTAGACCCATGAACAACATAGAGCGCATCGCCTTCACGTATGCACGTATCCATCCGTCGGGAAGGTCTTCAGCGCGTTATTGCGGCGGCGGTCCCTCCGTGACCTGGGCAAATCCATCGGGGCGTATCCACTTCGCAAACGCCGCTTGCACCTGTTCGGCCGTCACCGTCGAATAGCGCCGCGCGGCGATCTCAGGCTCGTCGAGCGGGAGCTGGGCTATGGAACGCGACAGCAGCCCGCGCGCGATCGTCTCCTCGCTTGCCTCGCTCAAGGGGATCTCGTGCAGCAGCAGCGCCTTGGCGATCTGCAGCTCGGTAGCACTCACAGGCGCCGTCTGCATCGCCTTGACGTCGCGCACGATGATACTGCGCGTCTTGCTGACGTTCTGTGGATCCGAGCCGAAATAAACCGCGTAGGTGGAACGCGTCTTGCCCACGTCGAGGCTATTGCTCACCTGATAGGCGAGGCCGGCCTCGGCGCGGACGTCCTTGTAGAGCCGCGTCGCATAGAACCCGCCACCGAGCACGTTGTCGCCCACTTGCAGGGCATAGTAGTCGTCATCCGATCGCGTCACGCCGATGGTCTCGGCAAGGGTCACCGCGTCCTGGACACGCTGCGCGTTGGGCACGTTGACGGACGAGGCAGCGCTCTGCGGCACCGGTGGTAGCTGGGTTTGGGGCTGCGGCCCGGTCGCCGCCCAGGCGCCGAACCACTTGCTGATGCTCGCCTCTGCCTGGTCGGGCGTGACGTCCCCGATGACCACGATCGTGGTCATATCGGGGCGGAAGACGTTCGCGTAGTAGCTCTTCACGTCGTCGAGGCCAAGCGCACTGACCGTCGCCGGCGTCGCCTCGCGTTGCGTCGGGTCGTCCTTGGGGTAGAGCGCAGTACCGAGCGCGCGGCTGGCGAGGTATTGCGGCGTCTGCAACTCGCCTTTGAGCGCATAGGCGAGCTGCTGTTGGACGATCGTGAAGTTCTTTTCCGGCAGCGCGGGGTGGAGTTCGTTGTCGGCGAGCAGCTCGACGCCGCGATCGAAGTCAGCTGCCGGCACCGCGAGCGAGAAGTCGGCTCCTGCGCTCTCCGAGGCTGCGATGTCATCGAGCGCACTTTGGAACGCGAGCCGGTCGCGCGTCTGCGTTCCATAGGAGAAGAGCTCGTCGAGGACTGCCGAGACGCCCTCCTTGCCTGGAGGAGATTCAAGGTCCGGATTGGACTTGACGCGGCCGATGATGGTCACGGTGGGAGAGACGGTCTCGTTTTGGACGATAAGATGGATCTTGTTGGACAGCACCTTGTCGGTGGGCGAGATATTCGACTGCGGCACGCTGACTTGCGCAAGCACATCGCTCGCCCAATCGGGCAGCTCGACCGCCGTGGTCTGCTTGGGAACGAACGATTCGCTGCCGCCAAACCCCTTGCTCGCGACCGGCTTGCCCGAGGGGTGCGGCGTCAAGAGCGCCACCGTGGCGGTGGTATTGACGAGATAGCGGCGGCCCACGCGGTCGACGTCCGCCTTGCTGACCTTCGCGTATGCCGCGACCTCGTCGTCGGGAGACGACGCGCCCTGCACGGCAAGGGCTTCAGACCATGCATCGGCCAAGCCGCTGATGGAGTTCTCGTTGAACTCGGTTTGCGCGATGAGCTGCCGCTTCGACGCTTCGACCAAGTCCGCGGGCATCCCGTTCTTGACGTAATCCGCGATGACGGCTTCGAGACGCCGCGCGAACGACGCGGCGTCCGTATTGCCATTGACCGCACCGAAGGCGAACCCCGTGGTGGCCTGCGGCAGCGCAGCGTTCAACGAGAAACTCGCGAAGAGCGCCTCGCCGGTCACGCCCAGCTCGTAGAGAGCGCCTCGTTCGCTCCCAAGCGCGTTGCCCAGGACCTGCGCGGCCGCGTAGTCCGGGCTCGAGTACCCGGGAAGACGATAGGCGACGATGGACAACGGCACGCTATAGTCGGACTCGAGCTCGATGCGCGCGGGCTTGAGCGGCTGCAAGTGCACGGCTGGGCGCGCCGGCAGTCGCTTGCTCGGGATGGCGCCGAAGTATTGCTGAACCTTGGCGAGGACGGCTTGCGGATCGACGTCGCCCGTGATGACGAGGATCGCGTTATTGGGGTGGTACCAGGCGTCGTAGAATGACTTGAGCATTGCGCCGGTCGTCTTCTGGAACGAGGGGCGCGTGCCGAGCGCGTCGTGCTCGTATGGCGTTCCCGCGAAGAGCTGCGCTCGCGCGGCTGCGAGGAATTTGTAGATCGGGTTGGAGAGGTCGCTTGCGACTTCTTGCTCGATGGCTCCGCGCTCTTGCGCCCACTCGGCGTCTGAGTCGACCACGCCTCGCATGCGGATGGACTCGATGTGCAAGACGATATCCAGGTCGCTCGCCGGTACGGTGTAGGTGTATTGCGTGACGGTGTCTTGCGTCTGGGCGTCCATTTCGCCGCCCATGCTTGCGCTGATGTCTGCGAGCTGGAACGTGGAGAGACCGGTGCTGCTGCGGAACATCATGTGCTCCTGCGCGTGCGCCATGCCCGGGAATCCTACTGGAGCCTCTGCCGAGCCCACGAGGTAGTTGACCTCGGTGGAGACGACCGGGGCGAGCGGGTCGCGGATGATGACCACACGCAATCCGTTGGCGAGTGTCGAGCGCGTGACCCCAACCTCCTCGCTGGACGACGATGGGAGGGCAGCAGTCAACAGGACCACCGCCAAAGCGGCGACGGCGGAGATAGCAAATCGCATGGGTTTCCTTCTCGTGGTGTGCAGTGTGGGTCGAACGCGTGCCGGTGTGGCGCGCATGGGCGCGTGCTCGGACGCTTCGCCCGCGCCGTGGCGACAAACCTTCAGGTGGGTCAGTGCTGTGACACGAGGGCCTTTCGATGCGATTCGAAGGTGGAACGCTGAATTTCGCTGTAGCCGCCCGCATGGCAGCAGATGACGTCGCAGCCCGCGCAGGCGAGCTATTCGTGTTCGGCTTTGAGGGTACAAAGGCCGACGATGTGCCGGCCGAGCTCATCGCGCGGTCGGCAGGCGTCATCTTGTTCCGGCGCAACATCGAAAGCACTGGACAGCTCGGCATGCTCACGAGCGCCATCCGTTCGGCGTCGCGTCCGGGTGGTCTCGCGCCGCTTGTCGCCATCGATCAGGAGGGCGGCACGGTGTCTCGGCTTGCTGGTATCGGCACGACGACGCCATCGGCCATGGCGCTTGGCGCGGTGGGCGACGTCAGCGTTACCGAGTCGATGTACCGGCTTATCGGCGACGAGCTGACCGCGCTCGGAGTGAACGTCGACTTGGCACCGGTGGCAGACGTCAACAACAATCCGGACAATCCCGTGGTGGGCACGCGATCGTTCGGCGACGATCCACATGCAGTAGCCCGACACGTGCGCGCAGGCATCCGCGGGCTGCGCAAAGCTGCCGTCGCAGCAACCGCCAAGCATTTCCCGGGGCATGGTGACACGACGATCGACTCCCATGTCGATCTGCCCAGCATTCCCCACGATCTTGGGCGCATGCGCGATCTCGAGCTCATCCCGTTCGCTGCCGCCGTGGCCGAGAAGGTCGACGTGATCATGACCGCTCACGTGCTCTTTCCCGCAGTTGAGCGCGCCGGGGTCCCGGCGACGCTGTCACGGCCCATCCTCACCGGCTTGCTTCGCGACGAGATGGGCTTCGACGGCGTGATCTGCTCGGATTGCATGGAGATGAGCGCGATCGCCGAGCGCTTCACGCCTGCCGAGGCGGCGGTCAGGTCCATCGCCGCCGGTGCTGACCTCGTGCTTTTCTCGCATACGGTCGAGGCGCTGCGCGCCGCGCAGGCAGCCGTCACCGCCGCTGTAGCTGACGGCCGGCTGGCCCCCGACCAGGTGCGGCGCAGTCTCGAGCGCGTTCGCGCGCTGCGCGAGCGTCTGGCCAGTCGACCACGCCCGCCGATCTCGGACGAGCGCGCATTGCAGTCCGTGGGAAGCGAAGCGCACCATAACGCAGCGCTCGACGCAGCGCGGCGTTCGATCACGTTCATCCGGGATCCAAAGGGGGTCTTACCCCTCGCGCTCGGAGCGGGTGAGAAGGTGCTCGTCGTACAGTTCGCAGGCGCCGCGGGAAGCGGCGTTGAGGATCCTGAAGGCGGCGCGCCTCACGGCCGCTACGTCACCGTCATCGGCCGGGCACTCGCAGCGGGTCCGGCTCGCGTGCACGAGCAGGTGCGCAGCCTCGATCCCGCCGGACACGAATACAAGCAGCTGCTGATGGCTGCGGGAACCGCCAACGCCATCGTCGCGGTGACGTCGCGGGCCAAACAGCATCCATTGCAAGCACGCGCGGTCGCCGATCTCGCGATGCTCGGCAAGCGCATGGTCGTCATCGCCGGACGCGAACCCTACGATGCTGACGTGCTGCCGCCCGAGGTCACCGTCCTCGCGAGCTTCGGCGAGGATGCGAACGCGATGCGCGCGGCGGCGGACGTGGTGCTGGGTGCGACGGTCGCGCGCGGCACCTTGCCCGTGCGGCTCGCGAGCGCGGCGAGCGCCGCGCAGTGACACCTACGACGAAGCAAACGCAGCAAACGCCGTTTCCCCGCGCGACGCGCGTCGTCGAGCAGTCGATAGGCGACATCTGCGCCGCTGCAGTCCTGCACGTCCGCCATCAGGGCGAGGTCGCGTACGACGCTGCGTTCGGCACGCGCCTCCCCGGCGGTGAGAACGTGTCGGGCGATTCGATCTTCGATCTGGCCTCGATCACGAAGCTGTACGTGGGCACGGCGCTTCTCGTGCTCCACGACGAACGCCGCATCGCCCTCGATGACGTCATCGTCGACGTCATCCCTGAGTTCGCCGGGCTCGACCAACGCCGGCAGACGGTGACGTATCGCCACCTGCTCACCCACACCTCGGGTCTGCCCGCGCACGTGAACTTCCGCGACGAACTGGGGGCGGGCGCTGTGATCGCCCGTGTCTGCAATACGCCGCTCTCCGCTGCCCCCGGCACGCAGGTCACCTATAGCGACCTCGGCTTCATGCTTGCAGGCGAGGCCGTCGCCAGGATCGCGCATGCTCCGCTGGACGACGCGCTGCGCCAACTCGTCTTACATCCACTCGACCTTGCGGACACATGTTACCGCCCGCAGGCTGCGCTTGTGCCTCGCATCGTCTGCACGGAACGGGATGACTGGCGCAAACGGTTGCTATGCGGCGACGTGCACGACGAGAACTGCTGGGCCATGGGCGGGATTGCCGGGCATGCCGGCCTGTTCGGCACCGCGCGCGACACCGCGCGCCTGGCTGAGATGTATCGTCTTGGCGGCGCGGTGGGCCGGCACCGGACGCTGCAGCGGCCGACGGCCAACGAGGCGACGCGCGAGCAAGCGGTGGGAAACGACGAACGCCGCGGCCTGGCCTGGGCTATCAAGGCCAGCGACCGCCACTCCAGCGGCTCGCGCCTTTCGCCGGACTCCTACGGCCACACAGGATACACCGGCACCTCGGTCTGGGTCGATCCTCCGCGTGCGCTTACGGTCGTGCTGTTCACCAACCGCGTGTTCTACGGCCGCGAGCCCGAACCGATCCGCGCTCTGCGCGCGGCGGTGCACGACGCGGTCGTCGAGGACATTGGATGATGCGGGTCATCGGTCTCATCTCGGGGACGTCGATGGACGCGATCGACGCGGCCGTGGTCGACATCGAGCATGCCGTACATGAAGCAACGGACCTTCAGGCCCGTTCACTCAACGTCGTGCTGCGCGCATTTGTCACCGTGCCATACCCGGACGCCACGCGCGCCGCACTCGAATCCATCCTCAGAAATGAAGCAACGGACCTTCAGGCCCGTTCCCGCCTATCGGCGCTTGCGTCTCTCAACGTGGCGGTTGGTGAGGCGTTCGCACAAGCGGCTATCTTGGCGCGTCACGAGGCAGGTGGTGGCAGCGACCTCATCGGATCGCACGGCCAGACGATCGCCCATCAGCCTCGGCCCGACGCAGCATCGGGCCTGCAACCGGCGACCTTGCAGATCGGCGAGGCAGCCGTTATCGCCGAGCGCACCGGGCTCAGTTGCGTCGCCGACTTCCGGCCTGCCGACGTCGCCGCCGGCGGCGAGGGAGCACCGCTCGTCTCCTATGTCGATCACATGCTGTTGCGCAGCCACGATGAATATCGCGTGGCGCTCAACATCGGCGGCATCGCCAACGTCACGCTCCTTCCCCTAGCCGCGCGGCCCGAGCAGGTGCTCGCGTTCGACACCGGTCCCGGCAACATGCCGATCGATCTAGCGGTGAGGCTGCTCTTCCCCGAAGGTCCGGATTTTGACCGCAACGGGCAGATCGCGGCACGTGGGCGAGTGCACGAGGCTTTGCTCGAGTCCTTGCTCGCCGACGCCTATTTTCTTTCTCCCCCACCGAAGACCGCGGGGCGCGAGCAGTTCGGACCAGATTTCGTCCGGCGCGCGTGGGAGCGGGCGAAGTCGGTGGGATGCACGCGCGAGAGTCTGGTGGCCACCCTCACCGAGCTGACCGCGCGCAGCGTGGCCGACCAGGTGCCGCAGGATTGCCGCCGGGTCATCGTCGCCGGCGGTGGTGTGCATAACAAGACGCTCATGAATGCCCTGCGACGCAGGCTTTCGCAGCGCCCGGTGGCTCCCGAGCTCGCCCTCAGCGACGACTTCGGGTTCCCGGCGGACGCGAAGGAGGCCATGGCGTTTGCGATTTTGGCCTTCGAAGCCGTGCACGGGCGGACAAGCAATCTGCCGAGCGCCACCGGTGCGGCCCATCCAGTGGTCCTGGGCAAGATCGTCCCCGGCGCCAACTTTTCCGAGCTCATGCGTTCGATCTGGCGCTAAATCCGCATCATCCGCCTGGCCCACTAATCCGTTAGGCAGACGGGTGCACGAAGGTGCACGTACCATCTTCTAGGGAGGCTTCAATGAGAATACAGCGCATAGCCGCAGCGCTCGCGGTGGTTGCCGGTCTGATCGCCGGATCCGCCGCCTTTGCGGACGATTCGATGTCATCGCCCTCGATGGGCACTGCGCAGATGGGGCGGTTCGGCGGTCCCGTCTACGACGGCGCACCGGCGCTCGCAGTCACCGCCTCGCTCGTCGCCGCCGGTGGCGGTGCCGACAAGTACTCGACCGCAACCGCGCTCACGAACATGCTGGGAGCGGACACGGTCAAGGCCGAGGTCGGCAAGCTCACCACGCAATATGGCGCGGCCGAGGTCAACACGTGGCTCAAGACCTTCGACTTCGCGGTGAAGGACGCGCTCAAGATCGCGACTGCAGCCGGGGTGAAGTTGCCGGCGCCGACGCTCTCCGGCAAAGCGCTGGCGGAGACGCTCGTCAAAGCGGGCACCGCGCCGGACGGCACCTTCCAGATCGAGTATCTGCTCGACAAGGCGGTGTCGCACAAAATCCACGTCCAGGTCATGGATGACATCGACGCCGACCCGGCGCTCGGGAAAAAGGCCGACTACGACTACCACCGCATCAGCAACCAGGCGTTCTACGATGTCGCGCAAGCGCTCGGCATGACGTCCGTCAAACTCGCCGCCGTCCACTAAGCGCGGCCGCGACGAGGCAAGGGTGGCTCACGCGAGCCACCCTTTTCGTTTGCGAAGAGGTCCGCTGCACGAGCTCGCTCGAAGCGCAGCGCCGTGGATTCACAGCGGCTGCCACTGACCGAAGAGGTCAACCCCTCGACGAGGGACCTCGACCTGTTGGGGACATCCGATCTCTTGCACCGCATCAACGACGAGGATCGGCGCGCCGCCTGGGCTGTCGAGCGTGAAATCGATCTCATCTCGACCGCCGTCGACGAGATCGCAGGGCGGCTTCGCGCCGGCGGCAGGCTGCACTATTTCGGCGCAGGCACGAGCGGCCGCATCGCGGTGCTCGATGCGGCTGAGATCCCGCCGACGTTTTCCGCTCGAGATCTCGTGATCGCGCACATCGCCGGAGGCGACGCAGCCATGACCCGGTCGGTCGAAGCGGCAGAAGACGACGAGGCGGCAGGCCGGCGCGAGGCCGCCGCGGCCGGGATCGGCAAGGATGACGCGGTGGTCGGCATCTCGGCGAGCGGGTCGGCGTCCTACGTGCTCGGTGCGCTGGCGGCGGCGAAGGGCGCCCGCGCGCTGACCGTCGGTCTGACGAACAGCCCCAACACGCCGCTCACCGAGCTCGTCCATATCCCCATCGTGCTGCGCACGGGCGCGGAAGCGATCGCAGGTTCGACCCGCATGAAGGCCGCTGCCGCACAGAAGATGGCGCTCACCATGCTGAGCTCGGCGGTCATGGTGAAGCTCGGCAAAGTCTACGACAATCGTATGGTGGACGTCCAGGCGTCGAACCACAAACTCCGCGATCGCGCAGAGCGCCTCACCGCTGACATCAGTGGCGTGCCCTTACCAGCGGCACGGGCTGCGCTGCAACGTAGCGGCTATCGCGTCAAAGCGGCGATCGTCATGCTGCGCCGCAACTGCGACGTGGCGCAGGCAGATATGCTGCTCGCCGCAGCCGCAGACGATCTGCGAAAAGCGCTGACGTCATAAGGTGTCGCTATTGGACTGTCGTCACGCCGCTCGGCGCGCGAAGCGGGCGCTTGCGACGCTGAGCAAGACGACGCCGAGCGCGATCATGGCGACGACCGACGGCCACAGATCGGCAAGGCCCGCCCCGCGCAGCACGATCCCACGCAAGATCTCCAAAAAGTACGTCAGGGGGATCGCGTAGCCCAGCCACTGCAACACCGGCGGCATGAGGTCGCGCTCGAAGACAAAACCGGAGAGCAGTATCGACGGCAGTGTGATCGCAAACGTCATCAGGACCGCTTGCGACTGGGTCCGCGCGATGCTCGAGATCATGAGGCCAAGCCCAAGCGCGACGAGCAAGAACAGCGACGAGAGCACGACGAGGAGCGCGAAGCTGCCGGCAATCGGAACCTGGAAGATGAAGACCATCGCTGCGATCACCGCGAAGAAGTCGACGATCGAGATGAGCGCATAGGGCATGATCTTGCCCAGCAGCAGGCCGGTGACGCCGATAGGCGTCACGAGGAGCTGGTCGAGCGTGCCGCGCTCCCGCTCACCGACGATGGACAGCGACATCAAGAAGACGGTGATGAGCTGCATGATGACGCCCACCAGGCCCGGCACGAAGAAGTTGGCACTGCGCAGGCTTGGGTTGAAGAGCATGCGCGGCCGCACGTCGATGACCGCCGGCGCCGTCGATGTCTGCGGGCCGAATTGCGCCGACAGCGCCGCGCCGATGGACAGCACTGCCGCATAGGCTTGCTGGGCGACGTTGGAGTCCGAGCCGTCGATGAGGACCTGCACTTGCGCGCCGCGCCCGCTCACGACATCCGCGCTGAAGTTAGGTGGGATGTCAAACGCCACCTTGACCTTATCCCTGACCACGAGCCGGCGCAGCTCCTCGCGCGTGCTGGCTTGGATGGCGAAGTCGAACTGCTGCGATGCATGCAACGCGTCGAGCACGCGCACGGACAGGGGGCCGCGATCTTCATTGAGATAAGCCGCGCCGACGTGCTCGACCCGCATGTTGACCGCATACCCGAAGATGGTCATCTGCACGACCGGTAAGATCACCGCGAGGATGAGCGTGAGGCGGTCCCGGGTCACGTGGATGAGCTCTTTATAGAGGACCGCCGTGAAGCCAGTGACGTCGAGCGCCCGCCTCATGCGGCGGAGCGCCGGCGCGTGAGGGCGACGAAGACGTCCTCCACGGATGGCTCCACGCGATCCACTGCGTCGATGCGCCCCGCCGCATGCGACAAGTCGTCGCGCAGGCGATCCGGACTCACGTCGCTTGAGACGACCAGGTGCAGGTCGCGGCCGAAGATGGTCGCGTCGCGCACGTACCCGAGCTGCGAGGCTTTGGAGAAGGCAGCCATGACGTTTTCTACCGTGACGCGGTAGCGCGCGGTTCCCGGCGGGTCGACGCCGGGGAGCCGGCGCAACTCATCGATCGTGCCAAGCGCGATGAGATCGCCTTCATAGATGTAGCCAAGGGACGAACAGCGCTCTGCCTCGTCCATGTAATGGGTGGTGACGAACAAGGTCACGCCTTGCCCCGCGAGATTGAAGAGCAGATCCCATAGGTCGCGGCGTGCGACCGGATCGATGCCGGCAGTCGGCTCGTCCAAGAAGAGCACGCGCGGTTCGTGCAAGAACGCAGAAGCGAGCGCGAGCCGTTGTTTCCAGCCCCCTGAGAGCTCGCCCGTGAGCCTGCGCCGGTACGGACCGAGACCGGTTAACGCGACGACCGCCTGGGCGCGCTGCTGGCGACGCACAGCGTCGAGACCATATGCGCGCCCATAGAATTCTAGATTCTCGTCCACCGTCAGGTCGGTGTAGAGGGCGAACGATTGCGACATGTAGCCGATCGAGCGCCGCACCTGGTCCGCCTGACGGAGGACATCGAAGCCGTTGACGCTGGCGTCACCCGCGCTCGGCTCGGCAAGAGTGCACAACATCTTAATCGTCGTGGACTTCCCGCTGCCGTTAGGACCTAAGAATCCAAAGATCGAACCCTGAGGGATCGACAAGGACAGGTCGCGCACCGCCTCAACGTCGCCAAAGCGCTTGGTCAAGTGCTCGGCGAGGATGGCCGCGCTCACTGAAGAGATACCTCGACCGTCGTGCCGCCAGGAAGTTTGCGATCCGGATCGTGGACGCGGACCTTGACGCCATAGCTGAGATCCGAGCGATCCTCGGCGGTCTGCACGTCGCGCGGCGTGAATTGCGCATCTTGGTCGATCTGCTCGATGGTAGCGCTGAATTGCTGTCCGCCCAGCGCGTCTGACCGCACCTGCACGGCCTGGCCGACGTGGATGAGGCCAAGATCGTGTTGGGCGACGTAGATGCGCACATAGGGATCGCGAAATTCGCGCACGATGGCCACCTGGGCTCGCGGACCCACGAGATCGCCGGCGCGGAGATCGAGCGAGTCGATCGTGCCGTCGGCTGGTGCCGTCACGCTCATCTCGCGCAGATTGGTCTGCGCCGCGGCGACGTTCGCGCGTGCGGCATCGTACGCGGCGCGCGCTTGATCGATCTGCTGCGGCCGGGCGCCGGCCTGGACCAGTTGGCGGTTGGCGACAGCCGACGCGTAGGACTGCTGCGCGACCGTCGTGTCGGAGCGCTCGGTCTCGATGAGCTGAGCACGCGCCGCTGCAAGCCGAGCATTGGCGGCCTTGATCGCAGCCTGGGCGCTCTCGTAGCTCGCCCGGGCGTCATCGCGCGCCTGTGCAGCGACCGCGCCTTGGGCATAGAGACGTTCGGCGCGTTGATAGGCGAGCGTGGCTTGGGTGCCTGTTGCTTGCGCCTGCGACACCGAGGCTTGCGCTTCGCGCACGCTGTCTCGCGCAACCCGCAGCGCCTGCGGTGTCTTGTCGAGGACGGCTTTCGCGGACGCCTCTGCAGCCAAGGCGCGCGCGACCTCTTCTGGGCGTGGGCCGGCGATGAGGTCGGCGAGCGCCGCTGCTGCTTGCGCCTGCTGACCGCGTGCCGCCGCAAGCGCGGCGCGCTCGGCGCTCCCGTCGAGCGCCACGATGACCTGGCCTGCTTTCACCCGGTCGCCATCACTTGCGTAGACTCCGGTGACGCGCCCGCCGATCGTGCTCCCGATCTGCGCGGATTCGGGTTGCAACGTGCCGCTGTAACCGAAGCGAGCGCCCCCGCAAGCAACGCACAGCGCTGCGACCGGGAGAAGACACAGCGAGCGCACCCAGTCTCGTCCGAGCATGAGCCCACGCTTTTGGCGAGACCGGCACGTGTTCCCGCCCTCGTGACTAGCGCTCGTGGCCTCCCCGGGTATGGAGCATGTCGGCGAGCTGACGTGCGTTGACCGCCGCCTTGCCGAGATGGTGGTTGTTGAAGAAGACGAACGTCTCGCGTGCCTGTTCGTCGACTGCAGCGATGCGCGGCAACCACTCGTCCAGCTCCTGCGCCGAGTAGAGGTAGTCGTAGCGCTCGTGGGCTGCGCGCTCTTGCTTCCACCATTTCCCGTAGTTGCGGCCGTGAAAGCGGATGTAGCCGACGGACGACGTCACTTCAGAACCCGGACGCATGAGCGATGAGAATCGCGGCTCGTCGACGTTGCACCAGCCGATGTCAAGCTCTCGCAGCGTGGCTACGCCCTCGTCCGCTTGCCACTGTGCATGGCGGAACTCGGCGATGAGGGTGATGTCTGGCCACTGCTCGCGCAGCCACTCCAAGCGGCGGTAGGCGTCGGTTCCGGGGCGAAAACTATGCGGGAACTGGGCCAGCACCGCGCCCAGCTTCCCGGTCGTCACAATGGGCGCAAGACAGGCGCGAAACGACGCAGCGTCATCCGCGGACGCGCCTTCGCCGGCGGGAAGATGGGTGATGCTGCCGGGCGCTTTGACGGTGAAGCGGAACTGCGCCGGCGTCCGCCGGTCCATGCTCTCGAAAAGCCGCACCTGCGGGATGGCATAATAGGTGCTGTCGATCTCGACGCAGCCAAAACGCTCGGCATAAAAGGGCAGCATGTCGAGCGACTTGATGCCGGCGGGGTAGAAGGGTCCTATCCAATCGCGGTACGAGAAACCGCAGGTGCCGATGTGCAACGCCACGTCACGTCACACATCGGCCACTGCCTGCGACGAACCCTTCCAGTCGAACGGACTAAAGATTCGTCTGTCTAGGACTTCGATGGATCGGGCTGCTGCACGACGGCGGGTGTTGCAGACGCGGACGCGCCAAGCATCGAGCTCGGATACAGGGAGATGTCCTTTTGCGTACCGCACCCGTTGAAGCGCAAGCCGTCTTTATCGCGGGTCACCGAGCGGCACAGGTACGCGTCCGTCGTCTTGTTCGCACCGATCTGCTTCTCGACGACTTCCGAGACGCTGCAGCCGTGATCGTCGCCGCCGTCGACCGTGGTGAATGTCCATGCGGTGGCCACGCCTGCATCCTGGCCGCTTGCGTACAACGTCGCAGACTTGCAGCTCGCAAACGCCGTGTTGAAGCAATCGAACGCCTTGGCGGCATCGATGCCGCTGGTTGCCGTGAGATCCACGGTGCCGCATTCCCCGGCTTGGGGGCTTGCGTCGGCGAGCGCCGGGGCGTGCGGCACAAGGGCGAGCGCAAGCGCGGCGCATGCTACGACGAGCACCGATATGAATGAAGACTTGGATCTGATCATTTTTGGGAAGGGCTCCTTTCTCAAGCAGTGTCACAAGGGATGTAGCCGTACACCCTGCCTACCCGACTGTGGAGCGGAATGTTACCGAATATCTGGAGGAAATGAGCGCGGCGGCGAACTCTCTCTGAAAGAGAGGCGGAGAGTCCTCTAGACGGCTGCCTGGATCGACTGCGTGCCAAGCCACCGTTCGAAGTCGCATTCAGGCATCGGCCGCGCGAACAAAAAGCCTTGAGCCGTGCTGCAGCCTTCGCGGATCAGCCAGCTCGCTTGCTCCTGGGTCTCGACGCCCTCCGCGATGATCTCACGCCCCAAGCTGCGCCCGAGCGCGATGATGGCCCGGACGATCGCCACGTCGCCCTCATCACCAGGCAATCCATTGACGAACGATCGATCGATCTTGATCGTGTCGGCACCGAGCTTCTTCAAGTATGACAGCGACGAGTAATAGGTGCCGAAGTCATCGAGCACGACGCGGAAGCCCAGCTCCCGGCACTCGGCGATGGTGGTCTGTGCCGCCCCAGGGTCGCGCAAGGCGACGCTTTCGGTGATCTCGAGTTCGATGCTGCGGGGGTTTGCGCCGCTCTCGGCGATGGCATGGCGCAGCGTGGGCACGAATTCGGGGTCTTGGAATTGACGTGCGGACAGATTGACCGCTAAACGCAGCGGCCGGCCGCTGTCGCTCCACAACCGCGACTGCTTGAACGTCTCGTGCAGCCCCCACGTCCCCATGCGGACCATGAGATTGGTCTCCTCGACCAGCGGGATGAATTCGCCCGGCAGCAACAGCCCGCGTTCCGGGTGATGCCAGCGCATGAGCGCTTCGGATCCGATGACTTCGCTCGATCGTATGTTGATGACCGGTTGATAGAAGAAGGCCAGCTCCGACTGCGCGAGCGCCCGCCGCAAGCCTTCCCGGATGCGCTGACGGTGGTGCAGGCCGGCAGCGATCTCATTGCTGTAGAAGCGATACCTGTCGCGGCCCTCTTCTTTGGCCCGATACATGGCGGCGTCGGCGTTGGTGAACAGCGCTTCCGCGCTGTCGCCGTCATCCGGGAAGATCGCGATGCCGACGCTCGCTGAGAGATAGAAATCGTGATGGCCCGTGCGAAAAGGTGTGGCGAGCACGCCGCAGATGCGTTGGGCGAGCTCCTCTGCGTCGCCCGGTCCATCGAGCTCGGACACGAGCACCGCGAACTCGTCCCCGCCCAGGCGCGCGACGAGGTCCTCGTGGCGTACGGCGCTGCCCAGCCGGCGTGCGGCCTCGATCAAGATGCTGTCGCCGCCGGCGTGACCGAGCGTGTCGTTGACCTCCTTGAAGCGGTCGAGATCGATGTAGACGAGCCCGAAACGGCGCTCGCGTCTGCGCGCGCCAGCGATCGTCTCGGCCAGGCGCAGCTGGAACTGCATGCGGTTCGGGATGCCGGTGAGCGGATCGTGATAGGCGAGGAACGAGATCTGGCGGTCTTGCTCGGCCATGAAGAGGATGCGTCCGATGTAATCAGCGAGCAGCTCGACATAGGCCCGGTCCTCGTCGTCGAACGGACCGCTCAGCGGCAGATGCGATGTGAAGACGAGAGCATAGCGCTTGTCACGGACGTGCAGCGCAGTGCCGATCATGGCCCGTGCGCCGGCTGCGCCGACCTGCGCCCCTGAGGCCACGCGCGCATCGGTATCCAGGTCACCCGACATCACGGTGGCGTCGGCCTCGAGCACCAATCCCGCGATGATCTCGTGCGCGGCGTGCCGTTTGGCGTTTGGCGTCAGTCCGAAGCTCGTGAAGTCGAGCACGAGCGATGCGGCGTTGTGATGGGCTACGAAGGCGATCGGGAATCCGAGCGCGCGCGAACCCTCTTCCAGGACTTGGCGGGCGAGCTCTTCGCGGCGGACTTCGGACTTGGTGACGAGGCGCCACAGCGCGTCGAGACGGTCCAAGCGCCGGCGAGCACGCCGCTCCTCGACGGCGAGCTCGGTGACGTCGCGGAAGGACCAGACGCGTCCGACAGGCCGGTCGTCGACAAGTTGCGGGACCGAGAGCCGCTCGAAGACGCGGCCGTCGAGGAATTCGATCGCGTCGAAGCTCTCGGTCTCTGGGCTCGAGTAGAGCTCTTTCACCTTTGCAAGGAACGCCTCGGGATCTTTGATCTGGCCGAGCACGTGCGCGAGGGCGCGGTCGTCGTCGCGCGAGGCCAAGATGTCGTCGGGGATGCGCCATAGCCGCTTGAAGCGCTCGTTGAAGCGCACGATCTTGCCGCTGAGATCGACGACCAAGATGCCGTCGGCTGTGGCCTCGAGCGTGGCGAGCAACAAGGAGTGCTCGCTGCGTAGATCTTCGTACTCGCGCGCACGAGGTGCCGCTTCGCGGATGACGCCGACCATGAGGCTGCCGTCGGGCGTCGGGATCTCGTGCACGGTGAGGAGCACCGGGAAGAGCGAACCATCGGTGTGGCGCGCGCTTGAGGTGAACGCTCCCGGCCGTGGCGGGTCGGAGATGATCGCGCTCAGATCCCGTCCGAGGACGGCGCTCGCTGCGCAGCCGAACATGCGCTCCGCGCTTGAGTTGAAGGAGCGCACTGTGCCATGCCGATCGAACGCGACGATCGCGTCTGCGATGATGGCCATGTCCTATAGAATATCGGCGGCGGACCCATATGTCGCAGGGATCTTTTGCAGCAGCGGACCTCGCAGCAACGGACCTTTAGGTCCCTCTAGCACCCACCACGCGAGAAAACGCGACCTGGCTCACACTAGCGTCGCGGCTGACAGAGCTCGATGAGCGTACCGCCGGAGAACGACGGGTGGATGAACGCGATGCGATTGCCGTGCGCGCCGCGTCGCGGGCGCTCGTCGATGAGCCGCACCCCGGCGTCTCGCAGCCGCACAAGCTCGGCCTCGATATCGTCGACCCGGTAGGCGAAGTGATGTAGCTTCGAACGTTGATCGCCCAAGAAGCGCTGTAGCGGCGACGTCGCGGTCAGCGGTTTCAACAGCTCGATGACGCTCTCACCGGCTCGCATGCCGACGATATCGACGTCCTGCTCTTCGATGCGCTCGCGATAGAGCTGCGCGAAACCCAGCGTCGCATACACCTGCTCGCTCTCGGCAAGATCGGCGACGACGATCGCGACGTGATCCAGCTCGCCCTGGAACATCACACCGCCGTCGCAGGGTGGTAGACGGAGAAGACGTCGCGCAACGCGTCGCACACCTCGCCCAACGTGGCGCCTGCGTCCACCGCCTCGATGAACTCCGGCATGAGGGCTGCGCCGCTCGTCGCCGCCGTCCGGATCGCGGCTAGGCGCACGGCGACCGCGTCTGCATCGCGGCGCGCGCACACCGCGCGCAGCCGCTGGCACTGCTCGCGCTCGAGCGACGGGTCGATGCGCTGCAGCTGTGGCTGCTGTGCGCTGACGGCGGGATCCGCGAACTTGTTGACGCCCACGACGATCGACTCGCCGGACTCGACGGCTCTCTGCGCTGCATACGCGCTCTCCCCGATCTGCTGCTGCATCCAGCCGCTCTCGATGACCGCGATCGGGCCTCCACGCCGCTCCACGTCGTGCATGATCGCTGTTGCAGCCGCGGCGAGGTCACGGGTCAAGCGCTCGACGAAATACGATCCACCGAGCGGGTCGGCGGTGTCGGCCACCCCGCTCTCGTACGCGATGATCTGCTGTGTGCGCAACGCGAGCTTGGCCGCCTCTTGGGTCGGCAGCGCGAGCGCCTCATCTTGGCCGTTGGTGTGCAGCGATTGCGTGCCGCCGAGCACGGCGGCGAGCGCCTGGAGCGAGACGCGCACGACGTTGTTCTGCGGCTCCTGCGCGGTCAGCGTCGACCCGCCGGTCTGCGTGTGGAAACGCATGAGCCACGACTTGGGCGATGTCGCGTGGAACTCGTCGCGCACGATATGCGCCCAGAGCAGACGCGCGGCTCGGAACTTCGCGATCTCCTGGAAGAAATTGTTGTGCGCGTTCCAAAAGAACGACATCCGCGGCGCGACCGTATCCGCCGCCAGACCCGCGCCTTCGGCGGCACGCAAGTACGCACGGCCGTTGCCGAGGGTGAAGGCGAGCTCTTGTGCCGCTGTCGCCCCGGCCTCGCGGATGTGGTAACCGCTCACGCTGATCGTGTTCCAACCCGGCACGGCGTCGGCGCAGTAGCGCATGAGGTCGGTCACCAGGCGCATGGAGGGTGCAGGTGGATAGATGTAGGTGCCGCGAGCGGCATATTCTTTGAGGATATCGTTCTGCGACGTGCCCGAGAGCTTGGCAAAGGGCACGCCCTGCCGGCGCGCTATGGCCAAATACATCGCGAGCAAGATGGCGGCCGGTGCGTTGATCGTCATGGAGACGCTCACGCTCTCGAGCGGGATGCCCTCGAACAACAACGCCATGTCGTCGACCGTGTCGATCGCCACGCCGGTCCTGCCGACCTCGCCCGCGGCCATGGCAGAATCCGAATCGTAGCCCATCTGCGTCGGCAGATCGAAGGCGACCGAGAGACCCATCTGTCCTTGGGAGAGGAGATACCGATAGCGCTCGTTTGATTCGCGGGCACTGGCATAGCCTGCGTACTGGCGCATGGTCCACAGCCGGCCGCGATACATGGATTCTTGGATGCCGCGGACGAACGGGAACTCGCCCGGCTTGGCCTCGTGCGCCAAGTCGAGATCGGCGACATCCTCGGCCGCATAAAGCGGCTTGACCTCGATCCCGCTATCGGTTGTCCGCCGGCGCATGGCAGTGCTTTCCATGTAGCCGGGCGAATTCATCTGGCCTCCCACGCCACAAGGAGAGAGCCATGCATGCGAGCGATCACCGCGTCGCAATCGTCCAGCATCCACCAGTCTTGCTCGACAAAGCTGGGACGCTTACGCGCGCCGTGCAGCTCGTCGACGAAGCGGTCGCGGGGGGCGCCCGTCTGATCGTGCTGCCAGAGACGTTCATACCCGGTTATCCGGAGTGGGTCTGGCGCGTCGCGCCCGCCGATTATGCGCTCAGCGGCGCGGCGTTTGCGAGATTGCAAGAGAATGCCGTCGATCTGGGATCGGACGATCTGCAGCCGCTTCAGGAGTCGGCACGCCGGCACGGCGTCACGGTCGTCTGTGGCATCCACGAACGCGATGGTTCGTTTAGCCGGGCGACGCTCTACAACACCGTGGTCGTCGTGGGCCCGGATGGATCGATCCTCAACCGCCACCGTAAGCTCATGCCGACCAATCCCGAACGCATGGTGTGGGGGCAAGGTGACGGCAGCGGTCTACGGGTCGTCGACACGCCCGCCGGCCGGGTCGGCGCGCTCATCTGCTGGGAGAACTACATGCCGCTCGCGCGCTTTGCGCTCTACGCGCAGGGCGTCGAGATCTACGTCGCGCCGACCTGGGATGAAGGCGACACCTGGATCGCATCGATGCGCCACATCGCCGCCGAAGGGCGCTGTTGGGTCCTGGGAAGCGCCAACTGCATCCAGGCCAAAGACGTCCCGCGCGATTTCCCCTCGCGCGCGGTGCTCTACCCGGATGACGCCGAATGGCTGAACTCGGGTGATTCTGTGATCGTGAATCCCGCCGGGAAGATCGTGGCAGGACCGCTGCACGAGGCCTACGGCATCCTCTATGCCGATTGCGATCCGGCAGCGGCTCGAGCGGCCAAAAGAACGCTCGACACCGCCGGTCACTATGGGCGTCCCGACGTCTTCACGTTGTCGGTGAACCGCTCGGCGTCGGTCCCAGTGACCTTCGCCGAGGAGGACACGCCTCGTGGCGAAACTGGAGCGGTTCCCAGGGAGCGACATCGCTAAAGCCCCGGCGATGCCTCTGCGAAGAAGAGCAGCGGCGTGCCGGCTTCGACCGTATCGCCGACCTTTGCGTTGACGGCCGCGATGGTCCCAGGCATGTTTGCGATCACCTCGTTCATCATCTTCATCGCCTCGATGATGGCCACGACCTGGCCGCTCGACACCGCGTCACCTTGGCCGACGCGGATCTCCGCCACGATGCCGTGCATGGGGGCCGCGATCGCCGGGCCGCCGTGCGCTGTTCCCTTGCGGCCGTGGTAGGCCGCCATGCGCCGTGTGGGCGCGTCCGGGCCGTTGGGCAGACCATACACGCTCACGCGATAGCGCTTGTCGTCGAGCTCGACTACGACCCGTGCAGGTTGAGCTTCAGCGCCGGGAGGTTGCGGACCACCGGCGGAACCGTCGTCATAGGCAGCCGCGATCGCCGCGCGGTGGTCTCGCGCGAAGCCGTCGACGGTGGACGTCGAGTAATCAGCGCGCACGAACGCCGGGTCGGAGAGCAGCAGGCTATAGAAGGGGATGGTCGTCTGGATGCCTTCGATCTGGTACTCAGCTAGCGCACGCAACATGCGCCGGCGAGCCTCCTCGCGATCTGTTCCCCAAGCGACGAGTTTCGCGACGAGCGAATCATAGTCGCTCGTGATCTCCCAGCCGGCGAAGGCGGCTCCGTCGACGCGGATGCCCGGTCCGCCCGGGACGTTGTAGGCCGCGATACGGCCTGCACAGGGCGCAAATGACGCCGCTGGAGATTCCGCGTTGATGCGGCATTCGATGGCGTGGCCACGTGCTCGCAGATCGTCTTGTTCGAGCCAGAGCCGCTCCCCCGCGGCGATCCGTATCTGCGCCTTGACCAAATCGAAACCATAGATCGCCTCGCTGATCGTGTGCTCGACCTGGATGCGCGTGTTCATCTCGAGGAAGAAGAACTCGTCGCCGTCCACCAGGCATTCGATCGTGCCGGCGCTATCGTAGCCGATCGATCGAGAAAGTTTCACTGCCGCGTCGCACATGCGCCCGCGCAACCCGGCGCTGATATGCGCGGGCGTCTCCTCGACGAGCTTTTGGTGACGGCGCTGCAGCGAGCAGTCCCGCTCGCCTAGGTGGACAACCGTCCCGTGCTTGTCCCCGAGCACCTGGATCTCGATATGCTTGGGACTCTCGAGGTACCGCTCCACGTAGAGCGTGGCATCGCCGAAATAGGCTCCAGCCTCGGCGGCCGCGAGCGAGATCGCGGACTCGACCTGGTCGGGGCCGCCGGCGACCTTCAATCCCTTGCCGCCGCCTCCGGCTGACGCTTTGATGGCGATCGGGTAGCCGAGGTCGTGGCCGATCGCGCGCACCTGCGCCGCTGTGACGACCGCTGCCTGACTT
The DNA here is from genome assembly GCA_036741695.1 of Vulcanimicrobiota bacterium. Lineage (GTDB taxonomy): Bacteria > Vulcanimicrobiota > Vulcanimicrobiia > Eremiobacterales > Eremiobacteraceae > JAFANK01. The sequence continues at coordinate 33,888 of DAINRU010000021.1, forward strand.
CCCGGAACGACGGGCACGCCCGCATTGCGCGCGTTGGCGCGAGCGGCGAGCTTGCCGCCCATCTGTTCCATGGCCTTCGCGGATGGCCCAATGAAGGTGATGCCGGCGGCGGAGCATGCGCGCACGAATGCCGCGCTCTCGGCGAGAAACCCATAGCCAGGATGGATCGCATCGCAGCCCGTGCGTGTGGCCACGTCCAGGATGCGTTCGATGTTGAGGTAGGACGCAGCAGGTTGCGTCGGACCCAAGTGCACGGCCTCATCAGCCGCGTCGGCGTGGAGCGAGTCTCTGTCCGCGTCTGAGTAGACGGCGACCGTCGCGACGTCGAGTTCGCGGCACGCCCTGATGACGCGCAGCGCGATCTCGCCGCGATTGGCGATGAGGACTCTCTTAAACAAGAGGGTCGAGCGCCTCACGCCGCGTCGTTTGCGTCCACGAAAGACATGGCAAGGGACTTTGAAGCATCGGACCTTCAGGTCCGTTAAGGGGGTCGCGATAACGGAGACGTCGCGAACCCGCAGCGCGGCGCCGCAGAATCGATTTCAGGGCTGCCTCGATCGCAGCAGCCTCCTCAGGCGATGGCGTCGGGTCGATGCGAATCCGCATCACAGAGGGATGTTGCCGTGCTTGCGCGCCGGCCTGGCCACGCGCTTCGAGGCGAGCATGGCAAGTGCGTTGATGAGCGTAGGCCTTGTCTGCGCCGGATCGATGACCGCATCGAGATAGCCACGTTCGGCTGCGACGTACGGGTTGGCGAACCGCTCGATGTACTCGCTGACCAGCTCGTCGGTGCGTTTGGCCGGATCGGCGGCCTTTGCGATCTCATCGCGGAAGATGATCTTGACAGCGCCTTGCGGCCCCATCACGGCGAGCTCGGCGGTCGGCCAGGCGATGTTGAAGTCGGAACGGATGTGCTTGCTGCACATGACGTCGTAGGCGCCCCCATACGCTTTGCGCGTGATCACGGTGAGCTTGGGCACCGTCGCCTCGGCGAACGCATACAAGAGCTTGGCGCCATGCTTGATGATGCCGCCATATTCTTGGCTAAGCCCCGGCAAGAAGCCGGGCACGTCCACGAACACGACCAGTGGGATGTTGAACGCATCACAGAAGCGCACGAACCGCGCGCCCTTGATCGACGAATCGATGTCCAAGACGCCGGCCAGCACCTTGGGCTGATTGGCGACCACACTGATCGACCGGCCGTCGAGGCGCGCAAACCCCACGAGCAGCGAACCGCCGTACATGGCTTGCACCTCGAAGAACTCTCCGTCATCCACGACGCGACGGATGACGTCGTGCATGTCGTACGGCAAGTTCGGCGATGGCGGGATGACGTCGATAAGCGTGGCGTCGGTCCGCGCCGGATCGTCGCTCGATGCGACGAGCGGCGGGTCGTCGACGTTGTTCTGGGGCAGAAACGAGAGCAAGGCCCGCGTCTGGTCGAACGCGTCGCTTTCATCTGCGGCGAGGAAATGCGCAACGCCGCTTTTCGCGTTGTGCGTCGTCGCGCCGCCCAGCTCTTCGAAGGTCACCTCCTCGCCTGTGACCGTCTTGATGATCTCGGGCCCCGTGATGAACATCTGTGAGATTTTGTCGACCATGATGACGAAGTCGGTGATGGCCGGACTGTACACGGCCCCACCGGCGCAGGGACCTGCGATGAGCGAGATCTGAGGCACCACACCCGAGGCTTGCACGTTGCGCCAGAAGATCTCCGCATAGCCGCCCAGGCTCACAACGCCTTCCTGGATGCGCGCCCCGCCGGAGTCGTTGATGCCGATGACCGGGCAGCCGGTCTTCACGGCCATGTCCATCACTTTGCAGATCTTCTCGGCAAAGACCTCACCGAGCGAGCCGCCAAGCACGGTGAAGTCCTGCGAGAAGATGAAGACACGTCGCCCGTCGATCTCGCCGTAGCCTGTGACCACGCCATCGCCGACGAACTTCTTGTCGCCCAGCCCGAACGCGTCGCTGCGGTGCACCGCAAAAGCGTCCAGCTCGACGAACGAACCCGCGTCGAGCAGGTGCTCGATGCGTTCGCGCGCCGTCAGTTTTCCGCGCTCGTGCTGTCTGCGGACGGCGTCCTCGCCTGCGGGGGTGGCGGCCTGCTGCTGCTTATGATGAAGCAGATCCATCTCCGATTCATGGCTCATGGATCACGTCGTTTCTCGCAGTCAGGGCCAACGCCTGTAGCGTGGCACAATGAAGCAACGGACCTTCAGGTCCGTCTTGGTGCGAAAGGCCGCGCATGCATGAGCGCGAACCTACACGCTATGCCCAAAATACTATTGCTGCAGTTCGACACGGACCCAGCGTGCGCCGAGCGGCGCGGCATCCTCGAGGGTACGGGGATGACGGTCGTCGAGTCGGAGCCGCGCTGGCCGACGTTTTTCGACGTCGTCACAGCGGAGCGCCCCGACGTCATCGTCATCGCGGCACGCCGCATCCCCTCGCATGCCTATGAAGCAGCGCGCTACCTCGGCGACGGGTTCAACACGCGCAACATCCCCGTTTTCCTCGTCGACGTCGCGCGCAAGGATCTGCCTCGAGCGAAAGCCTCGGCACCCGCGGCCACGATCGTCGAGCGCAGCGGATTGGCGCGGGCAGTCTCAGACGTACTGTCCGAGAAGATCAACTAGCCGCCTGGCTGCGATCCCGCTCCTCCATCGGAGGGCGTCCAAGCGCTAGGGCTCCGAGAGCACGGCGATGGCGGCACGCAGCTGCGGGTCATGGCCGCGGGCGATGTCGGCGGGCGAACGAGAGACGATGACGTCCGGCGTCACGCCCTTGCCCTCTAACAGGACGCCATTGGCGTCGCGCATGTCCAGCGTGGCGACGCGCAGCAGGCCACCGTCCGCGAGCGACTCCTCGACTTCGACGCCGAGCACGTGCTTGGCGGTCGGTTCGCCGACGATCACCCCACGATGATAGATCTGCAACGCGCTCGCCAGCGCTTCGGCTCCGCTCTCGCTGTTAGCGTCGACGAGCACGACGAGCTTGCCGGTATAGCGGACGTGGGCATCATCGGTCGCCACGAACCGGCGACGGCCGAAGATGTGGTAGCGGCCTGCGCCGCTCACCACGAGCGTGCCGGGCGGGATGAAGATGCCGGCAGCCGCATCGACCGCATCGATCAGTCCGCCGGGATTGCCGCGCAGGTCCAAGATCAGCGAGGGGTTTGCGCTCACGTCTGACACCGCCCAGCCCAGCTCTTCTTGGACGTCGTTGGGGAAAGACGCCATGCGCAGATAGCCGATGTGCGGCGCTGCCTTTCCCCAATCCACGTCTGCTTGCACCACTTGATCGAACGATACGCCGCGCGCGGGGCGCACAAGCGCTTTCCAGGTCCGCCCGCTCACCGGATCGCGCACCATGAAGGCGCGCGCACCACCGTCGGCGTCAGCGCCTCCCTGTTGGGCGACGATCAGTCCGGGACGAAGTCCGGCATCTGCCGCAGGCGAGCGCGGCGCGACCCGTGCGACGACTCGGTCATGGCCGAGCGTCACGAACGCGGCTCCGAGCGCTTGGGCGACCTGATCCTGGACCTGGCTCACGTCGGCGGGCGAAAAGACCGCCGTGTGGCTATCGCCAAGCTTGGCCAACATCTCGCTGAGCAGGTGATAGCGCTCGCTCTCCGTCCGCGCCGCGATCACCCGAGGCCGGTATGCGGCGACGAGCGCGGGCCAATCGAGTCCGTGGAACGATCGATCGTAATAACGGACGGTGACGGTCGTCGTCACTTGGTCGAAGACGCGCTCGCCGATCGGCTCCGTCGCCAGATGATGGCGCACGGCCACGACGCAAACGACGGCGACCACGAGCGAGGTCGCGATCGCGAGCCGTCGGCGCAAGCGCAATCGCCGCTGGATGGGCAGATAGGGAACAGCAGCGCTCTCAAAATCCATCATGTCATTCGTGTCCTACGCGCGGATGCGCGCGCACGACCGCGCCGTCGTGCGTGGTCGCAGCCTCGCCGCCGAGCCATTGCTCGAGCGTCGTATGCCGCACACCAGGATCGCCGCGCAGCTCGCGGCGCAGTTCGCCCAGCGTCGAACACGATTCGGCCACAGCATCGTGCTTGTGGATGCTCTCGAAATTGATCTGACGGGCCAGCACGAAAGACTCGTCGGGGAGGTAGCTCAGCGCGTCATGCGCATAGCGCAGCATCTCGCGGACGACGTCCTCCACGAAACGGGGCGCCAGATGCGCCTTGTTGACGACGAACAGCTCGTCCGGCCGTTTGAGCAGATCGTAGGTCTCCGCGGACATGGACTGCTCGACGATCTCGACAAGCGTGGGCACATCAACTGCGGCATCCGCTCCGACCATGAACGTTCCCAGCCCGCGCTGGTTGTGCGTGGCCAGCGGCACGGCCGACAGCACGCGCGCGATCTGCTCTTCATTGAACCCCTCGGCGAGGAGTCGTTCGCGCGAGTGATCCGCGATCATACCTTGCGCGCACGGGCACGCCGTCATCCCTTCGGCTTCGACGCCGAGCAAACGGCGCGAGAAGGACGCGGTCGCCACTGCGGTCGCGAGCACCGTATAGAACTCGCGCGTGCGCAGGGCGCTCGCCGGCGTGACCCGGTCCAGGGCCAGCGGCGCGCGTACGTGTACGAGCGCGCGTTCCGCGTGCTGGCTCTCGACGACCCTGCGGGCGAGCGCGGCTGCGAGCTCGTCCACGCCGTGGATGTCCCCGCCGGCAGGCTCGGCCAGCGCATCCTCGAGATCCTGAGAAAAACGCGACATGTGCACGCCGCTGTGGGTTGCGTCGAGATCGGCGTAGATGTCGAAGGTGGCGATGGTGGTCTGCTGCGAGCTGAGCGCGGGGTCGACGGCGATGAGCGTCTTGACGCCCGTGATGCCGGCACGATTGAGGGAGAGCGGGACCAGCGGGCGGGACTCCTGCACGTCGCGGCGGATGCGGGTCAAAAGACCGCCTTCCCTGAGGACGACGCCGTCATGGTCCACACGAGCTGCCATCTCGGCGACGGTCTTTCCGGAGAGCGGATCGACGAGCGTGGGCGCTATTTCCGCCAGTGGAACGAGTACAAACGCGCGCGAGGAAAGCCCGGGATGCGGAAGGGTGCAATCTTCGTCGGGCATGACGAGGTCGTCGTAGAGCAACAGGTCCAAATCGATAGCGCGCGGACCGAGCGGCATCGTGACTCGCCGGCCGATCTGTCGCTCGATCTTGGCCAGCGCTGCGCGCAGGACGCGCGGCGGCAGATCCGTCCAGCCCGTACAGGCGAGATTGAGGAAGTCCGGCTGGTCCTTGTAGCCGACGGGTTGTGTCTCATATACAGATGAGACACGATCGATCCAGACGAGCGAGCGCAGCTTGTGGATAGCTGCGGCGACATTGCCCTGGCGATCGCCGATATTCGATCCGATGGCAATCGCGATGCGATGCGCGCCGCGGAGATTTGAAGAAGATGTGAACGACATGAGCGTCGCTTGTCTGCTTCGTGAGATTCGGATGCGATTCCGTCACGATGCTTGACATGCAAGAAGCAGCGGCAGTATCATGCGATTAGGCCTCAAGAGGCCACGCTCCAAGGCGTACTGATCGGCGAGCGGGTCGAGCGACGAACCCGCATCCGGATTGTGCAATCCGGGCGTAGCGATTGGGATTCACCAATCGACCGAAAGCCGATGCGACTACCTGAGAATATCGGGCACCAGTACAGCTAGGACCGTGATTCTTGAGGCTTTTGCGTTGCCGGGAGCGGCGCGATCTCAAGCCGTGCGGGCGTTTGGCGCATAGGCTCCGGCTCCGTTCCGCATTTTGCTTTGCCGATAATCGTGGTATGAACCGTCCGCGGCTCGCATACGTTGAACGTAGTAGAAGTGACGACGAGCCGCCCACAATGCGAAAAAAGAGGAAGCACTAGAAGAGTATCCGTCGAACGGTCCATGCGGGAGAAAGCCGCGCTCGAGCGCGGCACATCGAGTGCGACGTCCCGTGGCGCACTCAAGGAGTCGAAAGCCTAATGTCCATGTGGGAACCGTTCACCGAACGCGCGCGCCGATCGATCGTGCTCGCACAAGAAGAGGCGCAGCGTCTTGGGAACAACTACATCGGGACAGAACACATCCTGCTCGGCATCATCAGCGAAGGCGAGAGCCTTGCCGCCAAAGTGT
>DAINRU010000022.1:0-2748 GCA_036741695.1 Vulcanimicrobiota bacterium
TGCCTTTGAACTCTTCGAAGATCACGTCGTCCATCTTCGACCCGGTCTCGATGAGGGCGGTGGCCACGATAGTGAGGCTGCCGCCACCTTCGATGTTGCGGGCTGCACCGAAGAAGCGCTTGGGCCGGTGCAGTGCGCTTGTGTCGAGACCACCGGACAGCGTCCGCCCGGTCGACGGCATGACCTGGTTCCAAGCCCGCGCCAGACGCGTGATCGAGTCGAGCAGGATGACGACGTCGTGCCCGAGCTCTACCAGCCGCTTGCAGCGCTCGAGGGTGAGCTCTGCGACGGCGGTGTGGTTCTCGGGATGCTCGTCGAAGGTGGACGAGATGACCTCGCCCTCGATCGAACGGCGCATGTCCGTGACCTCTTCCGGCCGCTCGTCGACGAGCAGCGCGAACAGGTCGCATTCCGGATGATTGGCCGCGATCGCGTTGGCGATCTTCTTGAGCAGCGTGGTCTTGCCGGCCTTGGGCGGCGAGACGATGAGCGCACGCTGGCCCTTGCCGATCGGGCAGAACAAGTCGAAGACGCGACCGCACATCTCAAGCGTCGACGTCTCCATCTTCAGACGGTTGTCGGGATAGACCGGCACGAGCTTGTCGAAGTGCGCGCGTCCACGCAGGGCTTCAGGATCTTGGCCGTTGACGGCCTCGACCTTGAGGATGCCGTGGTACTTCTCGTTGTCTTTGGGATCGCGGATCTGCCCCGCGATGAGATCGCCGGTGCGCAGCTCGAAGCGGCGGACCTGCGATTGCGAGATGTAGACGTCGTGCGGGCCGGGGCGCATGTTGTCGCGCCGCAAGAACCCATAGCCCTCGGGCAAAATCTCCAAGACGCCGATGGCGAAATTCAGTCCGGCGGCTTTGGCTTGCGCTTCGAGGATGGGGAAGATGAGATCTTGTTTTTTGATGCGCTGGAGGTCTTTGATTTCCAGCGTCTTGGCGAGCTCGACGAGTTCTGTGCGTGTCTTCTCTTCTAACTCTTTCACCGACAGGAACGGCATCGTCTCGCCGTCTTTGTTCTGGAACGTCTTGGGGGGCGCTTGCTCGCGCTCCTGATACGTGCGCGCGGGGAAGACGCGCTGTACGCCACGTTCGCCGCGTTCGCCGCGATTGCCACGGTCGTAGCGGCCGCCACGTTCGTACCGCTCCGGCCGCTCGGGCCGGTCGTAGCCCTGCCCTCGTTCGGGGCGATCTGCCCGTTCGTAACGCTCGGTGCGTTCGGGCCGCTCGGCATATTCGTCTCGATTGCGCGAGCCGTATGAGGCTGGCGGACCGTTGCCGCGCGAACGTGGCCGGGAGGGAGTCGCTTGGGAAGGGGGAGGGAGGGAATCTTTTTCGTCGCCGCCTTGGGGTTGATAGTCGTTGTCTTCTTGCACGCCTTTTAGCCTATGGGAAGAGCGAGCGGGCAGCGAGCTTGGTGCTGCGCGCCGCGGAAAGCCAATGGGAACCGAGGAAAACACATATTGATAGCACGACGAGTCGTCGCAGATATTCTCTTTTGGATCAGATGCGTGGAGGTGAAGTAAGAAGCGGACTCGTTATCTTGTGTGATGTCGAGCGCGCTCCCGCTACTATATCACAGCAGCCCGCGCCGCGTCAACGGACGCACGTGTGCGCTTACCTACTTTATCGGCTGACAGCGCGGGTTTCTTGAGCTCGTCTGCGACCCTTGCGGTAGGGTGACACGCTGGGGCTTCGGGGGTCGAAGAAGCGCAGCGGCCATCGTTGTGCCACGTTCAGACCGATCCTGCCGCTCACCGCGATCTCCACCGCAGGCGTGTCTTTTGGCCTCGCGATGACGATATCGCCGCTGCGCAGGTCTGCGCCATCGCAGCGCAGATCGATCGACATCGCGCGGCACAGGTTCCCCGGACCTGAGGCCAGTGCGTCGAGGGCGACACGCGCACCGCGACGCCGCTGCATCGCTGCGATGCCCGCGACTGGTTCGAGCGCGCGGATGAGCACAGCCGCACCGATACCAGCCCGCTCGGTCGTCACGTTCAGACAATAGTACATCCCGTATATAAGGTAGACATACGCGAAGCCCGCGCGGCCGAAGAGCGCGGCCGTCCGTTTGGTCGGACCGCGATAGCCGTGACACGCTGGGTCGACGAGCGGCAGGTAGGCTTCGGTCTCCACGATGCGTCCGGTGAGCAGCGTGCCTGCGTCGGGTGCTCCGCGCGGTATGCGCCGGTAGAGCATCGCACCGACGAGCCGGCGCGCCACATCGATGGTCGGCCCTTCGAACAATCCGTCCTCACTCGCCCGAATATCAGTTCGCACTTGACCGCTCAACCTGTTTGCGTGATGATGGAGCGTAATCGCATTGTGTGATTTCGGAACCCTCTTGAGCGAGGACCATCATCATGAATGCTCGTGGCTTTTCGCTTGCCGAACTGCTCGTCAGTATGGCGGTCGTGCTCGTCTTGCTGGTGGCCGTCGGCGCCGCGATCGTGCAGATGCTCCACGTGCAAGCCTTCCATGCCGGCCGCGCGTCTATAAGCCGCTCGGTCTCCGATCTGTCCGAGCGGCTCCGCGAGGAGGCGCGTAGCGCCACTGCCGTGTTCGTCCCAAGCATTGACGTGCTGGGCGATCCGAATCCCGTCGCGTCCGCACACGAAGTCGACTTCTTCCGCCGGCAATCCGATGGCGGCGATGCGTTTGTCGCCTACCGTTTCGACGGCACATCGGGCGCCGTCACCCGCTACGAATACTCCACCCTGTCGGGCGCAAAGGTCGTCGC
>DAINRU010000022.1:2848-7360 GCA_036741695.1 Vulcanimicrobiota bacterium
GGAATTTACACCTTTCGGGGTTCCGATGGTTCCTTCATGACCGCTCTCGTCAGCTGCACTGGCGGCCCTTGTCCGTCGTTCAATCCGCGTCCGGTGAGTGCGCCCAGCCTCACCCCAGCGGGCTCTGTGGCGTTCCCTATGATACCTTAAAAAACGCAGGACAGCCCGCACCGTAACGTAAACTTAAGCGCCGCCGGCATTCCCCTACATCGGTCGGGAATCGCCCGCGACCACCCAGTACAGGGCCCAGCATGGATGCTGGATTACTCGGTATGGGTTTTTGTTCTTCCACAGGGCGCGAGGAGGAATACGGCAATGCCCAAGTCGCTTCTACGGCTGATCGCGGCGTTTGCTCTCGTTCTCTCGTTCGTCGTCTGCCAGGCAACGTTGACACTGGCGGGAACGACGGCGACGATCAACGGCAGAGTCACCGACGAAACCGGCCACCCGGTCTCAGGAGTGCATGTCACCCTCATCGCTCCGTCATTCACGATAAAGACAGCGACGGGGTCCAACGGCTTCTACACGGCGACGGGCTTGCCGCCCGACACCTACACGGTCACCTTCGCCGAAGAAGCCTACATCACGCAGACAATCGCCGGCATCACGCTCAGCCAGGATCAGGTCTACGTGCAAGATGTGCGGCTGAATCGAGAGGTCAAGACCATCGGCCGGGTCGCAGTGCGCAGCTCGACCTCGCTCGTGCAGCCCTCGCAAACCGTCAACCAGTACACGGTGACGCCGTCGGGCATCCAAGCCATCACCGGCACGCCGCAGAACATCTCGGAGACCGCGGTGCTCAATGCCATGCCCGGCATCACGACGGACAATGGCGGCTATCCGATCATCCGCGGCGGTGCTGAGAACGACGAGGGCTTCGAGTACGAAGGCATCGACGCCACAGAACCGGTCACCGGCCAGTTCATCAACAGCCTGACGCTCAACGGCGTCTCGCGGCTGCAGCTGTCCACCGGCGGCTACGACGTGAGCGAAGGCAACACGAACTCCGGCGTGGTCAACGTCGTCGCCAAGCGCGGCACCTATCCCGGCGCGGGTCAAGCCACGGTGTCCATCGGCTGGCCCAACTTCAACCACCGCTTGTCGTTCGACTTCGGCGACTCGACGCCCGACAACAGATTCAGCTACTACTACTCGTTCAACGGTCTGCGCGATAACGCGATCTACGGCAACGGCACGGGCTGGTACGCCCGTTTGAACGATGACGAGACAAGCGACACCGGCAACGACAACGTGGTCAACCTCTTCTACCACTGGGGGAGCAGCGGTCAAAACGAGCTGCAGTACTTCTCCGAATTCGGCGATTCACTGTTCAACTTGGGCTTCCAGATCAACCCGGCGCTGACGCCCTATGCGAGCGCCAACTGTTATATCATCGTCGTCACCGGTGGCCCGTGCCAGGGGTCCCCGGGGACGGGCGTCTCCTATCCGCCCTCGGGTGCCTTCACCAATCCGAACCTGGCCCTCATCGACTTTGCACCGACCTACCCGGGCCAGACCGCCCTGATTCAGAACACCAACTACCCCGACCACGAAGACGAAAACCACGTGATCGAGAAGCTGAACTTCAAGCACCAGTTCAGCGCTTCGAGCTTTGGCGAGGTCCGCGTCACCAGAGCGATCACGAACGTCAACTTCCTCTACCCGTGGGACGGTGGCGCGTTCGGCGACTTCTACGAATTTGACGGTTCGAACAACACGGGCGTCGCGTTTGATTACAGCAACCAGTTCAACGCCGCCAACGACGTGACCATCGGCGGAGAGACCATCTTCACCGTCCCGAACTACACAGGCGCGATTCCCAGCACATCGCTCTTCACCGCTCCGCTCGAGTGCGGCACGCCGTGTGCAGCCTTCTTAGGAGCCACGAACAACCCGAACTTCCCCGGCGGCTACAGCTACGTCGCTCCCCTGTACGAGCAAACCGTGGGCCCGTTCGGGTATCCGGCTTCCACCGCTGTCTCCGCGGTGCTCTCGCAGATACCGAACAACGCGAGCCACATCTACGACGATGTCCACCGCAACGATATCTTCATCAAGGACCGCTGGCAACCGACCACCCGCTGGGTCGTGACGGCGGGCCTACGCTGGGATCAAGAGATCCTCGACCTGCCGAAGAACATCGGATCTGCGAACTTCTCCTACACGCAAGACGCGGCCGGAAACTTTGTCGACGTCCCCGGGCCCGCGATCGGGACGAACGTCACCCAACCGAGCTACGTCAGTCCTCGCATCGCCCTGTCATATCAGGCGGATCCTCGCGACGTCTTCCGGCTGACCTACGGCAGTTTTATGGAGTACACGCCGCTCGCCAACATCGAGAACACCTATAACATCGATCCCGCCGCGCAGGGTTGCACGATGACCAATCCATCGCCCGCGACGCCCTGCTTTGTGCCGCTACCGGGTTATAGCCCGACGTGCGTCAACGGCGTCGACCCAGCGCATGGCAACGCGTTGTGCAACCACATCACGAACCTCTACCAGCAGACCATCGAAGATCTCAACAAGAACAACTTCGCCCAGTACACCCCCGTGCTGCCACAGACCGCGGTGGCTGGTGACGTCACCTGGGAGCACGACTTCGGCCACGGGCTGCAGATGCGCATCAACCCCTGGTTCCGCCGGGGGTACAACTACGTCGTGGCAAGCACGCCGCTGTTGTACACGTTGCCCGGGGCTATCTTCGTCTTCGGGTCGCCACGCGAATCCAACGAGGGTCTCAACGAGAACACGGGCGTCGACTTCGCGCTCGACCTCAACCGGCAGTTCGGCTGGTCGGGGTTCATCCACGGCACCTATGACAACACGCTCGCCAATTACAACAGCGACTTTTTCCCGTCGGTGAATGCCGCGGCGGTCGCCGCCAACCACTTCTTCCACGTGGACTACGTGGCACCGGTCACGGCCACCGCCAATGTCAACTACAACACGCGCAGCGGCTGGTGGCTCAACGCCACGATGCCGTATGAATCCGGATACTACTACGGCGTGGGCAAGATGGCGTTCATCTTCGGCCCCAATGGCCAGCCCATCGAAGTGCCCAACACGGATATCGTCTCCGCTGGGCTGGGGCAAAACCCAGCTGCCAGTGCCTACTACTTCACGGATCCAAGCAACCCGGGCACGCCCGAACATCCCAACATCGTCGGCTCGCGGGGAACGGCAGAAGGCAACGATCCGGGTTCCATCCACAGCCCGCAGAACTTCCAGCTCAATTTGACCGTGGCACACGACATCGGTTCGGGACCGCATAACATGCAAGCCGGCATTCGAATGGTCAACGTCTGGGGGAATTTCAGCAACCAGGTCACCGGACAGAACGGGCTCTACGTCAATAACGGCATCGGCGCTCACGCGGCGAGTTCTGGCGCGTATTCGTCGTTTGTGTATCCGCTTGAGCCGTACGTGTACCCCCTGAGCCCGCAACCGTACGAGAACGAGCCTATCGGGACCGCGCGCACGTACACGTTCTTCTTGTCGGCGAAATATTAGAGACCGAAGGAACGCAGAAAGGATATGAACCACATGCAGAAGCTTCGCGCCGGAGTCTTGGGGCTGCTCATCCTCGCGGCGGCAGTGGGGTGCGGAACCCAGTTGAGCCCCGGCAACATCGTGACCGGACAGGCCTACCTGCAACTGGCCGTCGGAACGCTTAACGACAGCGCGGGGACGCTCTCCACGATCGAGACCGGTCCTGGAGCGGGGACCTATCTCAACGCGGTGACCTCGTTCCGCAACAATCTTGGTGCCTCAGCCTTCATATCTCCCGGGAGCGCGTACTTGCACGTCCCGGGCGCTGCGTCGGTCGCGCTCGGAGGGCTCTACAGCTACGGTCAACCGACGTTTTTTAATAGCTCGGTCCCGGCTTGTATGGCCCCGAACGGCGTCATCGGCCTTCCACCGGCGTACGTGCCGGCGAATAGCGCCGGTTGCGGCTATTCGACCGGCTTTCTCTACACAGCTTCTCCAGCGACCCCCGGAGCGTATGCGATCACGACCGTCGTGACGAACAACGGGCAGAACCAGCCATACGGCGCGTCGGCCAAGTTGCCCGCCGTTCCCTTCGTTCTTCCGGCCTATGGGTCGGTGCCGACCTATGCATCCAACCCGGGAACGGGCGGCGGACTGCTCACCGTCGCGCCGCCGGCCGGTGTGACGGAGACGCTCATCGTCATCTGCAGCGCAGCCTGCAATGGCACGAACGAGGTGGCGACGGTGCTGACGCATTCGGGCACGGCTGTGGTAGCGAAGGGAACGCTAGCGGCCGGCGCCTACGAGGCGTTTGCCGTGGGGGCGGATTACCCGATGTTCGAGTCAGGACCGCCGGCCAGTGCCGCGACGCAGCCGACGCTGACCGGTGCCGCAGGCACGGCGGATCTTACGGTCTCGGGATCTGGCGCCATCACCCAGACGTAAGCAAGGAAGTCGAAGCTCGATGCAATAGGGTGGCTGGCACGCCACCCTATCTTTTTTGGTCGAGGTTTGTAGGTG
>DAINRU010000022.1:7460-38958 GCA_036741695.1 Vulcanimicrobiota bacterium
ACGCTCAAAGTGTTGGCCAGCGCCGCGCTGGGCGTCGCTCTGCTCGCCGTGGTCCTCGCCGTCTTGCACCGCATCATGGCGGTGGTGATCGTGGTCGGCGGTGCGCTGTTCTTCGCCTATCTCATCTATCCGCTCGTGCGGCGTTTCTCGCGCCGCCTGCCACGCTGGCTTGCCATCCTATGCGTGTATGCAATCGTAGCTGTGGTGCTCGCATGTATCGTGGCGTTCGTGGGACCCAAGCTCGGATCTGAGGCGCGATCGTTGGCTCAGAACTCGCCGCAGATATTGCAGCACGCACAAGATTGGATTCTGAGCGCCAATTACGCGATCGTGGCGGCCATCCCCATCGAGCAACGCGAATCGGCGATCAAAGTCGTCGACGCTGCGGTCGCGGCGCTGCAGAAGAACGCGGGTGTCATCGCAGGGCAAGCCTTGAGCATCGTGCTCAGCGTGGCCTCGGTGATGACCGCCTTCGTCATCATCCCCGTGCTGGCGTTCTACATCCTCATGGATACGCAGCGCATCAGAACGGGGCTCATGCGTCTCGTGCCCGAGGCGCACAGGACGATGGCGCTGACCGTGCTCGCAGATGTGGACGCAGTGCTGGGCGGTTTCATCAGGGGTCAGATCATCGTCTGCGCGTGCGTCGCCGTCTTGGTCACGCTCATGCTCTTGGTCATGCACGTCGACTACGCGCTGCTCATCGGCGTCTTCGCAGGCGTTGTGGACATCATCCCCTACCTGGGCGCGCTCGCCGGGGCGATCCCCGCCGTGCTGATCGCGCTTTTCACGCACGGCCCGGGCTGGGCGCTGCTCGTCGCCGCCGGCTTCGTGCTCGTCTATCAGGCCGAGGGCCACATCATCGCGCCCAACGTCGTCGGGCAGCGCGTCGGCTTGACGCCGCTCATGGTCATTCTGGCAATTCTCATCGGAGCAGAACTCGGCGGGATCCTTGGCATGTTCGTCGCCGTGCCCATGGCGGGCATCATCAAAGCCGTCGCCGCGCGCTTTTTGCCTGCGGCACCGATTGAAGAACCAACAGACGTCGTCGTGACAAAAGAAAAACGGACCTAAAGGTCCGTTGCTTCAAAGCTCCATTGCGCCAAAGGTCCGTTGCGTCAAAGTTTGCGGAAACGGATCTACAGATCCGTTGCTACATCGCGTGTGCGAGGAGTGGAGCGTTATAGATCGTGGCTGCGAGGTTTTCGGTCTTGGCGCGCAGTTGTTCCAAACGGCTCGAACTGGCCGACACCACTTTGGCTCTGCGGAATTCGTTGAGCTTGCATCCCAAGATGACGTACTGCAAGAAGAGATCGCGCGGCGGCTCTACCCGGCGTTCGAGTTCCTCGACGAGTTCAGCGTCGTCGACCACGATGAGCACGCGCTCGATGTTGAGCGATCGCAGGCGGTCGATGGCTGCGGTCAGGCCCGCGTAAGCGTATTCCGGGCTCGACGGCTCGTCGCCGACCGCGAACGGCACGAAATACTCGCCGCTGGCCAAGCCCGTCACGCCGACGAGCTTGATCCCGGCTAGACCGCGTCTGGGCCCGCAGGGGGCGATGGTGACGAGGGCTTGCGCCTCGAGGCGCCGGGCGGTGGTTGCAGCTTTTCCAGGGCTGATCATCACGCTTCTATTTTATCGAACAGGTGTTCGATTGTCAAGAAACGCTGGTGTCGGCCTCCCCCGTGAAAAGGTCCGCGAAGGCGTTTTCCGGGGCCACAGACAGCCCCCCGCGGAGGTTTGAGACGACCGCCTCGTAGATGGCGAACACCCTCCCGGCCGTTGCCCGGGCATCGAAGGCCGCTGCCGCGGTCTTGGCATGGATGACGGCAAGAGCCCGACGTTCGGCGTTTGCGATGAGCTCGGAAACCTCGTCGGCCATGGACTGTGCGTCAGAGACGATCGCTCCCGCCAAATGCTCCCCGAACACATCGCGCGTCTGGGGATTGTCCAAAGCCACGACAGGAACGCCTGCGGCAAACGCTTCGGCCAGAACGAGCCCTTGAGTCTCCGTCACCGATGGGAAGACGAACACGTCGGCGGCGGCGTAGAACGCTGGGATGTCGGCGTGCTCGACCGAGCCGGCGAAATGGACTGCCCCTTCGAGCCCGGCCCCGCGGACTTGCACCTCAAGTGCGTGCCGCAACGGACCGCTTCCCACGAGAAGCAAATGCGCATCGGGCATGCGCCGCCGCAGCATCTGCAACGCCTCTATCGCTAGCGGGACATTCTTCTCGTGGGCGAGGCGAGAGACGAGCAAAAGGAGTGGGGCGCCGGCTGGGATCCCGTATTTGTCCCGTATCGTAAGGCCAGCCTTCTTGTCGGCCCGTCTGAACGCGTCGATGTCGATCCCGGTCGGCACGACGCAGATGGGCGCGCTCACGCCGTGGCGGCGAAGCTCCGCGGCCACCGCGTTTGTGGGCACGATGACTGCATCGGCTGCGTTGGCATACGTCTTCGTCAGCTCGCGCGTGAGCTGTGAGGTGAGCCGCTGTCCGAGCGGCGAGTAGTGCGCGTACTGTTCGAGCAGCGTGTGATATGTGTAGATGAGCGGCACGCGAAAGCGACGTCGCGCGTAATACGATGCCATCCATCCAGTGATGAACAACGAGTGGCTATGGATGACGTCGCACTGGCTCAAGAATCGCGCTTTGTTGCGACGCGCGACGAGCGGCAGCGTGAGACGATATTCCGTGCGCGCCGGCAGCGGCAGCGAGGGCATGCGGAAGACGCGGCCTGCGCTCTCCGCTCCTTTCGGAATGTGCGGAGCGAAGGTGAAGACATCATGACCGAGCGCGCGCAGTTGCTCTGCGAGCGAATCGATCGACGTGACAACGCCGTTGACGATCGGTCTGTACACTTCGGTGAATATGGCGATTTTCATGACACGATACGATTATCGGTATTCGGAACGCCGTTGCGAAAAACCGTTCTCATCTGTGAACCCTGATTCGTTCATCGGTACATCGGTCCCGCAAGCGGGTCTGCGGCCTGTGGATTACTCCCCGGTCGGTTTGACGCTCGTCGCGAACGCATGGTATAATCGCCACGGTCAATAGATTGATCATCTTTTCATAGCCTATATACACGGCTTCATACGCGCACTCTTTTCGCGCGATCTCCTACCGACAAGAACTCATCCCACAGATCTCGCCATCGCGGCTTGCGGATGTTTTCTTGCGCACGAGAGGTAGTATTGACGAATCCACATCCTTCCAATCAGCGCCGTGCCTTCCGCCTAGCCGGGCTCTGCGCTATCGCCATCTTCGCGATCAGCATCCAGTACCAGCCTTCCGCAGCGCTTCCGCTCATGGACTCGAAGAACACCGGGTACCGCGCCGCGGTGCACGATGCAGCGCTCTTCGCGCAGCTCACCGAGCGTGCATTCGCGGGCGTGACAGCGCGCAACGCGCTGGCGGTGAACGACGTTCACTCGCTTTTGACCACGCCCAAGATCGAGCCCATGCCCGCCACGACGGAGACGGCAGATCTGGAATCGCTCTCGATCCATACCGAGGTCCGGACGCATCGCGCCTTCACGCCGGCGAGCGTCGTCGTGCGCTTCACGACCGACATGGCGCCGGGCTCCAAGAAAGTCGTGCGCCGCGGCCAGCCGGCGATCGCCATCGTCACCGAACGCGTGACGCTGTGGAACACCGTCGTGGTCGATCGCCAGAAGATCTCTCACGTCGTCGTGCAGCCGGCGCAGACCGGTCTCATCGTCGCCGGGCCGCCGCGTAGCGTGACCGAAGCGATGGCGGTGACCGGTGTGCATAAGCTCGTCGCGGTCTATGCGATGGTGGCCACGGCCTACACCGCCGACTCGGCGCAGGCCGTGCCGACCGGACGCACCGCGACCGGCCTGCCTGCGCGCTACGGCGTCGTCGCCGTCGACCCACGCGTGATCCCGCTCGGCAGCCATCTCTTCATCCAGGGCTATGGCACGGCGATCGCCGCCGACACCGGCGGAGCGATCCGCGGCAATCGCATCGACCTGTGCATGGACTCGCTGCGCAGCGCGATCAACTGGGGCCGCCAGCCGGTCAAAGTCTACGTCCTTCAGGAATAGCTGATCGCTCGTCGAACGCCGCGCTATGGCGGACGACGAGCGTTTCTCTTCTCCCAAACAACTCCTCGATGCGCGGCACTTGCGGCCGCGCAAACGTTTCGGCCAGAACTTCTTGACAGATGCTCGCCTCGCCGAGCGCATCGCCCGCGCCTTGCCCGAACATGCATATGTCGTCGAGATCGGCGGCGGCACCGGCACCCTCACCGCCGCCCTCGCCAAGACGGCGCGCGCGCTGACGACGCTCGAGATCGATCGCGATCTCGCGGCGATCCTCGAGGAGCGCTTTGCCGGCGCAGCGGAGCGCGTGCGTATCGTGACCAGCGACGTGTTGCTGTTCGATCTGCGCGCCGACCTTACGGCCCAATCACCGCCGCGCGCGGTCTGCGGCAACGTGCCCTATTACATCACCACGCCGATCATCGAGCGCATCTTCGAGAGCGGCGACGTCTGGGAATGCGCGGTGCTCATGGTGCAGCGCGAATACGCGCGGCGCTTGCTGGCCGCCGCCGGGAGCCCGGACTATGGAAGTCTGACCGTCTTCGCTTCCTATTTCGCCCGGATCGAGAAGCTCTTCGACGTCGGCGCCGCGGGATTTTATCCACCGCCCGATGTCGCATCGACGGTCGTGCGCATGACGCCACGCCCGCAGCGCCGCGACCTGGTGCGCGACGAGGCGCTCCTGCTCTGGCTCATCCGTGCGGCCTTCAGCCACCGGCGCAAGACGCTCGTCAATAGCGTCGTGGAACGGATCCCCTCTGAGCGCGCACAGTGGCGCGAGCGCATCGAGTCGGCGCTCGTGCAGGCAGGGCTTGACGGCAAGGTTCGGGGGGAGCGTCTCGCACTGGCGGATTTCTGCGCGCTTGCCGATACACTCAAAGAACAGGGTTTGATGGAGAGACCGTGGACAACGCAACGCCACCCGAACAACTGACGCCCGCGGCGCAGGCCGCACCCGCCTTCTCCGGCGTGCGCTGGAACGGCTGGACGCTGACGGCGCTCGCACTGGTCTGCATCATAGGGTTTTTCGTCGCCCAGACCGTGCTGCTCATCTTCATCCTGTTGCGCGATTATCCGGACTTCGTCAGATATCCACAGGAGCTGCTGCGCCAGCTCTCCGATCCATCGTTCGAGCTCAACCTGCTCACCGCGAAAAATCTCTGGGTCATCTCGGTCTTCTCCGAAGCGACGCTGGCACTCATGACCATCGGCCTCGCTCAGATGGCTTTCCGCGCAACCCCGGCACAGCTCGGCCTTGGGCGGGTCCCCAAGAGCGTATGGCTGCTTCGCGGCGTCATCGTCGGCGTGGTGCTCGTCATCGTGAGCTCGGCGATCGACGCCGGGCTGAAGAGCATCTTCGGACCTCATCCGCAACCGCAGGCACAGGCGCTGGCGAAACACCATGGGGCGTTCGCCTTCCTCCTGGACTTCATGTCGGTGGCGGTCGCAGCCCCAGTGGCGGAGGAGCTCTTCTTCCGCGGCTTCATCTTCACCGGACTCGTGCAGCGCATGTCGCCTGTGTGGGCCATGGCGATCAGCGCCGCGGTCTTCGGCGCCGCACATCTGGAGAAGTGGGCCTTCTTGCCCATCTTCGCCATCGGCATCGGACTAGCGTGGACGTATTACGCGACGCGCTCGCTGTGGGTCAACATCGTCGCGCATGCCACGGTGAACACGATCTCGCTCGTCATCGCCTACACCTTCCCGCAGTATCTGAAGTAGATCGGCGCTCGCCTAGCGCGGTAACGCTCGCACGGTGAGGCCTAAGAACGCCAGATAGAGCAGACCTGCGGCGGCTAGCGCTGCCGGCTCGACGCGCCGGCGCACGCTCGTCACGATGACGAGCGCCGACGCGGCGATGAGGGCAGCGCCTCCGGCGAGGTAGGCGCTCGGCGGAAGCTGCCACGGGGTCGCCAGCATCGCGATCGCACAGGCCACCGAGGTCTGGAACATCATGGCGCCGAGCACGTTGTTCATCGCGAGCGTGTCCTCTCGCCGGCGCAACCACAACACGACGCTGCTCGCTTCGGGCAGTTCGGTCGCGAGCGGGCTCAAGAAGAGCGCGATGACGAACGGCGAGATGCCGAAGGTGAGCGATGCCTGCGCGAGTGAAGCCACGAGCCAGCGCGAGGCGAGCGCGGTCAGAGCGAGCGCGATGCACAGCTGCACCACGACGAGCCACATGGGTGGGTTCTTCGTCGCGGGCGCGATACGCAACGGCGGCGGTGCGGTTTCCGCCTCCGGCTCGACCACGCGGAGATGATAGTAGAGATACACGCCATACGAGCACAACACGAGCAGCGCGACGACTACGTGCGTGACGCGTGCGCGCGTAAAGGACGCTGCCAAAGCCAGCGCAAACGTGGCGATGAACAGCGTGGCGCCGAAGATGGTCGGCGCGACGGGGATGGCCAGATTTCGCTCGCCGCCGGGCGAGCGGCGAATGAGCGCCAAGATGCCGATGAGGGAGAAGATCGCGGTACCCAGCATGAAAGGCGCACCGATGACCGTGCCCACGCCGATCGCCTGGCTGCGCGGGTCGCGCAGCACGACGAGTGCGATGAAGGCCACGATGGTCTCGGGGAGCGAGGAGCCGATCGCCGCCACCACCGCGCCGGCCGCGCTGCTCGTCAGCCCGGTCCTGGCATCGACCCACTCGATGGCGTTGGTGAATGAGTCGGCCGCCACGAGGACGAGCAACAGCGCGCCCATAAGCTCCATCACGGTCTGCACGCGTCGAGCTTTGCTTGCAGTTGAAATTGTTCCCTGCGCACGCAGACCCGCGCGCAGGCCCGTCCTCGATGTCCTGCGCGACGCATGCACGTCGCGGTAGACGCCGCCAATCTGCCGCGTGACCGCCGCGGCATCGGCCGTTACGCCCGCGCCATGATCTCGCGCTGGCTCCACAACCCAGAGCGCGTCCGCGTGACGCTGCTCGTGCCTGACCTGTTGCCGGCAGGCGCCGCGCGTCGCCTGGCTGCCACGCTTGGCCGCGATGACCTCGACGTTCGCCGGCGCCGCAGTGCGGCCGCGCTGCGACCCGATCTTGTGTGGTATCCGTGGAACGGCATGACCTGGACGTCGCCGTGCGCCAACATCGCGACCGTCCACGACGTCTGGCCGTTCGTCTCGCCCGCTCGCGATCCGCGCACGCGCCGAAGAGAGCAGACCGCCTATCTCACGATGGCCGAGCACACCGTCGCGATCATCGCCAACTCGCAGTTCACGAAGGCGGAGATCCTCAAGCATCTCGACGTGGATGACGCACGCGTCCACGTCGTCCACATGGGCGTCGACTCGCGCTCTGCGCACGATGGGAGTGACGCGGCGCCACCGCGGCGGCCGCTCGCGCTCGTCGGCGCGCAGCGCTACGTGCTGTTCGTCGGCGAGGACGAACCGCGCAAGGATCTCTCGACGCTGCGATCCGCGATGCGAGCGCTCCCCGCCGAGCTGCGTGCCTCGACCGGCCTGCTCATCGCGGGAAAGACCGCAACAGCGGTCGCAGCCGGGCGGATCGACGACGCGCCGGGCGGGCGCTCGTTGCGTTTCGTGCCCGATGGCCCGGTGCCGACGCTCGTCGCAGGTGAAGTCCCAGACGAGCTCTTAGACGAGCTCTATGCAGGCGCGGCCGCGTTCGTCTTCCCCTCGCGTTACGAAGGCTTCGGCTTGCCCGTGCTCGAGGCTATGGCGCACGGCGCTCCGGTCGTGGCCTCGGACGCCGCCAGCATCCCCGAGGTGGGCGGCCACGCCGCGCTCTATTTCCCAGCCGGTGACACAGCAGCGCTGGCCGGCGCAGTGACGCGCGTGCTGGGCGATGCAGCGCTCGCCGAAGAACTGCGCAGGGCCGGTTTTGCCCGGGCGCGCGAGCTTAGCTGGGATCGTTGCTCGGACGAGACCTTGCGGGTCTTCGAGTCTGCGATCGGTGCTTCACGCTGATGAGCGAGCCGCTCCATCTGGGGGTCGACGCACACAATCTGCTGCATGACCGGCGCGGCATCTGGCGCTACGCATGCGCGCTCGTGACGCGCTTCATCACTCAACACCCCGAGCGCGTGCGCGTGACGTTGCTCGTGCAGCACCCCTGGCCGAGCATGGTCCGCACGCGGCTCGCTCGCACGCTGAAGGTCGACGACGTCGCCGTGGGCAGGCGCCGCGACGCAGGCGGCCTGCGCCTCGACCTGCTCTGGTACCCGTGGAACGGCATGACCTGGGTCTCGCCGGTCCCAAGCGTAGCGACGGTGCACGACGTCTGGCCGTTCGCGTCGCCCGCTGAGGACCGGCGGAAGCGGCGCAGCGAGCAGACGCCGTTCTTGACGACTGCAGCGCATGCCAAAGCGATCGTCACCGATTCGCACTTCTCCAAGCGCGAGATCACAAAACATCTGTCGGTGTTGCCGAACGCCGTCCACGTCGTCCATCTCGGCGTCGATCCTCCCGCGACCGACGACCGCCCCTTGCTGCTCGACGGCGCCTCGCGCTACGTGCTCTTCGTGGGCGAGAACGAACCGCGCAAGGACGTAGGCACGTTGCGCCAGGCGATGCACCTGCTGCCCGACGCGCTGCGCATGACGACCGGATGCGTGATCGTCGGCGGACTGGCGAGCGGCAGCGTGGCTCGCGGTCGCGTCGCGTCGCAACGCCATGAGGGCAAGACGGCGATGGTGCTGCGCTTCGAGCCGGTCGACGAGGTCTCGACGCTCGTCACAGGCCCGATCGGCGATGCGCTCTTGCAGCGCCTCTACGCAGGAGCAGCCGCATTCGCGTTTCCCTCACGCTACGAGGGTTTCGGACTCCCGGTGCTCGAGGCGATGGCCCATGGCACGCCGGTCATCGCCGCGCACGCGGCGAGCGTCCCTGAGGTGGCGGGCGACGCCGCGCTCTACTTCCCCGCCGGCGATGCCGATGCGCTGGCCCAGGTGTTGTCGCGCGTCTTGAGCGATCGCGTGCTCGTGGCGCGCCTTAGCGCAGCCGGCATGTCGCGGGCCGCAGGGTTCAGCTGGGACCGCTGCGCGGACGAGACGCTTGCGGTATTCGAATCTGTCGTCGCAGGTCTGCGGGGTTAGTCGTCGAGCTTGATCTGCGGCGCGGCGAACTGGCGGATCATCTCCCGGCCGTGCTCCGGGGTGATCAGCCAGGCGGCGACGATGCCTGTGATGAGACCGCCGATGTGCGCCGCGTTCGAGATGTTCTTGTCGAAGATGCCGTAGGCCAGGACCAAGACGATGGGGATGGCCGCGCTACGCAGGAGCTCGCGGCGTAGCGGCGGGAGCTTGAAACCAAGCACGACCATCGCCCCGAACACGCCCATGATCGCGCCGGAGGCTCCGACGGTGGCGGCTCCCGTGCCGACCGTGCTCATGTAGGCGAGGAAACCGCCGCCGACGAGCGCGCTCATGTAGATCGCCGCATAGCGTCTCGTTCCGTAGACGTATTCGACGAAATCTCCCGCTTGGAAGAGGGCGATCGAGTTGACGAGCACGTGGAAGAAGTTGGCGTGGACGAAGCCATAGGTGATCAAACGCCACCACTGGCCGCCCAGCACGTCTTCGGGGATGAGCGCTCCCTGCAGTGTGATCTGGCCGTAGCCTCCCGTGTGCGGCGAGATCACGTCGAGAAGGTACGCCAGCCAGCAGATGGCGATCATCGACGTCGTGAACACCGCACCACGCGGTCTCATCGGGCGAGTGCCCTCCGCACGCCGGCGAAGAAGAGCGGAATCATGAGCTCGTGGTGGCCGGTGAACATGTAGCCCTTGCCGCCGTCCAGATGCGGCCTGGTCACGACGTTCGTGCGCGGTCGGTAGTGGCGGATGAAATCGAAATCGGCGGTGACGAAGCGACCCCGGTACCCGAGGTTGCGCGCAACTGAGAGCGCCTTCAGGAAGGTCTCAGGCATGATGACCGACGATCCGAAATTGATGTAGACGCCGCCGTCCGTGACGCCGGCGATAACGTCGCTGAAGCGGCGGAAGTCGCGCAGGGTGGCAGCTCCGAGCGCGGCGCCATCGGCTTGTGGGTGCATGTGCACGATGTCGGTGCCGATCGCCACGTGGACGGTCACCGGCACGTCGAGCAGCGCGCCTTGAGCCAACACCGAGACGTTCGCGTTGGCGTTCTCGCGCCGCACGAGCGCGTTGCCCAGCGACCGGCCCAAGCCCACCTTGGGGCCTTCGCCCGCGATGGCGCCCAGGATGAAATTCGCGGTCTCACCCGCCATGCCGAAGGACCCATCGCGCAGCGCCTCGTCCACGTCCTCAGAGGTCTTGCCGGCTAGTGCCAGCTCGACGTCGTGGATGCAGATCGAACCGTTGCCTGCCACCGCGCTGACGATGCCCGACTTCATGAAGTCGATGATGAGCGGCGCGAGCCCGGTCTTGATCACATGACCGCCGATGCCGATGGCCACGATCTTCCCGTTGCGATGAGCCGTCGCCACGTCGTCGACGAGCGAGCGCAGGTCGCGCGCCGCTAAGATGTCGGGGAGGCTGTTCCAGAAGTCGTCGAACGAGCCGCCGGGCGTCGCAGGTCTGGCCAGGGCATCCGCGCTCACTTTGGACGGACGCTGTTGCAACGCGGTGAGCCGCAGTTTGGAGAGATCGAGATGCGGGATGCGCGGCTGCTTGTCGCTCACGTCGCTTTAGGCCCTCCCAAACTCATGAAGATAGCGCTCGATGAGCGCCGCGAAGCGGGTCCGGAACACTTCGGGTGCAAAACGCGCGGCATGCGCTTGCATGCGCGCGCGGTCGAAGTGCACTTGGGCAAGCGCCTGTAACGTGTGCGCCAACGCCTGCGCATGCGGCTCGCGGAAGAACAACCCCGTCTCGCCTTCCACGACGGTTTCAAGCGCCCCTCCGGCGGCGAATGCCACGGTCGGACGGCCCGCCGCAGCCGCCTCGAGCGCGACGAGCCCGAAATCTTCGATGCCGGGAACGATGACAGCACGCGCACCGGCGATGAGCCGCAGCCGCTGCGCGTCATCGACGCGTCCGCGAAACTCGACCGTCGTTCCGGCAAGCGCGCGCAAGCGTCGTTCGTCGGGTCCAGTTCCCGCCACGATGAGCGGAGCGCCGATGAGGCCGCACGCCTCGATGGCGAGCGCCACGCGCTTGTAGGGCAGCAAGCGGCTCATGACGAGGTAGTAGTCGCCCGCTACGGCATCGCCCGCGACGGTCGCCACGTCTGCCGGGCAATGCACGACCTCGGCCGCGCGCCCGTACGTCTGCAGGATGCGCTGCGCCACGTTGCGCGAGTTGGCGACGAGATAGTGCGGCCGCTGCGCCGCCGCCCAATCCCAGCGCCGCAGCCACGGCGTCAACAGCACGAGCGCAGGCCGCGCTAGCGGCGGCGTCAGATCGGTCGCGTACTCCTGCGGATACCATAGAAAGCGGGTCGGCGTATTGACGTACGAGACGTGCAGCGTGCCAGGGCCGACGCGCACGCCCTTGGCGAACGACGTCGTCGACGAGATGACGAGGCCGAAGCCGCGCAGGTCGAGCGCCTCGAATGCGCTCGGGTAGAGCGCCAAGAGCGCCCGGAAATTGCGCTTGGCCCCAGGGATCCTCTGCAGGAAGCTCGTGCGCACGTCGATGCCTGCAAGCCGGCCCTCGAACGCAGCCGGATCGTAGATGGACGTATACACGGGCGCCTGCGGATACATGCGCTGCATCTCGAGCAGCACGCGCTCGGCTCCGCCGTATTGCGTCAGGTAGTCGTGCACGAACGCGACGCGCACGGGGGATGGACTATTGACCTTCGGCCTGCGGCAGCACGATCGCGATCGTCTCTTTGGTGAGATACCGTCGCGCCACGCGCTGGATGTCGGGCGCGCCGACGGACAAGATGCGCTGCGGCACGTTGTTCTCGAACGCCACACCTTCGGGTGATGCGGCGGAGCGGCCGAGCAGCCAGCCCAAATCGTCGAGGCGCGTAGCGGAGAGGTAGTAGTCGCCGAGCGCGGTCTTCTTCGCCTCTGCGATGAGCGTGCTCGAAAGGCTCGCGCCGCGGAGCCGGGCGATGCCGGTCTCGAGGTCTCGCACCGACTGGTCGAGATTCTCGCTCTCACCGCCCAAGAAGACGATCATGCTGCCAGGCGTCGCCTCGTACTGATAGTATGCGCCGATGAAGTCCTGCGGCGCGATCTCATCCGACGCATAGTTGAGGGCGTGCACGTCACCGCCGCTGCCCAGCATCGCTTCGATGACGAGCATGGTCGCGAAGTCGGCTGAGTACTGGCTCGGCGCTTCGTAGGCGACGGCGACCCATGGCGAGGCCACGCTGCGGCGCGCGACGACTTGGCGCATGCGCAGGACGGCGTTGGGCGTGGGGGCGGGCGCGGGCGTCGCCGCGGGCAGATCCCCGAACTCCCGCGTCACCGCATCCTCGACTGCCTGGTTGACAGCCCCTTCGAGCGCCACGACCGTGCCGCTGCCGCGCGAGTAGCTTGCGACATAGGCGTTGACGTCGCTCTGCGAGAGGCTGGCGATGGTGATCGAACTGCCCTGATCCGGCAGCGCGAAGCCCGTGCCATGATAGCGCACCTCGCGGATCATCGCGTAGGCGGTCTCGAGCGGATTGGAGGTGAGCGCGTTTGCGCCGGCGAGCGCGGTCGCCCGCTGCGCCGCGAGCTGCGACGTGTCCGGCTGGCGCAGCGCGCTGCGGACGTCGTGCAACAGGCGCGCGAAGTCGGCGTCGCGGGTTTCGAGCGAGTAGCGGGTGTCGAGCGGGTCGAGCGTGTAGGAGATCGATCCTCCGGTCGCTGCGACGGCCTGTTCCAGCGTCGTCTTGCCTTCGACGGGCGTCTGCAGCACGAGCGACGCGGTCACGGCTGCGATGCCCGCTTTCCCGGCGGGTTGCTGGGCGAGACCGGCCGGTATGAAGATCTGGGCGTTGACGATCGGCAGATCGGCCGCTGGCTGACTTGCGATGATGACGCCGTTGCGCAGCGTCACTTGCGCGGCTGGGGCAAAGCTCAAGCCGGCGGGCAGCGCTGCCGCGCCGTGCGCCGGTGCGGCGCCGAGCAGCGCGCAGGCCAGCGCGGCCGCACACATCATGCTTGCAAGAGAGGTCGGTTGTCTCATCGCGTCTCCGATACGTGCACCGGGCCGCGCGGCAGCACGATGACCGCCGGTTGGGCCTGCAGGTAGCGGCGTGCGATCGAGTACACATAGTCCGGCGTCAGCGACGCCACCGCTTGGAAGTATTCGCCGGAGAGCGACGCATCGGTGGCACTCGGGCTATAGTCGAGCGCACCCTGCGCGTAGTACCAGCCGTAATTGTCGGCCAGGCCCTGCGAGGTCTGCATGTCGCGCAACAGGTGCGTCACATACGCCGCGCGGGCGCTCTCAAACTCGTCGTTCGACATCGGCCGGCGCACGGCGTTGCGGATGGCGTCACGGATGACTCCCGTCGCGATGAGCGGATCGAGCTTCGCGCCCGACGCCGTCAGATAGAACACTCCCGGGTTGCGCAGCGTGACGAACTGTCCGTTGAAATCCGTGTCCGCGTCGGCCGCATTCACGATCTTGCTGACCACGCCATCACGCGGATTCGCCAGGTAGTCGGAGAGGAAATCCATCGCAGTCGCCGCGCGCTCGTCGCTGATCGGGGGCCCGACCCATCCCATGGCTAGTCCGCCGACGCCGAGCGATTCTCGCATCAGCGCGAGCGGCGTATCGGTGATGGGCGCGAGGCTCGACTCCGGCATGGTCTGCGTGACGCCGGCGGCGGGCGCTGCTGCGGCCACGCGTCTGGCCACATCGCTTTCGTCCACGTCGCCGACGGCGACGACGATCTCAGCTGCCGGCACGTAGGCGCGCGCCGCGAACGCCGAGACATCATCGAGCGTCAGACCGGTGAGCGTTTTGGGATCGCCGAAGGACGAATCGTGCAGCGGTCCGCTCGCGAACATGCGGGCGAAGAGCGAATCGCGCAGGACCTGATCGGGCATGTCCATCTGCGCAACCTGCTGCGCCGCGAGACGCTGGCGAGCTGCCTCGAAGGCCTTCTGGTCGAGATGCGGATGCAAGGCGAGCCCGACGAGCTTGTCGAGCAACGGGGGTGAGAGGTACGCAGGACTCAAGATCGCGATCTCGGTCGACTCTTGATAGACCGATACCGCGATCTGCGCACCGTCCTTGCGTGCTTCGTCGCGCAGCGACGATCCGCCGGCGTTCTCTTCGACGATGGCCAGTGCGGTCAGACGTGCCAGGCCCGGGCGCGGCACGCCGTAGCCGCTAGCCGGACCCTTGATCCATACCTCGAGCGTGGCGGTCGGTGAGGCGGTGGCTGGGCGTGCGACGAGCGTCAGCCCGTCCGGATAGTTCGTGATGCTCGTGCTGGCGGGCACCAGGCCTTGCGGCGCAGCAGGCGTCGCTAAAGCCTTCGCCGTCATGAGGAGCGCGGCCGACACGACGAGAGCGGCGATAGCGAAAAGCGTGCGCCGCGCGGCGAGCGCCCGAAGGAAAATCCAGTTCATCGACTCACGCAGGTTCTGGCGGTGGGAAGGGGAGCACCGAGGGAGAGACCCTCGATTTCTCCTCCTTTGGCGTCGGCGTCGCCGCTGCCGCGCGCTCGGGGATGGGCATGTCTTCGGACGGCGCGGGCGCTCGTGTGGGCGCTGGGCTGTCGGAGATCAGGCGTTCGACTTCGTCGGCCTCGATCGTCTCTTTCTCGAGCAGCGTCTCGGCCAAGCGGTGCAGCTTGTCGATATTCGTCTCGAGCAGATGGTAGGCGTTGGCGTAGCAGGTGTCGATGATGCTGCGCACCTCGGTATCGATCTGGCTTGCGACCTCTTCGGAGTAGTTACGCTCTTCCACGATGTCGCGGCCCAAGAAGACCTGCTCGTGCTTCTTGCCCAGCGCGATCGGCCCGATCTTGGGGCTCATGCCGAACTCCATCACCATCTTGCGCGCCAGCGACGTGGCTTTTTGCAGGTCGTCGTGTGCGCCCGTCGTGTTCTCCTGGAAGATGAGCTCTTCTGCGGCGCGCGCCCCGAGCAGCACCATGATGCGGTCGACGATCTCCGCTTTGGTCATGAGGTAACGGTCTTCGGTCGGGAGCTGCATGGTGATGCCGAGCGCCATGCCGCGCGGGATGATGGTGACCTTGTGCAGCGGATCGGCGTTGGGCAACAGCTTGGCGGTGAGCGCGTGGCCGCTCTCGTGGTAGGCCACGAGCTCTTTCTCGCGCTGGCTCATGATGCGGCTCTTGCGTTCTGGCCCGGCGACGACGCGGTCGATCGCCTCTTCGCAGTCGTGCATGTCGATCTGCGTCTTGTTAGAACGCGCGGCGAGCAAGGCGGCCTCGTTGAGCAGATTCTCGAGATCCGCGCCCGAGAAGCCGGGAGTTCGGCGGGCGAGCACCTCGAGGCGGACGTCCGGCGCCAGCGGCTTGTTGCGCGCGTGCACGGACAGTATCTGCGCCCGGCCGACGACGTCGGCGCGATCCACGACCACCTGACGGTCGAAGCGGCCGGGACGCAGGAGCGCCGGATCGAGCACGTCGGGCCGGTTCGTCGCAGCGATGAGGATGACGCCGGTGTTGGCGTCAAAGCCATCCATCTCGACGAGCAATTGGTTGAGCGTCTGTTCGCGCTCGTCGTGCCCACCACCCAGACCCGCGCCGCGCTGGCGGCCCACCGCGTCGATCTCGTCGATGAAGACGATGCAGGGCGCGCTCTTCTTCGCTTGTTCGAACAGATCGCGCACGCGCGAGGCGCCCACGCCGACGAACATCTCGACGAAATCCGAGCCTGAGATGCTGAAGAACGGCACGCCGGCCTCGCCGGCGATGGCGCGCGCCAAGAGCGTCTTGCCGCTGCCAGGCGGACCCAAGAGCAAGAGGCCCTTGGGGATGCGGGCGCCGAGCTGCTGGAATTTCTTCGGATACTTGAGGAACTCGACCACTTCGCCCAGTTCTTGCTTGGCTTCATCCACGCCGGCGACGTCGGCGAAGGTGACCTTGGGGCGGTTCTCGGTGAGCAGCTTCGCGCGGCTGCGCCCGAACGACAGCGCTTGGCTGCCGCCCGACTGCAGCGTGCGGGCGATGAACATGACGAAGATGACCACCATGATGAGCGGGATGATCCAATACATCAGCGTCATCGAGATGCCCGCATTCGCGGCCGAGTTGTCGGCGTAGACCTTGACCTTGTGCGCGATGAGCGCCTTGGTGAGATCGTCGCTCGCGCCTTGCGGGATCTGGACGATCCTGCTGGGCGTGTCTCCGACCATCTTGACGGTGGCGCTGTTCGGTCCGACTTCGACCTCGCTGATCGATTCGGGATTCGTGTTGATCTGAGCGAGCAGCTCGCTATAGGCGGGCGCCTTTTGCTGCGGAACCGTGCGCTGGTAGTACGCATAGGCCATGAAGAGGATGAGGGCCAGCGCCGCCACCCAGAATGCGTACTTCAAAAACTTGCCGACCAAATGAACTCCTCCGGGACACGCCCGACACCGGCTTTAGCCGCGTGCGGTCTCGCTGTCCCCTACTCCCTACTGCGGAACCCGGCGTGAAGTTGTCGGATGTGCGGAAGATTGCGGAAATGTTCTTGGAAATCCAATCCGTACCCTACCAGAAAGGCGTCTTCCGGCGCGCGCAAACCCACATAATCAGGACGGACGTCGACCGCTCGATGGAATGGTTTGTCGATCAGCGCGCACGATTGCACGCTTGCCGCCTTACGGCTACGCAGGTTGTCAAGCAGGTATGAAAGTGTGTATCCCTCGTCCACGATATCCTCGACGAGCAGGATATGCCGGCCCGCCGGACTCGTCTCGAGATCCTTCAGCAAGCGCACATCGACTTCACCTTCGCGTCCGGTGCCGTACGAGCTGACCACCATGAAGTCGATCGTCAACGGATAGTCTCCCAGCTCGCGCATGAGGTCGGCCGCGAACGGCAGCGCTCCCTTGAGGACGCCGACCAGCAACAGTGGTCTGCCGGCGTTGCGCGCGCGGATCTCGCGGCCCAGACGTCCGATCGCGTGGGCGATGTCCTCCGCGCTGAAGACGATCTTGCCGAGCGGTGGCGGCGCGTGCTGCTCTTGCATGAGCTCTTGTGTCTTAGATATCGGTCGCACGCCACCCCACCTCCAGCACGGTGCTCCGTTGCTTGGGTTTGAAAGGCTCCATCACCCGTAGCCCGAGGACCGCTGCGATGCGACCTCCGGCACACAGCAGCGCCGCTGTCGCTCGCCGCGGCTTCGGCACCCCGGATTTTGCAAGGAAACGGGCCAGGGAGACAGGCCTCGACCGGCCGGTGGGGACGCAGACGTCGCCTGGCCTGGGCATGCGGATCTCGATCGTGCCCGCGCCGCGCAGCGCATCGGCGTCGAGCTGCTGCACGGCGCTTGCGGTTCCAGGCGCCGGGTGTCCGGCACGCGCACTCGCGCCCACGTTGCCCTTCGTCCGCCGCGGCTTTAGCGAGAGGCGCCCGAGCGGCGTAACCACCTGACGCGGAAGACGCGCGAGGTCGATGGCGACCGGTGCGAACGGACGCACGCCGAGCGGCCCGCTCGACTCCACGACGAGTTTTCCCGCTGAGAGCACGACGCGCGCCACGCCTGCGTGATAGCTGCCGCCGCGGCCTCGTCTGATGGCCTGCGCGATCGCGTTGCAATGCTCGAAGGAGAAATCACGCCGACCGGCTCCGCTTGCGGCGAGCGCATGGCGGATGACCCTACGCACGAGCGCGACGGGCATGCGGCGCAGCGCTGCGCTACTCAACTCGTTCGCGTCGCCGATGCGTGCGCTCTGCCACGCGGCTGCGCTCATGCGCTCGAGCAACGCCTTGTCGTCGGCGAGCAGCGTCGCGGATCGAGCGATGGTACGCGATGCCCCAGGCAGCGCACGCTCGAGCGCCGCGACGAGCGCGCGCACGGCGTTGCGCGGGATACGCAGGTCGCGGTTGGTCTCGTCCTGCGAGATGGGCATGCCCGCGGTCCGCGCGAGATCGGTGCATTGCGCCTTCGTGGCCCACATGAGCGGGCGTGCGAGTGCGACGCCGGGCCCGAGCGCGCGCAACGGTCGCATCGCGGCCACGCCGTCGATCCCTGCGCCGCGCACGAGCGCGAGCAACGACGTCTCGCAGAGATCGTCTTGCTGGTGTCCGGTGACGACGAAGGCCGCGCCGCTGTCGCGGGCGACCGCGAGCAGTGCCTCATAGCGCGCAGCCCGCGCGCGCTCTTCGGGAGACCCAGCGCTCGAAGACCCCATGTCGGCACGGCGCACGATCATCTGCGCGCCGGCGGCGCGCGCCTGGCGGTCAACGCACGCGACGTCGCGCGCGATGCTGTGCGCAGGCCGCAGGCCGTGATCGACGTAGCAGGCGATCAGCTTGGCGTGCGGGGCCGCGTGACGCATGAGCAGCAACGCCGCAGCGCTGTCGGCCCCGCCCGACGTGGCGATGACGAAAGGCCCCGACGGCGGCAGCTGCAGCAGACGGCAGGCGCGCTCGAAGCGCTCGGTCATGCCAGCGGGGAGTGCGCCCGGCCGCGCCGCTTTGTGTGGCCGTTGCGCTGCGGCCCGGGCCTGAGTTCGCGCGGGATTTCTCTTAGCGGCGGCGCGCCGCACGTTCGATCTCGCGCTTGATCTCGCGCTCGCGGATGCTCTCTCGCTTGTCATGCAGTTTTTTGCCCCGCCCGAGGCCGAGTTCTACCTTGACTCTGTTCTTGCGGAAATACATGCGCAGCGGCAACAGCGTCAGACCCTTCTCCTGCAGTTTGCCCGAAAGGCGTTGCAACTCCCTGGCGTGCAGTAGCAGCTTGCGGTCGCGGCGCGGCTCGTGCTGTGAGAAGAACGTGCCTTGCTCGTATGGCGGGATGTGCACGTTGACGAGCCACGCTTCGCCCCCGCGCAGGCGCGCGAACCCGTCGACGAGCGAGCAGCCCTGACTGCGCAGGCTCTTGACCTCGGTGCCGGTGAGCACGAGTCCGGCCTCGTACGTGTCTTGGATCGAGTACTCGTGAAAGGCTTTACGGTTCGAGGCGATGGTCTTCTGGCCGGCCCGCTTGTCAGCGCCCGCCTGCGTCATCGGCCACGAACCTCCCCTCCCCTTGCGCGTACAGCGTGCCGTCGGCTCCCGTGACGGTCGCCGAGATCGTCAGCATGCGACCGCGCCTGCCCTCCACGCGCCCTTGCGTGACAAGCACGGCGTCCATCGGAGCGGCCTTGCGGAAGCGTATCTCCAAACGGCCGGTGACGGCACGCACGCCCGCGGCGATCGCCGCATGCGCCATCGCTTCGTCGAGCAGCGTCGCCACCACCCCGCCGTGCAGGATCGTCGTCCAGCCCGCGAAGCGTTGCTTGGGGATGAAGGTCGCGCGCGCCGTGTCCTCGCCATACTCGAAGCGCAGCTGCAGCCCGTCCGGGTTCTCCTCTCCGCACGCGAAGCAGTGCCGGTCGTCCTGCAGAACGGCCGACGGGGGCACGCGGCGCGCCACGTCCGAGGCCTCGCTCATCACTTTAGCATCCGAGGGAGAGCCGGTCGCCCAGCTGCGCTGGCAGCTTCGCACGCTCCATGCGTTCGCGCACGCGCATCACGTCGTAGGTCACCCGGCGGACTTCGATGTAGCCCGCCTCGTCATCGAAGTAGGCGAACGACGCTTGTGGATTGCGGTCGCGCGGCTGGCCGACGCTGCCCGGATTGACGATGTAGCGGTACTGCGGTGTGACGTCGATGCGCCCGCCGGCGGAGAGCTTCTGATGAAACGTCCGGCCGTTCTCGTCGCGGTAGTAGACCTCCGCGACGTGCGTGTGTCCGATAAACGTCACCGGCATCGTGACCCGTTCGAACGCAGCTTGGGCGTCGGCGATGTCTTGTATATAGGCGAAATGGAAGGTCGGCGCTCCGTGGACGATGGCGAACGAATCGAATCGGTACTCGCGCGGCAGAGAACGCAGATATTCGCGGTTCGACGGCGTGAGCTCGGCGCGGGTCCAGGCGATAGCCGCGCGCGCCAGCGAGTTGAAGCTGTCCGCTTCATCAGTGGAGACGGCCGCCTCGTCATGGTTACCGGCGATGGCGATGCAACCGCGCTCGCGCAAGAGGTCGCACGTCTCGTTGGGGCTCGGGCCGTAGCCCACGATGTCACCCAGGCAGACGAGCACGTCCATGTCCAGCCCGTCAAGCTCGCGCAGCACGGCGCTCAGCGCGTCAGCGTTCGAATGGATGTCTGACAGTATGGCGTAGCGCATCCGGCCGGTTGGAACTCCTCCAGGGGAGTCTCGCAGTTTCCCTCATGCGTCTGCGCTCACCTCCGCTTTGGCATCCTAGGGCGATGCTCTCGTGTCGGGTACGGCGAGATGCAGACGATCGACGACGCGGCGCACGCCTGGAACGCCGCGCACGGTCTCGAGGATCACTTCATGCAACGCTCTGCTGGCGAACGTCCCCTCGAGCTGCACGACGCTTGCGTGCACGCTGACCCGCACTTTGAGCGCGTTGACGCCCGTCTGCGCTGCGAGCGCGGCCTGCACTTTCGCCTGAAGGCCCAGGTCGTCTGTGATCTCCTGCGCGGTGGGAGCCTTTGCGTTCACGACGAGCCGGTCGACGACGCGCGTGACGCCGCTGACGCTGCGCGCAGCGGCATCGACCTTACCGCGCTCACCTGCGGAGTGCACCTCGCCGCTCAGCGTCACCACCCGCTTGTCGACGTCGACCTTCACCAGCGACACCGTCGCCGCGTCGACGGCGGCGATCTTCGTCTTGATCTGTGCTGCGATGAAGGCGTCGTTCATGTCGGATTGTGCGCGCTGCTGTTGCGCCGGGCTGCAGGCGGTGAGAAGCGCAAGGCAGACGAGCGCGGCAAACGTGGTGCGGGTCATCGGATGCTCCTCGTACGGGAGAGAGGGAGCGCGTCGACGAGCGAGCCTGAGGCAAGTCCTCCGGAGCCCTCGGGCACGATGACGATCGCATCGGCGTGCGCGAGGATGTGCAGCTGCGACGACGAGCCGAGCAGCGGCCGGGCGACCGGCCCATCTGATCCTGCCACGAGCTGCACCGCGATACGATGCTCGAGCTCCGCGTCCGCCACGATCGCTTGCTCCAGGCGTGCGCGCACCGGCAGCGGGTCGTCGTGGCGGTCGAACATGCGCAGCAGTATGGGCTTGGCCAGCGCCTCGAGCATCACGAGCGCTGAGACCGGATTGCCCGGAAGCCCGATGACGGGCTGGTCGCCGATCATCGCCAGCACGACCGGACGCCCAGGCTTCGCGCGCACACCGTGCACGATGATGCCCGGCTGGCCCGCCTGGGCGATGACGGCCGGCGTGTGATCGCGCAGACCGACGCTCGAACCACCGGAGATGATGACCGCGTCGCATTCCGACAGCGCGCGTTCGAACGACTGCGCGAGCGCCTCGCGCCGGTCGGCGACGAGCGGATAGCGTCGTGGCGCAAAACCCATCGCAGCCAGCGCGGCGCGGACCGCGATGCCGTTTGTCTCGTGGATCTGGCCGGGTCCGAGCGGCTCGCCCGCGGGCACGAGCTCATCGCCCGTCACGAGCACGGCGACGCTGGGCATGCGATACACCGTCACCTCGGCCACGCCGATCGCTGCGAGCAGACCCGTCGAAGCCGGACTCAAGCACGTGCCGCGCGCGAAGAGCCGCTCGCCCGCGCGCACGTCGCTCGCCGGCTGCGTGATGCGATCGTCGCAGTCGTCCGCGTCGTACACAAAGACGCGCTCCGCGTCTTTTTTCGTGTCCTCGATCTTGATGATACCGGTCGTTCCCACCGGCAGCGCGCCGCCCGTCGGCACGGCGATCGCCTCTCCGTGGCGCAGAGTGAGAAGGGTCGCCTTCCCCATCGCGACCTCGCCGGCCAGGGTGAGGGTCGCGGGCTCGTGGCGGCTTGCCCCTCGCACGTCGCTTGCGATGACGGCATAGCCGTCGACCATCGAACGGGCGAATGCTGGGACGTCCTGCGCGGCCGTGACTTCCTGGCCGAGGATCCTCCCCTCCGCCGTGTCGAGGTCCACCCGCTGCGTGCCGGCCCGTCTAACGGGGAACTCCCCCATCGCCGCCAGGGCTTGCGCGATCGTAGTCCGGCGCAGCGGGGTCCGGATGGTAGCGATGGCTCCCTCGATTCCGCCTGTCCCGGGGGCACAGGTCACATATGCGGGGGTTGGCGAGACGCCGATATCTTCTTAAGGAGAGCAGGCAACGCCTCGATGCGCGCGAGACTAGCTCCCTCTATAAAGTGGAGGACCGATGTATCCGCATAAGCTCGACGATCTCTTGATCAGCATGGTTGAGAAGGGCGCTTCCGATGTCCATCTCGTGGTCGGCAGTCCTCCCATGATCCGCCTGCACGGCACCTTGCTGCCACTGGTCGAGGAGAAGGTCGCCCAGGACGATGCGCAAGCGCTGCTCACCTCCGTCTTGACCCAGGACCAGGTCGACGCGCTCAACCGCGACCGTGAGATCGACTTCGCCTATGCGATGATCGGCGTCGCCCGGTTCCGCGTCAATGCGTGCTTCGAACGCGGCAGCGTCAGCGCCACCTTCCGCAACATCCCGGATACGCCGCCCTGGCTGGAAGAGATGGGTTTCCCGGCGCCTGTCGGGCAGATGACCACAAAGGCGCGCGGCCTCGTGCTCGTCACAGGTCCGACCGGCTCGGGTAAGTCGACCACGCTTGCCGCCATGATCAACTACATGAACCGCAACCGCAACTCGCGCGTCATCACGATCGAGGATCCGATCGAGTTCTTGCACTCCAACATCAATTGCATCATCACCCAGCGCGAGCTCGGCCGCGATACGCACTCGTTCTCCGCCGCGTTGCGATCGGCGTTGCGCCAAGACCCCGACGTCATCCTCGTCGGCGAGATGCGCGACTTGGAGACGATCGCGCTGGCCTTAACCGCGGCTGAGACGGGCCACTTGGTGTTCGGAACGCTCCACGTCACCTCAGCGGCCGAGTCGATCAACCGCATCATCGACGTCTTCCCACCCGAACAGCAAGAGCAGATCCGCCTGCAGCTCGCCGGTGTCTTGGAGGCGGTCTTCACACAGACGCTCGTCCCCAAGACCGACGGCACCGGCCGCATCTGCGCGATGGAGATCCTCATCGGCACGCCCGGCATCCGCAACCTGATCCGCGAGAACAAGCCGGCGCAGATCTTGAGCATGATGCAGACGGGTCAGAACGTCGGCATGCAGACGCTCGACAAGCAGCTCTCCAAGTTCGTCAATGACGGCATGATCACGCTCGAGGCGGCGATCGAGAAAGCGATCAACCCGGAAGACCTCAAGCGCTACGTCGCCGGCAGAGAAGAGACACCGCAGCGGCGCGCCTCCAGCTTCTAGCCCCTCTCATACAGCGACGGACCTTTAATGCAACGGACGTTTGAAGCAACGGACCTTTAGGTCCGTTCTTCTCTCAAAGGTCACCCTCGCCGCGCCCGCCAAAACGGCGGGCATGCTCGATAAGCGTCTTATCCGGGAGCATCCCGACGTCGTTCGCCGTTCGCTCCAGCGACGTGGTTTGCCGGACGAGGCGGTCGGCGAGGTCCTCGCGCTCGACGAGCAGTGGCGCGCTGCCGCCACCACCGTCGACCATCTGAAGGCCGAACGCAACCGCATCTCCTCGCAGTTCGCCAAAGCCAAGGACGAGGGCCAGGAGGCGCTCGCTGCCTTGCGCGCGCAATCGACCGAGCTCGGCACGCGCATCGAGGAGCACGAGCGTGACGCGGCGGAACTCGAGCGGCGCATCGACGAGTTGATCGGCGGCATTCCCAACATCCTGGCTGACGATGTTCCCGACGGCCCCGATGCGAGCGCCAACGTGGAGATCAAACGATCTGGGGAACCGACGCGTTTCACGTTCGAGCCGAAAGCGCATTGGGACATCGGGGAATCTCTCGGCATCATCGACTTCGAGCGCGGCGTGCGCATGGCGCGGTCGCGCTTCGCCGTTCTGATGGGCGACGGGGCGCGACTCAACCGGGCGCTCATCAACTTCTTCCTCGAGCGCGACGTCGCAGCCGGTTTCAGAGAAGTGATGCCGCCGATCCTCGTCAACCGCGAGTCCGTGATCGCGTCAGGCCACCTGAGCAAGTTCGGCGACGTGATGTTCTCGGTGGAGGATGGCGCGCTCTTCCTCTCGCCCACCGCCGAAGTGCAGCTCGTCAACCTGCACCGTGACGAGATCCTCGAGGCCGATGCTCTGCCCAAGCTGTATGTCGCCTACACGCCGTGCTTCCGCGAAGAGGCAGGCGCAGCCGGCAAGGACACGCGTGGCCTCATCCGCCAGCACCAGTTCGAGAAAGTCGAGCTCGTCGGCATCTGTGCGCCCGCCGACGGTCCGCGCATCCACGACCGGATCACGGAGCAGGCGGAGAGCCTGCTGCAGGCGCTCGAACTGCCCTACCGCGTCGTCGTGCTCTCGTCCGGCGATACGGGCTTCGCCTCGCGCAAGACGTACGATCTCGAGGTGTGGCTGCCCGGGCAAAACGCCTATCGGGAGATCTCGTCCTGCAGCACGTGCGGCGATTTCCAGGCACGCCGCGCGGGCATACGCTTCCGCTCAGCCCCGCGTGCCAAACCCGAGTTCGCGTACACGCTCAACGGCTCCGGGCTGGCCGTGGGCCGCACGCTCGTGGCGATCTTGGAGAACTACCAGCAACGGGATGGTTCGGTCAACGTGCCGGCCGTGCTGCGGCCCTACATGGGCGGGTTAACAGCGATTACAAATAAACGGACCTAAAGGTCCGTTGCTTCAAGGATCTGTTGCACTGCGGCTACATCCAGAAGCGTAGGCTCTTCTTGGCAGCTTTCTTCCACGCTTTGCCCCACGACGTGCGCGCCTCATTGGCCGCTTGCGCTTCCATCGCCGCGAGCCCACCCGCCACGAACACCTCGTCGCGGTCGCCCTTGATCTGGCGCAGGCGTTCTTCGGCGGTGACCGCATCGTGCAGATCGCCGAGGGTGCTCTGCAAGCGCGCGACGCGCCTGGCGAAGCGCTCCGCATCTTTTCCGCCGATCGGGGTTATGGCTTCGGCGGCATAGCGGCAGCGTTTTGCCTTGATGCGCAGCTGATGGAGCTTCACGTCGTCCGCCTCGTCGCCGAGGTGATGCACCGCCCGGCAGAGCTTCTTCCACGGCTCGTCGACGAGCGACGGAAGGATGTCGGCCGCGCGCTCCTGCGCTTGCGGCGCGAGCTTGGGATCCGCCACGGCGGTGACGAGATCGTCGAGCAGCTCCACGTAGCGCTTCTCGCGCAGGATGCCCAGCAGGCGCTGTCGTGTGGACGTGCACTGCGCGGCAAAACGGTCGATGACGGCCTCCGCGGCCTGCTGGTCTTCCGCCGGCAGCTGCGCCGCATCCCGCCGCAGTCGCGTGACGAGCACGTCCTCATCGCGCACCGCTCCTAACTCGTCGGCCAGCCAGCACACCTTGTCGCGCAGCTGCAACGCCCACTCCTCATCCAGCAGCGGCAGAAAGCTGCGCAGATCGGAGCGCAGCCGT
The DNA here is from genome assembly GCA_036741695.1 of Vulcanimicrobiota bacterium. GTDB lineage: Bacteria > Vulcanimicrobiota > Vulcanimicrobiia > Eremiobacterales > Eremiobacteraceae > JAFANK01. The sequence continues at coordinate 32,997 of DAINRU010000022.1, forward strand.
CGCGTTGCGACCCGCGCCTTATGCACGATCTCGGGATCCATGTTCAGCCGCAGTGCGGCGTCGTAGCGCAGCAACTGTTCGACCGAGGACGCCAAGGCTTGGCGGATGACGTCGCCTGCCGAACTGTCGTCCGTGGCCGCCGGACGGTCCAGCTCCGTCGGCGCCTGTGCGGCGGTGCCGAGAGCGCGAACCGCCTTGGGCGTCTCATCGAGCGAGCCGGCGCCGGCGGCCTGCAACCAGCTGGTGAGCTCGGGCAAAAGCGTCGGGGACGCCCCCTCCAAAAGCTCGACCTCAACCTCGCGGAACCGATCCGCGACATGGCCGTCTTGGATGACGCGCACGTCATCGTCAGTCACTTCAGCGATGCCCTCGCCTGAGGCGCCATGCAGCCGCAAGCTCTTGCGCACCGTGCGCAGGCGCGCCACAGGTGCCACCGGTTTGCCGCGCAGGAACGCAGTGACGAGCTCGAGCGCCTGCGCCGGCGGCTTGGCTCCGTCGTCAGTGAAGACGTGCTCGACGCGCCGCAATCCCCCGCCTGCCGCTTCGCCCGCCGGCAGTTTGAGCGTCCAGCCCTGGCCCTTCCGATACCGCAGGCTGCAGCCCCAGCGCACGAGGCGCAGGTCGTCAGTGTCGAAGTACACCGTGCTGAGTTTGTTCTCTTCGACCGGCGAGGCCGTGTAGCCATTGACGCCTGCTTCGAGCGTTCGTAGGTCGAAGCGGCGTGGGACTTGCAGTTTGACTTCTTGTTCGACGTTGATATGCATGGATGAAGTGACCGGTGATGTTCGCTAGCGGCCACGTCCAGCACTGCTAGGGTTGGCAGGCTTTGTCAGAGCGGCGTCCCGAGGCCCTTGGCCGAGCATGTCTGGGGTGACGAGCGTGATGCCGGCGTCCGTGCGGTAGAAGCGACGGCCGTCGTGGTCTGGATCCTCGCCTACTACGAGGCCCCCGGGCAGCTTGCACCCCTTGTCGATGACCGCACGATGGATGCGGCAATGCCGCCCGATGTCGACGCCTGGAAGCACGACCGAATCCTCGATCAGGCTGAACGAATTGACCCGTACGTTTGTGAACAAGAGCGAGCGCTGGATGTGGGAGCCTGAGATGATGCAGCCTCCGGCGACGAGCGAGTTGACCGCGCTGCCACGGCGGCCATCCTCATCGAAGACGAACTTGGCCGGCGCGACTTGCTCCTGGTATGTCCAGATCGGCCAGGTCGCATCGTAGAGATTCAACTGCGGCACGACGTGCGTCAGATCCATGTTGGCTTCCCAATACGCGTCCACGGTCCCGACATCGCGCCAGTAGACCTTGCCGCCGTGGCCGCCGAGGCTCGCATGCCCGAAGCGGTGGGCGACGGCCTTGGCAGTGGACACGACGTGCGGGATGACGTCCTTGCCGAAGTCGTGCGACGAATCTGCCTCCTCCGCATCGCGGTGCAGCTGCTCGTACAAGAAGCTCGCATTGAAACAGTAGATGCCCATGCTGGCAAGCGATTTGTGCGGATGGCCCGGGATGGGGATCGGGTGGGGGCTTTTCTCTAGGAATCCGGTGATGCGATCGTTCTCATCGACGCTCATCGTGCCGAAGTCGACCGCCTGCGAGATGGGCACCTCGAAGCAGCCCACGGTGACGTCGGCTTTGGTCTCGACGTGTTGCACGAGCATCGCGCCGTAATCCATCTTATAGATGTGGTCGCCCGCGAGCATGAGGATGAACTCGGGATTGTGGGCGCGCACGATGTCGAGATTCTGGAGGATGGCGTTGGCGGTTCCCGTGTACCACGATTCCTCTTCCAACCGTTGCGACGCGGGCATGAGCTCGACGAACTCGTCGAACTCGCCGCGCAAAAAGCCCCAGCCGCGCTGGATATGACGCATGAGGCTATGCGCCTTGTACTGGGTCACGACACCGATGCGGCGGACGCCTGAGTTGATGCAATTGGACAGCGGGAAGTCGATGATGCGGAACTTGCCGCCGAACGGCACCGCAGGCTTGGCCCGCCACTGGGTGAGGTCGCGCAGGCGCGAGCCGCGCCCGCCGGCGAGGATAAGCGCCAGCGTGGCTTTGGTCAGGAGGCTGACAAAGCGCGGAGTCTCGGTCTCGGGTGTCTCCATGTCGTAGCCCCGAACGAAAGCGTGAAAAGGGGACACTCAGATTCTCTCAAAGTGCGCCCATAACCGCTATGCGCAGAGACGACCTCAAGCTCTTCCACGCAGGCAGGCTGCTCGATGTCTACGAGCACCTGGGCGCCCATTGCGTGCACGCCGAGGGACGGGCCGGAGTGCGCTTTGCCACCTGGGCGCCGCAGGCCGCGAGCGTGAGCGTGGTGGGAGACTTCAACGCCTGGGACGGACGCACGCACCCGATGGCGCGGGTGGATCCGGGCGGCGTGTGGGAGCTCTTCGTCCCCGATCTTGTCGCCGGGGCGCATTACAAGTTCGAGATCAACAATATGGAGACGGGCCGGCTCGTCATCAAGACGGACCCCTACGCGCGAGCATTTCCGCACCGATCGAATCAGAACGCCGTGGTCGTCGCGCCGAGCAGCTACGCGTGGGGAGACGCGCGCTGGCTCGAGCAACGCCAAGCGTCGGACTGGCGGGAACAGCCGCTCGCCATCTACGAGGTGCATCTCTCGTCCTGGCGCCGCGGGCCCGACGGCGCGTTTTTGAGCTACGAGCGCTTGGCGCAGGAGCTCGCCGCCTACGCACGCGACATGTGCTTCAGCCACCTCGAGCTGCTCCCCATCTTCGAACACCCGCTGGACGAGTCGCTCGGCTACCAAGTCACGGGCTACTACGCGCCGACGAGCCGCTTCGGCGCGCCGGATGCGTTCCGCGCGTTCGTCGACCACTGCCATCAAGCAGGCATCGGCGTCATCTTGGACTGGGTGCCACTGCATTTCCCAAAAGACCTGTGGGGGCTAGCCGATTTCGACGGAGCGCCCTTGTACGAACGCGACGATCCCACAATGGCGGAGCATCCGCAATGGCACACGCTCATCTTCAACTACGGTCACCCCGAGGTGCGGAACTTCTTGCTCGGCAACGCGCTGTATTGGTTGCGTGAGTTCCACGTCGATGGTCTGCGCGTCGACGCGGTGTCATCGATGCTGTACCTCGACGATGCGCGCGGCGGCCGGGCCTTCAGACCGAATCCGTTGGGAGGGCGCGAGAATCTACCCGCCGTGAAGTTCTTGCGCGAGATGAATGCGAAGATCGCCGAGCTCGCGCCCGATGCGTTCACGATCGCGGAGGAGTCGACGTCGTGGCCGGCCGTGTCGCAGCCACAGGTCCGCGGCGGGCTCGGCTTTTCGATGCGCTGGAACATGGGCTGGGTGCACGACACGCTGCATTACATGGGACTGCCCTGGGCGCAGCGTCCGGCAGCCCATCGCGACCTCACCTTCGAGCGGCTCTACGCCAAACGCGAGCGCTTCGTGCTCGCGCTCTCGCACGACGAGGTGGCCCTAGGGCGCGGATCGCTCTTCGAGCGCATGCCCGGCAGCGACGAGCAGCGCTTGGCAGGCCTGCGTCTGCTCTTCACCTTTGCGGCCACCTATCCGGGGAAGAAGCTCATCTTCATGGGGAGCGAGTTCGGACAAGAACGCGCCTGGGACCCCACGCGCGAACTCGATTGGCGCACGCTTGAGGACGAGCGCCATCGCCAAGTGGCAGCCGCAGTGCGGGATCTTGGCGCGCTGTACCGGCGCACGAGCGCTCTGCACGCCGATGACTCCGATCACACCGGTTTCCGCTGGCTCGATCCCGACGACGCCCAGCGCTGCGTCATCTCGTACATGCGCGTCAACGGCGATGCATTCGCGATCGTGGTGTTGAACTTCGCGGCGGTCTGCTACGAGGAGTATGTCGTGGGAGTGCCGCAGGGCGGCGCCTACAAGGTGGCCTTCGACAGCGACGCGGCCCTGTACGGCGGGAGCGGTGGCACGCGCATGCGGCGGGGCGAATCGGCCGACAATCCTAGCATGGGCCTATCGCATTCCCTTGCGCTTGCGCTGCCCGCGCTGAGCGGCGTCGTCATCACCCTCGCATGAACGGCGACGCGATCAAGGTCCTGTTCGCTGCGTCAGAGATCTTCCCCATGGCCAAGACTGGGGGGCTCGGCGACGTGGCGGCTGCACTGCCCGCCGCGCTCGCCGAGATCGGCGTCGAGCCGCGCCTCGTGATGCCCGCATATCCGAGCGCACTCGAGCAGGTGAGCGGGCTTGCCGTGGACCGGCACTTCGACGACCTCGCCGGATTCGGTGCGGTAGACCTCATCAGCGGCCGTGCCCCGTCCGGTCTGCGTATCTGGCTCGTCGTCTGCCGCCGGCTCTACGAACGCCCGGGCGGCCCCTACACGGACGAGTATGGAGCGGATTTTCCGGACAATCTCGAGCGCTACGCGCTCCTGTGCCAGGCGGCGAGCCGCATCGCCGCGGGCGCCTTCGAGTGGCGACCCGACGTGGTGCACGCCAACGACTGGCACACCGGGCTCATCCCCAGTCTGCTCGCTGCGCAGCCGGCCCCGAGCGCGCCGACGCTGCTCACCATCCACAACGCGTGGTATCAGGGCGAGGCGTCGCTCAAACAACTGCGCTCGTTCGGACTACCGCCCGAACGCCTGCAACGTTTCGGCAGCGGCAAGCTATCGTTTCTGTCGCTCGGCGTGCAAGAGGCCGGTCTGCTCTCAGCCGTCAGCCCGACGTACGCGCAAGAGATCCAGACGCCCGAGTTCGGCTACGGGTTGGAAGACATCTTCGCCGCGCGGTCGCGCGACCTCACCGGCATTCTCAACGGCGTGGATTATGCCGTATGGGACCCGCGACACGACCCGCTCATCGCGCAGGCGTATGACGAGCGCAAGCTCGCCGGCAAGGCCGCGTGCAAGACGGCGCTGCTCCAGGAGCTGGCGCTCGATCGCACCGCTCGCGCGCCGCTGCTCGCCGTCGTCAGCCGCCTCACCTGGCAGAAGGGGCTCGACCTCGTGCTCGAGCGCGCGCTCGACCTTATCGACGCAGGTGCGCGTCTCGCCGTGCTGGGGCAAGGCGATGCTAAGCTCGAGCGCGGTTTCCGGGAGCTCGCCACCCGCCATCCCAGCCGTGTCGCAGCCTGCATCCGCTACGACGAGGCGCTCGCCCACCGCATCATCGCGGGCGCTGACATCTTCCTCATGCCGTCACGCTTCGAACCGTGCGGTCTCAATCAGATGTATAGTCTGCGCTACGGCACGGTTCCGGTGGTGGCAGCGGTCGGGGGCTTGGCCGACTCGGTCGTCGACGCGGGCGAGCGCGGCGTGGCTGCCGGCGTCACCACCGGCTTCCGCCACGAGGCAGGCTTGGCTGCGGCCTTCTCCGACGCGGCGCGCAAGGCCATCGCGGTGCATGGCGATCAGCCGTTGTGGCAAGCCTTACAGCGCAATGGCATGCGTCAGGATTTTGGCTGGGCGCGCGCTGCGCAGGGCTACCTCAAGCTCTACCGGAGCCTCGCCGGCCGCGCATAACACGTCCGGTGCGACGCGATCCCGGGCTTACGTCCGCTCGGGGGCGACGTAGAGCTCGCCGCCGCTCTGTGCGAACTCTTCGGCCTTCTCGCGCATGCCGGCATCGAGCGCCTGCGACTCGTCGACGCCGATGCGCGCGGCGTAGTCGCGCACGTCTTGGCTGATGCGCATGGAGCAGAAATGCGGTCCGCACATCGAGCAGAAATGCGCGACCTTCGCGCCGTGGGCAGGGAGCGTCTCGTCATGGAACTCGCGTGCCGTATCCGGGTCGAGCGAGAGCGCGAACTGGTCCTCCCAGCGGAATTCGAAGCGCGCTTTCGAGAGGACGTCGTCCCATGCGTGGGCGGTCGGATGTCCTTTGGCGAGATCGGCCGCATGCGCGGCGATCTTGTAGGCGATGACGCCGTCCTTGACGTCTTTCTTGTTGGGCAGACCGAGATGTTCTTTGGGCGTCACG
>DAINRU010000023.1:0-36640 GCA_036741695.1 Vulcanimicrobiota bacterium
AACCAGCGGTCGAGGATCGGACGCGCGGGTCCGGTCAGCACTTCGATCGCCTCGCTCATCGCAGGCCCGAGCTTTTGCATAGCGCGCCCCATCGGCGCCATCTTCAGCAAATCGGCGATGCCCGGCTTGGCGATGTTTGGCGGCGTCTGCACGAGCGTCGGTTCGATGACCGACGCGACGCGCATGAGCATCTCTTCGTACTTCGGATAGTTCTCGGCGTCTTTGCGGCTGAATTTCGATATCTCGCTGACGTTCGTCGCGCTGTCGGACCCGAGCATGAGATAGCGGCCGTCCGAGAACGGGGAGAACGACGCCGGGTCTCGCTCGAGCAGCTCGAAGCCGTAGTCGCTTAGGCGCAGATCGCGGATGATCTCCGGCCGGAACAGGCTGGTGACGTAGGCCGCGGTCGAGACTTTGAACCCAGGGAACGTCTCCTCGCTGACGCAGGCGCCGCCCACGATATAGCGGCGCTCCAAGACGAGCACCTTCCAGTTCGCTCGCGCCAGATACGCAGCCGCGACAAGCCCGTTGTGTCCACCGCCGATGATGATCGCGTCGTATTTCGCCACGCTTGCTCCCCCGGAACGAAAAGCCGCTCACGCAGGCGGGAATGATCCGCGCCCGGGCCCTTTCGTACGCAGATTCTTGACCGCCTCACCCATGCCCACCTGTACGCAGGCCGGCGTCCAGATGCGCGATTGGTCGCGACACGGCGCGCGTCTGTCGTAAGAGGAAGCGTTCTCCGGCAAGTGGTACGCAAGAACGATGGCCGCAGTCACCGACGTCCCCGCAACCTTCAACGCTGCGTCGTATTTCGTCGACAGGAACGTCGAGCTCGGCCGAGGCGCTAAGGTCGCGATCGAGGCCGGCGCGCGACGGCTGACCTATGAGGACGTGCGCGCTCTGGTCAACCGCTGCGCTAATGCGTTGCAATCGCTCGGCGTCGGCATCGAACAACGCGTGTTGCTGCTGCTGCCCGACTCGCCGGAACTCGTCGCTGCGTTCTTCGGCGCGATGAAGATCGGCGCGATCCCGGTCCCGACCAATACGCTGCTGCGTCCGCCGGATTACCGCTACATGCTCGAAGACAGCCGCGCGCGCGTGCTCGTCGTCGCGACGTCGCTGTGGCCATCCATCGCGCCGATCATCGATGACGCGAGGTGGTTGCGCACGGTGGTCGTCGTCGACGACGGCGGGACTGGCGCTCCGGATCTATCAGGCGTCGCGGTTGTCGAGCTCGCCCCTGCGCTCGGCGCGGCATCGCCTGAGGCGGACCCGGCGCCGACCAGCAAAGATGACGCGGCGTTTTGGCTGTACAGCTCGGGGACGACGGGCTTTCCAAAAGGCACCATCCATCTGCAGCACGACATGGTGTTCTGCTGCGATCATTACGGCAAACACGTCCTGCAGATCCGCGAGGACGATCGCACCTACTCGGTGGCCAAACTGTTCTTCGCCTATGGCCTCGGCAACGCGCTCTACTTCCCATTCGGGGTCGGTGCGACGACGATACTCTACCCGGGCCGTCCTCTGCCTGAAAGCGTGCTCGAGCTCGTCGCGCGCACGAAGCCGACGCTGTTCTTCGCCGTTCCCACGGCCTATGCGGCCATGCTCGACGTCGACGACGGGGCTCGTTTCGATCTCGGCTCGGTGCGCTATGGCGTGTCGGCGGGCGAGTCGCTGCCGGCAGAGATCTTCAGGCGCTGGAAAGAGACCTACGGGTTTGAGATCCTCGACGGCATCGGCACGACCGAAGCATGTCACATGTTCATCAGCAACGCGCCTGGCGCGATACGGGCCGGCTCGTCGGGCAGAGCGGTCGACGGCTACGAGGTGAGACTTGTCGACGCCGCGGGCGGCGAGGTTCCGGTCGGCGAGATCGGCCGGCTGCGTGTGGCGGGCGATAGCATCGCCGCCGGCTACTGGAACAAGCATGAGAAGACCAAGGCGACGTTCTTGGGCGGGTGGTTGGATACCGGAGATTCATACCGCGTCGATGCGGACGGCTACTACTGGTATGCCGGGCGCAGCGACGACCTGCTCAAAGTCGGCGGCCAATGGGTCTCACCCGTCGAGGTCGAGAACACGCTCATCGCACACGAGGCGGTGCTCGAATGCGCCGTCATCGGAGTCGAGGATGAGGCGGGCCTCACCAAGCCGGTCGCGTACGTCGTGCTGCGTCGCGGTGGCTCGCCGTCCGACGATCTCGCGCTCGCGCTGCAATCCTTCGTCAAGAATCGCATCGCGCCGTTCAAGTATCCACGCCGCGTCCACTTCGTCGCCGAGCTGCCCAAGACTGCGACCGGCAAGATCCAGCGCTACAAATTGCGCGAGATCGCTCGCGAGGGCGGATGACATTGCGCTACGTGAGGGAACGCTGCGCTGCGAGCGCAGCCTCGAGCTCTCCTGTACCCGCGACCCGCGCGAAGCACGTCGTCCCTTGGCACAGGTAGGCCACCACGTCTCCTGACGGATAGCCAAGCGCCGCGGCGCGAGCGCTCTGCCGTGCTGGATCGAGCGTATCGACGCGCAGAGGCGGCGAGCTGATGCGCAGCGCCGTCTGGCGCAATGCTGCCGCCGCCGGGTCGTTGCGCACACCGACGACATGCACGTCGACCGGCGGGCTCGTGACGTCGAGCACCGCGGACGCATAGCCCGCGCCGAAGAGGCCAAGCGAAGGATAGTCACGGGCGAATCTGCGCAGCATCGCCCGAGCGCGCTCGGCATAACGCGTTTCACCTTCAAAGGCCGCATGCTGGAGCAGGACGCGCGCCATGAGGGCGTTGTCTTCCGATACGACGATCTGCTCGCTGACCCGGCCTGGATCGTCACTTCCCACCAGCCGGTCGAGATAGCCTTGAGCGTCGGGGTCGAAGAGTGCCTCCGCGCGCTCGACGAGGTCGTGGCTTCGTTCGAGCCAGCGCTCTTCGCCGGTCGCCTCGAAGGCGGATAGCGCCGACCATGCGCTCCAGGCCTGATCGGCGAGCAAGCCACGGACGTGCGCGCTGCCATCGTAATACCGGCACATCATCCCGTCCACGAGGAGCTTGCTCCACAGCGTGTCGAGAATGGTCAGACCACGTTGCATCCAGGCTGAGACGTCGATCCCGCCCTGGGCCAAGAGTGGGGCGCTCGAGATGAGGGCACGCGCCGCCTGTGCATTCCACGAAGCGTACACCGTCGGGTCGACGTACGGCGCCTGCACCTGTGCTCTGCCGGCGGCATCGAGCCCGTAGTAGTCCTCGTCAGCATCCTGCGAGCCGCCGTACGCGCCGAACTCATCGTTCCACAGGTGCTCGTCGAGATATCGCTTGACGTCCGTGGCGACGCGGCGCAGCTGCGCGTCGTCGAACATGGCGCCGGCGCGGGCGCAGACAGACAGCAGCCCCCCGAGATCCTCAAGCATCTTCTCGAAATGCGGCACCGAGAAGTCGCGCGTGGTGGAATAGCGGAAGAACGCGCCCTGCACGTGGTCGTACATCCCGCCATCGGCCATGGCGTGCAACGTCCGCGCAGCGATGAGTTGCGCCCGATCGTCATGGCTGCGCGACCAGTCGTCGAGCAAGAACTGCAAAGCGCTCACATGCGGGAACTTCTGATCGGTGCCGAAGCCGCCGAATTCTTCGTCGAACGCGGACGAGAGCACGGCCATGACGTTGGCTGCCGTGTTGGGATCGAGGTCGCCGCCGCTCGGCGTGCGGGCGCGCGCCGCGCGCACGGTCCGCATCTCGTTGACGCGTTTGGCGATCCCCAGCCGGTTGTCGGCCTCGCCGTAGAAAGCATCGACCTGCTTGAGCACCTGGCGCATGGCCTCAGGTGGGATGTAGGTGCCTCCGTACAGCACCTCACCCTCCGGGGTCAAGAGCGCCGTGGTGGGCCACCCACCCATGTTGTAACGGGCGTTGACGTCTGGCCGCTGGTCGTTGTCGACGCGCACCGGTATGAATCGCTCGTTGATGTGCTCGATGATCGCTGGATCGGAGTAGCTCGTCTCGTCCATGACATGGCACCAGTGACACCACACGGCAGAGATCGCGAGCAGCACGGGTTTGGCCTGTTCTTTGGCCTCGGCGAACGCCGGCCCGCCCCACGGGCGCCAGCGGATCTCAGCCGCCCGGTTGCCACGTGGTGAGAAATGTGGATTGCTCATCAGGCCCAGCGCTTCAATGCAGCCTCGCGAATCTACTCGCGTAGGCGCCCGTCCGAACAGGAAGAACGGTCGAGCGGCGCGGACGAGTCCCCATGAAATCTCGCGGCGAAGTCCTTCCCGTAGGAGACGCCGCCGTGCTTGCTGTGCTCGGCGACGCGATCGATCCGGCGACCGTGGCGCGTGTCTGGGCCCTGCATGCGGTCCTGAAAACGCTGTGCGGGCCGATCGTCAAAGACGTCGTGCCGGCCTACGCCTCGGTGCTCGTGCGTTTCAACCCGTCCGCCACGCAACTGGCGATCGTCATGGCGACCGTGCGTGGTGCGCTCGAGGCGGCCGGCGAGATCCACGCCGACGCATCGCGAACGGTCGACGTCGGGGTGTGCTTTGCTGCCGAGCATGGACTGGATCTCAGCGACGTCGCCAAGCACAGCGGACTAAACCCCGATGGGGTCGTCTCTGAGTTCTGCCGGCCGACCTATCGCGTCGCCTTCCTCGGGTTCAGCGCTGGATTTCCATATCTCATAGGGCTGCCGGCGGTCCTCGATATGCCGCGCCTCCCTTCGCCTCGGGTCCGCGTGCCCGCAGGAAGCGTGGGTCTTGCCGCAGGTCAGTGCGGCATCTACCCGCGCACGTCGCCGGGCGGCTGGCGGATCCTCGGCAAGACCAACGCGATCATCTTCGATCCGTCTCAAGCGAGCCCAGCTGTCTTCCACCCCGGGGACGCGGTTCGCTTCCATGCCGTCGCTTCGCTGGGTGACGCGACGGCGACTGTCACTGGAGACCATACGTGACCGATCTTGCGCACGCCATCGAGATACTCGATCCCGGCCTGCTCTCAACCGTGCAAGACCTTGGGCGAGCGGGGGTTGGAGAGCTCGGCGTGTCGCCATCGGGCGCCGCGGATGCTCTGAGCGCGCGTGCCGCGAACCGCCTTGTGGGAAATCCGCAGGGTGCAGCCTTGATCGAGACCACGTTGACGGGTATCAGCTACGTGGCGCGCGAGAGCATGCGCATCGCGGTGACCGGTGCCGCCGCTCAGCTGATGGTAGCCGGCGGCAAGAAGCCGATATGGCAGTCGATGCGCGTGCGCGCCGGCTCGGAGGTGAAGATCAGCGCGGCGGAACGCGGCCTGCGCTCGTACATCGCGTTCTATGGTGGCATTGATGTGCCGCTCGTGCTCGGCAGCGCCAGCACGGACGTGAGCGCTGCGTTCGGCGGCTTCGGTCGCGCGCTCGTTCGCGGCGACCGGCTCGCGATCAAGCTGGTCGAGGGCGAGATCCCCGACCGCGACCATAACATCCGCGCATCTGCGCGTCCGTTTTGGCGCCAACCGGCGACGCTGCGCGTGCTCGCCGGCCCGCATGCCGTGCGCTTCGCACCTCAGGATATTGAGAGCATGTGCGCGCAGACGTATCGCGTCTCGCCGAGGAGCAGTCGTCAAGGTCTGCGTTTGGATGGGCGGCCGATCCTGGCGAACGAGGGGTTCGACGTCATATCGAGCGGGGTTTGCGCCGGGTGCGTGCAGATGACGAGCGAGGGCCTTCCGGTCGTGCTGCTCGCCGAGCACCAGACCAGCGGGGGCTATGCAGTGCCGTTGACCGTGATCACTGCCGACCTCCCCGACGCCGCCCAGCTACGGCCTGGCGACGAGCTTCGCTTCGCGAGGGTGACCCTTGCCGAGGCCGCCGTCGCCCTGTCCGAGAAGATGGAAGCGCTCAGCGAGGCCCTCGATGACCCCAATCCCGCGGGTTGATCTCAACGCCGACGTCGGCGAGTCCTTCGGCGCCCAGCGCGTCGGCGACGACGAGCCGATCTTCCGCTGCGTCACCTCGGCGAACGTCGCCTGCGGCATCCACGCCGGCGACCCGAACGTCATCGCGGCGACGATCAAAGCCGCTGCCGAACACAAGGTCGCGGTCGGGGCGCATCCATCATATCCCGACACCGCGGGTTTCGGTCGCCAGTCCATCGACGTCCCCTCGGACGAGCTGCGTCATATCCTTATCTATCAGATCGGTGCGGTCGATGCGCTTGCCCGGTCGCTCGGCGTCTCGCTCGTGCACGTCAAGCCGCACGGCGCGCTGTACAACGACGCGGCTAGAAACGCAGCCCTCGCCGCGACCGTCGCGTCGGCCGTGGCCGCCTACGACCGCAACCTCATCCTCGTCGGCCTGGCCGGTTCGCATTCGCTGGCGGCCGGCAAAGCGGCCGGCCTGCGCGTGGCTGCCGAGGCGTTTTGCGATCGCGTCTACGAACCCGATGGCAGTCTGCGCAGCCGGTCTCATCCCGACGCGCTCATCGACGATCCGCGGCGGGCAGCGGCCCAAGCCGTCGACATCGCCGTCAACCAGCAGGCGACCGCGCGCAACGGGAAACCGATCGAGGTGCGCGCGCAGACGCTGTGCATCCATGGCGACGCGCCCAATGCTGTCGCGGTCGCTTCGACCATCCGTCAGGCGCTCGTCGCCGCCGGTGTGGCGATCGTCGAGATGCAGCAACTACTATGACGCAGCGCTTCGGACAAGTTGAGGTCGAGGCCATCTGCGAGCGGATGACCGGGCTACCGGGATTTCGCGATATCGAAGTGCTCAAGTGTTCAGTGCACAAAGAACATCGCGTGCACCACATCAGCCTCACGATCGACCGCGAATCCGGCGTGGACTCCAACCTCTGCGAAGCGGTGTCGCGGTACGTCGAGAACCGCATTGAGGAGATGCCGCCGCCGGTTCCGCTCTTCCAGCTGGAAGTCGCCTCTGCCGGCCTCGCCCGGCCGCTCTTGCGACCCGAGCACTTCATGCGCTTTCGCGGACGCGAGATCAACGTCATCACCACACTGCGCATCAAGAACCGGGTCGAGTTCACGGGGCCGATCTCCGCGGCGGACGACGTCGCCGTCAGCGTTGAGGACAAGTACGCAGGTCTGACGCCGCTACCGTATGCCGCGATCAAGCGCGCCAATTTGGTCTACGACCCGCGCGTCGACCTCAAACGGAAAGCATAGGAAGGCTTTGTCGCAACGGACCTTTAGGTCCGTTCACGTACAAAAAGAAACCAGTGAACGATCACTGGTTCCAGCCCGGGTCCGTCAAAAACATTATAACGCACTGTCACCCGGACTGCAAATAGTGAGCGGCGTCGGGTCCGTCGCCACCGCCCCTTCCGCTTATCGCGGAGGCTGGAGGCAGCCGGAATCGAACCGGCAGCTCGTGGCTTGACGGACCCGAGCTGGAACCACCCCGCCCCCAACCTCCTGCCGTATCACAACTAGTACGACAGTCGTCAACCCCTATTGCGGACCATGGCGTCCATCTGGTAAAATACCCCTGATATCCTGAAAAGGAGTGGGTCGCCCACTCCTTTCGTAGTCTAGATGGATGGAACAAAAGCATGGCGCCACGCAAGACGCTAAAAAGGACCGCCTCCGGCAACGGGTCGTCGGCCGTCGCTCCGGCCAAACCCAACCCCGAGCTCATCGAAGCGCTCAAGGAACTCGAGCGGGATCGCAACCTGCCCGCTGAGACGCTCATCGAGGCGCTCGAGGCCGCGCTCATCTCCGCCTACAAGCGCAATTTCGTGCGCGAGGCGGAAGCCGTCGGCAATCCCATCGTCACCGTCGACCGCAACGACGGCTCGTATCGCGTTTTCGCGCGCCGGGCGGTCGTGGAAGAAGTCGTCGACCCGACGATCGAGATCGGCAGCGCCGAGGCCGGCAGTACGTTCAAGATCGGCGACAACTTCGACGTCGAGGTGACGCCTAAGGAGTTCGGGCGCATCGCCGCACAGACGGCCAAGCAGGTCATCGTGCAGCGCATCCGCGAGGCCGAACGCGACATGGTATTTGACGAGTTCAACGAGCGGCTCGACAAACTCGTCACCGGCACCGTGCAGCGCTACGAGCAACGCAACATGTTCGTCGACCTCGACAAGGCCGAGGCCATCTTGCCGCTGTCCGAACAAGTGTTGGGCGAAAGTTTCCGCATCGGTTCGCGCATCCGCGTCTACGTCATGGAGGTGCGCAAGACGAACAAGGGCCCGCAGGTGATCCTCTCGCGCAGCCATCCCAACCTCGTGCGCCGGCTCTTCGAGCAGGAGATCCCCGAAGTGGATCAGGGCCTGGTCGAGATCAAAGACGTCGCCCGCGAAGCCGGTTCGCGATCCAAGGTCTCGGTGTGGACAGAAGAAGAGGATATCGACGCCGTCGGCGCATGCCTTGGTCCGCGCAGCTCACGGGTCAACAACATCAGCGAGGAGCTGCACGGCGAGAAGATCGATGTGATCCAGTGGGCTGCCGACCCAGCCGCCTATGTCGCCAATGCGCTGCAGCCGGCCAAGGTCGTCTCGGTCCACCTCAACGAGCGCGAGCATCTGGCCGAGGCGGTCGTGCCCGAACATCAGCTCTCGCTGGCCATCGGCAAGGAAGGCCAAAACGTCCGGCTGGCCGCTAAGCTCACGAGCTGGCGCATCGACATCCACAGCGAAGAGCAGTGGGCCGAGCTCGTCGAGCAACGCGCCGAAGAGGAAAAAGAGCACGAGCACGTCGCGGCGATGGCCGAGATCGCGGCCGAGCAGACGGGCGTCGAACTGACGCCGGAGCTGCTCGCCGAGGACGAGGATCTTATCCGCAAGCTGCAAGAGCTGCAGCGGGTGGATGACGATGCGGAGGAGCCGGGCGAAGCCGACGGCGAGGAAGGCTCGTAGCGCACGCGTGACAGGACTGGTATGGGGAACTAGGCAAGGTGAACAAAGGTCATGTGCCCGTCCGGCAATGCGTGGCCTGCAAGAACCGCATCGAGAAACGACGGCTAATGCGATTCGTGCACGGAGAGGGCGGTTGGGCAGCCGACCCGAGCGGGCTTAAGCCGGGGCGCGGTGCGTATCTGTGCTCACCGGAGTGCGCCCAGGCTGTGAAGAAGAATAAACGGTATCGAGCGCTAGCGGAACTAACCGGTCGAACGAACTAAAAAGGAACGAATGGCAACAACGGTACGGGTACACGAGCTCGCAAAGGAGCTCAACCTTTCGAGCAAAGAGACGATCGCGCTGCTGGGCAAAGTCGGCATCAGCGCTTCGACGCACATGAGCGTGATCGACCAGCACCGCGCGCAGATCGTCAAGGGCGTCCTGCTCGGCAATCTGGCCAAGGCCGCCAAGACCCACAAGCCTGCGCCCAAGCAGGTCGCAGGCAATGGTGCCGCTGCGACCACGAAGGCGGCTGCACCCGCTGCGGCGGAGAGCGCTCCGGTCCAGGCCGCGCCGGCCCCAGCGCTGCCCACGCCAGCCGTCGCGCCGGTCGAACACGCGCCTCTGGAGCAGCTCAGACCCGTGGCGACAACGGCTCCGCGCGTGGCGCGTCCGGCTGCACCGCATAAGGTCGTCCCCGCCGCGTCAGCCTCGCCCTCCACGCCCGTGCCCGCGACGGCACGGCCCGTCACCCCACACCCGGAGCGGCCGGCCGCCCGCCCGTTCATCGCCCAACCGCGACCGGCAGGCGCGCCCGCACTGCGCCCTGTGCCGCGCCGCGACGCGCTCGGACGCCCCATGCCCGCTCGACCGGGCGCGGGGCCTGCCACCGCGCCGCCGCCGACGAGCGGGGCTCCCTCCGGAGGCCGCAAACGCTCCCGCGAGGAGCTCGAACGCGATCGCAAGGAGCGCGAGCGCGAAGACCTGCTCAAAAAGACGCAGCCGCGCCATAAAGCGGCATCGGTCGCCACGACCACGACTGAGCCGGCGGTCCTCAAAGACCTCGAGATCCCCGACCTCATCACCGTGCAACAGCTCGCCGCTGCCATGGAGGTCGGTGCCGGTCAAGTCATCGCGCAACTCATCAAGATGGGCACGATGGCCACGATCAACCAGCACATACCCTCCGACGTGGCGTCGCAAGTCGCGCGCCGCTTCGGCTTCAACACGATCGTCAAGGAGGCGGGCGAGGAAGCCGCCGAGATCGTCGTCGATTCTGATCCAGCCGGCTCGCTCACGCCGCGCCCGCCGGTCGTCACGGTGCTCGGCCACGTCGACCACGGCAAGACGTCGTTGCTCGACGCCATCCGCTCCACCAAAGTCGCCGCCGGCGAAGCGGGCGGTATCACGCAGCGCATCGGCGCCTACACGGTCGAGACGGGCGATCGCAAAGTGACCTTCATCGACACGCCCGGCCACGAGGCGTTCACCGAGATGCGCGCGCGCGGCGCCAAAGTCACCGACGTCGCGATCTTGGTGGTCGCGGCCGACGACGGCGTCATGCCGCAGACCATCGAGGCCATGAACCACGCTCGCGCCGCAGGCGTGCCGATCGTGGTCGCCGTCAACAAGGTCGACAAACCCAACGCCAACGTCGACCGCGTCAAGCAGCAGCTCTCCGACTTGGGCCTCACTCCAGAGGATTGGGGCGGCCAGACGCAGTTCATCCCCGTCTCCGCGAAGCAGAAGACGGGCATCGACGAGCTGCTCGAGATGGTGCTGCTCAACGCCGATCTCGCCGAGCTCAAAGCCAACAAGAACCGCCGTGCGCAGGGCGTCATCATCGAAGCCCAGCTGGACCGTTCGCGCGGTCCGGTCGCCACCGTGCTGGTGAAGAACGGGACCTTGCGTGTCGGCGACGTGGTGGTCGTCGGTTCGGCGTGGGGTCGCGTCCGAGCGCTGTTCGACGACAAGCTCAAAGCCATCAAGCGCGCCGGCCCATCCATTCCTGCGGAGATCATGGGTCTCTCGGACGTCCCCGCTGCGGGCGATATCTTGGAGGTCGTCTCCGACGAACGCGACGCGCGCGAGCTCGCAGCTAAACGGAGCCAGCGCAAGCGCGAGCTGCGCATGGCGACGACCAAACGCATGGTCACCCTGGACGGCTTTTTGGCCCAGGCCAAAGAAGGCGGCCAGCGCGATCTCAACCTCATCATCAAGGCGGAGGCCCAAGGCTCGGCGGAAGCGCTCCGCTCGCAGCTCGACGGCCTGGCCAACGAAGAGGTCCGCACGCGCGTCATCCACACCGGCGTCGGCGGCATCAACGAGAGCGACGTCATGCTGGCCAGCGCGTCGAATGCCATCATCATCGGCTTCAACATCCGTCCCGATGCTACCATCACGCGCAAAGCCGAGACCGAGGGCGTGGACATCCGGCTGTACGACGTGATCTACAACGTCATCGACGAAGTCAAAGCCGCCATGACCGGCATGCTCAAACCGCAAGAGCGTGAGGTCGTGCTCGGCCAGGCAGAAGTGCGTCAGATCTTCAAGGTCAGCAAGGTCGGCACCATCGCCGGCTGCTACGTCAAGAGCGGGAAGATCGTGCGTGATGCAGGCGTGCGGCTGCTGCGAGACAACGTCAAGATCTATGACGGCAAACTCGCCTCGCTCAAGCGCTTCAAGGACGACGTGCGCGAAGTCCAAGAGGGCTACGAGTGCGGCATCGCCATCGAGAACTTCAACGACCTCAAGGAAGGCGACGTCATCGAAGCCTTCACGATGGAACAGGTCGCTCCCGCCAACGCTTAAGAGAAGGAACGCAGCGACGGACCTTCAGGTCCGTTCATGACCATGGACCGCGACGTCGTCGATCAAGCCCACGAGATCTATTTCAACGTCATCGTCGCGCACGGTGACGGGGATGATCCCTGGACGCCCGAGCAGCGTGCCGAGCTGCGCCGCGCTCTGACATTGTTGGAGCCGGTCGAATTGGCCGGCGACCTCGGGCCTGAAGGCGTCCAGCTCATGGCCTCGCTGTGCCTGGAGCTAGGCAACGACGAACGTGAAGAACACCTCTTGCGTGCCGGCATCGAAGCCTATCCCGGAGCCGCCGGGTTGCATGCCGACCTCGGCGCCGCTTACGCGAATCTGGGGCGCTGGTCGTCTGCCGTGTCGCACCTCTCAGCCGCCGTCGTGCTCGGCGCGGACGACCCGGATGAACGCTGGGCGATGACGGCGTCTCAGCTCGTCGATGCCCTCGGCGAGTGCGGAGAAGAGGAACGGGCAAGCGCCGTCCGCGAGTGGGCGAAGTCGCAGGTCAAAGATGATGGGGCGCGGCAGTGGCTCGAAGACGGCGCGGACGACGAAGCGGACAGCGAGCCTTCGTGAGGGCTATTCTCACGCCACCAGGCGCGCGTCAGATCGCGGGCCCTCAGACACGCTCGGCTAGACGTCGAACGCCGGTGCGGTGATACTCATGCCAGATCAGCCGGAAGGCAAGAGCCAGCGGCTCATGCGGATCGAACACGAGATCGTGCGCGAGCTCAGCGAGCTTGTGCACGAAGAGCTGAAAGACCCGCGCGTCGGTTTTGTCACCTTTCTCGGCGCCGACGTCAGCCCCGACCTGCGCTCGGCCCGCGTGTATGCAAGCCCGATGGGCGACGAGCGCACCTCACGAGAGACGATGAAGGGCCTGCAATCGGCGGCTGGGTTTTTGAGCGCGGAACTGGGAAAGCGCCTGCACACACGCCGCACACCCTCGCTCACCTTCGTCCGCGACAGTTCTATCGAGCACGGCGTGCGGGTCAGCCACATCATCGACGAGGTGCGCAAGCGCGATGAGCGCAAGAGCAGTGAGCGGTAACGGCGTCTCCAGCGCGGCGCTGGGCCTCGAGCCGGTCGCCGACGCCTTTCGTCATCATCAGCACTTCGTGATGTGCGCGCACGAAAAGCCGGACGGCGACGTGCTGGGAAGCGGCTTCGCCTTGGGTCTTGCCCTCCAAGCGATGGGCAAGACCGTGCACTACTTCCTGGACGATGAGGTGCCGCGCAACTTGCGCTTCTTGCCCGACGCGGACAAGACGCAGCGGACGTTTGACGGGGTCGATCCCGCCGCGCTCTACGTCTTCCTCGATATGAGCGATCAGTCGCGGGCGGGCGAAGCGCTGGCCTGGGTGCCGGGCGATCGCATCGTCGACATCGACCATCATCTCGGCAACCAGCGCTTCGGGCGCTGGAACTACGTGCTCGAGGCGGAGGCGGCGACGGGCGTGCTCGTCCTCAACCTCATCACCGCGCTCGGCCGGCCGATCACAAGCGATATCGCCACCTGTCTGCTCACCGCGATCATCTCCGACACCGGATGCTTTTTGTATAGCAACGCCACCCCGCATACCTTGCGTCTCGCCGCTGCGCTCATGGACGTCGGGGCTGACAAGGACCTGATCACCGAGCAGCTTTATCAAACACGCAGTTACAGCGGGCAGAAGATCCTGGGGCGGGTGCTCAACGAGTTCGTGCTCACCGATGACG
The DNA here is from genome assembly GCA_036741695.1 of Vulcanimicrobiota bacterium. Lineage (GTDB taxonomy): Bacteria > Vulcanimicrobiota > Vulcanimicrobiia > Eremiobacterales > Eremiobacteraceae > JAFANK01. Next base: position 13,364 of record DAINRU010000023.1, read on the forward strand.
GCATCTGCTACTCGAGCGTCAGTCAGGCGCTGCTCGAGCAGTTCGGCGCGACGCACGAGGACCTCGAGGACGTCGTCGGCGCCTTGCGCGCGGTCGATCACTGCGAGGTGGCGGCGCTCCTCAAAGAGTCTCCGGATGGCAGCTACCGTTTGAGCCTGCGTTCGCGCGGCCGGGTGAACGTCATGGAAGCGGCAAAGGCGTTGGGCGGGGGCGGTCATTTCCGCGCGGCCGGCGCGACGCTTGCTGGGCCTCTGTCCGAAGCGTTGTCACGCATGCTCGTCGCGGTGCGTGCCGAGATGGCGGCGGAACGATCCCAGGCCTGATCCCCGTATCGCGGACGACCTCGTGAAGCAGCGCACGTTCGAAGCAACGGACTTTGAAGCAACGGACCTTTAGGTCCGTTTACCTAACCCCATCGCGTGCCCAACCAGACGCCGTTTGGATTCATCAACGCCTTCAAGCCTCCAGGGCCGAGCTCTGCGTCATTCGGCAACTGGGTCAAACACAAGGCCAGTGGCGTACCGGTCGGACACTGGGGGACCCTCGATCCCACCGCGTGCGGCGTGCTCGTGCTGGCGGTCGGCAAGGCGACGAAGCTGCTGCCCCTTTTGCCCCATGCGCGCAAGCGATACGTCTTCGAACTCGTGGCCGGAGTGAGCACGGACAGTGGAGATGCGACGGGCCACGTCATCGCCACATCGGCCGTCCCCGCCCAGTGGGCGCAGGCGCTCGACGATGTGGCGGCATCGCTCGCCGGGCCGCTCATGCAGATCCCGCCGATGCACTCTGCGGTCAAAATCCAGGGACGACCGCTCTACAAGGCCGCCCGTCTCGGCCTCGACGTGGCGCGCTCGCCGCGCCCTACCGTCATCCACTCGCTGCACGCGATCGCACACGAGGGATCCACGGCCCGGCTCTTCGTCGAATGCGACGCCGGCACGTACGTGCGAGTGCTGTGCGAGGAGATCGGCCGGCGTCTCGGCGTCCCCGCGCGGATGGGTGCGCTCTTGCGCGTGTCATCGGGACCGTTCGTCATCCGCGACAGCGTCCGGCCGGATCAGATCGCCCGCGATCTGACAGGATGTCTGATCGATCCACTCGTCGTGCTGAAGCAGCCGCGCATCGAGCTCGACACGATCGAAACGCGACGCTTTGCGCACGGCAACGAGGTCCGTCTCACCTCCGCATCGCACGTCGACGGCGGCGCGGCAGACGTCCTCGTCACAAGTCAGGGAACATTCGTGGGCTGCGGGTATCTCGTCGTCCGCGACGGCGAGCAGCTGCTCGCTCCAACCCACGTCTTCACGCACGCGCAAGCGGCGACCCGGTCACAAGGCTCCGAGCCTAGCGAGGCGAACGGGTAGCCGGTCATGCGCATCGTCCGCTCCATCGACAGCTATGAAGCCGGCGCCGATCTCCTGCTGAGCATCGGCGTGTTCGACGGCGTGCACATCGGTCATCGAGAGATACTCTCGCGGCTGCTCGCCTTGCGCACAGCCGGCGCGATCGCCGGCGCGCTGACATTCGAACATCATCCCCAAGAATTCTTGCACCCCGAACGCGCTCCACGATGCCTGACGACATTGGATGAGAAGATCAATCTGCTGGCGGGCGTGGGCCTTGACGTGCTCTTCTTGTTGCCCTTCGACGAGCGCATCCAACGCATCTCCGCGCGGACGTTTCTCAGCGACATCCTCCTGCGGCGTTTGCGGACCAAAGCGCTCATCGTGGGCACCGAGTGGCGGTTCGGCACGGGGCGGGAAGGCGACGTGGCGCTCGCGCAGGCGGTGCTCGGCGACCACGGCTGCGCGTTCGAAGCTGCGCCGCTTTTGGAACGCGACGGCGAGAAAGTCTCTAGCTCGCGCATCCGTTCGCTGATCTGCGAGCAGCGTTTCGCAGAAGCCGACGCCTTGCTCGGATCGCCCTACCAGGTGCGCGGCATCGTGACCATGGGCGATGGCCGCGGGCACGAGCTCGGCTATCCGACGGCGAACCTCGCGCTCGCGCCGGAGAAGCTCATCCCGCCCGCCGGCGTGTACGCGACGGCTGCCCACCACTTGGGCCAGACCTATCCGTCGGTGACCAGCATCGGCGACAAGCCGACCTTCGGTGCCGGCGAGCTGACGGTTGAGACCTATATACCCGGCTTCGAGCGCAGCATCTACGGCGACCAGCTGACGCTGACCCAATGGCGTTTCCTCCGTGCCCAAGAACGCTTTGCCGACCGAGCGTCACTCGCTCGGCAAATCGCCCTCGACGTCCGACGCGTCACGGGTTAGGGTGGATCCCGTAGCCGATGAAGCAACGGACCTTTAGGTCCGTTTGTTCTCGCCGAGAAAGCGCTCGAACCACTCGACGATCGCGGCCAGGCGGGCCACGCGTTGCTTGGGCGGCCCGTTGCGCGAAAGGTTGTGGTCGCACTTGATGAAGCGCAGCATTTCGACCGTCGCGCCGCGCTCGCGCAGCGCCGTGAACAGCTGCTCCGACTGCTCGGCGGGCGTGCGGTAGTCGTTCTCGCTGTTGATGATCAAAAGCGGCGTCTCGATCGCATCGGCGTAGGTCAGCACCGAGTCACGGGCGTAGACCGCCGGCACGTCGAACGGACGCCCGCCAAAATCCTCGGCCAGCATCCTGCCGACTTCCGAGGTCCCCCACAGGCTGACGAGGTTGGACGCCGGGCGCATAGCGACCGCCGCTGCAAAGCGCGTGGTGTGCCCGATGGCGAACCCGGTGAGATATCCGCCATAGCTGCCGCCCGCGACACCGAGCCGCAGCGCAGCGATGGGAAAGCGAGTGAGCGCGGCGTCAAGCACCGCCATGCAGTCATCGAACGCGGGCTGGCCCCAATCGCCTTTGATGGCGGCCGCAAAACCCTCGCCGTACGTCTGACTCCCGCGCGGGTTGCAATAGACCACATCGAAACCCGACGCCGCGAGCAGCACGAACTCGAAGACGTAGGCGTTGCCGTAGGCGAAATGCGGCCCACCGTGGATCTGCAGGACGCATGGACGAGGCGCGGGCCCGCGGCCTTCTAGGTGCCACGCATCGATGTCGCCCGCCGCGCCCTTCACCCGGAATGGAGTGGTCGGGGCGACGTCGATCGCAGCACACCAGGCGTCGGATTCGTGGGTGAGCCGGACGACCTCGCTGCCACGCGCGAGGTACATCTCAGGCGGCTCGCTGATGCTCGAGGCGCAATACACCACGCTGCGTGAGTCGAGCACGGCGAAGTCCGTCACCGACGCGGTCACCGGCGTCATCGCAGCGTTCGAACGTCCCGAGACCATGACGACCTGCGCGGCGCCGCGGCTGGATGCGAGCACGGCGATCTCGTCAGGCGACGCCCACACGGGGCGGGCGATGCCGCCGGCAGCAGCGACGTCGCTCAGCACGAAATTGCCACAGGTCCATTCCACCTCTTCGGTCAGGCACTGCACGATGCGGCCTTCGCGGTCCACCACGAAAAGGCGGAGGTTGTGCAATCCGCCGGCGGCCCGTGGTGCTTGACTCCCGCAAAACGCGATGTGGGTGCCGTCGGGCGACCAGGACGGCGCATCGATCGCCGAACCGAACTGCACGACTCTGCGTGGTTGCCAGTCGTGGGCGGCCGACGCGGTCCACAGCTCCCGGCGCCACAGCGAATCGGCATTCACGTCGTGTTCGCCTGAGAAGACGATCGTCTCGCCTGTGGGATCCCACGCGATCGAGCCGACCTGCCCCGTGCCGTCGGTGAGCGCGCGAGCCGTTCCGTCGGCGAGGTCGATAAGCCATATCTGTGGGACATCGTCGAAGAAGCCTGGTCCGTCGGCCCGATAGCGCAGGCGCGTGATGCGTCGCCACCCGCGGCGCTCGACCTCCTCGCGCCCGGTCGTCGGCGTGGCGACGACAGCGACATGCGCGCCGCCGGGCGCCACCGCGAATTCGGAGACGTTTCCCGGCACGGCCGGCAAGGCGAACGGCTCCCCGCCGGCGGCATCGACGCGCCACAGCTGTGTCGAACCGCTGCGGTCGCTCAAGAAGAGCAGCGCGATTCCGTCGGCTGACCACTGTGGCGCTCCGTCGCGGGCGCTGCCTTGGGTCAAGCGGCGCATCTCTGCGCTCGCCAGATCCACGGTCCTGAGGCTGCCGCGGTAGGAGTTGCTCGCTTCGTCCATCGTGGTGACGACGAATGCGACCGACGAGCGCGATGGATGCAGCGCGCATCCGCTGACGATCGGTAGGGAATACAAAGCTTCAGGGCGCAAGAGCCCGCCGTCGGCCATGGGGCGGGTCTTGGCCGCAGCCCCGAGTGCTGACCTCCCCGGACCCTCATGAAGGAGCGGCCGCTCGCGCTAGAGGGGGCATGCATCGTGCCTGCGATAATCACCACACGCTGTTGCATCGTCGGTGGCGGTCCAGCTGGGATGGTGCTCGGCGTGCTCCTGGCGCGCGCCGGCGTAGATGTGGTCGTGCTCGAGAAGCACGCCGACTTTCTGCGTGATTTCCGGGGCGATACCTTGCACCCGTCCACCCTTGAGCTCGTCTACGAGCTGGGCTGGATCGACGACTTGCTCAAATTGCCGCATCAAGAGGCGCCCATACTCCAGGCGCAGATCGGCGAAACCACATTCGCCGTCGCGGATTTCACGCATCTCCCGACCCATTGCAAGTTCCTCGCGTTCATGCCGCAATGGGATTTTCTCAACTTCTTCGCCGAGCGCGGCGCCCGCTACCCGACGTTCACGCTACGCATGAGAGCTCAAGTAGAGGAACTCATCGAGGCGTCCGGCAGGATCGTCGGCGTGCGCGTGGCGATGCCGGATGGGCCGCTAGAGGTCCATGGGGCTCTGGTAATCGGGTGCGACGGCAGGCACTCGGTCGTCCGCGCACACGCCGGTCTCGAGGTTGAGGAGCTCGGCGCACCGATGGACGTCTTGTGGTTCCACCTACGGAGAGCTGCCACAGACCCGCAAGCGACGACGCTGCGCTTCGATGCCGGCCGGCTCTTCATCATGATCAGGCGGGAGACGGAGTGGCAGTGCGGCTACGTCATCCCGAAAGGCTCGCTCGCGCAGATCCAATCGCGGGGGCTGGATGCGTTCCGCGCAAGCGTGTCAACCTGCGCCCCGTTTGCCGCTGACCGCACGGGGGCCATACGCAGCTGGGACGACGTCAAGCTGCTCACCGTACAAGTCGACCGGCTGCGGCGCTGGTTTCGTCCTGGACTGTTGTGCATCGGTGACTGCGCCCACGCGATGTCTCCCGTCGGCGGCGTCGGGATCAATCTCGCCATTCAGGATGCGGTCGCTGCGGCGAACGAACTAGCGGCGGTGCTTCGCGACGGCGGCCCGACCGACGAGCATCTGCGACGCATTCAGGAACGGCGCGAACCGCCGACAAAGCTGACGCAGCGCGCGCAAGTGTTTGTCGCCAACAAGGTCATCTCACGCGTGCTCGCCGGCACTCGGGATATGCGACCGCCCCTCATCCTCAGATTGCTGGATCGCTATCCGCTCTTGCGGCGGATTCCAGGCCGGCTTCTGGGCCTGGGCGTGCGGCCGGAGCACGTGAAGACCCCCGACGCTTATATCTCCCATTCCTGAACGTTCCAGAAATCAGAGTTGACCGGCTCGGGCCGGAAGCCGTGCAGATCGGAATTCACCAGGTAGATCGCTTGAGGCCAGGCGATGGGCACGACCGGCAGATCCTTATTCCAGAGGCGCTGCAGCTGCGCATAGATCGGTGCCCGCTCGGCGTGCGTGTACACGGCCACGGCCTGCGCCGTCAAGCGGTCTGAGAGCGCACTGACGTACTTGCCCTCGTTGAATCCACGGGCGCCGATGAACTGACTGCCGAGATTAGCAGAACGATCCGGATCGGGGTCGAAGATGAAGGTTCCGAGCGAGACGTCAAATCTGCCCATCGTCCACAACCCGTCCGGACTGCGCAAGACGTTGAGAGGCAGCGACTGGATCGTGACGTCGGCGCCGATAGCGCGCCATTGCTGCTGCATCAGTTGGGAAAGCTCGTTCGCGGTGGTCGCTCCCGACGCGATTGAGAGCGCAAAAGCGAGCCTGCGATCGCCGCGCGAGCGTATACCGTCGGCTCCGGTGCGCCAACCTGCTTGGGCGAGCAGCCGATTGGCAAGCGCAGGGTCGTAGGGCGGCGAGCCGTTATCTGCTGCGTACGCCCAGCTGGACGGTGGTATGAACGACTGTGCGGCAGTCGCAGTACCTGCGTATACGGTGTTGCGAAGACGCACGCGGTCCAGCGCGAGCACGAGGGCTTCGCGCACGCGCACGTCGTCGAAGGGATCGCGCGACAGGTTGATCGTGAGGTACGTCCCCGCCGTATACTGAACGAGGCGAACGTTGTAGCCGGGAATCCTGCGCAGCCGGGCCAGCATATTCGGACTACCGATGGGAGCGATATCGAGCTCCTTCGAAGAGGCGAGCGTCAATCGGGTGTTCTCATCGGGCACGATCGAAATATCAACCTCTTTGATCTTCGGAGCGCCGGCGAAGTAGCCGGCATTGGGCACCAAGATGATGCGTGCTCCACGCTCCCAGCTCTTCAAGCGCAGCGGCCCCGAACCGACCGGGTGGATGCCGAACGCATCGTGATTGAAGTCCGTAGTATGCTCGAGCAAGTGCTTCGGGATGATGGAGCCGTTCTCGCCATTGCAGAAAAGCTGCCCGACCGCGGGCGCCCACGGCGCTCGTAGACGCACCACGACCGTGTGGTCGTCTGGGGTCATGATTCGTTCGACGTGCGAATAGGGCGCGGTATTGGGCGCGTTGACCTTGGGATCGGTGATCTCGGCGAAAGTGAACGCGACGTCGGCTGAGGTCAACGGCACACCGTCATGCCAGCGGACGCCGCGGCGCAGGTGGTAGGTGAGCGTGCGGCCGTCTGCGCTGACCCCACCGTTTGCCGGGCTCGGTACCTCGGTGGCTAGGTCAGGGATGATGCGTTCCTGGTCATCGAGCTTGACGAGCCCGCTGAAGATCGCCTCTTCGATGGCGTTCTCATACGCCAACCCGCCGAGGACCGGGTTGAGCGTGTTGAGATCGTTGCTGATCGCGTAGCGCACGACACCGTGGATGGTCGACGTGCTCGACGCCGGGTGTCCGCTTGTCGAGACGCGGGTGCAGGCCAGGAGCAGCGCGCAGCACGCGAACGCCGCACCTGTGCGAAGCGGCGCTCGGCGGCGCCAGGCGTTCACACCGTGGCCTCCGCCGAGGCGAGCCGGCGTTTGCGCTTCGCCGCCGCGATGTAGAACAACACGCCGCTCCCCAGCATGATGGCCGTCAAGCCGAGGATCTTCGCCACCGCAAGCGGCTTGTTCGGCTCGTTCGAGGGAGGGACAAGCGTGAGCACGACGGAGCAGAACGTGGTGAGAAGCCCGACGGCCGCTGCGATGATGACGGTGGTCCGGCCGCCGATGATGCGGATGTCTTCCGGCCGCACAGGGCCGCCGCTCAGCGTGAACGCAGACGCGAAGAGCAGCAGGAAGGGTAGGAGGGTGCTGATCACGGTCGTGCTCACCAAGACGTTGTAGGCGCCGCGCACCGACGTGCCCCCTTGGCCCAAGAAGATGAAGCAGCCCGCGATCGCGGCTTGCGTCACGAGCGCGATGACGGGAGATCCAAAGCGCGGATGCATGCGGCCGAACGCCTTCGGCAAATAGTGATCCAACCCGGCGACGAATGGCAGACGGGCCACCGCACCGAGCCAGGCGCCGGCGCTTGCCAGACAACTGATCACCACGAGGCCGGCGGCCAGCGGCGTCAGCACGTTCCAGCCGAAGCGCTCCGAAGCCGTGGCGATCGATTGCATCACGCCATAGAGCGCGTTGGTCTGATCGGGTTTGAGCGTGGCGAGCACGGCTGCGGTGCCGCCGATGTAGATCACGGCGATGGCGGGCGCTGCCAGCGCCAGGGCGCGTGCGATCGTGCGCCGCGGGTTTTTGATCTCGCCGCCCAAGAACGAGATCGCCTCGGGGCCCGTCCACGCAAACGCGATGGTGGACCAGAACACGAGATCGGTGATGTGGACGCTCGGGCGTATGGTGGCGGCGGTTATGGGCGTCGCGAAGCCGGATCGATGCCAGATCAAGGCGCCAAGCGCGATGAGGACGATCGTGACGACCCAACGGCTGGCAGCGCCGACGTTGTTCAACCACTTCTCGATATCCAGGCCGAGGATGTTGAGAATGGTCGCAAGCGCGAGGCCTGCCAGTGAGACGATGATGAAGTACGCCGGCGAGCCGGATAGAAAGCCCGAGCTCCCGCCATAGAAGTACAGCGCGTTGCCGGCCATGAAATACAGCAGTGCCGGGAAGTAGGGCAAGTTCGACGTCCAGTACGTCCAGCCCGAGAGAAAGCCTGCGAACGGTCCGAACGCGCGCTTGCTCCAGACGTACAGCCCGCCCTCGTCGGGATAGCGCGCCGACAGGAACACCACGACGATCGACAGCGGCACGAACATGCAGGCGCAGCCCAACACCCAGACCAGCAACGAACTGGCGCCGGTCGACGCCGCGGCCGCGACCCACTGCAGATTCGAGGCGGCCACCACGAAGAACAAGGCGACATCCGCAAGCCCGAGACTGCGGCGCAGGACGGGTTCGTTACTCACGCTCACGTGTTTGCGACGGCCACCTCACATCATGTACGTCTTCGCGGGATTGCTCTCGCGCAGGATCGGCCGGCTGAGGGAGAAGCCGGAGATGTCGGCGTCCGTCTTCCCATCGGCGACGAGTTCGGCGAGCGTCTTGCCGATGATCGACGCGAACTTGAACGCGTGGCCGGCGCCGATGGCCACGACCGCACCAGGGTGCCCGGCGATCGAGTCGACCACGAAATCGCGATCCGGCGTGAGCGTGTACAGACACGTCTTCGTGTAGATGACGGGACCGAGCATCGACGGGATGTATTTCTCGAGGAACGAACTGAGGCGCGCGAAGTTCTCTTCGTCGGGCTCAAAACTGCGCGTGTCGGGATCGACCGGTTTGCCGCCCGCGTCCTGCGCGGCCTTAGGACCGTCCTCGCCGAAGACCGGCATGCCGTAGAAGCTCGGATCGTCCATCCAGATCCAGACGGGGAAGCGCCCGGGTTGAAACGCGCTGACGTCTTGCGACGCGAAGTAGGTCACCTGTTCTTTTGTGACCTCGAGCGGCAAGCGAGCGCCGAAAAACGAGAGCGCCTCGTTGGACCATGGCCCGGCGGCGATGATGAGCTTGCGGCAGCGGTATTGCGTCTCGCCGGCGAGCACGTCGAACTCGCCGCTCGCGGGGACGACGTGGGTGATCCCGGCGCGCTCCCGCAGGGTGGCCCCGTGTTCGCGGGCCATGCGCTGGTGCGCGGCATTGGCGCGCGCCGCCATGGCGATGCCGCTTTGCGCCTGGAAAACGCCATGGATGTCGTCGCCGACGCGGAACTGCGGCCAGCGGCGCATGATCTCGCGGGCATCGAGATGTTCGAATGGCACGCCGCAGGCCTGCATGGATTCCATATAGCCTTCGAGCGGGATGGCGCTCTGACGAGGTCCGAAATCCAGACCGCCGGTGCGCAGGACGAGCTGCTCGCCTGAGTCGGCTTCGACGTCGGCCCACGCCTGATAGGCGCGCTTGGCGAACTCGACGTAGTCTGGACGGTGATACGACAAGCGGATGATGCGCGAATGATCCTGCGATTCGCCGCGGACGTGGCCGAGCTCGAACTGCTCGAGCCCGAGCACGCCGTCGCCGAAGCGGCGCGAAAGCCAGTAGGCGGCGGCGCTGCCGATGCCGCCCAGGCCGACGACGATGTATTCGAAGTCCGTTCGCATGCCGGTCTTAATCGCCCAAGCGATCGCGGATGTAATTGCGGATATCGAGGCTCATGCTCTCCATCGGCGCATAGTAGCCATGCTCGAAGACCTTCGATTGCATGCCGCGCTGCACGCCGGCGCAGATCCTCCAATCCTGCCGGTTGACGAGGTCCCAGAACTCGACCGCGTCGGAGGGATCGAAATCGGGCTTGGCCATCTCGCTGGGATGGAACAAGAAGTCACAGGCGATCGTTGTGTGTGCGGGGCCGCGCGGCCACAGGCTGAAGGCGGCCACGTGCTCGGCCGCCAGGCTGAGCATGAAATTCGGATAGATCAGCTCGCCCTTGTGGCGGACCTTCTCATCTTCGTCCAGGCCGGCGAACGTGGCACGCTTGGTCGTGCCGGAAAAGGTGAACGTGAAGGCGCCCGGCTTATGCGGTATGCCGCGGTCCCAATCGAGGTCGCTGCCGCCCTGCTTCTTGAATGCAGGCACGACGTCGCACAGCTCGGGATGCACGCCTGCGCAGTGATAGCACTCGTTGTAATTCTCGAGGATGACCTTCCAGTTGGCCTCCACCTCGTAGACGATGCGCCGCGCGGTCCGCAGCTCGGCGAGCGGGTAGCGCCGGACGCGCTCTGGGATCGGTCCGAGCTGCGCCGCCAAATCGTAGCCGCGGGCCTTCGCCGCATCGGGGGAGAGGTTGAGGAAGAAGAACCCGCCCCAGCTTTGGATGCCGACTGGGTGCAGCGAGAACTCTTCTTTATATAGCGTATCTTCGGACGCAAGGTAGGGCGCCGTGCGCAGCTCGCCCTCGAGCGTGTAGGTCCAGGCGTGGTACGGGCAGCGGATGGCCCCGGCGAAGCTGCCGGACGGACCGCTGCCGCTTGACGCGCTTGGTTCGGCCCGCTCGTGGATCACAAGCTCGCACCCGCGATGCCGGCAGACGTTGAAGAACGCTCGGAGATCTCCATGTTTGGAGCGCACGACGAGGACGTGCTCGCCAGTCACGTCGAGCAGCAGGTAATCACCGGCGTTCGGTATCTGCTCGTCGCGCCCGGCGTAGAACCACTCGCTGTGGAAGATGCGCTCTTTCTCGCGGGCGTAGACGTCCTCGGAGAAATAGAAGGCACGAGGCAGCGTGGCCTCAAGCCGCGACTTCAAACCGTTGCGCGCATGCATGAGTCCTCGCGCATTCCCCGCCCATTCGTGCGGACCCTGGTGATCGCGCGCAAAACACCGCCAGCTCCCGCTGCCGCGACGAGCAGAAGGAATGGCGAGCTGCTCACCTGAGTTCGTGCTTGGGTCAGCCCTTCAGCCGCGACGGTAGCGATCGCAGCCGGAAACCAAGCACAAGCATGATCACGCCATAGAGAAGTGCATAGAAGCCGAACAGCCAGGTCAGCGTGAGCACGCCGGTCAACGGCCGATACAAGAGCAGGATGCCGAAGAGCACCGACAGGATGGCCCCCAACACCAACATCCACTCGTTCTCGATCTGCTTGCGCACCTCGATGGCCACGATGATCTGGATGATGCCGGCGATGATAGCCCACCAGCCGACCCACAGCACGATCGTGACAGCGGCGAGGCCCGGATAGGTGACCGCAAGAACGCCGACGGCGATGCCGAGCAGACCAAGGAGGATCAAGAGGAGCCGCTGACCTCCTGGGAGTCCCCACCCAAACGCGCCGACGAATGCAAAAACGCCTTCGACGAAGGCGAAAGCGGCGAGCAGGATGACAAAGGCGAGCGCGGTCGCCATGGGCCAGATGAACGCGGCGATGCCGAAAAGGATCGCGACGCCGCCGCGCAGGGCGAGCGTCCACCAATTCCGGGTGAGAAGCTGAAGCATTGTGGCTATCGTCTCCTTCCTGTGAAAGGCCCGCGACGTCAGCTCCGACGCCTGCCGGCGAGCATGCTCACGAAATACAACAACTGGAGCAACGACTGCGCCACGGCGGCGACATAGGTGAACGCCGCAGCGTTGAGGACTTTACGTGCACCGACCAGTTCTTCCCCCACCAGAACGCCGTTTGACGCCAGCAGCTGCATGGCGCGATCGCTGGCATTGAGCTCGACCGGCAGCGTCACGATCGCGAAAACGGCGGTGGCAGCAAACGCGATGACCCCGGCAAGCGCGAGATTGTACATATTGAACAAGAAGCCGATGAAGAAGAGCAGTGGACCGACCCAGGCGCCCAGGTTCACCGCAGGGACGATAGCGCCGCGCAGCCGCAGGGGCAGGTAGTTCTGCGCGTCCTGCACGGCGTGGCCGAACTCGTGCGCGACGACAGCGACCGATGCGACCGAGTTCTGCACCGAGCTCTGCGACAGGTTGAGCGTTTTCGTGCCGGGGTTGTAATTGTCGGTCAGCGTGCCTGGGATGCTGCTCACGCTAAAGCGCAAGCCGGTACGCTGCATGAAGAGCTGCGCCACTGCTGCACCCGTGACGCCGCTTGCGGTGGGCACCCGGGCATAGCGGGCGAACGTGCTCCTCACCATGGCCTGGGCCCATAGCGCGAGCAACAAGCCCGGTATGGCGAACGCGTAGTAGACAGGATTGAAATAGAACATCGCTGGAAGACCTCTTCGGGTGGAGAATGACCGAGCCCGCCCGTTCGCGGCCCGGTCTACAAAAACCTTAGGGTAAGGAGAACGCAGCATGAACCACGACCATTCGCATAATTTCTCGCGGCGGAGTTTCCTCGCCGGTCTGGCTGCGTTTGCGGCGAGCTCCGGGGCGGTTTCCGCGGCAAATCAACACGCTCCGATGAGCTCGAGCGATGCCTGGAAGAACCTCATGGCAGGAAATCGCATTTTCGTCAGTTCTATGGCGCGCCGGATGCAGACGATTGAAGAGCGTGCAGCGCTTGCAGCCGGCCAGGCGCCGTTCGCGTCAATCCTCTCGTGCGCAGACTCGCGAACGACTCCAGAAATCATCTTCAACCAAGGCCTAGGCGACATTTTTGTCGTTCGGGTTGCCGGCAACGTTGCGACGGCGACGGAGCGCGCTAGCCTCGAGTATGCATCCGCCGTATTGAAGTCGCCGCTCATCGTCGTGATGGGTCATTCCTCGTGCGGCGCGGTGAAGGCGGCCATTGATGCCACGAAGGGTCAGGCGTTTCCCGGTGACATTGCGCAACTTGCGGCGATAATCGAACCCGCGGCTGTGGCGACGAAGAGCATGGCCGGCGACTGGTTGACGAACGCGACGAAGGAGAATGTGCGCCGGGTAGTCAGCCAATTGCATACGAGCCCGGTGATTTCCGAGCTGGTAAAGTCGGGCGCTCTCAATATTGTCGGCGCGTACTATTCACTGGCGACGGGAGAGGTCACTGCGGTACAAAGTAGCTGAGGGCGCGAATCGCTTCGCGCCCGCGTCTTAGTGCGTGAGCCAGCGCCCCAGCCGGTAGGCATCGGAGATCGAGCCGACGCCGCTTGTCAGATCGTAACCGCGCTTTGCGCAGACCGCTGCTCCGAGATACGTGCCGTTGCATCCCGACGTGATGTCGATCAAGCCTGGGCCATAGCCTCGCTTGGCGAACACGTTGTACAGGGTGCGGTCGACCGCGCCGAGACGGTGATGCGCCATCTGCTGATACTCGGCGAGCAGGCTGGCCATGGGAGCGTTGTTGACGAAGACGCCGACGAAGCTGTTGTTCCAGCCGCCCTCGATGTAGAGGGTCGACCCGCTGCCGTTGACCTCTGAGACGAGGGAAATATCGGGCACGTTGCGGCCGCTCGGGTCAACGCCGCGGACCCGCTGCTGCTCGGGGAAGACCGGAACGATGGCCGAGATGCCACCGCCGCTGCCGGGCATGCCTGTCTGCGCGATGATCTCGCCGTGCCCATCTTCGATGACGTTGCTGCCCGCGACGTCCAGCTCGTCGGGGCTATCGGCCGGCACGAGCGGGAAGAGGATATCTGGTATCCCGCATACATTGACCCCGCCGAAGGACACCGTTTCGAAGCTTATGCCTTGGGCCGCGCCTTCCTCGAGGATTGGTTGAACCGCGAGGGCCAAGACGACCGTGTCCGATTCGCACCTGCTGAGCGAGGTGTTCACGACGTCGACGACGTTGTCAGTGACGACTTGGTTGAGCGCGTCGACAAAGGTGAGGTCGCTGTATTGCGCCATGTCGTACGCGTACAGCTGCACGCCCGGCGCAGTGCCGACGATCCACTCGGCGTCGATATCCGCCAGATCCTGATCGGGCCCGTTGCCGCCGTCGACCGGAACCACGACTGTGGGCGGCCCGCTGCGGTGGATCCCGAACTGATGCACAAAGGTTTGGATGTCAGCCTCGAGCGGAGCGCCATCGATGATGTCGGCGACCTTCACGCCGTGGCCGTCATAGCCATGGCGCCCTGGAAAATCGAGGCCTGCGATCAGCGCGGCCGGACCGTAACCGCCGTCCGGGCCGACGAGCGGTCCGGTGTCGTCATCATCGTGGCGACCGCGATACCTGCCGGCCGCGATCAAGCTGCGTGCCGCGGACAGACGTGTGGACATCCCGGACGCTACCGGGCTCGCGCCGACCACGCTCTCGACCAACGGCAAGGCCGCGGCGATCGATGGACCAGCGACGGCGGCTCCCACCCCTGGACGCGAATTGTAGGCGCTAAACGACTTGACGATGCTGCTAGCCAGCGGCGCCGGTGCGGCCGCATCGATCACCGTGCGGTTGGGCGTGGTCCGAATGATCGTGAAACCCAGGTGCTGCAACTGGGCGATGGTCTGCGCGTATTCCCTCGGTGTTGGTGAGAAGTAGCGGCGGAATTCATCGGCCGTGAGGTACTTGGCGTAGAGCGGCGACGATAGATCGCTCTGATTGCTGACAAGCCTGTCGAGGTCGGCTTGGTGGTGGTACTTGAGCGTGAAGGCGAGCGCCGCACCGCCCTGGGCAGACGGCAGACCGGCCGCCTGGGCCAGCGTCACGCTTCCAACAGCCAGCACGCACGCCAGCATCAGTATCTTGCACATGTTCATAGTATTCGCGTCACTCCTCACAGGTGGGTGGTGACGGCGAAATTCCAGCCGTCGATGGAACCGATGCCGGTCAGTTGGTCAAAGCCTGGTGTTGCCGTATAGTATCCGTTGTTGCCGCCGATGGCATCGTGGAAGAGCGTCGCACCGACCGGCCGAGAGTATTGGTACGTGGTGAACGCATGGTAGAGCGCGGGGTGGATGTTGCCAAGACGGCAGTGGCCGTACTGCGCGAGCTCGACTGCCAGTGCGATGAAGATTGGGGAGGCAAGCGACGTGCCGCCGATCGGACCGAACCAGCCCCCGGCGATGTAGAACGCGGCACCGCTACTGGGATCACCGTCGAACGCGACGTCGGGAACGTTGCGCCACTTGGGGATCGCGTTCTTGATGCCGACCTGATAGGACGGCATCGAGAAGATATCGGAGATGCCGCCGCCCGAGCTGTACCAGCCGATCTCGCGGCTGTAGGTCCCGTTGAGGTGCGGGAAGAGCGTCGTCCCCCCGACCGCGACGAACGAGGGTCCGCTGGCGGGCGCCGAGACGCCGCCCGGGAAGCCGAAGTTTATAGTGCACTCGTACGTCCCATAGTCGCCTGAGGACGCCGCGTAGACGATGCCGAGCGCGTTGCCTTGGAGCGCGAGGTGGTTGGCGAGCTGCGGGAAGTTCGCCGGCGTGGTCTGATCCTCGCACCCGCCGAAGCTCGAATTGACGGCTCCCACACGATCGTCGGCGTTGACCTGGTTGTATGCGTCGATGACGCTTGCATATGCGAGAGAATCCATCTCGTACACGTACAGCGCGACCCCCGGTGCGTTGCTGACGATCGTCTCCACGTCGAGCGTCGTCTCGGTGGAATCGGCGATGAGCCCCGGCGGCGGACCGCCGTTGATCGGCACGCGGACCGTCTTGGGTCCGGTGCGCTTGACATGGAAGTAGGTTAAAAATGCCGCGAGGTCGCTATCGAGAAAATCCGCGTCGATGACGACGGCGGCGGCCTGGCTCGTGCCGTCATACGTCTGACCGCCTTTGCTCCCGGCGACCGCATGTTGCACCGGCAGATCATACGCCGTGGAGAAGACAAACGGGCCAAGCCCCAGGTCGGGACCCTGGAGGGGCGGTCCGATCTTGACGAGTGCGTGGAGCGCGCTCCCGCGCACGTACGTGGGCTTCAGCACGCGCAGATCGTCGAAACCGATCACGCCGAAAACGACGCCCTTGAGTTCGTCTGGCAGATAAGCGGGCTTGAGATTCGCGTAGTGCATCGACCCGTCGGCCTGGCGGACGACATGGAGTTCCGTCGCGAAGGCATGCTCCGCAACTGCGGCCGGGGCGCTCACGTCGATGACCGTGCGATTCGCGTACGTGCGCGTGACCGTGAAGCCTTCGTTCGTCAGCAGCATCGCCGTGCGGGCATAGTCTTGAGCCGAGGATGCGAAATAGTCTCGGAATTGCTCGGCGCTGAGGATCATGCGATTGCCGGCTGGCTGGTTACCCTGCAGAGCGACGAATTGCTGGAGTTCGGCGTCGTGACGGTAATTGAGGACCACGGCCAAGTGGATGCGCATCGTCGCCGGTGCGCGACCCAGGTCTTGGACCGCGACTCGCGGCGCTTCCGCTGCAAGAGCTCGAGAGCCGATCGGTGAGAGAGACGCCTTGTCGCGTAACGAAGCCGCCACCGCATGGCTTGGTGCCGTCGCAAGCGCGAGCCAGAGCGTCGGCACGAGGAGGACGAGAAGACGAGAGATTTTCACACCATACTCCATTGTCGAAAACTGAATACGCCCGTTCCCTGGGAGCACAAAAATGGCTCCGGCCGAGCGCTTGAACTCGCTTAAGTCTTCTAGATGCCGTTCACCTGTCGTCGCAGACTCCGTTGTAGCTGGGCAATCCGCACTAAAAGCGATTCCTCGATGCTCATATGAGACAAAGCCTACATCGAGCGATGCCGACGCTTTAGCGTGATGACCAGACGATACGGGTCGCACAATGCGGGCCGAGAACTGGGGGCGCATGAGCGAGCGTCCGCACGCACCAGCCATCGAACCGGCGCATGACATCCTGCGCGCCGGCGGCGGGGTCAAAGGCTTGCACGCGGTGTTCGCTCCGCGCACGGTCGCGCTCATTGGCGCGACCGAACGGCCCGCGACCGTTGGGCGCGCCATTTTGACGAACCTGACGAGCGGTGCGTTCGCGGGTGCCGTCTATCCCGTGAATCCACGGCACACGAGCGTGCTTGGTCACGAGTGCTATGCGAGCATCGCCGCCGCTCCGCAGCGGGTGGACCTCGCGGTGATCGTGACGCCCGCCCTCACCGTACCCGACGTCGTGCTCGAATGCGGGCGCGCCGGCGTCAGGGCCGCGATCGTCATCTCAGCCGGATTCCGGGAGATCGGTGCGGACGGCATCGAGCTCGAACGGCGCGTCCTCGACAACGCGCGTGCGAGCGGCATGCGCATCGTCGGCCCCAATTGCCTGGGGGTGATGACGCCGCGGCTCGGCTTCAACGCGACCTTCGCCAATACGACGGCACTCGCTGGCGGCATCGGCTTTGTCAGCCAGAGCGGCGCGCTGTGCACCGCCATCCTTGACTGGAGCTTGAGCGAATCAGTAGGGTTCAGCCATTTCGCCTCGCTCGGTTCGATGGCCGATGTCGGGTGGGGAGACGTCATCGATTACTTGGGCGACGATCCCCATACCCACGCCATCATCCTCTACATGGAGTCGATCGGCGATGCGGGCGCGTTCATGTCCGCCGCTCGCGAAGTCGCGATGAGCAAGCCGGTCATCGTCATCAAAGGCGGCCGCACCACGGCTGCCGCCCATGCTGCCGCCTCGCACACGGGCGCGCTGGTGGGCAGCGACGATGTCGCGGACGCTGCCTTCCGGCGCTGCGGCGTGTTACGTGTCGAGTCGCTGTCGGACTTGTTCTACATGGCCGAAGCGCTCGCCAAGCAGCCGCGAGCCCCAGGCAAGCGCCTCGCCATCATCACCAACGCCGGCGGTGCGGGCGTCCTCGCTACCGATACGCTGGTGCTGGGCGGTGGCGAGCTCGCTCCGCTGGAGGCGACCTCGATCGCCGGCTTGGACGCCGCGATGCCCGCGCACTGGAGTCGCGGCAATCCGGTGGACGTGCTCGGAGATGCGACGCCGGAACGCTACGAAAAGGCGCTGGCGATCTGCGAGCAAGACGCAAACGTCGACGGCCTGCTCGTCGTGCTGGCTCCACAGGGCGTCGCCTCGGCGGAGGATGTCGCCCGGGCCATCGCACCGCTCGGCGCGCTGCCCGGCAAGCCGGTGATCGCAGCCTGGATGGGGGGTGAGGGCGTCGCTGCTGGTGCGGCGCTGCTGAAGAAGGCCGGCATCCCCACCTATCTCTATCCGGATACCGCCTCGCGTGTCTTCAATTATATGTGGCGCTACGACGATGCCCTCAAAGGGCTGTACGAGACACCGGTGCTCGCCGACGGTACCACCCCGGACCGCACGGCTGTCCACGAGCTCATCGCCTGCGCGTCGGCTGCTGGGCGCACGCTTCTGACCGAATATGAGTCCAAGCGCCTGCTCGCTGCCTACGGGATTCCAACAGCGGACACGCGTTTGGCGTTGACGCCGGATGACGCGGTGGCGGCTGCAGCCCAGATCGGCTTTCCGGTGGCCGTGAAGCTGCACTCGCTCACCGTCACCCACAAGAGCGATGTCGGTGGCGTGGTGCTGAACGTTCTCGATGCGGCGTCGGTGCGCGCCGCATTCTCCGCGATAGATAAGTCGGCACGCGAGCGAGCGGGTCCGGATGCGTTCATCGGCGTGACCGTGCAGCCGATGGTCGAGCGCGAGGGGTATGAGCTCATCGTCGGCGCGAGCGCGGACGCGCAGTTCGGTCCGGTGTTGCTCTTCGGGCTGGGCGGAACGCTCGTCGACGTGTTCCGCGATCGGGCACTGGCCCTGCCGCCGCTGACCACCACGTTGGCGCGGCGCATGATGGAGCGGACGAAGATCTATCAGGCGCTCAAGGGCGTCCGGGGCCGGGCATCGATCGACCTCGCCGCGCTCGAGCAGATTCTTGTCCGCTTTGGGGAGTTGGCCATCGAGCAGCCACGCATCAAAGAGGTGGAGATCAACCCGCTCTTCGCGTCGCCCAGCGGCCTCCTCTCGCTCGATGCACGTGCGATTCTGCACGATCCAGCTATCCCCGACGCAGCATTACCACGGTCTGCGATCCGCGCCTACCCTGCGCGCTATGCAGGCACGTGGACAGCTCGCGACGGTCGCGAGTTCCAGATCCGTCCCATCCGGCCCGAGGATGAGCCGCAGGTCGCGAAGTTCCACGAGCGCCTGTCGCAGACGACCGTCTACATGCGCTACGCGACCGCGATGCGTCTGAGCGACAGAGTGCGGCACGAACGGCTCTCCCGCGTCTGCTTCATCGATTACAATCGTGAGATCGCGCTCGTCGCCATCGAAACAGATCCCGCCCTCGGACACAGGATCGTTGCCATCGGCAGGCTTATCCGCGAACATGCAGCTGACGAAGCGGAGTTCGCGATGACGGTCGAGGACGATCGCCAGAAGGTGGGCATCGGTTCGGAGCTGCTGCGCAGGCTCGTCGACATCGCCCGGCACGAGAACATCGGCAGCGTGGTCGGTTACATCCTCGCCGACAACACCTCGATGCTGCGTGTCTGCCAGCGCCTCGGCTTCGTCGTGATGCCGTCGAGCGATGACAAGATGATCACTGTGCGGATAGCGACGGGGCAAAAGGCTTAGCGCGCCGGCGAGGTCAGTGACGCAGAAGTGCTGCTACCCTAAAGGAAGAGATCTCTCACGCGCGCTTGCGAGCGGCGCGCGCCGGGGCCGGAATCCAGCGCTCTGCCCAGTGAGCGAGCGCTCGTACCGTGGCGTCCAGCTCGGCGCCGGATTCGGTGAGTGCGTAGCCTACCCGTACCGGCGGCCCGCCATCCACATCGCGCCGGACGATCCCCACGTCTTCGAGCTCGCGCAGCCGCTCGGCTAACAGCCGGTCGGAGATCCCAGGTACGGCAAGGGCGATCTCACTGAAGCGGCGCTTGCCCGACAAGAGGGTGCGGATGATGGCGCCCGTCCAGCGCCGTCCGATAAGCTCCACGGCGCGGTGGTAGCGCGGGCAAAAACCGTTCAGGGCGGCGGGGCTTTTTCCGTTTTTCATCGTTTCCTATCTCTTGACAGGGTTGCCCTCCCATGCTAACCTTTCCTCCATAAGTTACTATATGTAAGTAACTATTGTAAAGTTCGTCCCGTATGCCGGCCAGGCAGATGGGCGAAGGGGGAGAGCAGATATGGTGACGGCGTTACTCGTAGCGCGTGTGATTCTCGGACTGGGGCTTGCAGCTCATGGCGCGCAGAAGCTTTTTGGTTGGTTCGGCGGTTATGGACTTAAGGGCACCGGAGGGTTCTTCGAGGGCTTGGGATTCCGGCCCGGTACGATGTTCGCTGCGGCAGCCGGCCTCGGCGAGTTCGGCGGCGGCATGTTGACCGCGCTTGGATTGGGAGGGCCTATCGGTCCGGCGTTGTCCATCCTGGTGATGCTGGTGGCGATCTTCACGGTGCACTGGGGCAAGGGATTCTTCGTACCCAACGGCTCCGAGCTTCCGCTCACCTACATCAGTGGCATGTTGCTCATCATGTTCGCCGGTCCAGGAGCTTATTCGCTCGATGCACTAGTAGGCCTGACGGCTGTGTGGCCGGCGAATATGCCTCTCATTGCGCTCGGCGTCGCGGTCGTCGGGGCGCTGGTGAACGTCATCGTCCGCCGGCCAAGCCCGCAACAGACCACCGCTTCGTGATCGCGACCCCTCCGATGTCGCGGCACAAGCGACATCGGAGGGAGATCTGTGAAACGACGCGCGTTAGGAAAAGCCGGCCCGCAGGTGTCCGCCATCGGCCTGGGTTGCATGGGGATGTCCGAGTTTTACGGCCCCACGGACGATAACGAATCGATCAACACCATCCATCGGGCCCTCGAACTGGGTTGTAACTTCCTCGACACCGCCGACATGTACGGTCCGTTCACGAACGAGCGTCTTGTCGGCCGCGCTATCCAGGGCAAGCGCGATCAGTTCTTCATCGCGACCAAGTTCGGCAACCAGCGCGGGGAGAACGGTGATTGGATCGGCATCAACGGCAAGCCAGAGTACGTCAAGGCGGCGTGCGATGCATCGCTTGGCCGTCTCGAGATTGCGCACATCGATCTCTACTACCAGCATCGCGTCGACAAGACGGTGCCGATCGAGGAGACGGTCGGCGCTATGGCCGATCTCGTGAGCGCGGGTAAGGTGCGCTTCATCGGTCTGAGCGAGGCTGCTCCAGCTACCATCGGGCGCGCCACAGCCATCCATCCCATCACCGCTCTGCAAACCGAGTACTCGCTGTTCGCGCGCGACGTCGAAGCGCAGATCTTGCCCACCTGCAGGGAACTGGGCATCGGTTTTGTCCCGTACAGCCCGCTGGGCCGCGGCTTGCTCACGGGTGCCATACCCAACCGCGATCAGCTGACGGCGGACGACGCTCGTCTCACCCGTCATCCTCGCTTCAATGAAACGAATCTCGCTCGCAACATGAAGATCGTCGAGCTGCTTCGTGATATCGCGCGGGCGAAGGGCATCACGCCGGCACAGCTCGCGCTCGCGTGGCTGCTGCATCAAGGCCAGGACATCGTGCCGATTCCTGGAACCAAGCGTCGCCAACGGCTCGAAGAGAATTGCGCGGCGGTCGACATCGTTCTCACACCCGACGAGCTCGTGCGCATCGACGCCGTCGCTTCGCCGGGAGCATTTGCCGGTGAACGCTATGCCGACATGAGCAATGTCAACGCCTAGGTGCTGGAGCACCTCACGTGCGCAACGGACTTGAAGCAACGGACCTTTAGGTCCGTTATCGTGAAAGGATAGCGGATGTCGGGAAACTTCATCGACGGCGTTTCTCCCCTAGCCTTCATCGTCGTCGTCTTCGTCGTGCTCTTCGGCATGGAGTTTATCGGATTTCGGACCGGCCAGGTGATCCGCCACCCGAAGAATGATGCCGCCATGTCGGCGCTCACGACAGCGCTGGCGGCGATCTTCGGCATCGTGGCCCTCGTGCTGAGTTTCTCGTTCAGCTTTGCCCTGGCACGCTACGAACAGCGCTGGCAGCTTGTGGTGCAAGAAGCTAATAACATCGGCACCCTCTACCTGCGGACGTCAGTCCTGGACAAGGCACCTGGCGACCAACTCCGCGACATACTACGCGTCTACACCCAAGACCGGATCGATTATTACAAGAGCGACAGCGATCCGGCGGCTCAGCAGCGAGACCAGACGGCGTCGGCCGCGTTGCAAAGCCGCATGTGGACGATCGTCAGCGCGGCGATGCGGACGAATCCACGGCAACTGGGCGTTTCGCTCTTGATGCAGGTGACCAACGACACGATCGATATCTCGGCAGAGCAGAAAGCGGCTCTCAGCTTCCGCCTGCGAGGGTCCGCGCTTTTCTTGGTCTTCCTCGTCGCAGTGCTCGGCGCGCTTGCCATCGGCCTTGTCTTCGGCTATACGGATTTTCGCAACGCGTTAGTCTCGGCGATTTTTAGCCTGCTGCTCACCGTGCTGGTCTACACGATCATCGATCTCGACAGTCCCCAGAGCGGTTTCGTCCAGGTGAATCTCACACCGCTGTACGACCAGCAGCAGAGCATGATCCCGTAATCGTCTAGGGAAGGAGTGCGTGAGGTGCGCGCAGTGAAAGTCAGCGCGAAGATCGCGGGCAAGGCGCTTGTGTTCTCCAACCCCGACAAAGTGTTGTGGCCGGGCGATGGCTATACCAAAGGCGATCTCATCGCCTATTACCGCGCGGTATCGAAGTGGATTCTGCCCTACCTGTTCGGCCGGCCGGTCAGCCTCGAGCGCTACCCAAACGGGATCCATAAGCCCGGTTTCTTCGAGAAGAACGCGCCGGCGGGCTTGCCGGTCTGGATCAAGACGATCGCCCTCAAGAGCGGCGGCAAGCGCGCAAGCGTACGCTACATCGTCTGCGACAACGAAGCCACTCTCGCCTACCTCGCCAATCTCGCCGCCATCGCGCTTCACACCTGGATGTCTCACGCAGGTTCCCTCGACAGACCCGATTTCATCCTGTTCGATCTTGATCGAGGTGACGGATGCACGGTCAAGACGCTCGCGACCGTCGCGCTCGCTGTCGCCGCCGAGCTGCGCCGTAAAGGCATGCGCCCGTATCCGAAGACGACGGGCGGCTCTGGGCTGCACATCCTTGTCTGGCTGCGCGGCCGCCATGATTATCCGCGGGCTCGTGCATTCGCAAAGGAGATCGCGCTGCTCGTGCAAGAGCGCCTTCCCAAGCTCGTCACGCTCGAGCGCATGATCGCAAAACGCCCGCGCGGAAGCGTCTATATGGATTGGGCGCAGGTCGCCCGCGGCAAGACCGTCGTGATGCCGTTCGTCGTCCGCGCGCGCGCCAAGGCCCCTGTGTC
>DAINRU010000024.1:0-34900 GCA_036741695.1 Vulcanimicrobiota bacterium
CTTCACCGATCGGACTAACGCGAGCTTGACAAAGACGTCGCGTGCCGGACCGACGAGCGCAGCCTGCGATATGTCGATCCAGAACCGGTTATCAGGCGGGGCGAGGCGGTGCCACTCAAACGAGACGGGGCCAGTGAGCGCAA
Source organism: Vulcanimicrobiota bacterium (assembly GCA_036741695.1). Taxonomy (GTDB): domain Bacteria; phylum Vulcanimicrobiota; class Vulcanimicrobiia; order Eremiobacterales; family Eremiobacteraceae; genus JAFANK01. The sequence goes on from DAINRU010000024.1 coordinate 144, forward strand.
GCGTGATACGGCTCGCGTCGGCGGCGTCAGTGACGAAGACGTCGGTGATCTTCTCCAGAGGCGACGGGCTTGGGCTGGGCTCGCCACCGGAAGATCCGGGACTCGGGCTCGCGCCCAGCACAGCGGAGCCGTTATCCGTGACCTCCGGCGCGGGTACTGCCGTCGGCACAGGAGCAGATTGCGCGGACACGTTTGGTGCGGGCGCCAGCGTGCCGTCGACGCGTGGCACGACCGTCGGAGCGGCGGTCGGTACGGGTGTCGGAGCGGCCTTGGGCAGGGTGGAGATCTGCACGGACGGCGTCGCGAGCGTCGGGCCGAGCGCCAGATCGCCCTCATTGCGCGCGAGCACGAGGTCCATGCCGGCGCCCGACGACGTTCGATGCGCGGCGAACTTCACACCGTGCATGACGCCGATGGAGAGCGACGTGATCGGATACCCAGGCGGACCCTGTTGCCCGATGGTCGCAGCTTTGGCCTCGCGTCCACCAAGATCAACCTTCGAATCTGCCGCGTTAGCGAATCCGGCGAAGGTGACGGTCAGGGTCGGATGCTTGGGCGGGCCGTCGAAACTCGCGCGCCAGGAGAGCGGCGCTGTGGCCCGCACCTCGACGATCGTGCGGTGCTGGCCGATATGGCGCTGCACGGAGACGATCTGCGGCGAGAATGCGTAGCTATCGTGGACGTGACGGGCCCACAGGCCCAGCGCCTCGGTGAGCGCGGGCAGCGGGATCCACAGCTGCGTGCCTTCATAGAACGGGCCGAAGGGGATGGCAACCGACGCGTTGTCGATGCTCACGGCATTGCTACCCACCGTGAAGGTGATCGGTTCGCCGTCGGCACGCGTGAAAACGATGAAGCGCGTTCCCGGCTGGAACTGCATCCTCGCACCCACGATCTGGAGCATGGCCGTCAAGCCCGCGTCGTCGACGCGCACGACCGCAACGCCGCGCGACGTGCCCAGATGCTCGAAGACGACCTCGCGACCGAAGACGAAGACCTGATCCGAGAGGCGGGCGACGGGCGTCGCGATGGATTGCGAGTGGGCGGCGGGTGGCCAGACGAGCATGCTCAAGGCTGCGAGCGCCACGGCGAGGCGGCGCATCATTGGGCGAAAGTTTCCCTCGTCAGCGGCTCGTCGATCTCGAATTGACCGCCGGGCAAGGCCGCTCGGTTGCGTCCGTCGACCAGCACCTGCACGCTCTTGATGCCGGGCAGACCGGTGAGCGTATAGGTGAGCGATTTGAACAAGCCGGACTCATCGCCGCCACCGCCTTGGAACGAGCGAGCGATGGGACCGTGCAGGTCGACCGTGGCCACACCCCCGTCGATCGTGACTGACGCCTGCGTCCCCGCTGGGAACAGCACGAGCGAGTCGCGGCCGACCGCCGGCCCTGCGATGAGCTGATTGAGCGCGTACGACGCGACGGCGCTAGCGCCGAGCTTGGGATCGACGCTGAACGGAAACCCGACCAGATCGTCGCTGCCGGCTTTGCAGTAATAGATGGTGAGCTTGGGTGATGTCGGGACGGTCACATGGCGGGAGCAGCCGATGATGACAAGCGTGGCGGCGAGCACGGCTGCCGAGGCGCGCGTCCAGCGTAACCTCGAACGGATGATTCGTTCCCCCTCTTTATCTGTTTGTTTCCAGACACGGGCCTTTATAGTCCGTTCTGATTCTTTTGGAGGCGACCGGAGTTGAACCGGTGTCCGAAATGACTCCCACGAAAGCGTCTACAGGCTTATCTCGGGATTTTCACTCGCGACGCGTACTCCCCCGAGCGGGATTGCCGCGCCGCCAGCTCCAGTTGATTTCCCGAACGCATCGAAGCGTCTGCACCCGGTATCCGTGCTTTGTGACACTTGCGGGCCCGTGACGGAGCCGTTGCCCCGCAAGCGTGATAGCCTAGTTAGGCTGCCAGTGCGTATTCGCTGTTCGCGTTTATACGTTGTCCGATCGTTTTAGGAGGGCTCGGAACTCCGCCTGCTTCTCTCGCCAGAGCACATCCCGTCGAAACCGTGACGCCCCCTCGCGAAAAACGGACCCAAAGGTCCGTCGTGACCCCTATATTTTACACCATCGGCAGGTTGCTGACAAGAACAAACCCGCGGGGCCTGCCTAAGCGGGCGGGCCCCTACAGAGGATGCGAGATGACCCTCGTCTAGGGCGAGAAGCGCTTGCTCTCCGCCGAGACGTCTTTGATGATCACGCTGACGATCCACGAGATGAGCGACATCACGATCGAGCCCCAGAAGGCCGGCCAGATGCCCGGCGGGATGTGCCAGCCGGGAAGCCACTTGAGCACGAAATAGAAGATGATGGCGTTGATCACGAGCGTGAACAGCCCGAGCGTGAGGATCACGAGCGGGCAGCTCAAGACCATGAGGAGCGGGCGAACGACGGCGTTGGCGACTCCGAGCACCAAAGCGCCGATGAGCGTATCCCACACCGTGTCGGCGTGGATCCCCATGAAGTTGAACTTCGATATCAAGAACAAGGCAAACGCGTTGACGAGCAGTCTAATGATAAGACTCATGGGCCTACAAGTGCGGCGCGGCGGCGGCGCGGCCCTGCCAAAAACGGACCGAAAGGTCCGTTGCTACGTTAGGATGCGGAGGCTTCGCGTTCTAGAGCTTGTTTGATGACCTCGGCCAGCTCGCGGCTGATGCCCGGCACGGCCTCGAGTTCAGCCATGCTCGCGCGCCGTACCCCAGCCGCCGACCCGAACGCACGCAGCAGCGCCCGGCGGCGCGCCGGTCCGACCCCGGGCACTCCGTCGAGCGCCGACGTGGTGAGCCCGCGGCCGCGCAATCCGCGGTGATAGCTGACCGCGAAACGGTGCGCCTCGTCGCGGATGCGCTGGACGAGGTGCAGTGCGGGTGAGTTGCGCGCGAGGACGAGCGGCTCGTCCTCTCCCGGCGCGTAGATCTCTTCGAACTGTTTGGCGAGCGCCGCGATCGGCAGTGCGACCAGATCGAGCTCCTCGAGCACCGCAAGCCCGGCATTGAGCTGGTTGCGACCGCCGTCGATGAGCACGAGGCTCGGCCGTTTGGCGAACTTGCGCTCCTTGCCGGCAGCGGGCGGCAGCGCATCGGCCGTGAGATAGCGTAGCCTGCGGCGCAGCATCTGCTGCATGTTAGCGACGTCGTCGTTGCGCTCGTCGCCCTGGATCTTGAAGCGCCGGTATTCGCTTTTTTTTGGCACGCCGTCTTCGAAGACCACCATCGAGCCGACCACGTTCGTCCCCTGCACGTGCGAGATGTCGTAGCACTCGATGCGCTGCGGCAGCGCGGGCAGCCCTAAGCTCGCCGCGAGCTCTTCCAGCGCGGCGGCGGCGCGCTCGTCGGCCACATCGCGCTTGGCCAGATGATCGGCCAGGTGCTGCTCGGCGTTGCGAGCCACCTTACGCATGTACTCCACGCGCTGGCCGCGCTCGGGCACGAGGATGCGCACGCGGTTGCCGCGCACCGCCGACAGCGCACGCTCGAGCTCACCCATGTCGGGGATGCGGGCTTCGAGCATGATCTCTTTGGGGATGGCGGGCGACGCCGCGTAGAACTGTTCGACGAACGCGGCCAGCACCTGGTCTGGCGAACGTCCTTCCGTGCCTTCGACCAGGAAGTTGTCTTGGCCGATGAGCTTGCCACCGCGGACGAAGAAGACCTCCATGCTGGAGACGCCTTGACCGTGAGCGCTGGCGATGAGGTCCATGTCCACCTGGCTCTTCCACACCACTTCTTGGCGCGCCATGACGCGCTCGAGATCCGCGATGCGATCGCGCAGGCGCGCGGCATGCTCGAAGGCGAGCTGTTCGGAGGCGAATTCCATCTCACGCTTGAGCCGGTCGACCAAGAGCGCGTGGCGCCCCTCAAGGAAGAGCAGTACGTCGCGGACCGTGGCGGCGTAGTCCTCGGCGCTCTGCAGGAACGCGCACGGCGCAAGGCAGCGTTTGATGTGGTACTGCAAACACGGACGCCGGTAGTTGACGCCGATGTCGTCGAACTTGCAGGTGCGTAGCGGGAAGACCTTACGGATGAGATCGATGACGTCGCGCAGGCCGCCGGCGTTGCTGAAGGGGCCGAAATACTTGCTGCCATCGCGCACCAATTTGCGCGTGAAGATGACGCGTGGGAACGGCTCGGCCAGGGTGACCTGGAGATATGGATATTTCTTGTCGTCCTTGAGCCTGATGTTGAAAGCCGGTTTGTGCTGCTTGATGAGATTGCACTCGAGCAGCAGCGCCTCGCTCTCGTTGCGGACGAGGATCGTGCGCACGTCGGCGACGCGTTCCACCATGGCGTCGAGCCGCCGCTCGAGCGGTCTACCGGGCTGGAAGTAGGAACGCACGCGCGAGCGCAGGTCGATGGCCTTGCCAACGTAGAGCACGGCGCCGGTCGCGTCGAGCATTTGGTAGACGCCGGGCTCGGCCGGGAGCCGGTCGAGTTGCTCCTGCAGGCGTGGCGGTAGGTCGGCGGGATTCACGAGGATGTCTTGCGGGAGGCGGCCCTGCGGCCCTCTTACACGTGCGAGCCGCGCCGCTCCGCTCGGAAGTGCACCCAGAGCCAGCCGATGATGGCCGCGGCGACGAGTGCCAGCAGGATGAACGATGCCGGACGCGCGTACGCGCCGAGCAGCACCCAATTCTTGCCGAGCGTGTAGCCGATGCCGGAGAAGAGCACGCTCCAGATGATCGAGCCCAACAGCGTGTATCCCAGAAACGGCCCGGCCCGCATCCGCGTCACGCCCGCCGGAAACGAACCGAAGGCGCGGACGCCGGGAAGCAGTTTGAGGATGAGCACGGCGCGCGTTCCGTAGCGAGCGAACCACTCATCGGCGCGCTCGAGCTCGCGCTCGCGCACGAAGAACATCTTGCCGAAGCGCAACAGGAACGGCCGGCCGCCGTAGTAGCCCACCAGGTAGGCGATGATCGCGCCGGACGTGTCGCCCGCCGTGCCGGCGACCATCACGGGGATGATCTCCAGCACGTGCGTCGACGCGAGGTATCCCGAGAAGGCGAGCATGATCTCGCTGGGCAGCGGCACGCCGACGGCCTGGCCGAGCATGCCGCCGAAGAGTCCGGCATATCCCAGGTGCGAGATGACCCCGATGATCCACGAGGTCACATGCTGCTCAAACGCGTGCATGCGGCGCTAGCGCTGTCCTGCGGTTTGCGCCGCGGTGAGCTGCTCGAGAACGCGGGCTGCCACGCCGCCGCCATCGGCGACGATGGCATCGAGGATATCGAGGGGCTGGACGCTCTCCGGTGCAGCCTTCGACGACAGCGCCATGGTCAGGATCTGCTGCACGCGCGGCGTGAGGATGATGCCGTCCCAGGGATGTTCGTCGCTCGGCGTCATGGCGTCACGCAGCGCGCGCTTGACCTGCCACGGCACGAGTCCGAGTCGTTCGAAGTGCGCGGCGACGTCGGGCGGGGGCGCGATAGCCATCGCCAGCAGCAGATGCTCGGTGCCGAGGTAGTAGTGGCTGGCGTTGCGGCACTCTTGTTCTGCGAGCGTGATCACCGCGCGCGCCGCAGGGCTGAACCGGGAGAACATCGCTTATCAATCACCGCGGGCGGGTGTTCCCACCACAAGTTGGTTGCAGCTCATATGAGCCGGCTCGAGACCGCGACATCGCAACGCATGCAGCGGGAGAAATCTCGGGGCGACAGGATTTGAACCTGCGAACCTCTCGGTCCCGAACCGAGCGCTCTACCAAGCTGAGCTACACCCCGCGATGGCCTGTTGTGTCTGGTTCTGCTGGTTTTCGGTGGGCTCCTTGAACGAGAACTGCGTACGGGAATCATCCTACGCCGCCACGAAGCCGAATGTCGCTTTCAACCGGAGCCAAACAAACGACATGCGATATCTCATCGTCGGTTGCGGCCGAGTCGGATCGACGCTGGCGAAGCGGCTTGCCCGTGAGGGTCACGACGTCACCGTCGTCGACGAGAGCTCAGCGGCGTTCCGGCGCGTCGGGCGCGATTTCCCTGGCAAGCTCGTGCTGGGGACCGGCATCGACGTCGACGTGCTGCGTCGCGCCGGCGCAGAGACAGCCGACGGTTTTGCTGCGGTCACGCAAGGTGACAACCGCAACATCATGGCTGCCCTCATCGCCCAGCAGCACTTCAAGATCCCGCGGGTCGTTGCCCGGATCTACGACCCCGAACGTTCCCACATGTACCGCGATTTCGGCATCTCGACCGTGTGTCCGACGACGGTGGGAGCCCGGCTCATGGGTGGCGCGCTCATGGACGACCAGTTCTCGTCGCTGCTCTTCGACCAGGCGGATGCGGAGATCGTCGAGCAGACGGTGGGGCCTGAGAGCGCCGGCAAACTCGTGCGCGACCTGACCGTGGCGGAGAAAAGCCAAGTCGCATTGATCGTCCGCTCAAACCACAGCATCATCCCCACCCCGGAGACCAAGCTCGAAAAGGGCGATCGAACCGTGGCCATCGTGCGCCCGGATTTCGTGGTTGAGTTCCGCAAACTGTTCGGCGGCTCGCTCGCCAAGGCGGTCTAGCAGACGATGTTCATCGTGGTGTGCGGCGGCGGAAAGCTGGGCACGTACGTGGCCAAGGCGCTGCTCGAAGAGAAGCACGAAGTCGTCGTCATCGAAAAAGACGAGCGCAAAGCAGCTCGCCTGTGCCAGTTCCTCAACTGCGAGATCGCGCGGGTCGGCGACGCTTGCGACCCGCAGGTCCTCGAGGAAGCCGGGGTTGCGCGGGCAGACGTCGTCATCGCCGATACAGGCGATGATGAGGATAATCTGGTCATCAGCCTCGTGACCAAGAAGAAGTTCGCGCGGCCGCGCACGATCGCGCGGGTCAACAATCCGAAGAACAAGCAGATCTTCGAGGAGCTGGGCATCGATTCGGTCGTCTCCGGCACGGAGATCGTGCTCAGCATCGTGCAACAAGAGGTCAATGTCAAGGACGTCGCGCCGCTCATGACGTTCCGCGGCGGCAACCTCGAACTCGTGCGCCTATCGCTTCCGCCGACGTCACCGGCCAACGCGAAGCGGCTGTCCGACCTGCGCTTGCCCAAGCACTGCGTGATCGTCGCGCTCGAGCGCGAAGGCGATGTCATCGTGCCTGACGGCGAGACGACCGTGCGTGCGGGCGACGCCATGCTCATCGTCATGCAGCCGGGCGCGACCAAAGAGCTGCGTTCCGAGCTCGTCGGCGCCGGCTAGCCGAAGCCGCGCGTGAAGTTCCCGACGCGCAGGCTTGGGAACTCGCGGCGCAGCCAGGCGAGCCACGCGCGCATCCCCATCGGTCGCGTTGCCGGACGGCCGATGGCTGCGAAATAGATCGCCGGATCCACGTTAAGCGTTCGCGTCTGCACCATGGCGATCGGGAATGCTCTCAACACGCGCTCGAACGAGCGGACTTCTTCTGCCGCATCCGTGACGCCCGGGTGCGTGAGGAGATTGAGCGAGATGGAGATGCCCCGGGCGGCGGCGACGCGTATGCTCTCCAGCAGATCGTCGAACGTATACCCGCGAGGCCGGTAGTACGCTGCATAGACCTCCGGACGCACCGAATTGAGGCTCACCCGGATGGACTGCAGCCCGGCGTCGATGAGCCTGGCGAGCGCCTTCGGATTGCTCGCATTGGTGTTGCAGTGGATCGTGCCCGCGCTCGTCGAGGCGCGGATCCGCCGGATCGCCTGTTCGATGAGCGGCGCCGCGAGCAGCGGTTCTCCTTCGCATCCCTGACCGAACGAGATCATCCCGCCCTTCACAGCCAGAAGGTGGGCGGTCGCGAGCTCGCAGATCTCGTCGAGCGTCGGCCGGCGGCGCACGCGCTCCTGTGCGCTCTTCACCTGCGCATCCGGTTCTTGCTCTGAGATGCAGCCGATGCAGCGTGCGTTGCACGCCGGCGAGACGGGCAGCGCGGCCTCGCCCTGGCGCAAGAACACGTTCTGAGCGGTGAAACAGCCGTACTCGGTGGCGCACCTCGCGAGCTGCTGCACGAGCGCGTTGCCCGGGAACTCAAGCGTTCGCAGCGCGATGCCCTCGCGCACCTCTTCTTCGCCGTGCGTCTGCGGCGTCCAACTCTCAAGCTCGTCCGTCCGCATCGCGGCGACGCGAAACCCGGAGTCGCTCCACGCCACTGCGCTGTATCCATACAGCGGGAGCGCGGGCGCCCCCGCGCGCTCGGCGTAGGCCGGCAGCGCTACGCGAGTGTAGCCTAGTGGCAGCGCGGCCGCCACCGCGCAGACCTGCGTGCCCTCGACGTCGGCGATCTCCCGCGCTCGCGAACCCTCGTACCCTACCACGCTGCGCGCAGGTAGGGTGAGCAAGAGCGACCCTTCAGGAAGGGGGATGAAGTCGGCACTGACGGCTTGCACGATGACACCGTCGTCTGCGGCTGCGCTCACGCCCGGGAGATCGAGCACCGTGCCGTCGGGCCGGGCGAAGAGCGCACGCAACGCGCCTGCGTTCTTGGCGCGGGTCGTGGGCCGCGATCGGTTTGCAGCGAAGACCTTCATCTGCCCCACCCCAGTGGCGGCTCTCGACGGCCTTCATCCATGACCCAGTAATCGCAGTGCTCGGCGACTTTGCCGTCAGCCGCAAAGCGGAGGATGCTCGTCCCGGCGAGTGTCCACTGCTTGCCCTCCGATCGAAACACGGCCCACCATTGGACTGCCGCTCGCGCATCGGCCGCGATCGGATCGCCGAACCAACATTCGATGTCTTCTTCTTCCGCGAACACCGATAGCGCGTACTCACGTGCGCCCGTCTGGCCCGTCATCGGCTGGCGGAACGGGTGCGAACGGTATGCCGCGTCTGGGGCGTAGAGCTCGGCGATCGCGTCGGCGTCGCGAGCGGGCCAGGCCTGCGACCAGGTGTCCGCCCAGGCACGCGCCGCGCTCTTTACGTCCATGGTCCCAAACCCTGGATGCCGTGCTGCATCACGGCTGTGCTGGAGCGTGGAGCCCAAGAGGCACTGCGATCTCCACGTCGCTGCGGAATACGATCTCGGCATTGCCGGTCAGATACGCGGGGTGTCCTGCGCCCTGCCAGCTCACGCGCACGGAGCCCCCAGGGGTCGTCACGGTCACGGGCGATGTGGACTTTGCGCTTGCGATCGCCACCGCAGCTGCCGCACAGGCCCCAGTGCCGCAAGCCCATGTCTCACCCACGCCACGCTCGAAGACGCGCATGCGGATCTCGTCGCCCGCCACCTGCGCCATCTCGACGTTCGGCTCCGTGTCGAATGCCTTCCACGCTGCGATCTTGGCGGCGGCTTGTTCAAGATCGAGCCGTGCCGGATCGCGGTCGACGAACATCACGACGTGAGGATTACCCATGGAGACCGCATATGCCGGTACCGCGCCGCCATCGAGCGCCAGCGTGCGCTCAAGCTTCCCGCCGACCGCGCCGAGGAATTTGGGCTCGCCCATGGCCACGCGCACACCCGGCTTTCCCTCCCAGGTGACGATCGTCGTCTGCATGGGTCCGGCGACGGTCTCGATGGTGCACTCGGTCCGTTCTGGGTTTTCGTCATACAGATAGCGTGCGACGCAGCGGATGCCGTTGCCACACATCTCGGCCTCGCTTCCATCCGCATTGAAGATGCGCATAGAGGCGCAGGCCTCAGGCGACTCCGGTGTTCCGAGCACGAGGAGGCCGTCAGCGCCGACGGCCAGCCGGCGCGGGCATAGCGCCTTGGCGATCTCCGGATAGGGCATATCCGGGCCGGCACGGTTGTCGACGAGGATGAAGTCATTCCCCGTCCCGTGGCACTTCGTGACCGAGATCAGGGCCATCGCGGCTTGCTGGTTGCGCTACTGTGCGACGGGGGTTTTCACCGCGCCGTCGGCGACAAGCGCCGGTTCGGCCTCAGTCGCCGCGGCCGGTCGAGCGCCGACGCCGATCTCAGCCCCCGAGAACTGGACCGCTGATTGCGGCGAAACCGTCGAGACCGCGTGCTTGTACACGAGGTGCGGCTTGTTATCGTACTCCAGGATGATGGTGAAGTTGTCGAAACCGCGGACGTGACCGCGCAGCTGGAATCCGTTGCGCAGATAGATGGTGACAGGCGCGTTCTCACGCTTGATCGCCAACAGATAAGCGTCTTGCAGTGGCAAGTTGTTCTTCACGCCATTCTTCTCCAATGCTTCTCGCGACGTTGCGCCATGCGAGAACCCCACCGTTGCAGGCAGTGACCAGATGTTCACGCAGGCGCGAGCTTTTCCCTTGCCAGTGCGACGATCGCGCGCGTCGCGGCGTGCGCATCCTCCGCGTCGACCACGTGGGCGCGAACGATGCGCCGGAACCAAGTCTGTTGGCGCTTTGCATATCGCTGCGTCCTGTGAATGGTCGACGCTAGCGCCTCAAGCTGCGTCGCACGCCCATCGAGATAGGCGAGCGCTTCAGCGTAGCCGAGCCCGGACAGCGCGGGCGCGTCAGGGGCATGCGCGCGCACCGCTGCGGCTTCGGCGATAAGTCCGTGCTCGAACATGCCGCGGACGCGCTGCTCGATCCGCTCGCGGAGGATGCCGGGAGCTATGCGCAAGACCACGATCTCGCACCTCAGCTGCGCTCGTCGCGCCGGCGATGCACCGCCGTCCGAGCGCTCCGTCCGAGCGCTAAGAACGCCCTCGAGCGCGCGAAGGATTCTATAGGAGTCGCCACGTTTGGTCTGCGCAGCACGTGCAGGCGCGATGGCGGCGAGCCACTGCCAGAGCACCTCCGTGGTGTGGATGTGCGCCTCGGCGCGCAGCCGCGCGCGCATATGATCGTCGCCCGGGGGGCGGTCGAGCGGCATCGTCCCAGCAAGCGCTTCGATGTAAAAACCCGTACCGCCCACAACGATGGGCACCCGACCGCGGCTCTCGATCTCCTGGATGATCGCGTCGGCATCGTGCACGTAGCGCGCCGCGCTGTAGCGCTGCGCCGGATCGACGAAGTCGTACAGATGATGCGCCACGCGCTCGCGGGCGGATGGCGGCGGCGAACCTGTGCCGATGCTCATGCCGCGATAGATCTGGCGCGAATCCGCATTGACGATCTCGCCGCCGAGCTCGCGTGCGACGGCGAGAGCGATCTCTGATTTTCCCGACGATGTCGGGCCGCAGATGATGAGTGCGCCTGACACGCCCGTTCTTCTACGTCCGCTTGAACGCTTTGGAAAGCTCTGCCGCGTCGAGCCGCAACGTCGTCGGCCGGCCGTGCGGGCAGGTATGTGGATCTCGACACGTGCGCAGGCGCTCGTAGAGCGCGAGCTGCTCTTGCAGGCTGAGCGGCTCGTGCGCGCGCACGACCGAGTGGCACGCGATCGTGGCGAGAAGTCGCCGGCGATGTTCTGCCAATCGCTGCGGCTGTGATTCGGTCGCCGTGCCTACGTCCTCAGCAAGGTCGTCGAGCATGCCGACGACGTCGAAGCGCCGCTGCTGGTAGCCGCTCGGCAGGGCGCTGATGCGATATGCATCGTCGCCGAAGCGTTCGATCTCCACGCCAAGCGCCTGCAGCTCGCTCTGACACGTCTCGAGCGTGGCTACCTGGTCTGGGGTGAGTTCGACGATGCGGGGCAAGAGCAGCGGTGCTGACGGCACTCGCTCGCCGGCTCCATCTTCAAGTGCCTCGAACGCGATGCGCTCGTGGGCCGCGTGCTGATCGACGATCACGATGCCGCTCGCGTCGCTGATGGCGATGAAGGTCTGGTCGATCTGACCGAGCGCTCGTGCCGTCTGAGCGGTTGAACTCGCATCCTCGAGCTGCAGCGGCGCAGGACCGCTCGCACCGGCGAGCAGCGATGCGGCCGGGATGACGTGTGCAGCGAGCCCAGAGCCGCTCGCTCCTTCGAGCGGCGGCACGGCCGGACGGAGAAGCGGGGGAGTGAATCCATCTGCGCCGGCGTCGGATCGAAGCGCGTCTTTGACTGCGTGGCGGACTGCGTCGAACACCGACGCCGCGCTCGGGAAGCGTACCTCGATCTTCGTCGGATGCACGTTGACGTCGACGTCCCCGGGCGCAAGCGAGAGCATGAGCACGCCGTAGGGATACCGCCCCGTCATCATGCTGCCCGAATACGCGGTCGACCACGCCGCCGACAGCGCCGGATTGCGTATCAGCCGACCGTTGACGAAGAGCACTTGACCCTGACGATTCGGACGGTCAGCGCCGATGCGTGACGTGAACCCGACGATCCCGATCATGATGTTGGGCGCGGTCCGCACCGGCGTGAGCGACCCTCGACTGCCCTTGCCGAAGACCATCTCCAGCCGGTCGACGGGATCGCTGACGGCAGGGAGCGACCACACGTCGCGCCCGTCGTGACGCAATGAGAACGCCACCGCCGGCCAGCCCAGGGCGATGCGTGAGAGAAACGCGCTCACCCGCCCGAACTCGGCCTTCTCGCTGCCCAGGAAATCACGGCGCACTGGCGTCGCGGCGAACAGCTCGCGCACGGTCGCCTTCGTGCCGGGCGAGGCGGCCACGCGGGTCACAGCGCCGGGCGATCCGGCGCGCGTGGCGATGCGAGCGCCAAAGGTCTGACCTGCGGGGCGCGAGACGATCTCGAGCGACCCAGCAGCCGCGGCGATGCTGGCCAGACCCTCGCCCCTGAACCCGAGCGTGCGCACGGAGAAAAGATCCGACGCCGCGCTGAGCTTGCTCGTGGCGTGGCGCTGCAGCGCAAGCGGCAGATCGTCGTGTGTGATGCCACGACCATCGTCGTGGACGGCGATCTCGGTGCGCCCGCCGCCTGAGAGCTCGACCGCGACATAGGAGGCGCCTGCGTCGAGGCTGTTCTCGATCAGCTCTTTGACGACGGAGACCGGCCGCTCGATGATCTCACCGGCGGCGATCTGCGCGATCGTCGCCTCGTCGAGGACGTGGATGTGTTCGCTCGTGCGCACGCGGTCGGCTTCGCCCAACCGCGGGCCACCACATCTTACGAGCCGGGCTGGCCCGAGCGCTTAGCGGGCGACGGGCGTCGTAAAGACCCGCAGCGCGTTGCGGCCGTCTTCCTTCGCGGCGTAGAGCGCATCGTCTGCGGCTTTGATGAGGGCCTGCTTGTCGGTCACGTCCTGCGGATAGCTGGCTGCGCCGATCGATACCGTGATCTGCACGTGGGAATTACCCGACGTGAACGCGATGTCTTCGACGCTTCTGCGGATGCGGTCGGCGACCACCGCTGCTTCGGACTTGATCGTCTCGGGCATGACGATGATGAATTCGTCACCGCCATAGCGGCAGCAGACATCGTTGCGCCGCGCTTGTTGACGCAGCAGCGCGCCGACGCGCCGCAAGAGCTCGTCACCCGCTTGGTGGCCGTGGCCGTCGTTGACCTGCTTGAAGTTGTCCAAGTCGATGATGAGCAGCGAGAGCGATTTGCGCGCCGCTTGGGCCTTGCGGAATTCGGACTCGAGACGCTCGTGATAGGCTCGAGGAGAGAGCAGGCCCGTGAGCGAGTCGGTGTCGGCCATCAACCGCGTCCGGCTATGGATGACGGCGTTGCGCACGCCAACCGACGCCAAACTGATGAGCCGGCCCACGTGCTCGAGCTGGTCTGTCGTATAGACGTTTGGCTCGGCGGAGATGAGCTGCACGCAGCCGACGGCTTGTCCATCGGCGACGACCGGCACGACCAGCGAACCGCGAGCATTGGGGCGCATATCGGCGTCGGGCTGACGCACGTCTTTGTGCAGATCTGCGATGAGCGCTGGGCGTTGCTTGGCGGCCGCGTAGCCCACGACGCCCGTGCCGAAGGCGATCTTTCCGCGGTAGGCTCCAACGTCGTCGCCCGTGATCTCTGCGGCGACCAGCATCTCTTCTTCGGCATTGTCGTCGTACTGCACGACGTAGATGACGCAGGTATCCCAGGGGACCACGCGGCGGAACTGGCCGAGCAGGTTGCGCAGCTGCTTGAGCACGTCGGCGAGCGACATCTGCGAGCCGAGTTCAGACCCCGCGTTGAGGACTTGATCGATGGCTCGCACCTGGCGCTCGGCGCGGTTTCTGCCATGCAGGCCATAGAGCACGGCGACGTATGGCCCGAACGTCATGCCGGCGATCTGCAGCGCGATGGCGCTCGGCGGGCCATAGTGGTAATTCAGCGCGATGTCGAGCAGCAGCAGGTCGACCGACGCCAGCACGGCGAGGCCGACCGGGGCCGCGACCATGGCGGCGTCAAGCGCCGGCAAGAGCACGAGCAGGGTGATGCCATACAGCTTGATGATGAGCGCGGCATAGGCGACATCGATGACGATGAGCGAGGGCACGACGAGCGGGTGAGCCTCGTCGCGTGGACCGGTCGCACGCGACCGGTACCAGAAGTTCGCGGCGAAGAGCGTCGTGATGACGCCGTACGCCATGAGCGCGACGAGGAGCTGACGGGGCGCTGCCGGGTTCGGCGGCAAGCTCAGCAGCGAGCCAATCGCGATCCAGCGCGCGACCACGACCGCCAAAGGATAGGTCAGCATGTCCGCCAGGCTTCGGATCTTGCGGGCCGCTAGGTCTAATGTCCTCACATACTAAGGACGCTTGACGGCCTGCTATGTTACGAAGACCCCGAGTAGTGACTGCGGTCACATGCAAGCGCGAGTGCGGCTTACGAGATCTCCATCTCCAGTTGCCGCTGCTCGGCGGGACCGGGTTTGGGCGAACGCGTGCGACGCGATTCGACAGCCGGGCGCGACTCGAGCGCCTTGGCGATGTCGGCGGCACGGTCGACGATCGGCTTGGGCATGCCCGCGATCGCGGCCACGGCGATGCCGTAGGAACGGCTGCTCGAGCCGCGCAGCAAGCGGTGCGAGAAGACGGGGCCTGTGGGCTCGTCAGCGACGGCGACGTGGAGGTTGTCGACGCTCGCGAACGTCTGGGCAAGGTCGACGAGTTCGTGGAAATGGGTGGCGAAAAGCACGATGGGCATCGCGTCGCCCAAGTTGAGCAGATGCTCGCTGATCGCTTGCGCGATGGCGAGGCCGTCGATCGTGCCTGTGCCGCGACCGACCTCGTCGATGAGCATGAGACTGCGCGGCGTGCAGTTGCGCAGGATGAGCGCCATCTCAGCCATCTCCACGTAGAAGGTCGAACGACCTGCGGCGATGTCGTCGCCAGCGCCGATGCGGGTGAACAGCCGGTCGACCACGCCCAGCGTCGCACGCATCGCCGGCACGAACGAGCCCATCTGCGCCAGGATCGACAAGAGCGCCGTCTGACGCAGATAGGTGGACTTGCCGCCCATGTTGGGCCCGGTGATCAGAAGGAAACGCCGCTCCGCATTCACCTCGCAGTCGTTGGGGACGAAGTCGAGACCACCGAACGCCTCGACCACCGGGTGACGGCCGCCTTCCACAGCGAGCGTGCTCTCCTCGACCAACACAGGTCTGACGTAGCGGCGTTCGGCGGCGACCTGCGCCAGCGAACAGAAGACATCGATCTGCGCGACAGCACGCGC
Source organism: Vulcanimicrobiota bacterium (assembly GCA_036741695.1). GTDB lineage: Bacteria > Vulcanimicrobiota > Vulcanimicrobiia > Eremiobacterales > Eremiobacteraceae > JAFANK01. Next base: position 15,554 of record DAINRU010000024.1, read on the forward strand.
GCAGACGTGCAGCGAGGTCGCGAACCCGTCCAGCTGCGCGAGGATCTCATCGAAAAGGCGCCGTTCCAACGCGACCTGCTGCGAACGCGAACTCAAGATGCGCGCTTCCAGCTCTTTGAGCCGGTGGTCGCTGAAACGCTCTGCGTTCACCAGGCTCTGGCGCCGGACGAACTCGGGCGGCACCGACTGCGCCTGCGCCCGGCTCACCTCGTAGTAATAGCCAAAGGCTTGGGTGTATTTGATCTTGAGCGCTCTGATGCCGGTTGCGGCGCGGACCTCACCCTCGAGCGCGAGCAAGTGCTCGCGTCCGGCGCTGCGCAACCCGATGAGCTCGAGGAGCTCGGCGCTGTGCTCCGGACGGATGACCCCGCCCTCGGCGAGCGTTGCGGCGGGCTCGTCGAGCAGCGTCGCGCAGAGAAGCTCGACGGTGCGCGCCGGGCCCCCATCGTCTGCCAGAGCGTCGGCGAAGGCGGCGAACAGCTGTCCGGGCTCCCCGCGCAAGAGCTCGCCGACCTCCCGGGCGCTCTCGAGCGAACGCCGCAGCCCTGCCAGGTCCCTCGGCCCGGCGCGGCGCGCGCGGACCTTCTGCACGATGCGTTCGATGTCGCCGATGCTCGCCAGCACGCGCTGCACTTCGAGTCGGAACGATGCGGAGGTGACAAAGGCCTCCACGCTGTCATGACGCCGCCCGATGGCCTGCACGTCGAGGAGCGGGGCGCAGAGCCACTGCGCCTGCAGCCTGCTGCCCATCGGCGTCTTGGTCTTGGCCAGCACGCTTGCGACCGATGCGTGCTTGCTCTCGCCCGATCCGCTCAGCAGATCCAGATGCCGGCGCGTCGAGCGGTCGAGCGTCATCGTCGTGCGCGTCTCGTGCAGGACCGCCGAGTCGCAGACCGCAGCGCCGTCGAGCCGCAGATACTGCAGGTAACCAGCCAGCAAGCCGAGCGCTTCGTGCGCTGCTGCGCGCTCGGTCAGCGCCACGCGCTGCACGACAGCTGGCGCCGCACCCGCCTCCGGCGGGTCGCACACGGCGATGCGACAGGTCTCAGGCACGAGCGGGCGGTAGCGCTCGACGTCTTCATCGCTCTCCACGACGAGCTCTGCCGGCGCGAGGCGATCGAGCTCCGAGGCGAGCGCGTCATCGTCGTCGACGATGCTCAGGAACGACGATGAGGTCGAGATGTCTGTCGCGGCGATGGCGGTCTTCCCGGCGGCGGTGGCGACTGCGCACAGATAGTTGTTGCGCTCGGCGCTGAGGAATTGATCCTCGAGCACGGTGCCGGGCGTGAGCACGCGGACGATCTCGCGGCGCACGAGCCTGTTGGGTACGGGCTCTTCCATCTGCTCCGCGATGGCCACGATGCGGCGCTGGCGCAAGAGCCTCGCTAGGTAGTGATCCACGCTGTGATGTGGCACGCCCGCCATGGCGACCCGCTTGCCCTTGCCAGCCTCCTTCGACGTGCAGACGATGTTGAGGGCGCTGGCGAGTTCATTCGCGTCGTCGCCATACGCTTCGTAGAAGTCACCAACCCGCGACAGCAGCAGCGCCTCAGGGTACTCGGCTTTCAGCGACAGGTACTGGGCGATGAGCGGCGACGTGCCGACGGCGTCCGTGGCTGCGCCGACCGCATGCGCGCTCCGTGCCGCCTGCCCGGCCTTGTCTTCGTGCGGCGCGCGTTGGCCGCGGGCGTGGCGGACGATTATGCCACCCGGCCGACGAGGCCCCAAGTGTACGCTTGCTCGATCATCACATCTACCATGGGCGTGGCATCCGTCGATGTCTCGCGCGGCCACACCACAGTGACGTTATGGCCGGTCTTGCCCGCCATGCGCGTTGGGTCTTTCTTCGACGGTCCCGACGCCAGCACGCTCACCGTTTCGCCGATGAACGACTCGTGGAAGCTGCGCGTCCGCTCGTTCTGCATGGCGCTCACCACCTGCAGCCGGCGCAGGCGCTCCTCGTTCGGCACCTGCGGCTGCATGGTCGCAGCCGGCGTGCCCGAACGTGGGGAGAACGCGAAGATGAACGCGTATTCGAAGGTGCCGCGCTCGACGAGTTCGAGCGTCTTCTCGAAGTCGGCCTGCGACTCTGTGGGATAGCCGCAGATGATGTCGGTGGTCAGCGCCCAGCGCGGCAGCCGCTCGCGGAAGTAAGCGATCTTCTCGAGGTACTCCTCGATCGTGTACAGGCGTGCCATGGCGCCCAGCACGTCGTTGCTCCCGCTCTGCACCGGTAGGTGCAAGCGCGGCGCGACGTTCGGCAGTTGCGCGAGCGCGTCGACGACCTCGCGGTTGAAATCGCGCGGGTGCGAGGTCAAAAACGTGAGCCGCTGTAGTCCGTCGATCTGCCCGACGCGGCGCAAGAGCGCCGCGAAGTCCAAGCCGTCATAGAGGTACGAGTTGACGTTTTGGCCGAGCAAGGTGATCTCTTTCGCGCCGCAACGGATCTCGCGGCGGATCTGGGCCTCGATCTCGTCAGGCGGAATGCTCTCGAGCGGACCACGCGTGTACGGCACGATGCAGTAGGTGCAGAACTTCTCGCAGCCGCGCGTGATGCTGACGAGCGCGCGCAAGTGGGCAAAGGCGAGCGGGGAGTCCGCGTCGGGCGCATCCTCGAGCGAGGGCAATGCGATCTCCGTCTGCGGCGGAGGCAGATCCGTCGGCACGCCCCAGTCGGCGAGCAGCGCTTTGAACTGACGGTAGTCGCGCGGCCCGAGCAGCGCATCGACGTGCGGAGCCTTCATGCGCATGACCGCTCGGTCTTTCTCAGCCAGACAGCCAGCCACGAGCAGTTTGCTGCCCTCCCGTTTGACGCTCTTGAGCTGTCCTAGGCGGCTATAGACCCGCATCTCGGCCTTTTCGCGGATCGCGCACGTGTTGAGGATCAAGATATCCGCTTGCTCGGGGGCATCGGTGAACGTGCATCCGAGCGACCAGGCCTGATGGGCGAGGCCGTTCGAGTCGGCGACGTTCATCTGACAGCCGAACGTCTGCAGATAGATCGAAGGCATACGGACAGATTCTCCTGCTCGGGAGCGCGACCTGTCAGTGACCCGCGCTTCCCGTTTGGCTTGCGATGCGGTTGAGCAGCGACAGCGGTAAGTAGGGCCTCCCGCTGACGAACGCCGGCGCGACGGTCAGCGTTCCGGGCTTGCCGTTGAGGACATAGGTATGGGAGCCCGCCGCGCACTCGAGCTCGATGCCCTTGTAATGGATCGTGATGACGTCGCCGCTGACCGTGAAATCGCTCACCGGCACGTAATCCGCAAGCGCCGCGAGCATGTCCTCGCCCTGCGTCCCCGTGGAAACGTCGCCGCGCGGCGCAAGCGACACCGTCGTGGCGGTGTCTGGATAGATGCGTATGCGGCTCGTCGTGCGTTCGCTGCCGCGCTGCACGAACAAGATGTGATCGCCTGCGCTCAGAGGCAGCAGCTCGTAGGGCGCGACCATAGCCACGCCGTCGACCACGATCTTCGCGCCGGCGGCGCCGCGAACGGTGAGCGTGCCCTTCGCTCGTGCGGGCGACGCCCCGGGAACGGGCGCATTGGCCGTCAGCACGGCGCTCACCGTCGTGACGCGCCCGACCGTCACATCGATCGCCGTGCTCTGCGGCTGCCACCCGCTGTGCGTCAGCGTGATGAAGTGGCGCCCGCCGTCAAGGCCGTCGAGATAGAGCGGCGTCTCGCCCATATAGTTGCCGTCCATCCATACCGTCGCGCCCGGCGGCAGCGTCGTCACATAGACGCTGCCGCGCCCGCTGGACGCCGCGACCGGGGCCCACAGCGTCACGACGAAAATCGCGAGGACGACACAAGCGGTCCGAAGCGCCATGTCCACGACTTTTCTCTCTGCGCATCCCACGCCCTGTGGCGCGGACGAGCGGCTTCGGGCGCATCGCCGTGGGGGCGCCCGCCCACGACAGCGAACTGTATGCATCACCGTGGCATCCCAAACACCCATCGTTGCGATCGTCGGGCGCCCGAACGTTGGCAAGTCCGCCCTCTTCAACCGTCTCGTCGGCAAGCCCGTGGCCATCGTCGAGTCCACCTCAGGCGTGACCCGCGATCGGCTCTATGGCATGGTGGAGTGGAATGGCAGGACGTTCACGCTCGTCGATACCGGCGGCATCGAGGTCGGTGCCGTTGACGACGTGGCGGCGCAGACCCGCGCCCAGGCGCAGATGGCCATCGACGAGGCGGCCCTCATCGTCTTCGTGGTCGACGCCAAGACGGGCGTGATGGCCCAGGACACAGACGTCGCCCTTCTGCTCCGCCCCGTCCGCGAGCGCGTGCTGCTGGTGGCGAACAAGGTGGAGTCGCAGGCGACCTCGGCGAGCATCTACGAGTTCTGCTCGCTCGGTTTCGACGTGCCGCTCGCGGTCTCGTCGATCCACGGGCTGCAAAGCGGCGATCTGCTGGATGCCATCGTCGATCGCTTGCCGGCGCCGGATGCTGCTCCGGATGAGGGCGACGAGACGACGGTCCGTCTGGCGTTCGTCGGTCAGCCCAATGTTGGCAAGTCGTCGCTTGTCAACGCGCTATTGGGAAAGCAGCGCGCCGTCGTCTCAAGCTCGCCGGGTACGACCCGCGATGCGACGGACTCGAGCATCGAGGTCGACGGTCGGCGCTTCGTCATCATCGACACGGCAGGCATCCGCCGCCACGAGAGGCGCGGACCTGCGCTCGAGCATTACGGAACGCTGCGCGCGGTCGCGGCGATAGGCCGCTGCGACGTGGCCATCGTGGTCATCGACGTCATGGCCGGCGCCACGGCACAGGACCAGCGCATCGCCGGCCTGGCGATCGAAGAGGGTAAGGGCCTCATCCTGCTCATCAACAAGCTCGATCTCGTTGAGGGAAAGACGTTCGACCGCGAGCACGCTTCGGAGATCCTGCGCACCGAGTTCGCCTTTGCGCCCTATGCGATGGTCATGTACGCGTCCGCGCTGACCAAGCGCGGCGTGCACAAGATCTGGAACGCCGCGGCTGCCGTCGCGGAGCAGCGAAGGCTGCGCGTGCCCACTGCCAAGCTCAATCTCATCGTGCGCGATGCCGTGCGAGCGCGCCCGCCGGCAGCGTTTCGCGGTCACGCGCTCAAGGTCTACTACGCCACGCAGAGCGGTGTCGCGCCGCCGACCTTCGTCTTCTTCGTCAACGATCCACGGCTGCTGCACTTCTCATACGAGCGCTATCTCGAGAACTCGCTGCGTTCCGCGTATCCTTTCGAAGGTACGCCGGTGCGGCTCGTCTTCCGGCAGCGCGTGCAGCAAGACGCCACAAAAGCCGACGAGCTCATCGCCTCGACTGCGAGCGACGATCAACCGTGACGGTGATTCTCCTCGGGCTCGTCGGCGCGTATATCGTCGGTTCGATCCCGTTCGGCATCATCGTCGGCCGGGGCATCTTCGGGGTCGATCCACGGACCGTCGGCAGCGGCAACATCGGCGCGGCGAACTCGATGCGCGCGCTCGGCCCGCGAGGCGCCGCACTCGTGCTTATCGGCGACGTGGTGAAAGGCGTGGTGCCCACGCTGCTCGCGTCGCACTGGCTCCCGTACGGGAACTGGGCCATCGCCGCCGCCGGCTTAGCGACAATTGTCGGACACAACTGGTCGATTTTTCTGCATTTCAAGGGCGGCAAAGGCGTGGCGACCGGATTGGGCGTACTCGTGGTCTTGTCGTGGCCGGCCACCGCCGTGTTTGCAGTCGTCTGGCTGCTGACCGTGGCGCTCACGCGATACTCTTCGCTGGCGTCCATGCTGGCCAGCGCCGCCGTTCCGGTGAGTCTTGTGATGCTGCGCGCGCCGATCGCGTACGTCGTCTACGCGGTGCTCGCGCTCGTCCTCGTCCTGTGGCGGCATGCGGCGAACATCTCGCGACTCGTCGCCGGTACTGAACTGCGCATCGGCACATCCAAGGAGAAGAACTCACCTTCATGATCTCAAGCAACGATTTCCGCACCGGCGTCACCATCGTGGTCGATGGTCAGCTCTGGCAAGTGGTGGACTTCCAACACGTCAAGCCGGGCAAGGGCTCGGCGTTCGTGCGCACGCGCCTCAAGAATGTATTGCGCGGCAACGTGCTCGAGAAGACGTTCCGCGCGGGTGAGATGTTGCAACGCGCCATCGTCGAAACGCGTGAGATGCAATATCTCTATGGCAGCGGCGACGAATACCATTTCATGGACAACTCGAACTACGAGCAGCTCCACCTCGGCCATGACATGCTCGGCGACAACGTCGACCTGCTCAAAGAGGGCACCGTCGTCAACGTGCAGTTCCACGACGGCAAAGTGATCGCGGCAGAATTGCCCAACCATGTGGATCTCGAAGTGGTCGAGACGGATCCGGGTTTTCGCGGCGATACCGCGACCAACGTGCAGAAGCCGGCCAAGCTTGAAACCGGGGCGACGGTCAACGTGCCGCTCTTCATCAACCCGCACGACAAGGTCCGCATCGACACGCGCGACCGCAAGTACGTCTCGCGCGTCTGACCCAACGCATGAAGGGACCGCACAAGCATCGGACCTTTAGGTCCGATTTCTCTTTCTCAACGTTTTCCAGCGCCGCGCCAGCTCGCGCTTTTCATCGTGCGATCGGCGCTTGAGCTCGATCTCGAAGCGCAGCGCCGCGCCTTTGATCGAGAAGCGCCGCACGAAGGTCAGCCGCACGGGCAGCTTGCCGCGCAAGATCTTTGAGCCTCTGCCCTGGTTGTGCGCCTGCACGCGTTTGATTGGGTCTTTGGCGTAACCGCAGTAATAGGAGCCGTCGGCGCAGGCCACGAGGTAGACGTGATGCCCGGGCAAGGTCAGACGGCTGGGGTTGCCGCGTGCGATGTCGTGCTCTCGAGGCGCTCGCGCAGCTCGATCCATGGCGTGAGGTCGTCGATGAGGTTTGCCGCGTCCTGCAGCGCGATCGCCTGATCCCCATCGGACAGGGCGCTCTGCGGGTCTGGATGCACCTCGATCATGATGCCTTCGGCGCCCAACGCCACGCAGGCGCGCGCAAGCTCGGGCACGATGTCCGCGCGGCCGGTGGAATGCGACAGATCGACCAGCACTGGCAGGTGGCTCATACGGCGCAGTAGCGCGACGCCGGCGAGGTCGAGCATGTTGCGGGTGAGCGTCTCAAACGAACGCACCCCGCGCTCGCACAGGATGACGTTGTCGTTGCCCTGCAACACGTACTCCGCCGCCAGCAAGAACTCTTCGATCGTCGCCGACATGCCACGCTTGAGCAGCACGGGCTTGCGCTGCTTGGCAAGGCGTTTGAGCAGCGAGAAGTTCTGCATGTTGCGCGCACCGACTTGAAGGATGTCGACGCTCGCGGCCACGAGCTCCACCGAATCGGTGTCCATCACTTCGGAGACGGAGATCATGCCATGGCGACGAGCGCTCTGCGCGAGCAGCTCGAGGCCCTTTTCGGCCAGGCCTTGGAACGAGTAGGGGGAGGTGCGCGGCTTGAAGGCGCCGCCGCGCAGGATGCGTACGCCGTGGTCGGCAAGCACTGCCGCGGCGGCGTCCATCTGCTCGGCCGACTCGACGCTGCACGGTCCTGCGATGACATGGAAGCCCCGGTTGAGGTTGATGCCACCCACCGTGAGCCCGACGTTGAATCCTTTACGCGCGCTGTACAGCGCCATTACTGCATCCTCACGGCTGCGCCGTTCGCGTTTCGCTGCGCGGTTCTCTGCCACGATGATGACGGCGGTTGAGCGTTGACGCCGCTCGAGGCTGCGGCTTTCGTCATGCTCGGCTTCGTCGCTGGGACCTATGGCACGATCATCGGCGTGGGCGGCGGCGTCCTCGTCGCACCCGTGCTGCTGCTCGCACACGCCGCGCCGAAGGAAGCGGCCGGCACCTCCATGGCCGTCGTGCTTGCCAACGCAGCATCAGGTTCGTTCACCTTCTTGCGCCAGCGGCGCGTGGACGTGCGCGCCGGTCTTGTGTTCGCGGTCGCCGGGGTCCCCGGAGCGTTGCTCGGCGGGCTGGCCGATCAGCACGTGCCGCCACGCCTTTTCAGTCTTCTCTTCGGCGCGTTTCTCGTGGTCGTCGGCGTCCGTCTCCTCGTTCGGCCCGGCGAAGACCGCGGCGGCGAAGCAGTCATCGCAGACGAGCGCAACACTGCCGGTTTTTCAGTCTGGCCGGCGGCGCTGATCGGCCTGGGCGCTGGATTTGTGGCTAGCCTGTTCGGCGTCGGGGGCGGCATCGTCTACGTGCCGACGATGGCCTACCTGTTCGCCTTCCCGGTGCACGTCGCGGCGGCGACGTCGACCTTCGTCATATTCCTCACCGCCATCGTCGCGACCGCGTCACATGCCTACTATCACGACGTGTTGTGGGGTCGGGCGGTCTTGATCGCGATCGGCGCTATCGCCGGGGCGCAGGTGGGAGCGCGTATCGCAGCACGCGTCCGTGCGTCGCGCCTGATGCGGTTGTTCGCGCTGGCGGTGCTGTTCGCCGCAGGATGGCTTTTCTACAAGGCGCTTGCCTGAACGACGTGCGGCTTTTTCGTCAGACGCCACGCCAGCGCGCGTACGCTTCGTTCGGTACGCCGAGCGCGTCGAGCGCTTTGCCCACCGTGTGCGCGACGATGTCGTCGACCGTCTTGGGCGTCGTGTAGAATCCGGGAATGGGCGGCAGGATGACGGCGCCGATCTCCGCTAGCTGCGTGAGCGTGCGCAAGTGACCCAGGTGCAGGGGCGTCTCGCGCACGACGAGCACGAGGCGCCGGCGTTCCTTCAAGCAGACATCGGCGGCGCGCACGAGCAGATTGTCGTTGAACGAGTAGGCGATCGCAGCGGCGCTCTTTATCGAGCATGGAATGACGATCATGCCGTCGGTCCGGAACGAGCCGCTTGAGATGGGCGCGGCAAGATCGTCCGCGTTGTGGACAACGTCCGCCAACGCTTCCACCGAGGCGACGGTGCGCGCGGTTTCGATCGCCAGCGTTTTGCGGGCTTGGCCGCTCATGACGAGATGGACTCGTGTATCGGGGACCGTGCGCAGCGCCTCGAGCAGGCGGACGCCGTAGATCGTGCCGCTTGCGCCGGTGATGCCGACGATGTAGGTGCCCACGAGCTGTCCGTTCCCGACGGCCTACGCGATCTCCCTGACGAGCATCTCGACATGCGGATTGAAACGCGTCGGCGAGCAGCGCGCGCACGACACCCGGAAACCAGGCCGTCGCCGGCGCACGAACTCGACCTTGCAGCGCGGGCACGATAGCACGTAGCGCCGCTGGCTCGTCCGTCGCTTCACTGGAAGGAAATGGTAGATGCTCTTGAGTCCGACCTCGCGCATCTTCCGCTTGAACGCCGCGCCGTGACCGTTGGGCAGGCCGTGCTCGTGAAGCCAGGCGTGCACCATCTCGTGCAGGAGCGTGGCTTCGACCGCCTCGGGATGCGCAGCGAGCAGCGGTGCCGATAGCTCGATGACCGGCGGGCGATGGCCGATGCGACCGGCGACGGAGGTGAGTCGGTGATTGTAGACGATCCGGTAGGCCCGCAGTACGCCGCCGAAATGCAGCGCGTTCAAGCTCGCATAGAGGAGCTGCAGGTCCGCCGCCTTGGGAGGTTCTCGTGGGTCGCGGCGATCGACCAGTGCGAATGCCACAGTCGGGACCATACCTTCGCGCGCGCGACGTCTGCACCTCCACGCCCGGAGGTGACGCTGCGCATCTGCGATAACACCTGGCCGCTATGAAGATCTACATCTCCGCCGACATGGAAGGCGTCGCCGGCATCACGGCAGTCGAGCAGACCGATCCAACGGGTCCGCCGGAATACGCGCATTCGTGCAAGCTCATGACCGGTGAAGTCCGTGCCGCGTGCGAGGGAGCGACGGCGGGCGGAGCGAGCGAGATCCTCGTCAACGACTCGCATTGGAACATGCGCAACATCATCCACGAGGACTTGCCGCCGCACGTGCGGCTCATCCGCGGCAGCCTCAAGCCGCTCTCCATGAATCAAGGCCTGGATCCGTCGTGCAGCGCGGCGGCCTTTGTGGGCTATCACGCGCCGGTCGGCACCGCCGATGCCGTCTTGGACCACACCTATACCGGCGAGACGCTGTACGACGTGCGCATCAACGGCGAACGCTGCAGCGAAGCTCGCGTCAATGCCGCGGTGGCGGGGTGTTTCGGCGTGCCGGTGATCTTCATCTCGGGCGATCAGAACGCGTGCGCGGATGCGCGCTCGTTCCTGCCCTGGGTCGAAGCAGTCGAGGTCAAGCAGGCGATCGGGCGCTATGCGGCGAGCTCGCTGTCACCCGAACGCGCGCGGGCGGCCATCGCCGCCGGCATGCAGCGTGCGGTCTCTACCGTCAGCAGCCGCGGTGCTAAGCCATATGCGTTCGCATCGCCGGTCACGCTGGAGCTTGTCTTCACCTCGACGGCCAAAGCTGATATGGCATCGCTCCTGCCCGGCAGTGAACGAATCGACGGCCGTACGATACGCTTTGGCGACCCGGACTTCCTGACGGTGTTCAGGGCCTTTCGGGCTATGATGACGCTTGGCGCGAGCGTCGCGTGAGATAAACGTCCGTGTGCGCCAGCGCACTGTGGGCACGACCTGTAACGAAATGTCGCCCCGCGTCATCCTATGAGCGTGCCGGGCGCCGCACTAGCGGTCCCCCACCAAAGCGACGTCCGGCGGTTTAGCTCTGCAAAAAGGTACAGGCCCGGTAGCTCACGCCGGGCCTGACCATTTCATGCGCTACCATGATTGAGGACTGATTCGCGCGGCAAGCCCCTAACCGGCCGGTTGCGGCTCCGTCGCCTCGTCTGTGGGTTCGTGCGCTTGCACGGCCTCCTGCTCGGCCTCGCCGTTGGATGCCGCTTGGGTTTCGCCCGCCGCAGGGCTCTCTTCGTGCGCCGCGGGCTGCGGGGTCGCAGCCTCGGCCGCGTCGGGCTCTTCGCTCGGCGGCTGCCAATCATAGTCCGCAGGACTCAGACCGTATTGCTCGGGCGTGCTGCCCAGACGGTGCAGCCAGTCGAGCGCGAGGATGTAGTGCCGCTTCGTGCGATAGGCGAGCCAGCGCCGGCGCAGCCCATCGTCTTCGTCCACTGCCTCGCGGAAGCGCCGGAACGCCCCTTTGCCCGAGATCGCCGAGCGCAGACGGCCGGCGACCGTGATGTCTTCCACCAGACCGATGAAGTCCGACATGATGCCGTAGCGCACGTCGGTCGTCACCGGCGTCACCTTACGCATATCCGGGTTGGCCTGCGCCTCCGCGATGCGCGCGGTCTCCTGATCGCCGAGGTTGTGCATGAAATGCTCGATCGCGCCTGTTTTCACGTTGAAGAACGCGACACTGTCGACATCCCCGCCGGTGAGTGCTGTGCCAAGCTCGTCGAGCAACGCGCTGCGCTTCACCGGACCCATACGCACCGGGCGCGCCGGCTGGCGCGCATGATGCGCGGGCATGGCCGCTTCCATACCGAGCGCGTGGCGCAGTTCGCGCGGATCGAGCGCCGGTAGACCCAGCGCGGTGAGCCGCACGTGGTGGCCGGCCAGCTCGATGAAGAGGTCTTCGAGTTTCTTGCGTGCCTGCGGGTCTGCAGCCGCGTCTTGCGGCGACAAGCCCCCGAGATCTGCGAGCGGTCTGCGGATCCATTCCGCGGTGACGTGTGTCTGATTCGCTTGTGTGTCCGTCATATGTATCACTCTTCTCTGTTTATTCGTGCCCTGTCGCGGTGCTTACACCGCTGCGTGTTTTTTCGTGCCGAGACCCTCTGCTATCCGCACCACGTCCTCCTCGGTGAGGCCGAGGCGGCGCATGTTATCGTAGTACTGCTGAGCGATATCGGCGACATGACCAGTTCTCGCTCGCTCTTCGCGTACCCGCTTCACCTCTTCTAGCACGCGCTTGCTCAAGTCACTGTCAAGCGTCACGCCGGCTTTGTTGAGCCGCGCCTCGTGCTTGCGCAGCGTGGAATCGATCACCGAGAGCCCGCTATGCTTACCGTAGATGAACTGCATCTCGGCGCCCACCAAGGCGGCCGGAACCGCCTCATACATCCGTGGGTCGATGAGCATGGCGTGTGTGTGGATGCCGGATTCATGCGTGAAGACGTTCGCGCCGATGATCGGCTCGTGTGCCTCGATGGGAACGCCCGAGACCGATTCCATGAAACGCGCCAGCTCGCGCAGCTTCTCATACTTGAACCCCGGTATCTCGACGCCGTAGAGCACGCGCAGGGCGGTCACGACCTGGTGCAGCGGCACGTTGCCGGCGCGCTCGCCGTAGCCATTGGCGGTCACGGTGAAGGCTTTGAATCCGCAGGAGAGCGAGGTGATGCAATTGATGGTGGCCAGACCGTAATCGTTGTGGAAGTGGTTGAGCAAGGGGATATCCGGCGGGAGAGCGGCCACGATGCGCGAGCAGTACCAGCGCGTCGCCTCGGGGGTGAGGCAACCGACCGTGTCGGGCCAGGATGGGCGAGTCCCACCCGCCTTGATGCCCTCGCGGAACAGCTCGATGAAGTAGTCGACGTCGCCTCGGCTACCGTCCTCGCCGCCGAACTCGACGTAGCGCACGCCCTTGCTGCGCGCATAGCGGATGGCATCGCATTGCATGCGGATGTTGGCCTGCCGGTAGAACGACAGCGGGCGGTCGAGCCACTCCGACTCAGGCACGCCTTCGCGCGCCAACAAGGTCTTGCCGATCTTGTACTTCATGTGCAGATCGCTGCCCGAGGTGAAGATGAAAAATGTCACGTCACTTGGGGCAACGCCGATCGCTTCAAGCGCAGACAGCGTCGCGTCGATATCCTTAGCGTTGCTTCGGCACATGACGACGACGTCGAGGTCGGCGCGGATCTCGCCCTTGCGTTTGCCTTGCATGATGAGCTGCAAGGAGCGGCGCTCGTCCTCAGACACCGCCGGGAATCCGACGTCCATGATGTGCACACCGATGTCGGAGAGCCGGCGGCAGATCTCGTACTTCTGCTCGGGCGTGTAGGCGATGCCCGGCATCTGTTCTCCATCGCGCAAGGATGTGTCGTAGATGCGCAGCTCCAATGCGGGCGGGAACGGCACGTCGCGCGTGAAGTCGCGGGGATCGCGGATCAGCTGCTCGATCGGCTCTCGGAATTCCACGGAATCTCCTGACGTTACGGCTCGACCACGATCTCGCCGCGCATGCCGGCGCTGTAATCGTAAAAACATCCGTACAGATACGTGCCGGCTCTGGTGGCTGCGATGGGGCTCGAGCGCGCGCCCGGCGCGATGTCTCCCGTCGTCCATGCTCCCGACCCGATCGTGCCCGACGCTTTGAGCGCGCTGTCGGTCCAGCGCGGATCCTGCGGGAACTCACTGGCCTCGCCTAAGGACGTCGCGGTGTGATGACGCGCGTCGCTGTTGACGAACACGACCATCTGCCCGACGTGCACCACGATGCGCCCGGGTGACACGCCCGCGTATGCACCGGCGTCAAGATGGGCCACACTTGAGTAGCGGGTGAGATCGAGCGTCACAATCACGGGCGCGCCAGCCGACAACGCCTGTGCGGCCGGCGTCACAACGGCTGCCGCCACGAGGACGGTCAGGATGGCTGCCTGAGCGAGAGAGCGGCTGCGAGGTGTGTGGATCTGTTCCATGGCCTATTGATTGCAACGTGCGCTGAGAGCTGTACGGCTCATAATTCGCATGCTGGAAGCGCCATACCCCTATTGCGGGCCTCTTGGACGTGTTCGCGGCCACACTTGACCTTTGGCCGCCCTTTCGGTAACGAGCGGGAGCGCGGTGCGGTCTTACTTGCGGGCACCTATAGCCCTTCGCGGTGAGCAGCATTTGAAGACAAAACGCGGCACGAACCTATGGAACCGCAGGCAGGCGGGCTCCTCGGCGCAGCCGCCTACCTATGACGAGATGATGGCTGACAGGGAGACCCCTGCCATGCTGCTCATGCTCGTCGCCATCATCCCGGTCTTGCTGTGGGCTGCGGTCAATGCGCCGCATGTCTCGCAGACCTTCGCGAGCCTGCTGGCCGCGGCCGCCCTGCTCGAAATCGCGGCTCCCGATTCCGTGCGCTTCGGTCGGCGCATCGTCGGCGCAGCCTTCTGCATCAGCGTGGCCGGTTTCATCCTCTACGGCGCTCCGGTCGCGGTGCTTGTGGGCTGCGTGCGCGGCATCGTGCGAGCGCTTAAGATCCCCGCCGCGCGCTTTTCAGCAGCGCAGGCGATCTCGTGGGCCATCTTAGGTCCGCTCTTCGCCGCGCTCTTAGCGATGCTTGTGGCCAAGCATTCCGCCCCTCTAGCTGGTACGTTCGTTTTCGTCATCGCGGCGTTCGGGCTCGAGCTCTTCGCCGCAACCGCCGGCTTCGCGCGCACCGCAGCCGCATCACCGGCCGAGGCCTGGCGCGGATTTTTCCCCTGGCCGCCGCTGCAGTTCATCGCCTTCGGCGCCGTCGGCTACGCAGTGGCGGGCGAGCTTGCCGCCGGCCACTTGGGCGTGCTCCTCTTCTTGGCCGTGCCCTTTGCCATCGCGCGGGCGAGCCTCGGCTCTGCCGGCTGGGGGACGGAGAAATACATCGCGGCATTGGAACGCGAGAACGACACCTTGCTCAATCGTATCGGTCAGTTCGACCGCGCTAATGGCGACCTCATCGAGGCGCTCGCCATCGCCATCGACGAGCAGGACGGAGCCGAACGTGGACGGACGATGCGCATCGCCCAGATCTCGTCGCGCATCGGGTCGGCGCTGGGCATCAGCGGCTGGAACCTTGAGATCCTGCGACGGGCAGCGCTGCTGCATGACGTCGGCATCCTGGCGCTCCCCACAGGCGAACGGGGTTCGGCGCACTGCGAGCTCGGCGCCCGGCTCGTCGCCCGCTGGCGCGACGGACGGGTCATCACCCAAGTCATCGAGCAGCATCACGAGCGCCTGGACGGCAGCGGCTACCCGCGCGGCCTTAAAGGCGAGCAGATCGTGCTCGAGGCGCGCATCGTCGCGGTGGCCGAGGCGTTCATCGCCTTGACGTCTGGTCCACAGGCGGTGAGCACGCTCGAGGCGCTCGACGACATCAGCGCCCGCAAAGGCGTGGAGTTCGACACCCAGGCCGTCGAGATGCTGGCGCAGGCGGTCGAGCCGCGCACGGCCGACGTCCTGCCCATGACCCGCCGTAACCGCTAAGAAGCCAAAAGGCGAGGGCGCGAGCCGATGATATCGGCGGGCGTCGTCGTGTCCAGCGCTGCCAGCACGCGGCTTGCATAGCGGGCCAGCGCTGCTTGATCGATCGCGCATGGCGCATTGTCAGGGTGGGTGAGCCTGAGGATGGCGCGCTCGAGGGTCGTTCGCGCACCCACGATGTTTCCTCGTTGCAAGTGATGGAATGCTGCCGCAAGTTGGATGAGACCGCGCAGGCCCCGGTCGCGGCTTTTGATCCACCGCGGCTCAAGCGTCTCGTGCGCGTCGAAGAACCGCTCGCTGTTCCAGCACTCGGCAAAACGGGCGAGGTCGTCGCCGCTGCCGCCGGCGTCTCGCTGATCGTCGCTCACGAGAGCGCTTCGTGCGCCGCCTCGAGGGTCGCGTCCACATCGTCGTCGCTATGTGCGGCGGTGAGGAACATCAACTCCATCTGCGACGGCGGCAAGAGAATGCCGCGTTCGAGCATGGCATTGTAATAGCGCGCATATGCCTGGGCATCAGCTTGGCGGGCGTGTGCCATATCGCGGTGCGGCTCGCCACGACGGAACATGAAATCGACCATCGATGCGCACTGGACGACCGTGAACCCAAACCCCAGCGCGTCGATGATCTGCTGGAGCCCGCCGGCCAGGCGGGCTGCCGTCCGCTCGAGCCGATCGTAGACGCTTGGGTCCGCTTCAAGGGCATCGAGCAGTGCATGCGCAGCTGCGACGCAGGCCGGATTGCCCGAGAAGGTACCGCCGACGAAGACCTGCCCCTGCGGCGCTAGGACCTCCATGACGTCAGTTCTGCCGCCGAACGCGGCGATCGGCAGACCGCCGCCCACCGTCTTGCCGATGCACGTCAGGTCAGGCGCGACGCCGTAGCGCGCTTGCGCCCCTCCTGGACCCAGGCGCAGACCGGTGATGACCTCGTCGAAGATGAGCAGTGTGCCCGCTGCGGTGCTCTCCTCGCGCAACCGCTCGAGAAACTCAGCCTCCGGCATGCACAGGCCCATGTTGGCGCATACGGGCTCCACGATGATGGCGGCGATCTCGCCCGCGTGCTCGCGCAGGGCGTGCGCTACAGCGTTCGCGTCGTTAAAGGGCACGACCACGACGCTTGCCGCGACGGCTCGCGTCACGCCGGCGGCGAGCGACGGCACGGACAGCGATGAGGCTCCGGCGGAGAATATCATCTCGTCGCTGTGCCCGTGGTAGCAGCCCTCGAACCGTATGAACTTCTGCCGCCGGGTGAACGCCCGCGCCACGCGCACGGCGCTCATGCACGCCTCTGTACCGGTTGAGACGAATCGCACGCGTTCCATCGTCGGAAAGCGCCAGCGGACGCGCTCGGCCAGGCGGACTTCTTGTGGATGGGTCGCGCCGAGCACCGCGCCCTCCAGCATAGCCCGTTGGGCCGCAGACGCGATGCGCTGGTCGCCGTGACCGAGCAGCACGGGTCCATACGCGCACAGGTAATCGATGTATTCACGCCCGTGCGTATCGATCACACGTGAGCCGGTCCCACGCGCAAGGAACGGCGTTGGAGCTCCGACGGGCTTGCCCGCCCGCACAGGTGAATCGACCCCCCCGGCGAGCACCGCCTGGGCTCGGTGAATCTCATCGGCGCGGACCGTGCCGAGATCGATGTCGGCTGTCTTGCGAAGCAACGTGCTGGCGCGTTTGGCCGCGCACCCCTGCAAATCCCAGCAGGAAAAGCGAAGGGCGGCATCCGTGCCGCCCTTCGCAGCTTGTCGCGGGCGACCCCGCCGGCTAGATTATTGGCCTTCGTCGAGCCAGGCGATGATGTCGTAGCGGTTGGTGATGGGGAAACCCGGCGGCGGATTGGCGGCCAGCCGTGCATCGTACTTGTACTTGCGGTCGAAGCCGCTCGTCGTCGTGCCGCCCGAGCTGATGCCCATGGCGCCGTTGATGTTCTGGATCAACCCGCCATAGAAGGTGAACGTGCCCTGGGGGGAGCCGTTATTGTAACTGTTGTTCGAGAACGTCCCATCCGTGCAGGGCGGGCACTCGCCGTAGTAGCCGGTGATGATGCTACCGTCGAACTCGTAGCCGGTCGACGTGTTGGAACCGTTGATCTTGATGTCGTTCGCCCAGATGCCGAGCTCGTCTGTGGACGTCGGGCTCTGATCCTTGTAGAGCACGCCCGGTGCGCTGCCCTGGAGCGTGATCGTCTGGGCGTGGTTTGTCGTGTAGTCGGGCACGGTGAGCGAGTAGTCGCCGTGGACGGTGCCGCTGTTGAGGGTGACGCTGCCATCCACGAAGATCGCGCCGTTGCCGGCGGTCGTCCCGGCCGACGGTTGACCTGACAAGACGCCGCTATAGGTGACGCTTGCACACGGGCCACCACAGTTGGTCGTTTGCGTCACCGTCGTCGTATTCGCACTGAAGTCGATGGCCACGGTATACGCCGCGGGAATCGTGTTGGCCCCGGTCGGCTGGATCGTCCAGACCTCGTTGTTGCCTGTGTACGACCCGCACGTGCCGCTGCACGGCGTGACCTTGACGTTGCCCTGGATATACAAGCCGGTCGCAAGCGCGCCGGAACCCGACGTCGCCGTCACGCCGTTAACGTACAATCCATTGGCACCCGGCGTTGGTAGATTGGATATGTGCGTTGAGTCGCCGTAGTACGCTTCGCTCGCAACAGCGAGGTTGCTCTCAAACGTCGGGAGCTGCATTGGATTCGCGCCGATCTGCAGGGCGGTCGACCCTTGCGAAGCGACGTCACCCCAGATGACGTTGGCGTACGTCACCGACGACATGCCCGCACCTTGGTAGAAGTTCGGCATGGTCGTCGTCGCAACCGTGTTGTTGAAGATCGGATTGGCGGATGGATTCTGGTACCAGACGTTCATCGTGCCGCCGTTATACACGGGGCCGTCGAATTTCTCGCCGCTGACGTAGAAGACGCTGCCGGAGTTGCCGGCCGTGAACTGCTCGTAGTACGAGTACGGGAAGCTGCGCACGAGCGCGGTGACGGAGCGCGTCTGACCGGAGTTCGTCTCGGTGCCGGTCGAGCTGATCTGGTAGTACACAAGACCGCCTGACGTGTTCCAGGTTGACGTGACCGTTGACGCATACGAAGCGTGAGAAGGCGACGGATAGGTGTAGTTGATGGGCGCAGGCGAGATGTGGCCTGGTCCCGAGGCGTTCTCCTCGATCTGCAGCACCATGTTCTCGACGCCCGCGTACGCCGCGTTGAGCGCGATCGCGCTGTTCGAATGCGCGCCGACGTCTTGCAGCTCGCCGATCATCTGAGCCATGAGCGCGCCGATGAGCACCAAGAAGACGATGGTCATCAGCAATGCGGTGATCAGCGCGACGCCGCGCTGATTCTTCGTCGTGGCTTTGTGCGTCATGGCTTATACCCCATCGCTACTTGAGAATTGAGATCGTATATTCCGTAATTGCCTTTGGAGGCGACCGTTTGCAGGTCGACGTCGAAGAGCGTCGCGGATTCGGCCGTGACGCCGAAACCGACGATGTTGTAGGCCAAGACCGACGTGGTCGTCGAGGCCGTCGTGCAGATGGCGTTGGTCTGCAGCGTGACCGTCTTGGTGATGGTCCTGCCGACCGGATCGTAGGTCAGGGTCACGAGGTCGTAGCAAGGCGTCGGGTCGCCGGACGTGCTCGTCGGGATGGGCGTGACCAGCCCGCCTGGGCCGTTATGGACGCGATAAAACTGCACTGTCGTGACCGGTGCAGGCGCGGTCGATGGCGGTGGCGCGGTTGGCGTCACCACGATCGTGCCGGTGCTCGAATCGGTGATGTCCGGCATCGCTTGGCGCAGTTCGTTGGTCACTTTCGCCATAGCGATTCTTGCGTTTTGGTCGGCCGTGAGGTTCGCGTTCATCAGGTTATTGTGGTTGAAGACCATCGCGAACTCGACGATCGCGAGTCCCAACACGAGACCCAAGATGGTCATCGAGATCAACAACTCCACGATGGTGAAGCCGCGCCGGTTGTCTGCGCCTGTTTTCATCACTGGATCACCGTTGGTTGCGGCGTCGGCGTGGGCGACGGCTTGGGCGTCGGCGACGGCTTCGGCGTCGGGCTCGGCGTCGGCGTCGGCGGCGGTGTCGGCGTCTTGCTCGGCGTCGGCGTCGGGCTCGGCTTAGGCGTCGGCGACGGCTTGGGAGTCGGGCTCGGCGTCGGTGACGGGCTCGTCATGTCGGTGAAGACGTTTGAGTCGGGCGC
>DAINRU010000025.1:0-28907 GCA_036741695.1 Vulcanimicrobiota bacterium
GCGCACTTGTCGTTCATGACGAAGTCGAGGACCTCACCGTCCTGCACCTTGATGCCCTTCGCGTCCTGGCCGCCCATGTCGATGACCGTGCGGGTCCCCGGGAAGACCGAGCATGCGCCTTTGGCATGACAGCTGATCTCGGTGATCTGCAGATCGCCGAAGGTGACCTTGAAGCGCCCATATCCTGTGCCGGCGACGCAGACGACCTGCGCGCGCTCCATCTGGGCAGCGGCAAGCGCTGCGTCAAAGGCACGCTCGGCGGCACGGGTCACGTTGGCGCCCGTCTCGATGAGCGCACGCGCGACGATGGTGCGCTGGTCGTCGATGATGGCGCACTTCGTCTGGGTGGAACCGACGTCGACTCCGGCTGCGTATGGCACAGTAGTCGCCTCCCTAGGACATCGCCGCGATGAGCTTGCGATGTTTGAGCGATTCGAAGAAGGCGTCGATGCGGTTGCGCATCTGCGCCTCCGAGAAGTAGCGCGGGTCCTCGAGATCCGACTCGATGAGCAGCGTCGGCACGCCGCGCTTGGTGAAGTAGTCGCGCATGTCGCCCTGGCCGGCCGAGAAGAGCCGGCAACTCTTGACCGAGTGGATGACGAGGGCGTCGGCGTTCCACTCCTGGATGTAGCGGTCGATCTGGTCGTAGCGCTGTAGAAAATTGCGGTTGGTGAGATTCCACTGCAGCAGATGTTCGGCGATGCTCTCGAGCGGGCGGTCAGGGTCATGCGCGAAGCCGAACTCCCACAGTCCACCGACCGTGGAATATGTCGAGGCGACGGCGACCGCATCCCAGCGCGTGAACATGTCGCGGAAGACGCGCAGGTAGGGCCAGGGCGGTGGGCCTTCGATGACGTAGCGGAACGTCTCGCGCTCGAGCGGACCCAAACCGAGCTGCGCCTTTTGCTGATACTCGTCGTAGGCCGTCTGGAAGAACACAAGTCCTTCCTCCGTGCCGCGCAAGCAGTACAACGGCGCCATCATCATGACCGAATCGAAATAGGCGTCATACGGGGCGGGCGATCGCTTGGTGAGGTGCTTGACCTTGGCCCACAGCTCGCCGGTCTTCGACGAGAGCTCGACCGCACGGCGCAGCTTATCCTCATCGAGCTTGCGGCCGCTGATCTGCTCGCACACCCCGATGAGCTCGAGGAGCTGGCGCTTCACGTAGTCGATGTCATCCTTGGTCGGGGTGCCGGACTTCGTGCGGATGAAGGGGATGTCGAGATGGAACGCCGGGCGTCGCGTGAACTCGGCGAGATGATCGAACCAGTGCAAGTAGACGTTGCAACCAACGTAGTTGCACAGCAGGAGCGACGGTTCGGGGATCGTGGCGAACGGCGTCGTGCGGCCGGAGAAGTACAGCCCGATGTCGGCTTTGACGTAGGCGCAGTTGTCGGTCGAGTACCCCATGCCCTCAGCCATCTGGATGTGGCCAAGCGACTGCTTCTTCACCGCCAGCTGGAGCGCGTTCACTTCCGGATACACGGGGAGGATGTCGAATGCTCTCAGCAGTTCGACCGGGTTGCCTCCGATGAGCAGGTAGGCCGCCGGAGTGCCGTTGCCCCCGGCTGACGCGGTCAGCTCGGCGTAATAGCGCGCCATAAGCTCTTTTTGCAGGTTGTGCAAGCGGCCTTGATAGGTTGTCTCGGGCATGAACGCTCCGGTCAAGCGAACTCGACCGCTCCCTTGCTTGTCACGTGAAGAGCAGCGATTCCACGAAGGTCTCGATCTCGGTCTTGATCTTGTCGAAGAGCCACATCTTCTCTTCGAACTCCAAGAAGACGTGCGGCATGTGAGCCGCTTGGAGGGCGTTGCGATACAGCACGTAGTCGAAGAGCGCTGGTTCGCAGAACTTCGCGGTGAGCACGACGACGGCATCCGCCCGGTAGTCCTGCGCACGCCGCACGAGCCGTGCCGCCTTGGAATGGGTCAGGTCGTGCTTGACGCTCGCGTCGACGCTATGGCGCACGTATGCTTCGGCCATGGCCCGCAGCGGCCGCCCTGCCGTGCCGGCGATGTCGTCTGCGAAAAAGCGCCGGCCGAGCACGAAGTCGTCATCGACGACGTAGCAGCCTGCGCTCTCGATCGATGCGATGAGGTCGAGCGGCGGCTGCTCGCAGAACGAACCGACGACGAGGATGCGCGCCCGGTCCTTGGGCTTTCCCTGACGGCCCTGCAGCTGCTCCATCGCGCCCGTGAGGACGCGCAGGTGCTGCTCCGGCGCCACCACATGACCGTAGCGCACGAGCGCGTAGAGCTCGCGGGTCGACACGTCGTGTGGCTGATCGCGGCGGAACTGATACAGCGCCCGGATGACGCGCCGGATCTCATCATACAGTGCGATGCTCGACTCGAGATCCTCGTCGCTCGGGCGGTGGCCGGTGAGCTCGCCCGCCCAGTCCGCCATGCGTTCGTACTCCGCTGTGAGATAGTCCACGGCATCGGGGGCGTCGATGCGCTGCGGGAAGTGGATGTACTCGATCTTCTTCTGCGCGAAGTTGCGCGCGAAAACGCTGGCGAGGTTACGCGCTGGGTCGCAGATGGAGTGGAAGACGAGCGCCTCGAACTCATCCAGCTTGCCTTGCATGCCCAACTCGAGCGTGCTCTTGATGATCGAGCAGACGAACGATTGGAACCGCGCATCGGCGTGCGAGATCTCCAGCCGGTTCCCGCCACCGGCCAATCCCACGGGCAGGGCGCCTGCGGCATGAAATATCTCGACTGGTGAATACACAGGGAAGCAACCGACGAGCGTTCTCCCGGCAGCGGCGTGTTTCCAGGCCACCGCGTCTTCGAATTCGAGCGACTCGATGGCTTGCGAGCACTGGTCGATGACCTCTTCGATCGGGGCGGCGTGCTGTAGCGCCATCCGGATTCTCCTACGCGCCGGGCACGACGATGTTGCGCAAACCCTGGCCGCTGCGCAGCATGTCGAGTCCGGCATTGATCTCGGCCAGCGTGAACCGTCCGGTGACGAGCTGGTCCACCGCAATGACGCCGCGCCGCGCCATCTCGATGATGCGTGGATAATCCGCCGGGCGACAGCCGAGCGAACCGCGCACGTCCATCTCGTTGAACATGATCTTAGCGGCGGAGAGCGTGACGTCTCGTTCGGAGTAGCCGACGATGACGAGCCGCCCGCCGCGGTGCAGGCTATCGAACGCTTCCCGCATGGTGAGAGGATTGCCGATGGCCTCAAAGGCGACGTCGGCGCCGCCGCCCGTCTGGCGCTTGACGGCTTTGGGAACGGATGCTTCGCTGGCGGCGTCGATGACGTGCGCCGCCCCGAAACGCAGCGCGGTCTCAAGCCGTCCCGGACGCTGATCGACCGCCCACACCTCCGCTCCTGAAGCGGCCGCGATCTGAACGACGTTGACGCCGACCCCACCGCAGCCGAAGACCACGACCTTGTGCCCGGCGCGCACGTCGCCGCGATTGACGACCGCGTGATAGGGCGTCGAGACCGCGTCGGCGATGAGGCAGGCTGATTCGAGCGGAAGCTCCTCGGGCAACAGCAGCGCGTCCTTGGCCGGCACGGCCACGAATTCGGCATAGGCGCCATCGATGTGATTGCCGGGCATGATGCCGCGCTCGCAGATGTTCTCGCGACCGCGCCGGCAAGCATCGCACGCACCACAGGTGAGCAGCGCGGGGATGAGGACGCGCTCACCCTCGCGGCGATCCGTGACACCTATGCCGACCTGCGCAACGATGCCTGAGGCTTCATGACCGAGGATCAGCGGCGGCTTGTGGAATGTGGGGACGTCGTGATCGATGTAATGCAGATCTGTGTGGCAGAGCCCGCAGGCCGCGACTTTGACCACGATCTCGCCGGGTGCGGCGATGGGCATCGCTCGCTCCTCGATGACCAGCGGCCGGTGCGAGCCGAAAAAGACGGCGGCTTTCATCGCCCTGCCTTGTGCCGGCGGATGCCTGCATAGTCAGGCTTGCGCTTTTCGACGAAGGCCTTCATGCCTTCTACGGTCTCCGCGTGAGCGAAGTGCAGGGCCAGCCATTCGCGCGCGTGGCCGATGGTGGCGTGCCACGCTTGATCTTTCCAGTAGTTGACCTGGGTCTGCGTGTATGAGAGGCAGCCGGGGAATTTCTCGAGCAGCTGGTCGCACAGGTCGCGCACGCACGTGTCGAGCTCTTCAAAGCTGACGACGCGGTTGACCAAGCCCCACTCCAGCGCTTGCTGCGCTGAGATGGGATTGCACAGGTACAGCATCTCGCGCGCGCGGCGATCGCCGACGATGATGGGCAGCCACTGCGTGGCGCCGCCGGCCGCGACGCTGCCCACCTTCGTGCCGACCTGACGGATGGTGACGTGATCCGCAGCCACGGCGAGGTCGCATGCCATGTTGATCTCGTTGCCGCCGCCGACCGTCATGCCGTTGAGCCGCGCGATGGTGGGCTTGCCCATCCCGCGGATGGCGTCGAGACAGTCCGCGAAGAGCACCATATACTTCCAGAAGTCGTCGGGCCGGCTGAGGTAGCGATGCTCGTACTCCTTGACGTCGCCGCCCGTGCAGAACGCGGTCCGCCCCGAACCCGTGATCACCACGACCCCGATCTCGTCATCCCACATCGCCGTGCGCAGCGCGGCATGAAAGCGGCGCAGCGTCTCGGTCGTGTAGGCGTTGTAGGCGTCCGGCCGGTTGAGCGTTATGGTGGCGACCCGGTCGGCGACTGCGTACAGGATGTCGCCGGCGTCGTGGTCGCCGTTCTTCGCCGCTGCCGCCTTAGGTGTGTCGGCGACGCGTCTCATCTGGCCACCTCCGCGTGCCGCCGGGAATGCCAGTGCGGGTCGCGCTTTTCGAGGAAGGCGCGAATGCCTTCCACCGCGTCGTGCGTGCGCAGCAGGGAATGCTCGTAGATATGCATGGATTCCTCAATGGTCTTCGCACGTGCGGCGCTCTTGCAGCTCGCCAGCGCGTCGTCGGAGAGGGCCAGCAGTTCGTGGCACAGCTCATCGACGCTGACGTCGAGCTGCTCGTGCGGGACGCAGCGCGACGCGATGCCCCAGCGCTCCGCCGTCGGTCCCTCGATGCTGCGCCCGGTGAGGATGAGATCGAGCGCGCGCTTTTCGCCCACCGTCTTGGCCAAGAGCGCGCAGGCGACTGGCGGCAACGCCGCAAGCTTGACCTCGGGCAGCGAGAAGCGCGCGTGCTCAGAGACGACGATCATGTCGCACAGCAACGCGAGTTCGAAGCCGCCGCCGATTGCGTGGGCGCCGACGGCGGCGATGGTGACCGGGGTCGCGGTCGACAGGGCGCCCGCCATGCCCGCGAAGGCGCAGAGCATGGCGTGCGCTCGTTCGGGCACGTGGTCCGCGATGTCCATCCCGGCGCAAAACGCCCGCCCTTCGGCGTCAAGCACGACGACGGTGCAATCGCCGAGATCGTGGATCGCCTGCGTGAGCTGCCGCAGGTCGTCAGTGCCAAGCACGTTGAGGGGGCCGGTCCGCAGCGTGATCCGGCCGAGCCGGCCGTCGCGGCGGACGCCGATGCGATCGCTCATGAGAACACCTCCACAAGAGACGGCGCGGTGACGCCGTGCAGGAACAGCTGCGTCATTTGATCGGCGACGCTTGCCGCATCATCGTCGCTGACATCGTGATGCCACATCGGCGTCCAGTTCATCATGCCGAACAGCGCGGCGGTCGCCACGCGTGTCGACACGGTCGACAGTTCGACCTGTTGCTGGACGGCGATGACCAGATCGGCCGCGCGAGAGAAATACTGGCGGCGCAGCTCCAAGATAGTCCCGCGGTCCTCAGCCTCAAGGGCGTCCATATCGCGCAGCAGCACGCGAAACGCGTTCGGCTGGCGGATGACGAACTCAAGATGGCCGCGGACGAACGCTTGCAGCTGCTCGTGCGGATCGCCCGACGCTGCTAGCGCACGGTCGAGACGCCGGATGAGCTGGCGAAACGCTCGCTCGCAGGAGAGGTAGAGCGCACGCTGCTTGCTTGGGAGATAATAGTAGAGCCCGGCGACACTGATGCCAGCGGCATCGGCGATCTCCCGCATGGTCGCCTCGCCGAACCCCCGGCGCGCGAAGACCTTCTCGGCCGCATCCAGCGCGCCGAGCGCTCGTATATGATAGATGGAATCTGCCATGCCGCCCTCTCAAGTTCGTTCGAGCGTTCGTTCGAACTAGAGCATAGGACGCGATGGCTGTTGCCGCAAGACGCGGCTACATGGCTTTTCTAGTGCAAGTGCACCAGGCCGGCTTTAAGGGCCAACACCACGGCTTCGATCCGCGAGTGCACGCCGAGCTTGGTTTCGATGTTCTGCACGTGGTTGCGCACCGTGTTGCGCGCAAGGCTGAGCTGTTGGGCGATGTCGTCCGTGGCGACGCCGGCTGCCAACAGACGCAGCACTTCGATCTCGCGGGCGGTCAGCGCTTGGCCGATGGCTCTGAGCGCTGCGTCGCCAGGGCTCTCGCTTTGGAGCGGCCATTGCCCGGCGACGCGCGCCGCGACGTCCGCGGCGATGCCTGCCAGACGTTGGGCCGAAACGCTCGGCGTCAGCACGTGGACGGACACCGGGTGGCCATCGTCGTCCACGGTGACGCTCGTGACGTCGAGCCACAGCTCGGCCCCGTCGGGCCGCTTTGCCACCATCTCGTAGCGGCGTGCGGCCTTGCCTTCCCGGCAGAGCGCGATGACCGCGCAATCGGCGCTGCAGATCGGCATGCCGGCCGGCGACGAACCGTGCATCAACTCGTAGCATGGCTTGCCGAGAGCATCAGTGGCGTCGCGCCCGAGCAGCTCCTCGGCCGCGGCGTTCCAGGCGATGACGCGCCCGCGGTCATCGATGGCGATCGTCGCTTCTGGGCTGGGACCGATCTTCAGTGGCATAGATACCTGATCAATATTTCGGCCACGCACACGGGTTTCACTTCACCCTCGCGTTCGATGCTGACGTGGACGCGCGCCTGGGCGCCGTTTGTGACCTCGGCGACGTCATCGATCCGGAAGCGTGCGCGTACGCGCGACGGGATCGGCACGGGCGCGGGGAAGCGTACCGCATTGAGGCCATAGTTGATGGCCATCGCAAATCCGTCGACCTGTGCGCTCTGGCGCCAAAAATATGGGATGAGAGAAAGGGTGAGAAAGCCGTGGGCAAGGGTCGTGCCGAACGGGCTCTCGGCCGCCCGGGCGCGATCGACGTGTATCCATTGCTCGTCTCTCGTCAGCTTAGCGAAGGCGTCGACCTGCTCTTGCGTGATCGTCAGCCACGGGGTCGGCGGCAATTCGGCAGCGATGAGGTCCGTGAGGCCTCCGACCCCGTTGACCACCTTCACCGCGCTGTCAGCCCGGACCGACGGCCTTGACGATGGCCGGCATGAGCTGCTGAATCCCCTCGACGATGAGCTGGACGGCGATGGCGGCCACGATGATGCCCATGATCCGGCCAACCGCGTCAACGCCCGTGGCGCCGAGCAACGCGGTGAGTTGTTGCGACCCGCGCATAGTGACGTAGGTGAGCGCGAAGACGACCGCAGTGATGATGATGAGGTAGGCTACTGCCAGCAGATGATGCGGTTGCTCGTGCGCCTTGGCGAAGAGCGTCACCGCGGCGGTGAGAGCTCCGGGACCGGTGATGATGGGGATGGCGAGCGGGAAGACCGACGGATCCGGACGCTGCAGGTTTTTCTGCGCTGACGCTTCGTCGGTCTGCGTCTGCTGCGCGAAAACCATGTTCGAACCGACTTTGAACAGCAAGAGGCCGCCTGCGATGCGGAACGCTGGAAACGAGATGCCGAGCGCGCGCAATATGACCTCGCCGGCAAAACCGAAGGCGAGCAGGATGCCAGCACCGACGATCGTCGCACGCCGCGCGATCGCCGCTTGGCGCTGTGGCGTATCGCCTGCGGTCAGCGTGTCGAATGCAGCCGCGGCCTCGACCGGATTGACCATGACGAGCAAGGTGACAAAACTATAAAAGGCCAGGCTTCCCAAACAATCCCTCCGCTGGTCGAAGCCACGGTTCCCTACAGGCGCATCTGCCTCATGCCGCAAATCTTGAGGGCATGAGATTAACCGTTCCGTCCTACGCGCTTGTCATTGCGGGATGCGGCATCCTCGCGCTGTCGCCCACACTAGCTCAGCAGGTGACGCACACGCCAAACGGCGTGCTCGGCACGTACGTCTATCCCAAAAACGGCCAAAGCGCGAATCAGCAGTCTAACGATGAAGCGACCTGCTATACCTCCGCCGAGCAGAAGACCGGCTACTATCCCTATGGGCAGCCGCAACCAGTCGCTGCGACCAAGGAGGGCGGCGCCGTGCGCGGCGCGGCAGGCGGCGCTGCATACGGCGCTGCCGTCGGCGCGATCACCGGCGGTAACGCTGGCACCGGAGCTGCCGTTGGCGCCCTCACGGGCGGCATCGTCGGACGCCGGCAACAGAACGCGGCCAACGCACAAGCTCAGGCACAGGCGCAAGCCCAAGCCCAAGCGCTGCACAATCAGCACATGGACGCCATACGTCGAGCGTACAGCGCGTGTCTGGACGCCAAAGGCTATTCAGTCAAATAGAACGGTTTAAGAAACCTCGAGCCATTGGAAATAGAAAAGGCGCGGTTTGAAACCGCGCCTTTGATGTATCTCCACCCCTGCAGTCGTCAGAAGCGGAACGTGTAGCCGAGCGCAGGACCGCCCATGCGGACGCTCTTGACGGCGGTGTTGGTGCTCGTATAGGCGAGATTGCGGAAAGCGAGCTCGACGCTGCCGTTTCTGCCATAGCCGAGGCCGATGATCTCTTGCGCGGTCGAGCTGTTTGTGCCCGCACCTGCATCGACGTAGTACGGGATATAGAGCTTGTTGGTCAAGTTCACCCTACCCTTAAGCCCGACGATCCAGTCAAACGGTCCGGTATTCGCCGCCAGGCTCCCCGACCGGCCGAAGATACCATATGGGCCGCCGAAACTATAATCGGTTCGCAAGGTCAGGGCCGTCGAGCGGAATCCGCCGATGAAATCGGCGTTGAACATCTTGTTTTGGAAGACGGAGTAGCCGCCCTCAAGCGTCCAGATCGTGCCGGTGAAGCGCGACGATGTGCTGACGCTGAACGGGATGTGGACCTTCCCAAAGGGTCCCGAGAAGTCGGTGACCGTCCCCACACCGGCCTACATGTTCATGTTGATGATGTCGGTGGCAAGGTCCCATCGGCCCTTGCGCGCATCGGCAGCCAACATGATGGCGGAATTGAGATGTGAAAGATAGTCGTTTGGGCCCACGTTGACATCGGCTTCGCACAAAGGCGCACATGTGATCACGGTGCCATTCCCGGGCAGCGAGGACACGTTGTACCCAAGGCGGCCGTTGACGGTGGGCAGCCACAGATACGGCGTGGCGCTGAACTTCCAATCATCGGCGTTCGCCGGCGCAGCCGAAGCGAGCGCGAGCGCACAAGCAAGAGCTGCGCATGCTGGCGCTGCGGCAAGGAATAATCCTACGGTAAATTTTTTCTTCATGTATGCGCTCTTGGGGCCTCCGACTGGGCCCTCCTTCCGCCGTACGACGAGCACCAGAAGCCGCTGCTACAAAGGTCGGCCCGAAACGTACATAACGTCGGATATATAGACTACGTCCCCGCGCCTCCACCGACGCGCCACAAGAACTTCGTGATGAAACGATAGAGCGTCTGCGGCGCAGCGGGGCTGCCGTAGTTCATGAAGAGCTCGCTGCCGCTATGGAACTTGAGGTGGAATCCGCCGGCGAAGTTGACCCCTGGCGTCGCGAAGCCGCCCGTGCCGTTGATCGAGCGTAACGATAGCGAGACGTTCGCATCGGGGCTCAGCGACGTCCCCAGCGACAGGCTGCGCAGGATCTGTCCGTTGACGCCGATCTGCTCCGAGCGCTCGTGCGTCCCAGCGTAGACCGCCGACAGGTTGAAGCGCGATCCCAGCGGACTCGTCGCCGAGAGGTTGAACTGTTGCAGATAATATGTCGCCCAGGGCCCAGCTCCGTAGCTGAAATCGACCGGCGATGAGGTCCCGTCGCGATAGCCGATGATGGCGGTCGACTGATGGAAGGGCTGATTCTCGCCCGAGGTGATGGTCGGATCGTCGAGCGAGCTCGTCTGCTGCTGCAAGGTGATGTGGATCAAGTCTTTTGTTGTGAAGTCGGTCGTGCCGAAAAAGTCGGCGGCATGCACTAGCCCTGCGCGTGTCAAGTATCGGTCGACCGTGAAATACCCGGTCCATTCCTTGAACCCCGGCGTCTGGGTGGTGAAATCCGTTGAAAAGACCGGGCCGCGTGCATCGTTGTAGTTGGTGAACCCATCGAGCGGCGCATAGCCTGGACTGATGTCCTGCCAGCCGAGGTACCACTCGTAGTTGGGCCGGTGATCGTCGATGAACGCATTGCGCGTATAGGCGAAGGTCTGATCCGGCGTGGTGACGATGGCCGTGTTCTCAAACGCCTGATCGAACCCATAGACCATGCCCGATTTCAGATTGCGCCCGACGAAGCCGCCCTCGTAGGTGCTGTCGTCGCCGATGCCATCGTGATGCGCGAGGACGCCGTCGGTCCAGTACAGGAAGCTGCGATCCGAGAGCGCGTGCTTGAAGCCGAATGCCTGGTCGTCGAGCGCTTCGTTGTCGCCGGTCAGCCCGCGCAGCTGCATGACGCCGAATTGGTCGGTTCCTTCCGTGCCTTCCACTTTGAAGGCGCGATCGAAGGTGCCGATGCTCGGGGTGTACAGGATCTGGTCGACCGCTCCGAAGTTGCCGTTGAGCGCCATGGGATTCGGGTTGAAATACGGAGCGCCTTGGGCGAAGAAGGGCCGGTACTCGGCCAGATTCTGCTGGAACTCCTGTGGGACGATCGTCTGCTGGTCGACCTCGACGTTTGAGAAGTCCGGATTAAGCGTGCCGACGAGTCCAACGGTGCTGGTGAACGGATACACAAAATCCAGTCCGTAGTTGCGCACCGGCTGCGTGGCGAACGTCTGATTGGCTTGTTGGAAGACGTTGCGGTCGAGACCGATGCTCGATAGGCCGTAGACTTCTGCGCGCGGCTGCGGTTTGGCGGCCGTCGCCGTGAGCGACAGACCGGTGAGCGCCGGCCACCAGCGCACGTCGGTGAAGAACGGGTAGGTGGGTGGCTGTGCATCGGCCATGAGCCCATCGTACGCCCACGAATAGTGTTCGCCAACGCCCGCGACGATACGGATGAAATTGAAGCGCCAGGTCGCGTTCTTGCCACCGGTCGCCCGCAGGTCTTTGAGCGGGATGACGAACATCGCCGTCCAGGTCGTGCCGTTGATGGCAGCCGTGGCTTGCCAGTTCGGTGCGAAGCGCGACGACTCCGAGGACTGTTGATAGCGCGTTGCGCGCGGCGTCGCCTCGAAATAGTAGACCTGAGAGCCAGAACCACTCGTGTCGATGCCGACGCCGACTGCGTCGTCTTGACCGAAGCCGATCCCGTTCGTCGTCTGCTGGGCATGGATGGCCACGCCGGGCTGCTCGGCTCTGAACCCGACGTACAGGTTCTTGTCGTCGTACAGGAGATAGGCCGTCGTCGGTTGCGTCGCGCTCTTGTGCGTCGTGACGTCCATGAAATCTGTCGCGCTGACCGCCGTCTGCCAGACCGGATCGGACAGCGAGGCGTTAAGCGGAGGGTCCGCCTGGATCTTGACCGCCTTGTAGGAGTCGCCGTGCCCGGTGGCAGCGATTGCTTGGCGCGGTAGCGCGATTAGGATCGCCGCCGCAAGGGCGATGATCCACCACAGTGACGACCTCATCGAAGGCATCTACTACTCCGCCACAGGCGATGTTTCATACCCGACGTCCTTTTATGTTCACGACCTGGCATGAAGCATATCGCCGATCGGAATCTTGGAATATCTGATTCTCGTGCTTGAATCATGCTCGGCTGAAAGTCGGCTGAAAGAACGTGTTCTAGAAATGAGACGACCGGGCCAGCTGGTGGCAGAGATGCGGCACTTCGCCGCACGCACGGCAGCCGCGTGCTCTTTGGGAGGCAGCGGCTGCGGGGATCGACGGCAGTTCGGCTATACTCGGGCAAACCGCCTATATAGAGACGAGTGACAGGTTCGAAGAATCGAGATTGTAATTGCCGGCCGCGACGAGGTGGTTCGGCTGGGCACATATCACGCTATCGTTCGGCCCGTAGACAACCACGAGGTTCGGCGGACCGCACTGCGTCTGCGTCAGCTGGTAGTTGGATAAGAGCGTCGCGCCCGGGCTGTCCGGTTGGACCTGATACGACGTCACCGTCTGGTGCGTCGTCGAGTTCACGATGGCGCCGAAGACGGCAGCCGAGGTGACGCCGATGGCGAACGCGCCCCAAAAACCACCGCCCCAATATCCGTAGGCAGGTGCCCAGACGACACCGCGATTCCAGCCCCACGCCGTGCCACCGTACACGGGATTCGACACGACGTTGACCGAGCGGTTGACGTTCACGTTGTTCCCGCTCCCGATCGAGACGTTATTGCCATTGCCGTTACCGGAGCCATTCACGTTGCCGCCGCCCGGACGGTTCCCATTACCATTTCCGTTGCCACTACCAGGACGGTTCCCATTCCCATTACCATTACCATTACCGTTACCGTTGCCGTTGCCACTACCAGGGCGGTTCCCATTCCCGTTGCCGTTACCGCCACCCGGACGATTACCGCTCCCATTACCACCGCTGGGGCGATTGCCGGCACCGTTGCCGCCGCTTGGACGGTTCCCAGCTGCCCCGCCGCCGGGCTTCGCCGGGCGCGAGGCACTGACGTCATGATTAAGATTGAAACCACCGGCCGGCTGCGCGCCGCGATTGCCGGCTGGCGCTTGTGCGGACGGCCGCGGCGCACCCCCGCCGCCGGCAGGTCGTCCTCCGCCTCCGCCGGGCACGGGTTTTGCGAGGCCGGCGAGTGGGAGGCTCAGAGCCAGCGCTATGGCGAGCAGCAATGCAGTGCGTCTCATTTCGAAACCTCGTCGATCAGGCCGGTGACGTCGACGATCGTCCCGATCTTCGTCGTCAGCGAGAGCAGGATGCCGCGCGGCGGGATCTGCTTGGATGAGAACGGCAGCGGCTGTTTGCCGTCGGTGAGATTGAGGTAAACGGTGCCCCGCTGGAAATCGAGCGGCTGCGTGCCACCCCCCTGGTCCAGCGTCATGCTCGTCGGTAAGCAGCGCATGAGTTCGCCAAGGAACGAACACGCCGCCTTGTCGATGACGAGCGTTCCCTTCCCGTCCGCAGTCGTGATCCGCAAGGTCTTGTTCGTGATGCGTATCGTGGCGTCGGGGTAGAGCTGGGTCGAGCCGTCGTTTTGTTGCACGCGAACCGTACCACTGGCCCAGGCACTCGATGAGACCGCGAGTGTGAGAATACCCGCTATAATGAAGGAACTGAACAGCATTCGCAAGGCACACCTCTTTGCCGCTATGAGCAGACCAAGAGCGTGCATTTCCACGCCGGCTCGCGCACTCCCGCCATTGGGCGGTGCGCATTGTCGGCCAGCTTGAGAGAAATGGCGGCTCTTCAAGTCTTCTTCCAAGATTCGGCGCACCTTTGACCTACGCTACGCCATGATGAACGACATCCCCATCCCCGAGGCGGATCTTTCGCCGCTTCCCGAACCCGTCGCGCGCTATCTCAGGCGCTGCGGGGTCGTCGGCAAGCGGCCCATCCAGACTGTGCGCTTGCGTCAGCGCGGCACTTTCAAGATGAGCGAGACAAGTGATTGGGCCAAGTTGACGGCCGAGCAACACTATACCATTGATCCCCCGTCGTTCGTGTGGCGCGCCACGATCACGCCGTTCCCGCTCGCGCCGGTAAAAGTCGTCGACGCATTCACAGCGGGCCGGGGCTTGCTCGAGGCTAAGCTGTTCGGCTGCTTTACCGTAGCCCGTGCGCGTGGGCCCGAGACCGACCGCGGAGAGCTCCTGCGCTTCATGACCGAGATCGCCTGGTTCCCGACTGCCTGGCTCTCTGACTACATCAGCTGGCAGGCGGTAAACGCTCGCTCGGCCCGGGTGACGATTCGCTACGAGGACCGCTCGGTGACCGCGCTCGTGACGTTCGACGATCACGACCGTATCGTCACGATGGAGGCGCAGCGCCCCAGGATCGTCGGCGCGCAATTTTCTCTCGACCCGTGGGTGACGCCCGTGTGGCACCACACGATGGTCAATGGTTTTGAGATCCCGTTGGCTGGGCAGGCGCTGTGGAGATTGCCGGCGGGAGATTTCGTGTATTTCAGGGGCGAGATCAGCGATCTCGAGTACGACACTGAGGCATCCTCACGCCGATCGGCCTAGATCCGGTACAGCGCGTTGATGCGCGGCGCGATGACGTAGTTGAGCTGCACCAACACGATGAAGCCGATGCTGAGATAGGTGTTGACGATGCAGAGCAAGGCGCCGAAGGCGTAGAGCGCTTGGGCGAAGACGATTCGGCGCACGACCGCAGCGCGTAGGTCGTTTGGCACCGTTTCCTTGATCAGACCCGCGCGGCTCGCGTAGCCCCAGCTCCACAGGAGCATGGCCCCGAGCAGCACGATGTTGAGCCAGTAGACGACGAGCGCGAGGCGATAGGTGATGAACTGCGCCAAAAGCGCGGTCGAGAACGGCGTGAGCGTCACGACCAGCAGGAAGCCGATATTGATCCAGGTGAGGTTGCGATCCCCGCGCTCGAAGAAGTTGAGCTGCGCCTGCTGGCCGACCCAGAAGATCCCGGCGGTCATGAACGTCATCACGTACGGGACGAGGCGTGGCGCCAGCGCGACGAGCGCGTGCCACAGATCCTGCTCGCTGCGCACGGCCTCGACCGCGGGCACCCGCAGATCCAGCACGAGCAGCGTCATGGCGACGCCGAAGACGCCGTCGCTGAGCGCCGCGAGACGATCGAGGTTCTTGCCGGCGACCAGGTTGTAGGTCATACGCGCGCGAGCGACACTATAGCCAGCCCCCGGTCGTCACTTGCCGGGTGGAGTGTACTTCACTTTCCGCTTGGTCGCTTTGTCGACGTCTGCTGCGCTCAGCAGCATCGTGGATTGCAGGCGCGAGATCGCCCCCGAGGCGCCGACCTGCATCGAAACTGCCGCCATAGTGACGGCGTCCGGCACGTCGACGATGAGATAGAAATCATCTTTGCCGAGCGCCCAATAAAACGATTCGAGCTTGCCGCCAACGCTCTCGAGGAGCGTCGTCACCGCTTTGCGCCGGGCGCTACCACCGCCGCCTTTGATGATCCCTCGGTTCCCTTCGGCGCTATAGGATCCGTGCAACAAGTACTTCGGCATGTGTCATCCTTTCAGTTTGGTGGAAGCCAGAGAGCGCGACGTGCGCCGCGCTCTCACCACTATCGAGCGCGAATCGACTCGCGCCATCTGTCGTTGCTATTTCATCATGTTCATGGTGAATGGACCGGGACCCGTGATCTGGACGATGGTCTCGCCTTTGGCCATCGCGTAGTGGTGCACGCCGGCGGGCATGAAGACGAATGAGCCGGGTCCCAGCGTCTTCATGCTCGCCACGTCGAAGCTGTGGCCGACCCCGACCATGAACGCTCCGCTGAGCACGGTGACGCGCTCGTCTTGGTCGTGCCAATGTATAGGAACTTTTGTGCCGTCGGCGAGCTTCATGCGCATGGTGTAGGTCGATCCGGCCTTCGTCGGATCGCCGTACACTACGGCCATCTGCGCGCCGTCGATCCCTTTCACCGGTGTCCAGGTGAGGCTGTCGGGCGTGACGATGGTCGGTGCCGCCGCAGCCGTCGTTGAGGACATGGTGTCCGCCGATGATGCGCTTGCCAGGCCGATCGCGACCGCGGCCACAAGACCGGCTAGAAGAGCTGCTCTTTTCATGCGAATCCTTTCGTAGACTGATGCATGAGCAGGAGGGGCATCGCAAGGATGCGCCTCTGTAGCATGCTTGATCGAGTGCTAAGTCCTACGCGGCGTGTAATCCTCTGGAGACCGGTACGTCCCCAACCAAGAGAGGGCATGCAAGGGCTCGCGCCAACTACGCCGCGAGGATCATGCGCAGCAGCAAGGGCATCCAGATGTCCAAGAACAGGTTCGAGGCTTTCAGCGATGGCGTTTTCGCTATCGCCATCACACTGCTCGTCCTTGGGTTTCAGCCGCCGAAGCTCACGATGGTCGGCGACACGGCGATGACGAACACGCTGCTGGCGCTGTGGCCGCAGTATCTCGTCTATGCGGCGACGTTCGTCACCGTCGGCATCATGTGGTTCAACCACTACGCGCTGTTCCACCATGTCCACAGCGTGTCATACGCCGCGCTCGTCAGCAACCTCGCCCTGCTCTTGTTCATCGCCTTTCTGCCGTTTCCGACGATGTTGCTCGGCCAGTACGGACTGCTCGCCTCGTCCGTCTTCTTCTACGCCCTCGTCATGCTCTTGATCTCGCTGTGCTTCGGGGTCCTGCACTACGTCACGAAGCTGCAGCCCGGCGAGCGGGGGAACATCGTCGGTCTTCTGCGCTCGCGGACGGCCTGGAACACGCTCGGCCCCGCGGTCTATGCGCTCGCTATGGCGCTCGCGTTCGTCAGCCCGCTGGCGAGCGTGCTGCTCATCGCTGCCATCGCCATCTTCTACATGCTACCCTCGACGGTCAGCTCAGCACTCGCATCCGGTGCCGCAAACGCCGGCGATGACCGATCGTGACGGACCTAACGTGAGGAGGGAGACGCCCGAATTGTGAGCTCAAGAATTCCTCGCAGCACTCCGCTGCCCAAACACGTCGAGCGCCACTTCACCGCGACCGCTTCGGTGCGCGATGTGGTCATCGGCATGTCGGATGGTTTGACCGTGCCGTTCGCGCTTGCCGCAGGCATTTCGGGCGCGATCGCATCGTCGCACATCGTCGTCACCGCCGGCATCGCCGAGCTTGCCGCCGGCGGGATCTCGATGGGGTTAGGGGGATTTCTGGCGGCGCGCACGGACGTCGAGCACTACGACAGCGAAGAGCGCCGGGAGGAACGCGAAGTCGACGAGGTCCCGGCTGTGGAGAGGGCCGAGGTGGTGAGCATCTTGCGCGACTACGGCCTGAGCGATGAAGACGCCCGCAAGGTCACGGCAGGCGTGACTGCCGACCGCAAGCGTTGGGTCGACTTCATGATGCGCTTCGAACTTGGCCTTGAGAAACCCGATCAGCGTCGGGCGCCGGTGAGCGCGGCCACCATCGGCGGGTCGTACGTGGTCGGCGGCCTCGTGCCGCTCTTGCCCTATATGCTGATACACGACTCGACGCCCGCTCTGTACTGGTCGTGCGCCGTCACCTTGCTCGCGCTGTGCATCTTCGGGGGTGTCAAGGGCGCGCTCACCGGCGTGCCCTGGATGAAGAGCGCATTCCAGACCGTCGCGATCGGCGGCGTCGCGGCGACTGTGGCCTTCGCGATCGCGCGGCTGGTGTCAGGGTAGGGCGGCGTCGGCGCCCACGGCGGCCGTGACGGCCGCCAAGAGGGCCGGACAGGTGGCCGGGGAATTCATCCCGTCCCAAGCTCCCACGAACGGACCTGCAGGTCCCTTGCTTCAGAAGTCCGCTGACTAGACGCCTCGCCAACATCGCTCCTTACCGGAGGTTCACGTGTTCCCAGCAGCATTTGAGTACGCACGGGCGCGCTCGGTCGACGAGGCCCTCGCGCTTTTGGCCAAACATGGTTCGGATGCGCGCATCTTGGCCGGCGGCCAAAGCCTCATCCCCGCCATGCGCTATCGTCTGGCCCGGCCTGCCGTGCTCGTCGACATCAATCCGATCAGCGAGCTCTCCTACCTGCGCGAGGACAAAGGTGCGCTCGTCGTGGGTGCGCTCGCCCGCGATGCCGCGCTCGAGACGTCAGCCGCGGTGAAGCGCTACCGCATCATCGCCGACACCTCTGTCGTGGTCGCGGATCCGGTCGTGCGCCAGTCGGGCACCGTGGTCGGCAGCCTGTGCCATAACGATCCGGCCGGCGACTGGCCGGTCACGGCGATCGCAGCCGGCGCAAGCGTGCTCGTGCGCGGGCCTAAGGGAGATCGGGTGGTGTCGATCGACGATTTCCTCGTCGACTCCTACACGACAGCGGTCGGCGAGGGTGAGATGGCGATCGAAGTGCGTTTCCCCACGCCGCCCGAGCGGACGGCTGGCGCCTATTATAAGATGGAGCGTAAGGTCGGGGACTTCGCAACCGCCTGCGCAGGCGTGCGCGTCCATCTCGCTGCAGATGGGAGCATCGATGACGCGGGCGTGGCCATCGGCTCCGTCGGGCCGAAAGCGATGCGCGTCGCCGAGGCCGAGAAATTGTTGCGCGGCGCCAAACCATCCAAGGATCTCATGCGCGCCGCGGCAGAGGCGGCGCAGAAGCTGGCTGACCCCGTCGCGGATAATCGCGGTTCAGCGGAATTCAAGAAAGCGATGGCGGGTGTGCTGGTGGGCCGCGCGCTCAGCCTCGCTTTCGAGCGCCTCGGTGTCGGAGGTCCGAAATGAAGATCAACGTCAAGGTCAACGGCAAGGATTACGAGCGCGACGTCGAGCCGCGCACGCTGCTCGTCTATTTCCTGCGCGAGCACCTCGGCCTCACCGGCACGCACGTTGGTTGCGACTCGTCGAGCTGCGGCGTGTGCACGGTCGTGCTCGATGGCGACCGCGCGGTCAAGTCGTGCACGATGTTCGCGGTGCAAGCCGATGGTCACGAGGTCATGACGGTCGAAGGGCTCGCGGCGGGCGGAAAGCTGCATCCGCTGCAACAGGGATTTTGGGATCAGCACGGGCTGCAGTGCGGATATTGCACGCCCGGCATGCTCATGACGGCCTACGCGCTGCTCAAGCGCAACCCCAATCCGAGCGAGCACGACATCCGCGAGGGGATCTCCGGCAACCTGTGCCGCTGCACGGGCTACCAGAACATCGTCAAGGCCATCGATCAGGCGGCGAAGGAACTCGCCGCACCGCCTGCGGCAAAAGAGCCGGTGAAAGCGTAGAATGATATGAGCACGACCACTGACGGCATGCCCGAACGGCACGCGATGGGCAAGCCGATGAAGCGCACGGAAGATCCGCGCTTCATCGAAGGCCGCGGGCGATACGTCGACGACTTCACACTGCCCAACATGCTCCATCTGGCGATTGTGCATAGCCCATACCCGCACGCGCTGCTCAAGAACATCGACTCGAGCGAGGCGCTCAAGCTGCCGGGCGTTGTGGCGGTGATCACGGGCAAAGACCTCGAGGCGGCGAAGCTCGCCTGGATACCCACCTTCCACGGCTACGACAAGCAGATGGTGCTTGCCGTGGGCAAGGTGCTCTACCAATACCAAGAGGTCGCGGGCGTGGTGGCCACATCGCGCGAGGTGGCGCACGACGCGGCCGAGCTTGTCAACGTCGATTACGAGCCGCTCGACGTGGTCGCCGATCCGTTCTCTGCCAAGACCGACAAGACCATCCTGCGCGACGATCGCGAAAACAAGACCAACCATATCTATCATTGGGAGGTCGGCGAGAAAGACAAGACCGAGGCGGCTCTGGCCAAGGCAGACGTCACGGTCAAAGACCGGCTTTGGTTCCAGCGCTGCCATCCGGCGCCGCTCGAACCCTGCGGCATCGTCGCCGACATGAACAAAGCCACCGGCCGCCTGACGCTCTATATGACCTCGCAGGCGCCGCATGCGCACCGCACCGTCGTC
Source organism: Vulcanimicrobiota bacterium (assembly GCA_036741695.1). Classification (GTDB taxonomy): domain Bacteria; phylum Vulcanimicrobiota; class Vulcanimicrobiia; order Eremiobacterales; family Eremiobacteraceae; genus JAFANK01. The sequence goes on from DAINRU010000025.1 coordinate 19,657, forward strand.
TCCCTTGTGACCGGCATACCCGAGAGCAACATCCACATCATCTCGCCGGACATCGGCGGCGGTTTCGGCAACAAGGTGCCGGTTTACCCGGGCTATGTCGTGGCCACGGTGGCATCCGTGATCCTCGGCGTGCCGGTGAAATGGATCGAGACGCGCACGGAAAATCTGACGACGACTGGATTCGCGCGCGACTACCACATGGACGTGGAGATCGGCGCCAGCAAAGACGGCAAGCTGGCCGCGCTCAAAGTCTCGACGACGGCCGATCATGGAGCGTTCGACGCAGCTGCCGACCCGACCAAGTATCCGGCCGGCATGTTCGGCATCTGCACCGGATCGTACGACTTCCCAGTCGCGTTCACCGATCTCGACGCGTACTTCACGAACAAGGCACCGGGCGGCATCGCCTATCGCTGTTCCTTCCGCGTGACTGAGGCGTCCTACGCGATCGAACGCAGCATGGACATCCTGGCGAACAAGCTCGGCATGGACCCGGCGCAGCTGCGCTTGAAGAACTTCGTCCGCAAGGATCAGTTCCCGTACAAGTCGCCGCTCGGGTTCGTCTACGACAGTGGCGACTACGGCCCGACCTTGGAGAAGGCGCTCAAGCAGATCGGCTACGACGATTTGCGACGCGAGCAGGCCGAGAAGCGCAAGCGCGGCGAGCTCATGGGCATCGGCATCTCGACCTTCACCGAAGTGGTGGGCGCCGGGCCGAGCAAGCACTTCGACATCATGGGTCTCAAGATGTTCGATAGCGCCGAGATCCGCATCCACCCTACGGGTTCTGGGATCATCCGCGCCGGCACGAAGGCTCAGGGCCAAGGCCACGAGACGACCTGGGCGCAGATCGTCGCCGAAGAGCTCGGGCTCGATCCGCAAAAATTCCTGGTCGAAGAGGGCGACACAGACACGGCTCCCTATGGCTTAGGAACGTACGCCAGCCGCAGCACGCCGGTCGCGGGCGCGGCCATCGCCATGGCGGCGCGTAAGATCCGCGACAAGGCGCGCATCATCGCGGCGCATCTGCTCGAGGTCGCCGAGGCCGACGTCGAATGGAAAGATTACAAGTTCCAGGTCAAGGGCGCACCCCAAAAGAGCGTCACCATGGCCCAGATCGCGTTCGCCGCGTACACGAATCCCGCACCCGGCACAGAGCCGGGTCTCGAAGCGACCTACTACTACGATCCCCCGAACATGACGTTCCCGTTCGGGGCGTACATCGCGGTCGTCGACGTCGATAAAGACACGGGCTCGGTGAACGTGCGGCGCTTTTTGGCCATCGACGATTGCGGCACGATCATCAACCCGATGATCGTCGAGGGGCAGATCCATGGCGGGCTGACCGAAGGATTCGCCATCGCGTTCATGCAGGAGATCGGCTACGACAAAGACGGCAACTGCCTCAACACCAACTTCACCGAGTACCTCGTGCCGACCGCACTGGAAACGCCGCACTGGGAGACGGACAAGACGGTGACGCCGAGCCCGCATCACCCCTTCGGCGCGAAGGGTGTGGGCGAGAGCCCCAACGTCGGCTCGCCCGCGGCGTTCGTCAACGCGGTGATCGACGCGCTGTCTCCCTTGGGCATCCGGCATATCGATATGCCGCTCACCCGCGAGAAGGTGTGGCGGGCCATCCGCGATGCCGAAGCGACGACAGCCAAGGCGTGAGGTGCTGACGTGGACCTGGCGTTCAAAGGCCAAGAGATCGTGCCGGCAAGCAAAGAGAAGGTCTGGGCGTTCATCAACGACCCGGCCAAGGTTGCCTCCTGCTTGCCGGACGTTATCGACTCGAAGGTCAACGATCCGCAGAACTTCGACGCGACCGTGAAGGTCGCGGTGGGACCGGTGAGCGGGAAGTTCGCCTTCAAGATCGCCCTCGCACCTTCGGCCGACCAGAATCACATGGATCTCAAGATCTCGGGCGGCGGCTTCGGGAGCGTGGTGGACCTGCTCGCCGGTGCCGATGTCAAAGATAATGGCGACGGTACGACGTCACTCGATTATTCGGCCACGGCGTCCATGCGCGGGCCGGTGGCGACGGTGGGCGGCCGGGTGCTCGATGCGCAGGCCAAGCGCATCATCAGCACGACCTTCGCCAACATCAAGGCCAAGCTGACGTAGAGGACGTGCGGCGGCCGCGCGAGCGGTCGCGGGAGCAGGGATGCAGTTCTTCGATAGGTTAGCGGAGCTCGAGCGAAACCGCGCCGCGTTTGCGGTGGCGACGGTGGTCGCCCGGCGGTCGCCCGTGAGCTCGCACCTCGGCGATCGTGCCGTGGTGCACGCGGACGGGCGCATGGAAGGATTCGTCGGTGGTTCGTGTTCGCGTGATATCGTCCGCCGCCACGCGCTACTCGCCATGCGCGCCGGCAAACCGCGTCTGCTGCAGATCCGTCCAGACGATACGGCAGACACGGACGGCGCGGCGGCTGCCGAACGTATCAGCGTACCGATGGGCTGCGCCAGCAATGGCGCTGTCGACGTCTACCTCGAACCGCACGTGCCGCCGCGGCTCTTGATCGTCGTCGGGTTCACCCCGGTCGCAGATGCGCTGGCGCGCATGGCCGTCGCCGCGCTCGAGTTCGAGGTCGTTCGAGTCGTCGCGAGCGAGGAGTTGCGCGACGTCGAGGCGTTGGGCCAAACGCGCGTCGTCGCGCTCGACGACCTTGGCGCGTTTTTGGAAAAGCTCGACGCCGGTGCGCGCGCGAGGCTGGCGGTCGTGGTGGCGTCGCAAGGACACTACGACGAGCGCGCGCTTGAGATGGTGCTCGCCGGGCCCAGCGGGCCGTTCGTCGGGCTCGTGGCCAGCCGCAAGCGCGCCGCGACGGTGCGCGGCGTGCTCGCCCAGGCGGGTCTGAGCGACGAGTGCTTGAGCACGATCCGCAATCCGGTCGGCATCGACATCGGAGCGCGCAGCGCGCCGGAAGTGGCGGTGTCGATCCTCGCCGAGATCATCGCACAGGCGCCGGCCGTGGCAGATGAGACGCCGGCTCTCGCCACCGATCTCGTCTGCGGCATGGACGTGGAGATAGCGACGGCGCGGTACCGAACCGAGCGCAGCGGCCTGACCTTCTTCTTCTGCAGCCCGGGCTGTCAGGCAGCGTTTGCCGCCGATCCGGACCGCTTTCTCACGCCCGCAGAGCTTTCGTGATCGCAGACCGCATCCGCGAAGGATTCGCCGCGACCGGCTACATCGCCAATGCCGAACTGACGACCGCCCTCGAACTTGCGCTCGGGCTCGAGAAACCGTTGCTCGTCGAAGGACCTGCCGGCGTCGGCAAGACCGACACGGCCAAGGTGCTCGCCGAGGTGCTCCAGACGCAGCTCATCCGGCTGCAGTGCTACGAAGGGCTCGACGCCGCGACCGCGCTGTATGAATGGAACTACCCCAAGCAGCTTTTGCGCATCCGCTTGACCGAGAATGAGAGCACGCCGGTCGAAGCGCGCGAGGCGCAGATCTTCAGCGAGCAGTTCTTGCTGCGCCGGCCTCTTTTGGAGGCGATCACCCAGCAGCGCTCACCCGTGTTGCTCGTGGACGAGGTAGACCGCGCCGATGAGGCCTTCGAAGCGTTTTTGCTCGAGGTGCTCGGCGAGTTCCAGGTGACGATCCCCGAGGTGGGCACGATCCGCGCCACGCATCGGCCGACCGTGATCCTCACCTCCAACCGTTCGCGCGAGCTGTCCGACGCGCTGCGGCGGCGCTGCTTGTATCTGTGGCTCGGGTATCCCAGCCGCGAGCAAGAGGTAGCGATCTTGCGCGCACGCCTGCCGGAGATCGACGCACGCTTGGCCGAGCAGATCGCGCGCTTCATGGAGTTTCTGCGCGAGCAGCCGTTCCAAAAGGTGCCGGGGATCGCTGAGAGCCTGGACTGGGCGAAGGCGCTCATGCAGCTCCACCGCGAGGTGCTCGACCCGCGCACGATCGAGCAGACCCATGGCTGTATCCTCAAACTGCACGAGGACTGGGAACTGCTGGCCGCTCAGGCCGAACGCTATGCGCCCCTGCTCGCCGGCGCAGAAGGCGATGCGCCCAAACCTTTTGAGACCGACTACGGCTTGGGCACCGTGCGCGCGCGTCGCGGCTGACGCTCGAGGAGGGACATGCCCCGAGCGGGCGCGCTCAGCGCCAACATCATCGACTTCTGCTCCTGGCTGCGCAGTGAGTTCCATTTCTGTGTCGGTCACGCCGAAGCACGGGATGCGCTCCGGGCGGTGGAGCTCGTCGGCATCGCCGACCCGCGGCGCTTTCGCAGCGCTTTGCGTCTCACCGTCTGCACGAAGCCCGAAGAGCTTGACATCTTCGAATCCGCCTTCGACGCGTTCTTCCTGCACCCCGAGCGCGGCGCACGGCAGTCGATGTACGCGCCCCGTCACACGCGCGGGCGCGCCCGCGAGCGATCTGACGACAGCGCGCAGCAGGGCGGTGAGCGCCTCACAGGCGCGCAGGCGGCGACGCAGACCGACGCCCAAGGAACAGGCACCGCGGGAGAGCTGCAGGCCGTGGACGAGTCGCCCTCCGATACGGCAGGCTGGCAGGCGCTGCGAGCGCGATACAGCCCACAGGCGGGCGCGGCCGAGCCGCCGAGGATCGACGCGACAGCCGTGCGCGAGCGTCTCGCAGAGGCGAGCCGCCTCGTGTCAAGCGTGCGCCTTGGGCGCCTGCGCCGCTGGAAGCCGCATCCGGTCGGCCCGCGCTTCGACATGCGGCGGACGTTGCGCGCGAGCCTGCGCACGGGCGGCGACCTCGTCGCCTTGCGCTTTCTGCGCAACCCGTTACGCAATCCGCGCTTCGTGCTTCTTATCGACGGGAGCCGTTCTATGTCGGCGCATGGCGCGCTCATGCTCGAGTTCGCTTACGCTCTCGCACAGCGCTCGCGCCGCACACATGTCTTCCTCTTCAGCACGCAGCTGCGTGAGGTGACGCTCCAACTGCGCAAAGCTGCGCGCCATCAAGAGCACCGCCTGAGCGATGTGGGCGAGGCGTGGGGCGGGGGAACCCGGATCGGCACCAGCCTTGCAGAGTTCGTGCACGTTTTTGGCGCGCGATGCCTGAGCGATGAGACAGTCACCATTATCTATAGCGACGGGCTCGACGTCGGTGACGTCCGCCAGCTCGAGCGCGCGATGCGCGAGATCCACCGGCGCAGCGCAGGCGTGATCTGGGTCAATCCGCTCGAAGGTACGCCCGGCTATACACCGACAGCGCGTGGGATGCAGGCATCTTTGCCCTATGTGGACGCCTTTGTCGGCGCCCGAGATGCGGCCGAGCTCGCAGGGCTCGCGCGGCATGCCGCGATGGCGACGCGCTAGGAAATACAAGCGCGGAACCCACCTACAGGTCCGTTACGACATTTCTGTGGCTGCAATTCCGCTGCGACTTGTGAGCCTTAGCGCGAGGCGGCCTCGTGCTGTGCCTCGCCGGAGCGCTTGGATCTGCGCTGGTGGAAGCGCTCTTCTGCGCCGGCGATGAGCACGTAGAGCAGCGGGATGAGGAACAAGTTGAGCAAGGTCGACACGAGCATGCCGCCGACGACCGCCGTGCCGATGGAATGACGTCCGGCCTCTCCGGCGCCGCTCGCAAAGACAAGCGGCATGATGCCGAAGATGAAGGCAAACGACGTCATCAAGATCGGGCGCAATCGCGTCTTCGCCGCCTGCACTGCGGCCTCGGCTACCGGGACCCCTTGCTTGCGCAGGAGGTTGCCGAACTGCACGATCAAGATGGCGTTCTTCGTCGCCAATCCGACCAGCATGACGAGCCCGATCTGCGTGTAGATGTCGTCTTGCAGACCGCGCAGCCACACGGCTGTCAACGCGCCCAAGATGGCCAAGGGCACGGCCATGATGATGATGAGCGGGTCGACCAGGCTTTCGTATTGCGCAGCCAACACCAAGAACACGAAGACCACGGCGAGGCCGAAGATCAGGACCGTGACGGCACCCGCCTCGATCTGATCCAACGACACCCCCGTCCACTCATAGCCCATGCCCGACGGGAGCACTTGCTTGGCCACGTCCTGCATGGCCGAAATGGCTTGACCCGAGGAGTACCCGGGCTTGGCGTTGCCGCTGAACTCCACCGAGCGGAACAGATTGTAATGCGTGATCTGTGGGGGCCCAAGCGTGTGCGACACGGTCATGAACGCGGTGAGCGGCACGAGGTTGCCACTGCTCGAGCGGACGTACATCAGTCGCAGGTCGTCGATCTGCGCGCGATAGGGCGCGTCAGCCTGCACGAACACCTTATACGAATTGTTCTGGTAGGTGAAGTTGTTGACGTAATCCGAGCCGAGCATGGTCTGCAAGGTGTCGAAAACGTCGCCCAGCTTCACCCCGGCGGATTGCAACGCGCTGCGGTCGATGTCGAGCTCGACCTGGGGGCTATCGGTGCGGAAGGTGGTGAACACCGAGGTGAGCGCAGGGTTGGTGTTGGCCTTGTACTCGATGAGCCCAGTCGCGGCCGCGAGCGCGGGGAGGCCGAGGTTCGCCTTGTCTTCGAGTTCGAAATCGAAGCCGCTGATATTCCCGACGGTGAAGGCGGGCGGGTTGAACGCGAAAATCGCCGCGCCGGTGATGCCGATGAACTTCCCGTTCAACCGGTTTTCGATGGCCTGGGCGGATTGGTCGCGCCTCTTGCGCTCGCCCCACGGCTTGAGCAAGCAAAACGCGATGCCGTTATTCGATCCGACGCCGGTGAAGCTGAACCCCGACACGCTGAAGACGTCCAGAATGTCCGGCTCCGACCGCAGCACCTGGTAGGCGCCCCTCATGATGCCGTCTGTGTACTGCAGCGACACGCCTGGTGGTCCCTGTTCGATGACGATGAAGTAGCCTTGGTCCTCATCGGGGACGAACGCCGTCGGGACGATGCGCAACATGACCACCGTCAAGCACAAGAGCCCGGCGAAGATCCCCAAGACGATCAGCGGGTGCCGCAGGATGACCGGCAAGCGCCTGGCATATCCGGCTCGCAGCCGCTGGATGAAGGCGCCGATCCGTTGCATGAGCCAGCCGTGTTTGGTCTCCCCGCTTTCCAACATGATCGCGGCCAGCGCGGGCGCCAGCGTCAAGGCAGTGAACGCCGAGATGGTGATCGTCGACGCGATGGTGAGCGCGAACTGCTTGTAGAGCTCGCCCGTCTCCCCGGGCACGAAGGCGACCGGGACGAACACCGCAAGCAAGACCAGTGACGTGGCGACGACCGCGCTCGCGATCTCCTGCATAGCTAGGGGCGCCGCTTCGACCGGGTTCATCTTGTGCTCTTGGATATAGCGGACGATGTTCTCGATCACCACGATCGCGTCGTCGACCACGAGCGCGGTGGCCAACGTCAGGCCGAACAGGGTCAAGACGTTGATGGAGAAGCCGAACGCTTTGAGCAGCGCGAACGTGCCCATCAACGACACGGGTATCGTGATCGCCGGGATCATCGTCGTCTTCCAGTCTTGCAGGAAGACAAATATCGTCAAGATGACCAGGCAGATCGCGAGGATGAGAGTCTTGAGGACTTCTTTGATCGATTCATTGACGAAGACGGTGGAGTCGAAGGCGACCTTGTACGTCATCCCGGAGGGGAATTGCTTCGACAGCTGATCCATCGCGGCGCGCACGCCCTTGGAGACGGTGAGCGAATTGGCGTCTTGCAACTGCAAGACACCAAGGCCGACGGCGGTTTTCCCGTTGAAATACAGGTTGGCGGCGTAGTTCTCAGCGCCAAGCTCTACCCGGCCGACGTCGGAGACGCGCACGAGATACCCGGGGCCTGATTTGACGACGATATTGGCGAACTCCATCGGGGTCGCCAATTGCCCGGCCACGCGCACCTTGTATTCGTACGCCTGACCCTTCGGCGCTGGGGGCTGGCCGATCGCGCCGCCCGCGACTTGGACGTTTTGCTGGCTCAAGGCGGTGGTGACGTCATCGGCGGTGAGCCCGTAGGCTTGCAGTTTGTTCGGGTCGAGCCACAAGCGCATGGCATACTTGCGCTCGCCGAAGACGATGACGTTGGCCACCCCGCGGACGCGTTTGAGCGCGCCGGTGACGTAGCGGTCGACGTAGTTGCTCATGAAGATGCTGTCGTATTTCGGATTGGTCGACGTGAGCGCGATCGCCATGATGAACGTGCTCGAGTTCTTCGTCACCGAAATGCCGGTCTGGTTGACCTGCGCCGGCAGCACGCCCGCAGCCGTGCTCACCCGGTTCTGGACGTCGGACAGGGCACGATCGGGATCGCGATTCAAGTTGAAGGTCGCGACAATGCTGCTGGAACCGTCGTCGCCGCTGGTCGACGAGATGTAGCGGAGCCCCTCCGCGCCGTTGATGGCCTGTTCGAGCGGGTTGGTGACCGAGGCCTCGACCGCCTCAGCGTTGGCCCCGATGTATTCTGAATCGACCGAGATCTGCGGCGGCGCGATGTTCGGATAGTGCGCGACCGGCAGCGTGGGCAGCGAGATGACGCCGGCCAGCAACACGACCGCCGACAGCACGGAAGCGAAGATGGGCCGGGTGATGAAGAACTTGGTGAACATCAGCTCGTGCGCGAACCGTCAGATCCGCCTTGCGACCCTTCAGGCGCCATTCTTGGCGCCGGACTTAGCTTGCGGCGGGCCACCACCGGCGGGAAGCGGCTGAACGGGAGTTCCGGGTTGCAACAACACGGAATGGTTGAGTATCGCCATGACCCCGGCCTTGATGCCCTGCCCGGATACTTCGGCTTCTTGGTCGTTCGATAGGCCAAGGTCGACCGGAACGGTCGCCGCTTTGCCGTCCTGGATGATGAACATCGAATAGCCAGTATCGGTCTGGAAAACGGCGGCACGAGGAGCCAAGAGCACGTTCGCCTTGCGCGTGCGCTCGAACGAGACGGTGGCGACCATGCCGCCCCGCAGCGCGAGGTCAGGATTGGCCACCCGGACGCGGGCCTGATAGGTGAGCGAGCCCGGCAGCGCGGCAAGGTTGAGATACGCCACGCTTGCGTGCCAGATGCGCCCCGGAATGTTGTTCACCCGCACCTCGACAGGCGTTCCCACCCGGACGTACTGGAGGTCGTCACCCGAGACACCCGCGTCGACGAAGACGGGATCGAGTTGGGACACCTGCACGAGCGGCGTGCCAGGAGAGGCAAGCGTGCCGGGATCGACGTCACGCGCGGTCACGATGCCGTCGAACGGCGCGGTGACGTTGGTCAGCGCTATCTGCGCTTGGATCTGCTGCACCGCTGCCGAGGCATTGCGCAGATCCGCGGAGGC